>NZ_CP053482.1:710625-1421250 GCF_016772315.1 Thiothrix subterranea | reverse complement strand
TTGCAGTTATTGCCGCAGGTGCGAGCTTACCCCGATAGCAGCCAGATGATCCTCAATATCAATGTGCCGGATGTGCCGTGGGAGCAAATTCGTGGCTTTTGTGTGACACGCTTGGGCAATCGTCACCGTTCTGAGCCGGTGATTCGGGCGCACGATCCACGCGGACGCGATATTTTCTGGATAGGCCCGCCGGGGGATGCCGCCGATGCGGGTGAGGGTACGGATTTTCACGCGGTGCAAGCCGGTTACGTGTCGATTACCCCGCTTCATGCAGATTTGACGCGCCACAGTGCCTTGGCAGCCACCGCGCGTTGGTTGGAGACTTGCCATGTTGCCGCGTAAACTGGATGTGCAAGGCATCGGCATGACCTCGCAGCGTACCCGTAACCGTTTGGTGGCGCGTTTGCGCGAAAATGGCATTTGCAATGAAGCGGTGTTAGCGGTCATCAGCAAAACCCCGCGCCATTTGTTGGTGGATGAGGCTCTCGCCAGTCGTGCGTATGAAGATACCGCGTTACCCATCGGGCATGGGCAAACCATTTCCCAGCCTTACATCGTGGCGCGAATGACCGAATTGCTGTTAGCGGGTGAAAATCCACCCCGCAAAGTGTTGGAAGTGGGAACCGGTTCGGGTTATCAGGCGGCGGTGCTGGCGTCACTGGTTGAAACGGTATTCACGGTGGAACGCATTGAGCCATTGCATCGCGCGACTCGTGAAATGCTGGCGGCATTGGGCTACGATAATATCCGCACTTACCTGAGTGATGGCAGTTGGGGTGTGGCAAGTGAGGCGCCGTTTGATGCCATTATTGCAACGGCAGCGCCGGAAACGGTTCCTCCCGCTTTGCTGGAACAACTCGCGATTGGCGCTAAGTTGATCATACCGGTGGGTAAGCAGGGTGGTTCGCAACGGCTACAAGTGATTACACGCACGCATCAGGACACTTATGCAACGGTGGCGCACGAAGCGGTACAGTTTGTACCCATGATCAAGTAAAATCCGGCAATAAATACGAACGTTGCCTTAATATGGCGACGTTTTTTCCTAAATTTGGTATATATTCCAAAGTTATTCAAGAATTATGTGAGTGTCTTCACATTCCTGAACCCCAATAACATTAAGGTGTAAGAATCATGGATAGAAAAATCAGAGTGGCAGCCGCTACTTCTTTGCTGGCACTAACGGCAGCAGCCTGTGCGCCTAACCCGTATTATACCGGCACGGGCTATAACAACTATGGCACGAACACAACCACCAATCGCGGTGCGGTAAACCGTAACGCGGTCACGCATACGCATTGTGGGCGTACCCATTCCCATGCATTACCGGCGGAAGGTTTGGCGCACCATCACGGTGACGGTTGTGTTGCCGGTAGCGGCGGTGCTGCGACCACCACGCCAAACTATAACTACGGTTATACAGCTCCGGTGACTACGCCCATTCCGCAGCAACCTGCGATCAACTACGGCTACACCGCTCCGGCGACCACGCCTTATGTCGATTACAGTATCAGCGGCAGTAACACTGGCAGCAGCAGCAGTAGCTATTATGAGTATACTGCGCCTAAAACATCGACAGCGCCTGCCAGTACTTACCGTTCGCCTACACCGACTTCTGCCCCCACTTCTGCACCAACCACGTTTAATCCTAATAGCAGTGAATACGTTGTGCAGAAAGGCGATACCGTGTTTCAGGTTATGCGCACGACTGGCGCGTATTGGAAGGACATTATTCGTCTGAATAATTTGGAAGCCCCCAATTACCCCATCACGCCGGGGCAGCGTTTACGGCTTAAATAAGCTGACGGCTGACAGCAAAAAGCCCGCAATCATCGCGGGCTTTTTAATTTCTATTGAAGAAATACAGCGTTTTGCTTAGCAGAAACCACTGACGCAATCTTCTTTGTCACCCGCGATGGTGGTTGGGTTGTTGCTATCGGCGCGTAAATAATTTTGTAACATAGCGGAAGTAATCGCGCCCATGTGGGTATCGACGATTTCACCTTGTGGATTGACGACAAACGTGGTCGGCACACCATAGACTAAACCTAACGCAAACATGGTGCTGTCTTGGGTGGGAATGACGGGGTAGGCGATCTTTTTCTGAGCCATGAACTGTTTGAGTTCATCGGTTGGGGTTTCCCCCGCTTCCATGCCTAATACCACGGCATTGTCTTTGAAACGTTTGGCAACGCTATTCAGAGCGGGGATTTCGGCAACACACGGGCCACAAAAGGTTGCCCAGTAGTTCACGATCACCCATTTGCCTCTGTACTCGGAAAATTGGTGAGCTTTGCCATCAATATCTTTAAAGCTGAAATTTTGTACTTTTTGTGTTTCAGACGCGACTGCCGTGGCAGATACTAAAAACAACGCAACAAGGGCAAGCGCCCGCTTAATCCGTTTCATGTTGAACCCTCAACTTAAATACTTAACACACTCTACGATAAGCCACTATTCAACTATCACTTTGGTTATGTGGTCTTAGGGTTAACCCCTATAATAGACAGCATTTGTAAAAATTGCCGGTTGAATTTTCCTATTGGCTATTTTAAGCAAATTGATGACCTTATCTTTTAAGATGCTCGCTAAGCTATTTCTAATTTATCAAAAGAACATAAGGCTATGCTGATATGTTTTTTTGTGCAAGTTGTATTTGTACGACAAATGGTTGGCTGTCATATTGACTTATATCAACATGACAGCACCAATTGTTACTTAATACTTTATTTCTATGAGGTTAGTTACTTGATTACTTTGTTGTATCGACGCACCGCAACAGCACCCAATAGGAGCGTTAGTAATAATTGTCCCCACTCCGTTAGGGTTGGGACAGCAACGGATTGCTGTGCAGGGATAACGTCAGGCTTTTCCAAGTAGTCGGGTATGGTATTGTTATTGGCATCCCCGCGTTCATCTTTGGTGGGTATACCATCGCCGTCGTCGTCTTTATCCAAAGCATCAATGATGCCGTCAAAATCCATATCGCGTGGTTTGCCAATGTCGCTGCCGATTTCTTGCTTGTCTGGTATGCCATCCGCATCGCTGTCCGCGTTGTTAGAGTCGGTTTTCAGAATGGCTTCTTCCGCGTCGCTCAGGCCGTCACCATCACTGTCTGTAGGCGGCGTATCTGTCGTACAAACTGCGGGGCAGCCGTAGTTGCCAGCGTAATGATCATCAGCGTTGGAACCCCAGCCCAAGTTAACAATGCTGTTACCAGGGTTGGTGCCGACGGAATTGTCGGGGGATTCAGGCGGTTGATTGAATGGGTCGGTGGAATTGTCCAACAACGTCACCGCTCCCGAACATGCCCCAGCGTTGGCAAAACTGAACACTTCAATTTCTTGCCCGGCTTGCCATTGCATCGCTTTGGAATTGCTGATCGCCGGAGTGAATGACAAATAATCGGCACTCGTGTCTTCACTGGGGGCGAAGACATTGGAATTGTTGTTCCACATTAAGCCACTGAAAGCGGATTCTAGGTCAGTGACTTCAAAAGTGTCTTCACTAACGTGCGGGACTTTCAGCGTAACCTGTGCACTGGTCAGCGCATTCGGCGAGGGGACGTTGCCCGTGTACATGTAAACGCGGTAGCGCTGTGTGCCATTGTCCCAAGCGACGCGGTAATAAGCACGGTCGGCTTGTGGATTTTCAGGGGCAGTGCCACACGTATTGCCAGTGCCGGAGGATTTTACCGTCAAGGTAATGCTGGCTTCGGTGGTGTTGCCACCGGCATCCGTAATTCGGTAGCGCAACGTATCCTGACCGTTGTAACCGGCGGTTGGTGTGTAAATAAGCTTATTGTTGCGAATCGAGGCGGTGCCATGCGCTGGCTGCGTCACGATTGCCAGCGTGACGGTTTCACCGGCAGGAATCTTATCATTTGCCAGCACGTCTAGTTCGTTGCTGGGGTTGGTCGGGTCAATGGTGAAGGTGTCGGTCTTGGCTTCCAGCACGGGTGTTACCGCCGCTACGCTGACTGTTACCGTAGCCGTGTCAGTGTCTTTGCCGTCACTGACGGTATAACTGAAGCTATCGGTGCCGCTAAAGCCAGCATTAGGCGTGTACATCGGTTTGCCGTCTTGCAGGGCTACTGTGCCATTTGTTCCTTGCGTGAACGCGGTAATGCTTAACGTGTTGCCTTCGGCATCGTTGTCATTGGCGAGTACATCCACGATAACCGAACTGCTGGCGGTGGTTGCCGCTTGATCATTATTCGCCACGGGTGCGGTATTCGTCACTAAGGATTTTACCGTTAAATTGACAGTGGCTTCTGCGCTGTTGCCGTTGGTATCCGTAATGCTGTATGTCAGCGCATCTTGACCGGTGTAACCCGTGGTTTGCGTGTAAATGATTTTATTGTCTTTAACGATGGCGCTGCCGTGGCTTGGCATCGTGACAATTTGTAAGGTGAAGGCTTGAGCGTCTGGAATATCATCGTTTGCTAAGACGTTCAGTGAACTGCTGCTGTTAGCCGTATCAATCGTGAAAGCGTCCGTGTTCGCTACCAATGCAGGTGTAGACGATGTTTTGACGGTCACGGTGACAGTGCTAGTAGCGGTGTCTGTGCCATCAGAAACGGTGTAGCTAAAGGTATCCGTGCCGTTAAAGTCTGCTTTAGGGGTGTACACCAGCTTGTCGCCTTCCATGACTACCGTGCCATTGGCACTCTGTGTGAACTCAACAATGCTTAAAGTATCACCGTCGGCATCGTTATCATTGGCGAGTACAGCAACCGTAACGGGAGTGTTTGCGGTGGTGGTGACGGTATCGACAACGGGGCTGGGGGCGTTATTGGTGGGTATGACGACATCGGCGCAGTTAGCGGCGATGCCATAGTTGCCTAAATAGTCGTTGTCATCGGTAGCACCCCAACCGGCATTGGCAAATTGATTGCCGGGGTTAGTGCCAGCAGAATTGTCCGGTGCATCCGGTGGTTGGTTGAAAGGGTCGGTGCTGTTGTTCATCAACGCCACACTGCCCAAGCAAGGCCCGGTATTTTTGAAGCTAAACGCTTCTTGCTCTACCCCGGATTTGAAGGCGAAAGCTCGCACATCAATGGGGGTGAAATTGAATGAGAGGTAATCAATGGCTTTGTCTTCTGCGGGGCTATAGACTTCCGAACTGAGTGACCAGTTAGTGCCTGCCTTGGTTTTAATGTCCGATACTGTGAATTTTTGGTCGCCTGTCGCGTGTGGAACCCGCAATGTTACTTGCGCCGTCATGCTTAAGTCTTTATCCGGTGTCGAAGTAGGGCGCACGTACACACGGTAGCGACTGTCCACGGAATCCCAAGCAACGCGGTATTCGACCCCGCCCTTGTTCTCTATTGGATCGACTGCAAATGCTGTATGCGCAGCCGGTAGCAATACCAGCAATGCTAACCCCCTTGAAACTGCTTGTCTGATCGATTTTTTCATGATTACCGACTCTCTTATTTTGTTTTTGGATTTTAAAGCCTGTTGGTATCAGGGCAGTTGTTGCCTGATAATGTAATTTGCACTAGTTGTGCTGTTGACCGGATGCAGCAGCACATTGCCCAGCAGCAAATCAACGTCATTGGATGGCCCAGCAAAAATCGTCAGGCCATCCATATTGGCATCAGTAGCCTGATAACCGTTTAGTTTATAATTCGTGGTCAACGCGCTATTACCTGCCGCCAACAACACATCGCTCAATACGGTGCTGGAATCGTTTGTCGGGCCTTGCGCAATGATGCGTTCATCGCTACTGGTATTGCCCGCCCATAACAGGGCTGCGCCTGTGGCAATGACACGCGCGTGTTCGCCATAGGTACGGGTGGCTTCTTGACTGAAATCCACTACCACGGGTGTTTCACCAACGTTAACGGCGGTGGCACTCATAACCCCCAAATGGTTACGGTGGTGGGCAGACAAATAGTAATTACCGGTCTGCAAGCCCTTTAGCTCGAACGTGTTTTCCCCCGTTTGCGCATCTACAATATCACCGTCACGCTGAACCACACCTGTCACACGCGCTTTCACGAGAGTGGGATTCGTCGCATCGCGCAATTCCAGCAGCACCCAGTCCACCGGTGCATTATTGCCCGTGGTGGTGAGTACCGCATTGGCAAGCGTTGGGCTGCCGAGCATGGGGACATCGGTTGCGTCATACGGCGAGGTGCTGGGAAGCTGATTTTTCGTGCGTAAGGTATCCCGCATCAGTTTTGTGCTGCTATCAAACGCGCCTTGCAACAATACCCGTGCCTGAAGCTTGGGCGTTGTCGGGGTAATACAGGTCGCCGCACAACCGTAATTGCCCGCATAGTTGTTGCTATCGGCGGCTCCCCAACCCAAATTGGCAAATTGATTGCCGGGGTTAGTCCCCATTGAGTTGGGTAAAGCATTGAAAGGGTCATTAGCATTGTCCAGCAGCGCGACTGGCCCAAGGCAAGCGCCGTCATTGGCAAAGCTAAAGACTTCGCGTTCTCTACCGGCTTGCCATTGAAACGCTTTGGCATCGCTGGGAGTCATGGTGAAGGATAAATAATCAACATCATTATCTTCTTTAGGGGCGTTGATCCGCGAGCTTTCTGTCCAAGTAATGTTGTTGACGGTGGACTTAATGGCGCTAACCTTGAAGCTCTCTGCACCACTGGCGTGAGGCATTTTCAGCGTCACCTGACTGCTTAAACTCATATCGGGTGTTGGGGTGCTGCCCGGATACATATAAACGTGGTAACGCTGATCCGCCTTGCTCCAATCGACGCGGTAATACACGTTATTTGCCAGTGGCGCTGCCGGTGTGCTCAAGCATTCCGTGGCGCAACTGGCAGGCGTGCCGTCATTACCGAGGTAATCGTTATCATCACTCGAACCCCAACCCGTATTGGCAAATTGATTGCTGGGGTTGGTGTTGGTGGAATTTTTGGGATTAGTTGGCGGTTGGTTAAACGGGTCAGTGGCGTTATCCAATAACGCGACAGCACCGAGACAGGGGCCTGCATTTTTAAAGCTGAAGGCTTCCTGCTCTTCACCGGCTTTGAAGGCAAAGGCTTTCACATCCAAGGGTATGAATGCAAAGGAAAGGTAATCCACACTAGGGTCTTCCGGGGGGGCAATGACATGTGACCCCAGTGACCAAGACGTGCCGGATTTGGATTGAATATCTGTCACGCTGAACCGGTGTTCACCAGTACCGTGAGGAACCCGCAGCGTGATTTGCCCGGTCAAACTTAAGTCAGGCGATGGCGTGCTGCTAGGGCGTAAATAGACGCGGTAACGCTCATGCGTCGTATCCCATGCTACCCGATACGTTACGCCGCCGTCACTGGCTAATGCAACCGCACTGAGTTGCAGCAGTAACAGAAAGGTAAGGCAATGGAGAGCGGTCTGGCGCAGGTTTATAAGCATTACTGGGTTCTTTATCATTATTATGGTGTAGCCCAAGGGCGGGAAACCCGCCCCCAGACTGTGAATCATCAAGGCAATTGCTGGTTGATGATGTAGTTGGCGCTGAAGGTGCTGTTACCAGGGTGCAATAGGACGTTACCCAGCAACATATTCACATCGTTGGATGGGCCTGCAAAGATGGTAATACCGTCCATATTGATGTCCGTGGCTTGATAACCTGCCATGCGGTAGTTGGTACTGACCGACAGGTTTTCTTTTGCCAGCAGAACATCACCCAAGATCACGCCGGTGTCGTTGGATGGGCCGTTGGCAATCGCCCGAATATCCGTATTCGCGTTACCCGCCCACAACAGCGCAACCGTGCCGCCACTCGCCGTGATCCGGGATTCTTTCCCGTAAACCGTGGTGCTAGGCTTGGTGAAGTCAATGCTTGGCACGGCGTTGCCGGTAACGGTGACAGGCGTGGCAGTCATGACCCCCAAGTGGTTACGGTGGCGCACTGAAACGTGGTAGTTACCCGGCAGTAAGCCAGTCAACATCAGCGAAGTGCTGCCGGTTGCTGCATCCACAATGTCGCCATCCCGTTGTACCAAGCCCGCAATGCGTGCTTTGATGGTTGTCGGGGTAGTGGGGTCGCGCACTTCCACCAGTACCCAGTCAACCGGCGCATTGTTACCCGTAATGGCAAGCTGAGTCGCCGCCATTACTTCTTTGCCGATGTATTTGATGCTGCCGATATTGTACGGTTGGCTCAGCGGAATCAGTGCTTTGGTACGCAGGTCGTCTTGCATCAATTTGCTGGTGCTGTTGTAAGCGCCTTGCAACATGGCTTTGACTTGGATTTTGACCGCATCAACACTGGTGTCGAGGTAGTCTGGAATACCATCACCGTCACCATCGGTGGCATCCGTTGGGCTGCCGTCTTGGTTAGTGTCTGGTTTTTCATCCTTGGTTAAAATGCCATCGCCGTCATCGTCGGTATCCAGATAGTCGGGTTTACCGTCTTTGTCGGTGTCGTCATCCAGCGGCGTACCACTGTTGTAATTTTCGTGCTTGGTCAGGATGCCGTCGTTGTCATCGTCGTTATCCACGGCATTGGGCTTGCCGTCACCATCGGTATCAATGGGCTTGGTTGGGTCTGCACCGACTTCGGTTTTGTCGTCAATGCCGTCACCGTCGCTGTCTTTATTCAGCGGGTTGGTGCCTGCTTTAACTTCATCACCGTCTTTGAGGCCATCGCCGTCACTGTCCGGGTTTTTCGGATCAGTACCGAGTTTGGCTTCGTCTTCGTTGCTGACGCCATCACCATCCGGGTCGCCTTTCGGGCCGTTGGTTTCATCAATATCGAGGTAATCTGGCTTGCCGTCACCGTCGGTATCCACCGCGTCTATAGGGTTGCCGTCGCCGTTGGGGTCATTTTTCTCGTTTTGAGAAACTTTGCCGTCACCGTCGTCGTCATTGTCCAAATAGTCGGGTTTGGTGTCTTTGTCGGTGTCGTCATCGGTTGGCGTGCCGCCGTTATAGTTTTCGTTTTTGGTAAAAATGCCGTCGTTGTCATCGTCGGTATCCAGCGCGTTGGGCTTGCCATCATTATCAGTGTCAACCGGCTTGGTAGGATCCGCGCCGACTTCGGTTTTGTCATCAACACCATCACCGTCACTGTCTTTGTTCAGTGGGTTAGTACCGGCTTTGATTTCATCACCGTCTTTGAGGCCGTCACCGTCGGTATCCGGTTTCAGTGGGTCAGTGCCTTTGGTGATTTCTTCACCGTCTTTGAGACCGTCGCCATCAGTGTCCGGGTTTTTCGGGTCAGTACCTTTGGTAACTTCTTCGCCGTCTTTAATGCCGTCGCCATCAGTGTCGGGGTTTTTCGGATCGGTGCCTTTGGTAACTTCCTCGCCGTCTTTGAGGCCATCACCGTCAGTGTCGGGGTTTTTCGGATCGGTGCCGAGTTTGGTTTCGTCTTCATTAGTGACGCCGTCACCGTCTGGATCACCTTTAGGGCCGTCGGTGTCGTCTTTGTCCAAATAATCGGGCTTGCTATCACCATCGCTGTCTTTAGCATCGTCTGGGGAACCGTTTTTGTTCGGGTCGTTGTTTTCGTCTTTGGACAGTTTGCCATCGCCGTCATCGTCGGTATCCAGATAGTCTGGGGTTTTATCACCGTCGCTGTCGTCATCGGCTGGTGTGCCGCCGTTGTAGTTTTCGTTTTTGGTCAATACGCCGTCGTTGTCATCGTCAGTGTCTTTGGCATCGGGCGTACCATCCTTATCGGTATCGACAGGGTTTGCGGGATCAGCGCCGACTTCAATCTTATCGTTGATACCATCGCCGTCTGTATCCGGGTTGGTGGGGTCAGTACCGGCTTTGGTTTCGTCGGCGTTGCTTAGGCCGTCACCGTCGGTGTCACCTTTGGGGCCGTCTTTGTCGTTGGCATCCAAATAGTCGGGAATTTTATCGCCGTCGGTGTCGATCGCATCCGTGGGGGATTCGTTGTTGTCCGGGTCATTGCCTTCTGTCGCGGAAGGTTTGCCGTCGCCGTCGTCATCGGTATCCAAATAGTTGGGTGTGCCGTCGCCGTCGGTGTCGGTCATGCCGGTGGATGGGTTGGTATCACCATCGGTATTGGCATCTTCCGCGCCGGTTGGCAGGCCATCCCCGTCATCATCACGGTCTTGGAAATCGGGAATTTTGTCGCCATCCAAGTCCGGCAGGGTAGCCGCTTTGCCGCCATTGTCGGGGTCAAACGCATCGTCCAAACCGTCTTTGTCGGTATCTTTACCGGCGGGTACAACATCGGCTTTGCCATCGTGGTTAGCGTCATGGCCTTCGATGCTATCTAATACGCCATCGTTGTCACTGTCGTCATCACGGCTATCGGGCGTGCCGTCTTTGTCGGTATCGGTGACGCCAGCGCCTTCTGCGGTATCCAAAATGCCGTCGTTGTCGTCGTCGAGGTCGTCCGCGTCTTTAACGCCATCTTCGTCAGTGTCAGGGCGGCTATCTTCGTTATCCAAGTAGTCTGGAATTTTGTCACCGTCGGTGTCTTTGGCATCGGTTGGCGAGCCGTCGGTGTTGATGTCATTGTTTTCTTGTTTGGAAGGAATGCCGTCATTGTCATCATCCACGTCCAGATAGTCGGGGATTTTGTCGCCATCAGTATCATCATCCGCCGGGGTGCCACCGTTGTAATT
This sequence comes from Thiothrix subterranea, assembly GCF_016772315.1. Lineage (NCBI taxonomy): Bacteria > Pseudomonadati > Pseudomonadota > Gammaproteobacteria > Thiotrichales > Thiotrichaceae > Thiothrix > Thiothrix subterranea. The sequence continues at coordinate 1,410,683 of NZ_CP053482.1, read as the reverse complement.
TTCATTTTTGGTGAATACGCCGTCGCCATCGTCATCAGGATCCATGGCATTGATAACCGTGTCACCGTCGGTGTCAGTAGCAACGCCGCCGGGTGCTTCTACGCCGTCAGGAATGCCGTCAGCGTCAGAATCGGGATTCAGTGGGTTAGTACCGATGGCTTTTTCCACACCGTCTTTCAGGCCGTCATTGTCACTGTCTAAGCTGTCGCTACAGTCTGCTGCCGTGCCGTAATTGCCCAGATAGTTATTTTCATCGGAACCGCCCCAACCCAAGTTGGTGAATTGGTTGCCGGGGTTAGTGCCTTCGGAGTTGTTGCCGCCGCTCAATAGCGGTTTATTGAAAGGGTCATTTTGGTTGTCGATCAAGGCAACCGGCCCTAAACATTCGCCCGCGTTCGCGAAGTTGAAGACTTCTTTTTCTTCGCCCGCTTTCCACTGGAAAGCATCCGATTTGATCATATTCAAGCTGAACGACAAATAGTCGACGGAGGCATCTTCAACCGGCGCATCGACCCGTGAGTCATTTGACCAAATGGTATTGGTAACGGTGATAGCAGGGTCATCAACCGTGAATGCGCTGGCTCCCGTTGCGTGGGGAACGCGAATGGTGAATTGCCCCGTCATGCTCATGTCTTTAGGCGACGGTGTCGCGTTGGGTTTCATGAAAACATGGTAACGGTCATCTTTGGTATCCCAACGGATACTGTATTCCAAGGTTTGCGCCGCCCACGCACTGTTACCCGCGAGTAACAGGACGGAGGCGCTCAACCCAAGGTATTTGCGAAGTGTTGTGGAATGCATAAGTGGACTCTCTCGCTAATTTTTATAATGCTTAATCGAGTATTGCGTAAAACAACCGCCGTATTATTTTTTACAGCTAATCGCCTCGCCTTCATTGCCAGCGTAATGGTTGTCGCTGACTGAACCCCAACCTAAATTGGTGAACTGGTTGCCGGGATTGGTGTTGGCAGAGTTTGGCGCGGCATTAAACGCATCGTCTTTCGCCATCAGGGAAACGCCGTCGACACAGCCGTCTGCATTTTGGAAACTGAAAACGACTTGTTCTTTGCCTGCTTCCCAGTTGTAATTACGCGCGCTCGCGCCTTGCAAACCCACGAAAGAGAAGGAAATGTAGTCGCTTTTCGCGTCTTCTTTCGGTGCATCCACGCGGGAGGCTTCGACCCAGTTAGCACCTTCGACTGCGCTCGTCAGACCTGTCACGGCAAAGCCGCTGTCATGCGGGGCTTTGATGGTAACTTGCCCGGTCAAACTGATGTCCGGTTTTGGGGTGACAGACGGTTTCATCATGACTTGGTAGGTTTTGCCGTCTTCTGCCAAGGCGATTTTGTAAGTGAGGATGTCAGTCGCGGCGGCTTCTGCTTTCGGGGTTTTCGCTACTTTTGCGGTGTCGGCTGCCATCAGGCTGCCAGTTGTCAAAGCGATAGCCAGTGCGCTGCTCAGTGCCAATGCGTGACGTAGGGATTTAGTTGTTTTCATTAATGATCTCCTGTTGGGTTAGCCCATTGTTATGGTATAGCGATGATAAATGTTTTTAGATGCAAGTTAATTTTTTACTGATAAATGGCGAGGCAAGCCAGTCAGCCTTGCCTCGTCATGGGCGGCAGTTTAGTCGTCGGTATCTTCGTCTTCGCTCTTCGGCATTCTGCCCGGTGCAACATAGTTGGCGGCTGAAGTGGCATTGCTGGGGTGTAGCAATACATTGCCGATCAACAGGTTAATGTCATTGCCGGGGCCGGTGTACAGCGTAATACCATCCAAGTTCAGATCCGAACTGTAGTAACCGGGTAAGCGGAAATTGCTATTCACCTTGCTGTTGCTGTGATGCATTAACACCGTGCCTAATACCACGTTGGTGTCATTGCCGGGGCCATTAGCGATCAGGCTATTGTTGTTATTGGCTTCACCGGCCCATAACAAAGCGACGTCGCCCGTTTCCAAGCGTGCATTTTCACCGTTGACTGCAAAGCTTGGCAGGGTGAAATCCGTGGCGGTCAGCGTGGGTGATAACAAGATCGGGTCTTGGGTCATGACCCCCAAATGGTTGCGCTGGCGCAGGCTGACGTAATAGCTGCCTTCTGGCACATTTGGGATGCGCAAGTGGGCTTCATTACTCAACGGATCAGCAACGTCACCATCGCGTTGCAACAAAGCGGCTTTGGCAATGCTGCGGGCGCGTGGATTGGTAGCCGAACGCAATTCCACCAATACCCAGTCGACAATCGCGTTATCACCCGTGATGGCTAATATGGCTGGCGTCGTCACGTCTTTATTGCGGTATTTGAACGCCGTCAGACGGTCACTGAATGGCTGTGCCAATGGGATTAAACCTTGTTCGCGCAAGTCATCACGCATCAACCCGCTGGCACTGTCGTAAGCGCCTTGTAAGAAGCCGCGTACATGCAGCACCACGGTAGGTACTTCGTTGTTATCCAGGTAATCGGGAATACCGTCGGCGTCCATGTCGTAAGCTTCCAATGGGTTGCCGTCTTTATTTTTGTCGGCTTTTTCATCCTTGGTCAGCTTTTTGTCGCCGTCATCGTCGGTATCCAGATAATTAGGCTTGCCGTCACCGTCGGTGTCGAGTGCGTCATCGGGGGTTTTGTTGCCGTTAGCATCCGGTTTTTCGTATTTGGTGAGGATGCCGTCGCCGTCGTCATCGGTATCCAGCCAGTCGGGTTTGCCGTCTTTGTCGGTATCTTTGGGTACACCGGCATTTTTCTCGAAAGAATCCAGCAACCCATCGCCATCGTTGTCTTCATCCACGTCGATCACGTTGATAATGACATTCTGGGTGGTACAGGCATTTTCGGCATCACACGCTTGCACTTGCAACGCATAGGCGTTGTCTTTGTTGGCGTCGGCAGGTTTTTCATAATCCGGCGCGGTCTTGAAGCTGATCACGCCTGTGTTGCTGTCGAGGTTGAACAAGGCTAAATCTGCCCCGCCGCTGAAGCTGTAGGTCAGGCCGCTGACTTCGTTGTCTTTGTCGTCAGTGGTTTGCACATCCAGTGCCGTGCCAGTGCCATTTTCGCTGAAGGTCGTAGCAGCAGGGGATGAGAAAACCGGCGGCATGTTCGGAATACGCCAGTTAACTTCAACGCCCAGTTGCGGATAAGCAGTCAACACATTCGTAATGCCTGCATGAGCAGGACCGAAGTTGGCGTCATCGGTATCGATTGCATCATCCAAACCATCGCCATCCGTGTCGGTATTCGCAAGGGTTAAACCGGCTTCCTGCGTGTCATCTTCACCCGTGCCGTCGCTATTGGTATCCAAATAGTCGGGTTTGCTGTCACTGTCGGTATCGATCGGCATTAATCCGGCAGCGTAAACGTCATCCAAGCCGTCTTTATTGGCATCAATGCCGGAAGGGGCTTTAAAACCGGCGGTGGTTTGCGCTTCGATGTTGTCGGGAATGCCATCGCCGTCAGAATCGAGGTCAAGCTGATTGGGAATGCCATCGACATCCAGATCCGCGTTACCTTCGGTGGTGTTGGGAATGCCATCGCCGTCCAGATCCACGTCTTGGGTATCCGGTATGCTGTCTGCGTCGGTATCTTTGAGGATTTCGATGGTGAAGGTTTGCGTATCCGTGCCGTCATGCCCATCGTCTACTGTGACGATGACTTCGTAAGTGTTATCCCCGCTGCTCAGATACTTGGGCGCTGTTTTGAAGCCGAGTTCACCGCTGGTGCTGTCAATTTGAAACAGTGCCATATCTGCACCGCCAGCCAAGCTGTAGTTCAGGGCATCGGCAGTGTCGGTGTCGCTGGCATCCACATCGGTAACGCTTGGAATGCCTTCTGGTATTGCCAGCGTCACGGTTGCGCCCGCACCGTTGCTGTTAATGATGGGCTGCGCGTTGACTTTCACGGTGAAAGCATCGGTATTCTCATTGCCAGCCGGATCAGCCGTGGTAACACTCAGTGCATGATCGCCAATGGGCAGTGCGCTTGCGGGTGTACACGACCATGTGCCGCCGCTGGCAGTCGTGGTACAGACCGTTGCATTGCTGCTATCCGTTACGGTTATGTTGGTACCATCGGCAACGTCGGTTGTGCCAGAGAGTGTCGGGGTGGTGTCGTTGGTCAGGGCAATATCATTGCCGGTAATCGCAGGCAGTGTTTGATCAACCTGAATATCGTGATTGGCGGGTATGGCAGGATTGCCTGCGGCATCGCTGACATCGGCGGTAATGGTTTGTGTGCCATCCGCCAGTGCCGCTGCATCCGTTGCCGGTAAATTCACACTCCACGCGCCATTGTTCGCCGTGCCTGTGTAAGTTTTGCCATTCAATTTGACCGTGACGGTCTGACCATTTTCAGCATTGGTGCTGCCGGAAATCGCAATATCCGCGTCCGCTTCGGCATCGTTGATAATATCATCCGTACTCACGGCGCTGATCGTAATCACGGGTGCAGTGTCATCGGCGTCGGTGACAGTGATAATGAGCGCTTGGGTATCACTGCCACCATTTTTGTCGGTGGTGGTGACGGTGACTTGATACGTATTGTTGGCATTCGCAGAGGCGGGGGTTTCAAAGTCAGGCGCTGCAATAAAGGCCAGTTTGCCATCCGCGCCAATGCTGAATTTGGCGGCATCTGCGCCGCTGAGCGTGTAGGTCAGGTTGGTTTCTACGCCGTCTTCGCTATCGGTTGCCTCTACATCGCTGACGGCGGTGGTGTTTTCGGCGACTTCTAGCGTTAAGGGATTGCCACTGTTACTGGTAATGGTGGGCTGATGGTTGATTGTAGCGGTGAATTCGTCGCTGCCGGTATTGCCGGATGGGTCAGTCGTGGTAACAGTCAGAATGCTATTGCCTGCGGGTAAAGGCGTTGTGGGGGTGCAAGACCAGTTGCCGCCACTTGCCGTAGTGGTGCAAAGCGTTGCGTTGCTGCTATTCGTTACGGTTACGTTCGTGCCATTCGCCACATCGGTTGTGCCGGAAAGATCGGGGGTGGTGTCGTTGGTCAGGGCAACGTCATTGCCGCTAATCGTTGGGGGCGTTTTGTCGACGGTAATGTTGCGAGTTGCCTGGGGAGCAACATTGCCTGCGGCATCGCTGACATCGGCGGTAATGGTGTGGCTGCTTTCTGCCAACAGTGCGGCGTCTGCAAGGGGAACGGTTACGCTCCAAGTGCCGCCAGTGACGTTGCCGGTGTAGCTTTTGCCATTGAGTACCACGGTGACGGTTTGCCCGTTTTCCGCATTGCTGGTGCCGGTGATGGCGACATTCGCACTGGTTTCAGCGTTATTGAGTATGTCGTCACTGGTGACAGTGTTAATGGCAACAGTGGGTGGAATTTCGTCGATGTCGGTCACGCTGATTTGAAGCGCTTGCGTGTCGGTTGCGCCGCCTGCATCCGTGACTGTCACCGTGACGTTGTAAACATTATCGCTCCCGGCATCTAACGGTGTTTCAAAGTCTGGCGCGGCTTTGAATACCACTGCGCCATCTGCACCGATAGTGAATAGGCTGGCATCAGCGCCGCTCAATGCATACGTGAGGTTGGTTTCGGCGCCGTTTTCAGCATCGCTGGCATCAATATTGGTGACAGCCGTGGTGCTTTCGGGAATATTGACGGCAAGCGCCGCTCCGCCATTGCTGCTGATGACGGGGGGCGCATTATCAACCGGGGTTAGGGTCAGCGTCGCGGTATCATCTTCGTTCGGAAATGCGCCGCTATTGAACGGGGTGGAATCAAAGTCTTCGTGTAACGCGAATAGAATTTCGCCGGAAGGCTTATAGCTGGCAGCACTGCCCACTTGTAAGGTAAATGTGATCGACTTGCTGTTGTTGGCGGGTACAGTACCCACATCCCATACCGCATTGCTGGCGTTGTAAGCAGCACCGCCGTTATGACTCAGAACGGTGACGCCCGCAGGCCATTGCAATTGGGTTTGCACCAATTCTGAATCCAGTACACCCGATTTATTGATGGCAGTGTAGGTGACATCGACCGTGCCATTTTTACCGGGGGTCAGCGTGCTGGCGGCGGCGGATAATTCCATGTCGATCGGGCGTGAGTCGGTACTGGTGAGCCATTTGAAAAAAGCACCAGAGTCCAATGCCGCGTCCCCCGCGTCGGCTAAGGCAAGCTTGACGTGATAGGTTTGACCGGCAGTTAAGCCCCCTAAGGAGGCGGTAATAGGTTTGGAGAAACCATCCAATTGCGAGTTAGCGTTACCCGTGCCGTTGCCATTGTCATTGAAGTAGGCCGAGTTACCGAGTTTGCAATCAATACCAGCTTGCGCATTGGCACCGGCAACCCCCACATTCAGGTTATTAACCGTGATGGCATCGTTTGTATTGGGGATGAATGCGGCATTTTGTGTGGTGCTAAAACCTGGGCCAGAAACAAACAAACCAAATGCATCGTTAAATTGGCTACAAACGTATTCTGGGTACTCCTCCGAGCCAAACGACAACACAAAGTTTACTTTGTCGCCAACGGGAACAATGTCAAATTCAATAATGGCGGGGTCATTGACGGCATTTGCGCTTAACTGGGTTAAATCGGGGTCGGGATATGTAGCGCCACCGCTTGCTGTGAAAGCGGGGTTGTTATTCGGCCCAAGCAGTGTCTCTGTGCTACCCGTGTTAATAAACACGCCGTTTTGGATGCCAATGACCGGGCCTACACCGGCGGACTCAGTGCCGCCTGCAAACGTACCGTATTGCCCCGCAAGCCCGTTGGTGATGACAAGATTGCTAATCGAAAGACCAGGGCCATCGAGTGATGCTGAAATTTCCGGTGGTGTTGCACTTTGATTGAGGGTTAAACCGGCATAAGCAGTGGTGGCGTGCAACGTTGTCATTGCTCCCGCGATGCCTAGGAAGAAACGTAAGCGCCAGAGGTGCGATGCTTGGCGTGGTGAGTGATGCATGAGGGCTTCTCCTGCCGAATGGGATTATTGTTATTTCAGAGAATTGGGTTTGAAACACATGGTTTTTATTAATTAATGTGATTATCGGTTTTTTTTGCTATAGGCGGCAATATTATTCTGATGGATGGTGAACGCAAAAATGGCCTGAATCTCGCGATCCAAGCCATTCGTTTTCATCGTCAAGCGTTGTTAGCGGTCACGGCTATTTGGGAATAGCCCCCAGCAGGATGTAGTTGGCAGCAAACAGATTATTGCCCGGATGCAGCAACACATTCCCCAACAACAAGTTAATGTCATTGCTGGGGCCGGAATAGAGGCTAATGCCATCCAAGTTCAGGTCGGTGACATGGTAGCCTTTCAAACGGAAGTTGCTGTTGGTCAGCAAATTGGTCGGGTGCATTAACACCGTTCCCAACACCACGTTAGTGTCGTTGCCGGGGCCGTTGGCAATGATGCTATCGCTATTGTTGGCTTCACCTGCCCACATGAGTGCTGCATCCTTACCCACCAAGCGCGGATAGCTGCCCATCACGGTTTGCGATTCCAGCGTGAAATCCACCGCCGTCAACGTGGGTGATAGCAGCATCGCATCCAGCGTGGTCAAGCCCAGATGGTTGCGATGGCGCAGGCTCACGTAATACTGACCTTCCACCACATTCGGAATCAGCAACTTCGCTTCGTTGGTTTGTGGGTTAGCCACGTCACCGTCACGTTGCAAGACTGCTGCTGCTCTGGCAACCACGGTTTTGGGCGAGGTTTTGCTGCGCAATTCCACCACGACCCAATCCACAGGGGCGTTGGCATCGTCGAGTGTCAGCAATGACGGGGCTAGGGCTTCCGTACCCGCATAACCCAATGACGTGACCGCATTGCTGTAAGGCTGTACGGCTGGAATTAACCCTTGCTTACGCAAATCGTCGCGCATCAACCCATCAACCGTGCTGTAAGCCCCTTGCAAGAAACCGCGCACATGCAAGACCACGGTGGGGATTTCGTTCGCGTCTAAGTAGCTCGGAATGCCATCCGCGTCTGCGTCATACGCATCAATCGGGTTGCCATCCTTGTTCTTGTCGGCTTTTTCATCGGCGGTTAGCTTGCTGTCACCGTCGTCATCGCTGTCGAGGTAGTTGGGCTTGCTGTCGGTGTCGGTATCCAACGCATCGCTGGGGTTGCCATTCGCATCCGCATCCGGTTTTTCGTATTTGGTGAGAATGCCGTCGTTGTCGTCATCCACATCCAGCCAGTTGAATTTGCCGTCCGCGTCGGTATCGGTGGCATCGGTTGGATTGCCGTTGCCGTCCTTATCCGCCATTTCGTACATCGTTAGCACGCCGTCGCCGTCATCGTCGGTATCCAGCCAATCCGCAATGCCATCCTTGTCGGTGTCGCGTTGGTCAGCCGGGTTGCCGTCTTTGTTCGGGTCAGCTTGTTCGTATTCGGTCAACAAGCCGTCGTTGTCGTCGTCAGCGTCGAGGGTATCGACAATACCGTCTTTGTCGGAATCACGTTTGCCTGCCGGATCTTCGTATTGGCTGAGTACGCCGTCACCGTCGTCGTCGTTATCCAGATAGTCGGGTAACAAGTCGCCGTCGGTATTGCGGGCATCGTCCGGGTTCAGGTCGCCGTTGGCATCCGGCAATTCTTCTGCCGTGGGTGTGCCGTCGTTGTCATCGTCGGTATCGAACGCATCCGCCGTGCCGTCAGCATCGGTATCCGCTGGTGTGGTCGGGTCAGCACCAACTTCCGCGCCGTCATTCACGCCATCGCCGTCGGTATCGGGTTTCAGCGGATCGGTTTTGGACTTGTTCACCTCGTCGCTGTCGCTGAGGCCGTCCGCGTCGGTGTCCGTTTTCAGCGGATCAGTTTTCAGGGTGTTGACTTCTTCACCGTCATTCAGGCCGTCGCCGTCGGTATCCGCTTCCCAGCGGTCAGTGCCGAGTTCTGCTTCTTTGGAATCCATCAAGCCGTCGCCGTCGTTGTCTTCATCCACGTCTACCACGTTGATGACGATGGTTTGTTCGCTGCAACCGCCTTCGGAATCGCAGGCTTTCACGGTCAGGATGTAAGAGTTGTCGCCTGCACCCACTGGTTTGTCGATCGGCTTCTCATAGTCAGGCACGAGCTTGAATTTGATGTCGCCGGTTTTTGCATCAATGGTGAAACGCGCATCGTCATCGGAACCGACAATGCTGTAACCAATGCCCAGTGCGGCTTCGGTGTTCTTGTCGTCGGTGATTTCCACGTTCAAGACCACAGCGGTACTGTTTTCATCGAAAGTAGCGGCTGCTGGGGACGTGAAAACTGGCGGAGTATTCGGGACACGCCAGCCCACTTCAGTACCGGTTTTCGGGTAAGCCGCGAGTACATCGGTAATGCCTGCATTGGCGGGGCCAAAGCGGGTGTCATCGCTGTCAATCACATCATCCAGACCGTCTTTATCCGCATCCACACCCAGTAAAACTGGCACATCGGATTCGGTATTGTCATCGCCGCCGGTATTTTCGGAGTCGTTGTCGATGTAGTCTGGTTTACCATCACTTTCAGTATCGACTGGGGTCAGACCCGCGCCGTAAGCATCATCCGCGCCGTTTTTATCCGCATCCACACCGGACGGTGCTTTGAAACCAGCGGTGGTTTGCGCTTCGATATTGTCGGGAATGCCGTCGCCGTCAGAGTCCAAATCCCACTGGTTTTGGATGCCGTCAGTGTCGGTGTCGGCTGTGCCTTCCACGCTGTTGAGGATGCCGTCGCCGTCTACGTCGAGGTCGTTTTTGTCGCCTACGCCGTCAAGATCGGTATCTTTCAGCACGGTGATGGTCAGCAGTTTTTTGGTGACAACGCCTTCCACATCGGTTGCGGCGACTTCCACCAGATAGGTGTTGTTGCCATCTTTATCGGTGGGGGCAGCAAAGCTGGGGATGGCTTTGAAGGTCAGCACGCCGGTTGCTGGGTCGATGGCAAACAGCACCATGTCATCGCCGCCGGTCATGCTGTAGACCAGTTTGTCGCCTTCGGTATCGGTGTCGTCGGTCGCCGCAAGGTCAACGGCTGGTGCAGTCGATCTTTCCACGTAATCCAACGCAGCAGGATTCGGAATGACGGGGGCTGCATTCACCAAACGCCAGTACACGTTCGTGCCGTTGTCGGGGTAGGCTGCCAGTACGTCGGTAATGCCTGCGTTGGCAGGGCCGAAACCGGCATCGTTGCTGTCGATGCCATCATCCAGACCGTCGTTGTCCGTATCCGCATCTGTGAGGGTAATGCCTGCTTCGCCGGTATCGTTTTTGCCGCTGTTGTCTGCATCCGTATCCAGATAGTCGGGAGTATCCGCACCATCCGTATTGATTGGGGTTAGCCCCGCGCCGTAGGCATCATCCAGACCGTTTTTATCCGTATCTATGCCGGATGGGGCGGTGAAGCCTGCGGTGGTTTGCGCTTCGATATTGTCAGGAATGCCGTCGCCGTCAGAATCCAGATCGAACTGGTTGGCAATGCCGTCGTTGTCGGCGTCTGCTGTGCCTTCTACGCTATTGAGGATGCCGTCGTTGTCAGAATCCAGATCGTTCTTGTCGCCGATGCTGTCGCCATCGGTATCTTTTAGCACGGTGATGGTCAGCAGTTTTTTGGTAATAACGCCTTCGCTGTCAGTCGCCGCCACTTCCACCAGATAAGTGTTGTTGCCGTCTGCATCGGTAGGGGTAGCAAAGCTGGGTGTGGCTTTAAAAGTCAGCACACCTGTTACGGTGTCGAAAGTAAACAGGGCTGCGTCATCGCCGCCGGTTACGCTGTAGACCAGCTTGTCGCCTTCGGTATCGGTGTCGTCGGTCGCTGCAAGATCAACGGCTGGGGCAGTGGTTTTTTCCACGTAGTCGATAGCCGCAGGATTTGGGATGACTGGCGCAGTATTAATTGCCCGCCAGTTTACCTGTGTGTCAACTTTCGGATAAGTCCCCAATACGTCGGTAATGCCTGCATTGGCAGAGCCAAAACTGGCATCATCTGCGTCAATCGCATTATCCAACCCATCGCCGTCGGCATCTGCGTTCGCCAAGGCAAGTTTGGCTTCTGCCGTGTCGTTTGCGCCGCTGTTATCGGAGTCGGTGTCCAGATAATCCGGCGTGTCTGTGCCGTCAGTATTGACAGGGGTTAGACCTGCGCCGTAGGCAGTGTCTACGCCGTTCGCACCCACTGTGCCAGCGGGTTGTTTGTAACCGGCGGTGGTTTGCGCTTCGATATTGTCAGGAATGCCATCGCCGTCGGAATCGAGGTCGAACTGGTTGGCAATGCCGTCACTATCCGCATCTGCCGTGCCTTCCACACTATTGAGGATGCCGTCACCGTCTGTGTCGAGGTCGTTGACATCCGGTACGCCATCTTTGTCGGTGTCGGTATCATTGGTGGCATCGCGGAAATCAGGCTCATTGTCCTTATCAATATTGGGTAAGGTTATAGCACCCGTATCCAGTGAACCATTAGGGTCAGCGTAGGTTGCGTTGGCGTTGATATTGCCGGATTCTGTTTGGTCGTCTGTGCTGTCATTATCAGAATCAGTATCTAAATAGTCAGCAGTATCCGCGTTATCGGTGTTGACGGGTGTTAAGCCAGCACCGTAGGCAGAATCCAACCCATTGTTTGCCGCTGCATCACCTTTCGGCGCAATATAGTTTAAGGTGGTTTGCGCTTCTACGTTGTCAGGTATGCCGTCATTGTCGGAATCAAGATCAAAGTCATCATCAAGACCGTCATTGTCGTGGTCGCATGACGTTTGCGTACTCGGATCGGGTGGAATTCTACGCCCTTCTATCCAGATGATGCCGATAAAGTCAAAAATATGGCTACTGGATGATGCAAAAGCGATGGAAGTTGACCCTTGCGCAACGTTATTTTTGATGTCCCATTTTTCGCTGGTGGTTGAAAATACGTCGGCATCATCACCAATCGTCCACAATTGTCCATTGGCTAATAGGCCATCATCATAGCCACCAGCAACGGTTGATACGGTTGTACCATTGACTTTTATGGTAGAAACTTGTGGGTCGCCAGCAGCCGGGTCGCCAACACTGAAGCTAATGCCCATACCTGCTTTGAGAGCATAGTCAGGATGCGTGGTGTCAATCGGAAGTGTGGGGACGGTAACAGTTTGACCATCCGATGTACGTACTGAGGTGAATTTTAATGCCACCATCCCGTCCACAATGTTTGGATTGTTCCATACCACGATTAAAGCCGTTCCCTCACTGTTGGCAGGCGTGGTTTCTGATAATTGGATGCTGGATGCGCCAGTGGGAAGCGCGTCAATGATGCTACCTACCTGATTGGTTATCTCGCCCCATTTGTTGACTACGCTAGGTGAACCACTAACAGCAGAGGATGTTTCCGTATGGTCAAGTGTGACATTAACGCCATTTACCTTCATTTCTGATGTCGCATTGCCAAATCCCGTACCGGCAGAAAAGGCGTAAACAGCCGCCACCGTTGCGCCCACAGGTTTATTGATGGTGATGCTGTTGGTGTCATACGTACCATCAACAGACATGGAAACTTCACCGCTAAAAATCAATGTACCATCAGGCTTTTCAAAAGGTGTTGCGCCCGCCTTTGTTGGTTTTGCTGGACATTCTGTCAAGTCAGCAATGCCATCGTTGTCATCGTCGAGGTCAGTGGTGTCGGGGATGCCGTCACTGTCAGTGTCACCGTCAGCATCCGTTTCATTTATGTCGGTGACGTTGACGGTCAAGGTTTGTACCGCACAGGTAGAGGCACTGTCACAGACTTTAATTTCCAGACTATAAGCATTGTCCGCGCCATTATCGGCAGGTGCTTCGTAATCGGGTGGTGTTTTGAAGGTAATTTCACCGTTGTTTACATTGATATTGAACAGGGCGTTATCGGTGCCGCTATTGGTCAAACTATAAGTCAAGCCATTGCCTTCGCTATCCTTGTCATCGTCGGCTTGTACATTCAGCACCACACCACTGGCGTTTTCGGTAAAGGTTGCGGCGGCGGGTGAGGTAATGGTTGGGGCAAGATTAGCGGGCGCATCGTTAGCATCCAACCAGTTCGGAATGCCGTCGTTATGGCTGTCACTTGTTCCCTCATCCTTGTCCAGCTTGGTGTCCCCATCGCTGTCATCGTCAAGAAAGTTGTAGATACCGTCATTATCCACATCCAAATCGGGTTTACCGTCAGCGTTAATGTCTGTGCCGCCTTCGAGGTCGTCACTAATCCCGTCACCGTCGGTATCACTTGTGCCTGCAACGGTGATCGGCCCGCAATCGGTGGTGAATTCAATTTTGGTGGGGATGGAACTGACTGTGCCGTTATTAACCCAGCTTGCCAGTTTGAGGATTTGCCCTGTGCCGCCTTTGAGTTCACCTGTGATCGTCAAGGTGGAGACTTCTTGTAAGGTGCCGCCAGCGGCTAAGTCCATTACTCCGCCACTGCTGACGGTAACGGCTTGGCAGTTCATATCTTGAATTGCGCTTGCGCCAATCGTGTGGGTTGTGCCGTCGCCAATGATTTGATCCGCGTAAGCAATATGTGGTATTGCCAGCACTGCCAGCAATACCGAGACGGACGTTAATAAGGCGGGTTTGCCGCGAGTGGGCGAGTCAGCCGCTAAAAATTTGTTCATAAATGCGCACCTGCTTAATTGTTATAATTTGTGTAAAAAGGCAGGGGCAACGCGCCCCCGCCGATGCGTTGGTTTATTTCAATTTCGCTTCGAGTGCGTCGATGCGCTGTTGCTGCGCGTCGATTTGTGCCTGCTGCTCTTTCATGCCTTCGATCAGCAGTGCCACCAAGTTGGCGTAAGCCACGCTTTTGGTTTTATCGGCATCATCAGTCGTTTCTACGACTTCGGGCATGACCTTTTCTACCTGTTGGGCAATCAAACCCAATTGCGTGTCAGTGTCATTGTTTTTGGCATCTTTCCATTTAAAGGTAACACCTTGTAGTTGTTTAACCTTTTCCAGAGCGTCTGAAACGGGTTTGATTTCTTCTTTTAAGCGCTCGTCTGAGCTTTGTGTCAGTGTTCCTTTGAGTGTTGCGTTGCCATTTTCAAGAATCTTCAACAGCTCTACGGTAGCGCCCGCACTTCTGGTGAGAAATTTATGTGCGCCAGTCGTGCCATTATCGACTGAATCAATAACATAATTGATGTGGTTTTGGCTCATGAGTGTTGTGCCGACACCGTAACCTATGTCATAACCCATACCGTTGGCTACGTTTTGCAATTCAAATAGATTGGTGGATTCGATACGAACATTGCCACCACGTACATCCACTTTTTCGGTGGGTGTGACCGTGCCGATACCAATATTACCAGTAGAAGAATGGACGGTCAGACCATTGCTGAGTGAATTCAGGCTGCCTGTCAGGTGAATAGCGCGAGTCGCATCATCTCCACCGGGAGCAATGATGAGTTTATCTGCATTGGTGAACAGTGTTGCACTGTTAGGGTTGAGCGTGGCATTAGGCGAATTCATTGCCAGCAACGCAGTTTTGCTTGCATTTGCAACACCGAGCCGTGCGCTTGCATCAGCACCAGTATTGGGGTTTCCGACCACAATAGCAGTCATTCCAGCGTGATCTTTCTCAACGTGTAATAAGCTAGTTGGCGCAGTTGTACCAATGCCGACGTTACCCGTAGCATCAATGACGATGCCTTCTGTACCGCCATTGCCGACCAGTTTGTTGGCGGCGAGGTCTATGTTCTGCGTGGCGGTGTGGTTGCCGAGGTTGTCGGCAGTACCACCGCCGCCAGCCAGTTGCAGGATAGTTTTGCAGTTTTCGCCGTTTTCGTCGCAATAGCTGCTCGCGCCGATTGCACCTTCTACATCCAGCTTGAGAACTTTGCCGCCGTTGGCAGTGCCATTGCTGGGGACTGTTGTGCCGATACCGATATTACCCGACGGCATGATGTTTAAATAATCGGTACGGTTGCCTGCACCGAGGCGTAATTCTGCGCCGTTACCTGTTTTGATCGTTCCCACTTTTTGGGTACGCAGGTATAAGCCGGTGTTTTGCGTGAGTACATCACTCCCTGAAACGGTCAGGGTATGTTCGGACGAGGCATTTTGTGTAATCCATACTGCTGCATCATTGTCAATAGCGGTTGCATCCACAATGTCTAAGGTTCGAGCAGGAGTGGCAGTGCCGATACCGACATTGCCGTCGCCATTGACGCGCATGAGTTCTGTGCCTGCGGGTTGGTCGACGGTGAAAGCGTCAGCAGCAGCGGGTAAGCTAATCTCTACATCTCCGGCAAAAGCAGGGGCAGCGCATAAAATGGATTGGATGGTGGCAGCCAGCAAGATTTTTTTAGTATTCATAATGTGTCTCGTCTTTATTGGATATTTTAAGTAATTATTATTATTTTGACGGATGGGTGATTTCTCAAGACTCGTCATATCATCCATAAACTTTTTACTGACGGCAATAAAAAGCGGATTAGTGGATGTTTTTTGCTTGTAATGTGAGGAGTGAAAGGGAATCGGCAGGCATTCAGTTGGAGCGTGCTACAATCGCGGCATTCAATCAACCAACACGGAAAACAATGACAGCAAACACTTCAGAGCATAATGACCAGCCACCCAAAAAACGCCGTTGGCCACGCTGGTTGCTAGAAGCCCTGATTATCCTCACTATTATTTTCGGGGTACGCACTTGGCAGCAGCGCGGAATGCTCGACGGCGAAGCCCCGGATTTTGAACGCACTGCCTTGAATGGTGACGTCATCCACCTTGATAATTACCGTGGCAAGCCCGTATTGCTGCACTTTTGGGCAAGTTGGTGTCCGATGTGCGAATTGGAACAAGGCAGCATTAGCGGCATTGCTAAAGACTGGAAAGTGATCACGATTGCGTTTCAATCGGGTGGCGCTGAGGAAGTGCAGCGTTACATGGAACGCGAAAAAATCACCGAGTGGGTCACGATCGTGGATGAAGATGGCTCATTATCGGGGCAATACGGCATCAAAGGCGTGCCTACCAGTTACGTGCTAGATGAAGAAGGCATCATTCGTTTCCGCGAAGTCGGGCTAACCTCCGGCTGGGGTTTACGCTTACGTCTGTGGATGGCAGACTGGTTGGTTTAAAACGCTTGCCATAACAACAACAATCCCAGCCCCACTATCAGCAAACCGGCGACCCGTTTCACGGTTTGGTTGCGGGTAAATTTTGCAAGCTTCGCCGCCGCCGCGCCCATCAGCAACAGATTCGGCAAGGTCCCCAATCCAAACGCCAGCATTAGCAACGCACCCTTGGCGACACTGCCCGCCGATAACGTCCAAATCAGCACGCTGTACACCAAGCCGCACGGCAACCAGCCCCACACAAACCCCAGTGGCAACGCTTTTGCAGGGGAATTCACTGGCATGAAACGCCGCCCCAACGGTTCAATGTGCCGCCATAAGGTGCGCCCCGCGTTTTCCACTTGCGCCACACCTGCCCAGATACCCGCCAAATACAGCCCCAGCGCGATGGTAAATAAGGCGGCGAACACTTGCAGACCGTGCCGCACACTGTCCAACCCGCCCAATGACAGGAATGCCGCGCCTATACCGCCTGCCAATGCCCCCGCAAGCGTATACCCGCCGATACGCCCGGTGTTGTACGCCAGCAAGATGGGGAATAGGGTAGCAGGATGATTGCGTTGTGCAGCGGGTAAACTAAATGTCAAGGCGCTGACAATGCCGCCACACATGCCGAGGCAGTGGACGCCGCCCAACAACCCGACCAGAAAAGCCGCCAAGTAACTGGAATGGTTTAACCAGTCCCATGCCATCAATTCAGCGTCTGCCGTGCCTGATAATGGTCGCCAGCAAAGCCGGTGAAAAAGTTTTCCAGCAAGGGGTGTTCAACTGGCTCGACCGTTTCCTCGGCTTCCAGATTGCGTTCGGCAACGTAAGCGACGCGCCCATCTTGATCAATCAAGACGTGATACCACGGTTCTTCTTTGGTCGGGCTACCGGCTTCCACGTTTTTCTGAAACCATTCTTCGGTGCCTTTGAAATCGGGGTCAACGTCGAAAATGACGCCACGATAGTTAAACAGGCGGTGATGGATCACCTGACCAATGCCGAATGACGCGGTTCTTTCTTCCATCATGACAATTCCTCACTATTTTTCATAATCATAAGCTATCACCAATATGCGGCTACTGCGGGCGAATATCAAGATTCCTTGCGGATTTGCTTGATAACGGTGATGCGCCGTCGGTGCAATTCTTCTTTGATTTGCGCCCCTTGGAAACCGGCTTGGATAACCGTTTGTACATCCACTTGCTGACACGCCCGTAACGCATCCCGAAAATAGTTCGCTTGCGGGTAAGGGCGGTTTTCAAAGCCTGTGCGCCCTTTGGCATCTGCTTCACACGCCAGCAATAATTGCGCGAAACGTTCGGGCTTGCGGAACGCATCGGTGACTTCCAGCACGTTCAACACGGTTTTGGGTTGCAATTCCAGTGCCTTATGGATGCGACCGTGTTGTTCGGCGACGTGTTCCGCCAATTCGCGAAACCGATTGGGGATTTTTAAGCGTTCGCATAGCTGTGTCGTGAGTTCGCGGCTAAGGCGTTCATGCCCGTGATGGCTGGGCAGTATTTCTTTGGGGGTTAATCCTTTGCCCAAATCGTGGGTGAGGGCGGCAAAGCGCACTTCGGGGTCAGCGCTCAGTTTTACCGCTTGTTGCAATACCAGCAGAGTGTGAATGCCGCAATCAATTTCCGGGTGGTATTGCGCGGGTTGCGGCACCCCAAACAGGCGCTCCACTTCGGGGAATAACACCGCCAATGCGCCACAATCGCGCAATACCTCGAAAAAGCGGGCGGGGGTGGGTTCGGATAGCGCTTTGAGGGTTTCTTGCCAGACGCGCTCCGGCACTAAGGCATCGACTTCGCCCGCCGCGACCATCTGTTGCATCAGGTGTTGGGTGTCGCTGGCAACTTGAAAACCCAGCGGGGCGAACCGTGCTGCAAACCGTGCTACCCGCAAAATGCGCACCGGGTCTTCGGCAAATGCTGCGGATACGTGGCGCAATAAACGTTGCTGCAAATCGGCTTGTCCACCGTAAGGGTCAATCAGTGTGCCGTCAACGTCTTGTGCCATGGCATTGATGGTGAGGTCACGCCGCGCAAGGTCTTGTTCCAAGGTGACATCCGTGGCGGCATGGAATTGAAAGCCGTGATAACCCTTTGCCGTTTTGCGTTCGGTGCGAGCCAGCGCGTATTCCTCGCTGGTTTGCGGGTGCAAAAAAACCGGGAAATCGCTGCCCACCGGTTTGAAACCTTGCTGTAGCATTGCCGCAGGCGTTGCCCCCGTCACTACCCAGTCGCGATCTTTGAGGGGTAAACCCAATAATTGGTCGCGGACTGCGCCGCCAACCAGATAAATAGTCATCTTATTCATAAGCAAATTATGGCGTGTGAGGATGGCTGAAGTATATATTTTTTATAGTATATTAGTTTCGGCTAATGTTTTGATAAGTAAGGGTAACATTGACCTAGCCCACGTTTTGTGGTGTCATTCTGGTTGCTTTGGGAAATGCTGGCAAGTACTAATCTCAATAATTAAATTAATCCCCTCATTCACTAGTTAGGAGTTCGCATTAATGGCTCATATCGTAATTCTCGGCGCCGGTACTGGTGGAATGCCCGCCGCCTATGAGATGAAAGAAATGCTCGGCAAAGGCCACGAGGTCACGGTTGTCAACGAGCGTGACTATTTCCAATTTGTGCCGTCGAATCCGTGGGTTGCTGTCGGCTGGCGTACTCGTTCAGACATCACTTTCCCGATTGAAAAGTATCTTGCCAAAAAAGACATCAAATTCATTTGCAGCCGCTGCGAAAAGATTGACGCTGAAGGCAATGCCTTGCATTTGGCTGACGGGCAAACCGTTAAATACGATTATTTGGTAATCGCGACAGGGCCAAAACTGTTTTTCCAAGAAGTTGAAGGCGCAGGCCCGCACGGTGGTCACACGCATTCTGTCTGTGACGTGACTCATGCGGAAGGCGCGTATGCCGATTACCAAAAGCTGTTGGCGAAAGGTTCTGGTCACATCATTGTGGGTGCGATGCCGTTTGCAAGCTGCTTTGGTCCTGCGTATGAATTCGCTTTCATTGTGGATGCTGACTTGCGTAAGCGCGGGCTGCGTCACAAATTCAAAATGACTTACGTTTCTTCTGAGCCGTACATCGGTCACTTGGGCTTGGGTGGCGTGGGCGATTCTAAGGGAATGCTCGAATCCGAATTGCGCAACCACCACATGGCGTGGATTACTAACGCGAAAACCACCAAGGTTGAAGCCGGTAAACTGCACGTCACGGAAATGACTGCAAAAGGCGAAGTCGAAAAAGAACACGTTCTCGATTTTGACATGGCAATGATGCTGCCCGCGTTCAAAGGCGTGGATGCGGTCGCTGCGGTGGAAGGTTTGTGTAACCCGCGTGGTTTCGTGATTGTTGATGAATTACATCGCAGCCCGAAATACAAAAACATCTATTCCGCTGGTGTTTGTATCGCCATTCCGCCAGTAGAAGCAACGCCTGTCCCCACAGGTGCACCGAAGACCGGTTATATGATTGAATCCATGGTCACTTCTCTGGTACATAACATTGCAGACGAGTTAGCCGGTAAAGAGCCGCACACCACCGCCACTTGGAACGCTATCTGTTTGGCGGACATGGGCGATACGGGCGCTGCTTTCGTCGCACTGCCACAGATTCCACCACGTAACGTGGCTTGGTTCAAGAAAGGCAAGTGGGTACACATGGCGAAGATCGCGTTCGAGAAATACTTCATCCGCAAGATGAAAAAAGGCAGTTCCGAACCGTTCTACGAAAAGTCCATTTTGAAGATGATGGGTATTACCCGCATCTAACGGGATCTGACGAGGAGTCAGGGGCACTTGATGGGAGGCACTGCGCCTCCCATTTTTATTTGAGGTTCTGATGCAATTACCTAACGATATTTCAGCAACGGTTGCACGGGCGTTAGCGGAGGACATTGGCACCGGTGATGTCACCGCTGGGCTGATTCCGGCGGAGAAACAAGCCAGTGCAACGGTGATTTCCCGCGAAGACGCGGTGTTGTGTGGCGTGGCGTGGTTTGATGAAGTGTTTCGCCAGCTTGATCCAGCGGTGCAGATTGAATGGCAGCAGCGGGATGGTGTGCGGGTGGCAGCGAATGCGTTGCTGTGTACCTTGCGTGGCAGTGCGCGTTCCATTTTGAGTGGCGAACGGGCAGCGTTGAATTTCCTGCAAACCTTATCGGCGACCGCGACGGCGACGCGGCGGTATGTGGATTTGGTGGCGCATACGGCTTGCCGGATTTTGGATACGCGCAAAACCTTGCCCGGTTTGCGTACCGCGCAGAAATACGCGGTATTGTGCGGCGGTGGTACGAATCACCGCATGGGTTTGTATGATCGGGTGTTGATTAAGGAAAACCATATTGTGGCGGCGGGGTCGATCACGGCGGCTATCCAGCAGGCGCGGGCGTTACACCCCGGTATTCTGGTGGAGGTGGAAACTGAAAATTTGCAAGAACTCGCCGAGGCGACGGCTGCACGCGCTGACATTATTATGCTCGATGAATACAGCCTTGCGGATATGCGGGAAGCGGTGCGCGTGACGGCGGGGAAGATTCCGTTGGAAGCGTCTGGCGGGGTTAGCCCGGAAACGTTGGTGGCGATTGCGGAAACGGGGGTGGATTTCGTGTCGATTGGCGGGATTACCAAGCATGTGTGGGCGGTGGATTTGTCAATGAGATTTACAGCATGAAAAAATACCTAGGATTCGCTATCGTATTGGCTTTGCTGGCAGGCTGTGGCAACAAAGGCCCGTTAACTTTGCCGGATAAAGCGCAACCTCAACAAGAACAGGCGAAATAAAGGCTTAAACACATGGATCATTTTGAATACCGCAACGGGCAGCTTCACGCCGAAAACGTCGCTGTCGCTGACATTGCCCGCGCACACGGCACGCCGTGCTATGTTTATTCCCGTGCGACGCTGGAACGCCACTGGCACGCTTTCAACGATGCCTTCGGAGATCAGCCGCATTTGGTGTGCTACGCGGTGAAAGCCAATTCCAATCTGGCAATTCTCAATCTGTTCGCCCGACTGGGGTCGGGTTTCGACATCGTATCCGGCGGCGAATTGGAGCGGGTGTTACGCGCAGGCGGCGACCCCAGCAAAGTGGTGTTTTCCGGTCTTGGCAAAAAAGCCGCTGAAATCCGCAAGGCACTGGAAGTCGGCATCCGTTGCTTCAACATCGAATCCGAAGCCGAACTCGACCGCATCAACGCGGTAGCGGGTGAAATGGGCAAAGTGGCGTCCATCTCGTTGCGTGTTAACCCCGATGTGGATGCGCAAACCCACCCCTACATTTCCACCGGCTTGAAAGAAAACAAGTTTGGTATCGAAATCGGTCGTGCCGAAGCGGTGTATGTGAAAGCCGCCGCCATGCCTCACCTGAAAGTGGTCGGCATCGACTGCCACATCGGTTCGCAATTGCTGACGCTCACGCCGTTCATGGATGCGCTGCAACGCTTGCTGGCTTTGGCGGAACGTTTGCAAGCGCAAGGCATTACTATTCACCACCTCGACATCGGCGGCGGTTTGGGCGTGCGTTATCAGGAAGGGCAGGCCGCGCCGTCGCCCGCCGACTACATGGCGCAATTGTTCACCGACGAACGTTTGCGTCAGTACGAAATTTTCGTCGAGCCGGGCAGGGCAATTGCGGCGAATGCAGGCATTTTGGTCACGGAAGTCGAATTTCTGAAACTGTCAGAATACAAAAATTTCGCCATCGTGGATGCTGCCATGAACGACCTGATTCGCCCCGCTTTATACAGTGCTTGGCAGGAAATCATTCCGGTCGTGCCGCGCCCAGCGGGTGAAACCACGACTTACGACGTGGTGGGGCCAGTGTGCGAGACGGGTGACTTTTTGGGTAAAGAGCGCGATTTGAACATTCAGCCGGGGGATTTGCTGGCGGTGCGTTCGGCGGGGGCGTATGGTTTTACGATGGCATCCAACTACAACACCCGTCCGCGTGTGGCTGAAATTATGGTGGACGGTGACGCGGTGTACGTGGTGCGCACCCGCGAAACCTTGGATGATTTGTTGCGTGGTGAACAGGTGTTGCCGTAACGCTTATATTTGAAAAAATCCGCCACTACCGTTTGGCGGATTTTTTTTGCACTTCAGCTTTTTTAAGCGGAAAAAAAACCGTTTGGCACGCAGGCTAGGCTATTATTAAGGACGAAATAGCCGTGAGTCCCTTCAATTAACGTCAGACGGAGTAGTCTATGCCAGCACCCAATAGCACCACCGAGCACCACGAAGTCGGTGTTGTATTGTCCAAGCGCGGTAAGGTGACGGCACGTAGTAGCGGCAGCGGCGAGTCGCGCATTCTCAAGCGTGGCGACTCCGTGTTTGCAAATGACATGGTACACACAGTACGTGGCGCGAATGCACAACTCAAAATGCACGACCGCAATATTGTGATGTTACGCGGGGGTTGTGCCTTCCGAGTCAGCCTTTACCAACAGCAAGCCTACAGCCCTCCCGCTGGGCAGCGTTACGAATACATTGGCGGCGCATTGCGTGAAAGTCGCCGTGAAGCTAACCCCTTGCTGGATTTGGATATTTACTGAGCCACTTGTCCACCGAGGCATTGCTGAAAACTGTCTGCTGCGGCTTGCAGTAATTTCGGGTAGGTGTCTTTATCCAGCGGTAATTCCATGCCTAAGGGGTCGAGTTCGCCAATATGGATAGCGCTGCCTTCTACCAAAGTTTTCACCATGGCGGGTGAGAATTGTGGTTCTTGAAATAAGCAAACCGCCTGCTTTTCCTCAATAATCTTGCGAATATCCTGTACATGGCGTGCGCCCGGCAAGCGGGAAACATCCAGCGTCACTGCGCCTGCAAAATTCAAGCCGTAATGGGTATCAAAGTGTTGCCATGCATCGTGAAAGCTCAGGTAAGGTTGCTGGCTTAACGGGGCAAGTTGTTGGCGGATACGCGCATCGGTGGCTTCAATTTCGGCAATCAGTTGTTGCGCATTGGCAAGGTATTCGGCTTGGTGGGCGCTATCGACGGCACTCAAGGCGCGGGCAATTTCCCGACTCATGGCAATCGCATTCACCGGATTTAACCACAAGTGCGAATCGGCGCTGTGAGCGGTGTGTCCGGCGTGCTCATCACCGTGTTGCTGGCGTGCGCCGAGGGCTTGAATGCCCTGAATATCAGCAAGGGTAATCACCTCTCTGGTGGAGATCGCGGTGGCTAAAGGTTTGTCGAGAAACGTTTCTAAGCCACTGCCAATGCGGAATACCACACGCGCCGTTTCCAAAGTGCGCATTTCCGACGGTTTGAGGGCGTAATGGTGCGGGGATGCGCCATCAGGCAACAGTTGGCGGATGTCCAGCGGGCTGTTTTCGCCGCCAGCAATCGCGTATACCAGCGCGTGAATCGGCTTAATGGTGCTGACAATCACGGGTTTGGCGGGCGGCTCCGATTGGCAGGACTGCAAAACGGGTAAGCATAACAGCAGGAAAATCGTTAGAATACGCAACATTTTTTCACTCTTTATAGACGTTAGGCAGGCATGTCCACCACACAAACTGTATTGGCAACGTTATCGCACATCGGCTTGAACATCGGGCAACGGGTGATTTTGCACGATGTGAGCCTCGAAGTGTACCCGGAAAGTGTGCTGACCTTGATTGGCCCCAATGGGGCGGGGAAATCCACCGTGCTGAAAATCTTGCTGGGGCTGCAACAGGCGGATCGCGGCACGGTGTGGCGGATGCCGGGGTTGCGGGTGGGCTATGTACCGCAAAAATTCCACCTGGATCGTTTGTTGCCGCTGACGGTGGAGCGCTTCATTGGCTTGAATTTGCCTCGGCATAATGCCGCTGCGGTGCGCGAAAGTGCTGTTGAAGTCGGTGTTGGGGATTTATTGCCACAAGCGGTGCAATCGCTTTCCGGTGGGGAATTGCAGCGCGTGTTGCTGGCGCGGGCATTGTTAAATAAACCGCAATTGCTGGTGCTGGATGAGCCGGGGCAGGGGGTCGATGTTACCGGGTTGAATGATTTGTACCAGCTTATCAATCGGTTGAAACTGGTACACGGTTACGGGGTGTTGATGGTGTCGCACGATTTGCATTTGGTGATGGCGGCAACCGATCAGGTGTTGTGCTTGAATCGGCATATTTGCTGTTCGGGGCAGCCGGAAGCAGTGTCGCGCCACCCGGAATATTTGCGTCTGTTCGGCGATTTACGACCGGCGGGTTTGGCGGTTTATACCCACCACCATGACCATCAGCACGATATGCACGGGTGCATTGTGC
This sequence comes from Thiothrix subterranea, assembly GCF_016772315.1. NCBI lineage: Bacteria > Pseudomonadati > Pseudomonadota > Gammaproteobacteria > Thiotrichales > Thiotrichaceae > Thiothrix > Thiothrix subterranea. The sequence continues at coordinate 1,386,415 of NZ_CP053482.1, read as the reverse complement.
CGTTGCCAGCCGACAAGCAGGAAACCAAACATGGATGATTTTATTGCGCGGGCGCTGCTGGCGGGCTTGGCGGTGGTGTTGATGAGTGGTGTGCTGGGCGTATTCCTGTTGTGGCGGCGCATGGCGTATTTTGGCGATACGCTGTCGCATTCGGCGTTATTGGGCGTGGCCTTGGGCTTGATGACTGGCATGAACTTGAATCTGTGGGTAATTGCGGTGTGTGTGGTCGTGGCGTTGCTGATGTTGTATGTGCAACATAATCCCGCACTGGGCAGTGATACCTTGCTGAGTATTATTGGGCACAGCGCCTTGGCGTTGGGGACGGTGGCGTTGACATTCCTGCCAAACGTCAGGGTTGATCTGATGGCCTACCTGTTTGGTGATATTCTCGCAGTAACACACGCGGATATTGTGTTGACCTGGAGTTTGGCGTTGGTCGTCGTCGGGGTAATGGTGTGGATTTGGCGTCCGCTGTTATCGCTGAGTGTCCACGCGGAATTGGCGCAAGTGGAAGGCGTGAAGGTTGGGTGGATCAGTGCGGCTTACATGCTGTTGATTGCGTTAATGGTGGCGGTGGCAATGAAAGTCGTTGGCGTGCTGCTGTTGACCGCATTGCTGATAATTCCGGCGGCAACGGCGCGGCGTTTTGCACGTACCCCGGAGCAAATGGCGGTGTTTGCGGTAATGGTTGGCGTGCTGGCATTGCTGGCAGGTGTGGGGCTTTCCTTGCAATGGGATACGCCGACGGGTCCCAGTATTGTGGTTTCCGCGAGTATTTTGTTCTTATTGGTGCAACTCATGCCCCAACGTGGCGCGTAATCAGGGCATTTCAGCAAGAAACTTATTGTGCATCGCACCATAAGGTGTTACAAGGAGGTTAACTAGGGTTATCCCTAAGCCTTTCATTATTAACCAAGGTGGCCTGTATTTATGGAAATTACCGCTGTCTATCCGGGAACATTTGACCCGATCACCAAAGGGCATCTTGATTTAATCAAGCGTGCCAGCAAATTGTGTGCGCGTGTGGTGGTGGGGGTCGCGTCTAACCCGAAAAAGAAACCGCTGTTTTCCTTAGAAGAGCGCGTTGCCATGATTCAGCGTGAATTGGTCGAGCAACATCTGGATACACAGGTCACAGTGCAGGGCTTTGAAGGCTTGTTGGTTGACTTTGCGCGTGGACAAAATGCGCGGGTATTGATTCGGGGAATGCGGGCGGTTTCCGATTTCGAGTTTGAATTCCAATTAGCCAGCATGAATCGTAGTCTTGCGCCCGATGTGGAGTCGGTGTTTTTAATGCCGGGCGAGAGTTTTTCATTCATCTCGTCGACCTTGGTGAAGGAAGTGGCGATCTTAAATGGCGACGTGTCGCGCTTTGTGGCACCGCATGTGCTGGCTGAACTGAAGCACAAAATTGTCCAGATTCGCAGTGAACGTGGGTTGAACTAGAAAAAGCCTGAGTATTGTTATTTTGATGGAAGTTAATGTTATCTTTTCAGGTAGGTTGATAGAATCGCCCCCACACAGCTATTCAAGAGGAAGAATTTTATGGCATTGATGATTACTGATGAGTGCATTAACTGCGATGTTTGCGAGCCAGAGTGCCCGAATGATGCAATTTCCGCAGGTGATGAAATTTACGTGATTGACCCGAAACGCTGCACCGAATGCGTCGGGCATTACGATGAGCCGCAATGCGTCTCGGTGTGTCCGGTGGATTGCATTCCGCTGGACCCGGATCACAAGGAATCCAAGCCGCAGTTGCAGTTAAAGTATGAAGCGTTGATGGCTCAAAGTTAAGCCCGTGTTGCTTTGCTGATGACGAAACGCCCGCTCAAGCGGGCGTTTTAGCGTGTGGCTATAACACCTTAAGAAATGCGAGCAGTTGTTGTGTTTCGGTATCGCTGAGTTGAATGAGGGGAAGATCGTTGTCGTTTTGCGCGTTGGGTTGGGCGGCTTGCGTGTAGTAATCGACGACCTGTTCCAAGGTGGCAAAACGCCCGTCGTGAAAATAAGGCGCGGTTTTTGCGACATTGCGCAAGCTCGGTACTTTAAATGCCCCGTTGACGGCGTGGCGGCTACGGGTTAGGAATTTCAATTCGGTACAGTTTTCTGGGGGTGCGTCGCTGTGTTTGCCTTGGCAATTGAAACGATCGGTGCGCAGGGTGTCCAATACCGCCGCCCGTCCGCTGTCCTTGCCGAGAATACCTGTGCCGATATTTTGGAAAGTTTGGTTACTTAGCAATGCACCGGAATGGCAGAGGATGCATTGCGCTTTGCCGATAAACAGTTTGGCTCCGGCGCTTTCGTTTGGGGTGAGTGCGGCAGGTTGCTGGGCGAGTGTGTCGAGTTTATTGGGGGCAGGGCTTAGGCTGCTGACGTAGGCGGCAAGGAATTTGCCCGTGGCAGCAAATACTGCATCAATCTGTTCCCGCTGGGCTTGTGGAAGCTGTTTCCAGGCTTGTAATTGCGCCAAATTGCCTTGGGGTGAGGCGGCGGTTGGTAGCTGTTGGAGCGCATCCAGTGTCGGAATGTTTTTCAGTAGGGTTTGGTATTGTTGTTGGTAGTGGGTGTCGGTGAGCAATAAGCGAACGACTTCGGTGCGGGTTAAACCGTGTTCGGCGGGGTTTTCCAACGGTTCTAAGGCTTGCGACCACAGGCTGTCTTTGCGCCCGTCCCAGAAAAACCAGTCTTGATGGGCAACGCCGAGCAGGGAGGGGGTGTTGCGTGTGCCAGTGGCTAAGGCGATGGCTACCGGCTTGCCATCGCTGAAGGCTTTATCCGGTTGGTGGCAGGTGGCGCAGGCGATATTCCCATGGCGGCTTAAACGTCGATCGAAGAATAATTCCCGCCCCAGCGCTAGTGCTGGTGGGTGTTGCGCAAAGCGGTTGCTGGGGTCTGTTGCGGGGGGGGAGTTTGCCCGCGATAGGGATTGCAGTGTGGCGAGTTCTGCTGCTGTCCAGTTGTGATTGGTGCTGTGCGTGCCTTTCATGCCTAGCAGCGCTACCAACAGCAGTAAGTAGGTAAGGGTTTTCATAGCGTGAACCAAAAGACGATTTTGTCTTGTGCGGCGGGGGCGTTATCCGAATGCAGCCAGAAACCCAGTACCCATTCGCCCGGCATACTGTATTTTAAACCGTCGATGCGGAATTCACCGGGTTTGCCCGTGGGTATCGCTTGCGGGGCGGTGGGTAAGCCGTGTCCGTGGGATGGCATTCCGCCATCCACGGCAATCACGAGATCGGTGGGTAGGGTTTGCGGGCTGTCGACTTGCAAGCGGCATTCCTGAAATGTGCCGACGCTGGGCGGCGCGGCACACGTCACGGTGGCTTGATACAGCGCTTTGCTGCTGGCTTGTTGAAGCTGCCAGACGGTATTCGCCGTGCTGTTTTGACAGCCTGCCACTAGCAGGCTGAGTGTTACGGTGAGCAGTTTTATTTGCATATTATTGAAAACGGTACGTGAAATAGCGCGGGTTTGCCGTGGCATTCGGATAAACGTCTTCAGCCGTGCCACCAAAGGCAGCGTTATTGCCTCGGAACATTAGGCGCAAGTTGGTTGGGTTGCCTAACCAGCTACGCGGAAAGCTGAATTCTGCGGTTTGCCCGCTTGCCGCGTTGGTGGTCGTGCCTTGGGGTGTCCAGCTCCAACTGTCGCCATCGCCGGTATAGCGCCAAACGGTTTGACCTTCCAGCATGTATTCCGCGCCCAAGGCACTGTTTTGGTAGCCGGTTGCGCCATTGCTGTCGGTGTCGAAATAGACTTGGTAGCCCCAGAATTTGCTGGTATCTACCGCATTGAGGGTGCGGTAAGCGAGGTAAACATTGCTGCTGGTGTGCGCCAGCCAGCCTTCTTGCCAATCCAACGGGTTATTAGCACCGCTCACGTCGGTTGGGTCGATACCGAAAGAAGTCATGCTGTTCCAGTCACTCAGATTGCCATTGATGGTAAGACTGGTGACAGGGTTGCTGATGCTGTTGGTTCCGGTGGTGGTTGGTATATACATTTTATAAGTGAAATAGCGCGTGGTGCTGGCGGTGTTGAATGCGCCATCGGGGTAAGCGTCTTTCGCATCGCCACCAAACGCGGCATTGTTGCCCCAGAACAGAACCCGTAATTCATTGCTATTGCCTAACCAGCTACGTGGGAAGCTGAATTCTGCGGCATTGCCACTGGTTTGCGCGGTCATATTGCCTTGGTATGCCCAACTCCAGCTTGTGCCGTCGCCGGTATAACGCCACAGGTTCGCGCCTTCCACTAAGTAGTCCGCGCCCAATGCGCCGGTGCGGTAGCCGCTGGTGGTGCTGGCGTCAGTATCCAAATACGCCTGATAGCCCCAGAAACCACTGGTGTCGATGTTACCTTTGGTTTTGTAGGCAAGGTAAACGCGGTCAGTGTCGTTGGCTGCCCATGCTTCTAGCCAGTTGAGTTTGTTGTTAGTACCCGTCACGTCATCGGGATCAGTGCCAAACGATGTCAGGCTTGCCCAGTCGCTTAGGTTGCCATTGACGCTGATACCGTTGGCATTATTCGACACGCTGCCAGTCGCAGGCGGCGGAGGAGGTGGCGGCGGTGGGGTGGTATCAGCCGTGGTTTCCGCGCTATTGCTCAGTGGATTTTTGTCGTGCCAGTCGCGAGGAATGACGCGGATGTGACTCCAGTGGGTATCCATGCGCGGTGCGTCTTCGGCGCGGGGCATGTGGTAGAACGTGGTGGAAGGCCATACCACAATGTCTTGCCCGCTAAGGTTTTCACCATTGACAAACGCGCTGAGGTTTTCCGCACAGGCGTTGGTCGTCGGGTTGTGGGAGGCGAATAATTCACAGCTTTTTTGCTTAGTGACGTAGAAATCGTTGTGGGTAAAGGGTTCGGTGCTGGGGCCTACATCGCGTTGTAACGATTCGGGGAGCTGGATTTCGTAGGAGAGTGGCAAACCTTTGCTGTTTTTCAGGCTGCCATCCATAACGCGCCAACTGCGCAAGCTTGCCGGATCGACCGAGCGGGCGGCTTCGCTGGTGAATGGCGTGTGGGTGCGTGCTAGTTTTCCTGCGTTTTGGGTGTGGTTGATTTCTTCCACTACATCGTCGGTGCCGGTGCCGCCGAGGTCGAAGTCCAGTTTCCAGAAAAAATTGTGTAGGTGGGCAATGCCGACTTTATTGCTTTCCAAGAGCCAGCCGTGTTGAGCAATGTTACTCGCGCCAAAACGTTGCAGAGCGCCGGTTGCACCGATGCCGGGTTCGATCGCGCCGTCATCCAGAAAGCGCCATTCGGGGATGTAGTTGTACGCACCGATAGCGGAAACGCTGAACAAACTGAGGGCATCGCCCTGCAAACGGTCATTGTCGACGCTGTAAGCATCGTCGCGGGGTGTGACTTGTTGGCACAGCACATTTTTGCCTGCATAGCTGAGCAGTTGCCCGCCAACGCATTCTTGTGCCGTCAATGCAGACATGTAGTTATTGCCCAAGCCATAGTCGGATACGTCATGGTAGCGTGCGCCATTGTCATCGTAGGGAACGTGAATTTGTGCCACGGCTGCTTGATACAGCACCATGCGGCGCGTGCCGTTCTTGGGGGTGTAATGGATGTGGTGCAACACAATGCCTTCGCGGTTGCGGTGTTCCCAACACATATCCCAGCGCGATTGATTGGGGAGTGTGGTGTCAACGTAATACTGATCGGCGCAAAATTCGGCGGCTTGTACGCTCGTAGGCAAGAAATTGCCGAGTGCCAGCAGAACGGTGGCGGCATACGCATAAACTGATGGTTTCATTGTTATCGTTCTCGCTATCAGAAAGGGTTGGTGGAATGCCAGTCACGCGGTAACAGTTGGAAGCTGCTCCACACCGTGCCAATGCGATTGCTGTCTTCGCTGCGGGGTAAGTGGTGGTAGCTTTGTTTGTACCACACTACGATGTCTTGCTGATTGAGGCTCTCAGCGTTGGTAAATTGGCTAACGTTGGCGGTGCAATTGCTGGTGGGGTTATTGGCAGCGTGTTTCTCACAAGCGTTGTAGCGGGTGAAAAACACGTCTTGCGCCAGCCAGGGGGTATTGCTGCTATTGGCGCGGCTGTGGTCGTAACGGTTGGGAATCAGTTCATAGGAGAGTTGCCCAACGCTGCCATTGGTGAGAATGCCATCGCGGATACGCCAGAAACGTTTGGTTTCGGGGTCAAAACTGCGCCCGGTTTCGGTGTTAAGCGGGGCAATGGCTTTGGTTTTGCGTAAGCGATCCGAACTCGGGGTGCTGCTGATTTCTTCTACTAGGTCATTGGCTGGGGTGGTGTCGAGGTCGAAATCCAGCCGCCAGAGCGCATGATCGGTGAAACCTGTGGCGATTTTGCCGCTTTGCATGGCAGGCCAGCCGTATTGGGCAGCACTGGCGTCAACGACAGGTAGTTCGCCGCTCAAACCAAGGCTGGGTTCAATCGTACCGTTTTCATAAAAGCGCCAGCGTACCGCGTAATTGCGCGAGCCGATTTGTGAATGGCTGCTCAATTCCCACAATTGCCCTTGGCGTTGGGTGGTGTATTTGTAGGAATAGCCGTGGTCGCGGGTGGTGGCACACAATACATTGCGCCCGCTGGCGGTTTGTAGTGTGCCGCCGCTGCAATCGGCAGCGTTGAGGGTTTGCAGATTATTGCCGCCGAAACCGGCTTCGGTGCTCAGAAATAAAGGCGCAACCGAGCCGTCATCAAGGGCGGTTTCCAGTTGGGAAAGTGCGGCTTCGCCCAGTACACGCCGTGCGGGGTGGTTGGGGGCTTTGTAGATGACTTGCGATAAGACAATGCCTTCGGCTTGGCGGGGTGTCCAGCAGAGATTCCAGCTTGCACCGGATGCGAAGGTTTTGCTGAGTGTTTGCCCGGTGCAGGCAGTGCTAGGGGCAGCAAACACGGGTTGTTGCCAAGTGATTAGGAGGCTGAGTGCCAGTAGGGGAGTGCGGTATTGCATGGTGGGGTTCCCTTAGAAGCCGATGTTTTGCGTAATGACACCTGCGGACAGGTTGACGATGGGGCTGACTTCAAACACCACGGAATCGGCGGTGTAGAGCAGCACTTGGGCGCAACGGTGCAAGCCGCATTGCTGAGACGCGGCATTAAGCTGTTCGGGCAAGCTGGAGGCGTGGAAGACGAAGGCTTTGACCTGTAATTGTTGCATGGGGTTATTCAGGGTTTGCCCGGTAATGCGCTTGAATTCGGCATCCAATAGGCTGCGCTGTTCGTCATCGGCAAAGATGAGAGCAGAGGCGCGTTGCAATTCGTTGGCAGTCAGCGGCAGTTGCAGGTTTTGTTCACGTCTGCTGGAAATCACTTGGTTGGTGTCGAGGTCAATCACCTCAATAAGGGTTTCATTGGTGCTGTAGTAATAGGTGTAGACATCCGCTAGGCGGGCGGTTTGGCCTTTGGCGTTGGGGTGACGTTCGACCAACAGCAGTTCTGGTGCGGGTGTCGTTGTGCTGCTATTGGTTGGGGTGCTGCGGACAGTGGAGACAGGGGGAGCAGTATTAGCACGCTGGGTGGCACGTGCTATTTCAGCCTCACTCAGCGGATCAAGATTGTTGGCGACGGCTGGTAAGTGTGTTAGCGCACAGAGCAGCGTGGCGCAATGCAGCAAGGTGCGTAGTGACAATATCTTAGGCATGACTGAAACCGTTATTATGTAAATGTTGGTGTCAGTTTAAGAATATGAAGGGCTGGTCATCTAGTGTGGGAATGCCAGCCCATTTTATTTTTATGATAAACGGTAAAAAATCTTATTTTGCTTTGTCAGCGGCTGGTTTTGCTGCATTCAAAACCATCAAAATATTACGCTTGTCATCCAAGAGATGGAGTTGTTCAAGGGTAATTGCATATTGATTGGCTTTTTCCAGTTGGGCAAAAAATTGTTGTTCCAAGGCATTTTTGTCATCGAGACATGCCATTTTAGTTGCGCCTACCGCACTGGTGGTGAAAATGCCGTCGCTGCTGCTGGTGTAGTTGCCGAAAAATTGGTTGCAACCGGAATAGCCATTCATGCGTGTGTTATCAAATTGAATGGTGGGTAATTTGTCGGTGGTGACGGGTTTGCCATCCAAGGTTTTCAATGTCCAACTGGTGCTTGCTAACGTCATATTAGGTGCGGGTTCTCTGGCGTCAAAGCTACAGGCAGAAATGATGCTTAAAAACACCAGTGCGCCGATGATTTGCCTTGTTAATGAGGAAAAAAATACCTTGAGCATGGTCTAACTCCTAAGTGCTGTATTGTTATGGTTATATAGAGGTTTGAAACAGAAAAAAGTTGCACAGAATGATGCTCCCGCAAGCACGCATCACGCAAAATGAACTGATGAGTTGTATGATGAGCTTATTTGCGGAGAAAAGTCATGAGCAAGAACCCTGAGGAAACACTGGGGCAACTACTGAAGTGTGCAAAAACCCTGCAATTGGCTACCTTGGATGCAGGGGGGGAGCCGTCGATCAGTTATGCGCCATTTGTGCAGGATGACGCGGGGCATTTTTGTATTTTCGTGAGTCGGCTATCGAGCCATACGCAAGAAATTCTGCAACACCCGCAACTCTCAGTCTTGCTGATTGAGGATGAACAAATGGCGCGGCAAATTTTTGCACGTACTCGTGTGACTTACCGCTGTGTGGCAGAGGTCGTGGCGCGGGAAGCGGCGGAATATGCATCGCTATTGGATGCGATGGAGGCGCGATTTGGCAATGTGGTGGGCTTGCTGCGTGGCTTGGGGGATTTCGTGATGTTTCGGCTGGTTCCGCAATCCGGGCGCTTCGTGATGGGGTTTGGGCAAGCGTTTGTGTTGGCGGGGGAAGGCTTGCGTGAGTTGCAACACATCGGGCCGGGGCAAAGTTAATGCCAGAGTGCGGGTAATGGCACTGCCCACAACTTTTCACCGAATGGAACGGTTTCAGTGCCTTGATACAATACCACGCCACAGAGAAAGTCAGCGCCTACTTGTTGTTGCAGTTCTTGCAAGCCTTTGAAATCACTGCTTTGGACTTGCCCTGCGGCTTTGACTTCAACGCCTGCTAATTGTCCATTGGGTTGTTCTAAGACGAAATCGACCTCTTTACCGTCACTGGTGCGGAAATGAAACAAGTTGGCGCGGGTATTACTGAACGACAATTGCTTGATGAGTTCGCTGGCAACAAAGTTTTCGAGGACATGCCCAAACAGCGTAGGGTTGTGTAAGGGTAAATCTTGTAGGCGGTAGCCGAGCGTGTGGCAGAGCAAATTGGTGTCCAACAAGTAGGCTTTGGGCGCTTTGATTAGGCGCTTTTCAATATTGCGAAACCACGGCGGAATATCGGTGGTGAGGTACATGAATTCTAAAAGGGTGCGGTAACGTTTGCCTGTCACAGCATTCAGACCGACACTGCGGGCGATTTCACTGTCATTCACCAGATTGCCCGCGCGTGCTGCCATTAGACGTAATAGGCTGGGTAGCAAGGTGATTTTTTCGACTTCGGCGATTTGGCGCACATCACGTTGTAATAGGGTGCTGATATAACTGTCAAACCACAACTCGCGTTCTGCATCGGTTTTGCCGGGGAGTTCTGGGAATGTTGCATCGTGGATGGTGGTCAGTGTGGCTTCCATACTGGTGTTGAGGGTTTGATAGGGGAAGCGGTTGCTGAATAGGTTGGTGAGGAATGTGCCGTTTTGTTGGTGCAGTTCCAGTGCGGAGAGGGGGTAGAGGCTTAGCAACGCCATGCGTCCGACTAGTGCATCCGCGAGTTTGGGCAATGCCATGATATTGGCTGAACCTGTCAGTAAATAGCGTCCGTTACTGTTGGCTTTGTCTTTGAGGCGCAAGTCGTCGATGCGTTTTTTGAGGGCGCGGAAGATGTCGGGGACAAGCTGAACTTCGTCGATAATCAGTGGGCGGTCGCGGCTTAGGAAGAAGTCGGGGTTGCTAACAGCGGCTGCCATCGCGGTGGGACTGTCGAAGGTGACGTAATCGGCGGGGAAGTGGTCTGCCGCCAGCGTTTGTACTAAGGTGCTTTTTCCGGCTTGGCGTGCGCCGCTGATGAACACAATCGGGCTGCTGTTGAGGGCGGTCAAGAGCTTAGGGGCGAGGCGGCGTTCGGTAAACATATTTGCAAATGTAAAGTTAGGGTTTAGATATTCTAAAGTATAGCCTTGAATTATCAAAATTGTGAGGGAGTTCTGGGGATGTTCTTGTTCAAAAAACTGTTGTCTAACGCCATTATGCCGCTGTCGTTGTGTGTGTTGTTGCTGCTGATCGGTTTGGTGCTGCTGTGGTTCACGCATCGGCAGAAAACTGGCAAGGTTTTGGTCACGGCGGGTTCGGTATTGTTGCTGGCGGTGAGCTATGGTTGGGGATTTGCGCCTGCTTTGAAAGCGTTGGAGCATGAATATCCACCCGTGACTGCGGTGGTGGGGGATGCAAAATGGGTTGCCGTGTTGGGTGGCGGTACATTTTCTGATGCGGCAATTCCGCTCCATGCGCGTTTGAGTGAGGCATCGTTGGGGCGATTGGTGGAAGGGATTCGTTTGTATCGGCAATTGCCGGGGGCGACATTACTGGTTTCTGGCGGGCGAGTGTTTGGCTCTGGTTCGGATGCGGAATCCATGCGTGAAATGGCGTTGTCACTGGGAGTCAATCCCGCCGATATTCGGGTGGATGAGGAGTCGCCAGATACCGAAACCCAAGCGCTCATTATTCGGCAAATGGTGGGTGATGACAAAGTACTTCTCGTGACATCAGCGTCGCATATGCCGCGTGCGGTGGGTTTGTTCAGGTTGGCGGGGGTGAATGTCGTGCCTGCACCAACGCATTATGTGGTGCAAGATAACGCGGGGTTTAGTCCGGCTGACTTATTCCCAGATAGTGACTCTGTGTTGGCGGCGCAACGGGTGGCGTATGAGTACATGGGGATTGTGTGGGCGAAGTTGCGGGGACTATTGTAAACATGAAGTACTCACTTTCCCCCATCGGCGCAATCACTTCCCCCTACAAAGAAAAATTCGGCATCCCCCGCCAGCCCGGTTTGGTCACAGCCGCTCGTGCCACCCTCACGCTGTTGCCCCCCTACAACCTGCCCGAAACCGTGCGCGGACTCGAAGGCTTTTCCCACGTCTGGTTAATCTTCGTCTTCCACGGCACGCAAGCGCAAGGCTGGAAACCCACGGTGCGCCCGCCGCGTCTCGGCGGCAATGCACGACTGGGTGTATTCGCCACCCGTTCCACGTTTCGCCCCAACCCGATTGGTCTGACGGTGGCTGAGTTATGCGGGATTCAGGTGTCAGGGAGTAACATCACCCTCGAACTCGCCGGGGCAGATTTGCTGGATGGCACGCCGATTCTGGATATTAAACCGTATCTTCCGTATGCGGATGCGCTGCCGCAAGCGCGGGCAGGCTTTGCACCGGATGCGCCACTTGCGCCGCAGCCTGTGATGTTTTCTGCCCAAGCCAGCCAGCAATGTGCGCAAAAACAAGCGCAATGGCACACCGATGTGCGTGTATTGATTGAGCAGATTCTGAGTCAAGACCCGCGCCCTTCCTACCAGCAAGGGCAAGTGGTGGACAGGGTATACGCCATGCGCCTCTACGATTTTGATTTGCGCTGGCATTACACCGCAGCGGGTATTGAGGTGCTAGAATTAGCCGACCTTAAACCAGACCCTTAAAAACCATAACGAATGCATTATGTTGAAAAAATTATTCATCACCATCGGGCTGTGCGTGAATCTGGGGAGCGTTAGTGCCGCAGAATCGCTGCTGCCTGTTCGCCCAGCACCGCAACCGGCTGAACTTACCCTGATTCGCCACCAACAAACCGCTGATTTGCCTGCTGATATTCAGGTGTTCATGCAGCAAGCCAAGATTCCCTCTGAAAACCTGAGTGTGTACATCCGCGATTTAAACGCCAACGTACCGATGGTGGTGCATAACGATAACGTGCCGCGCAACCCCGCGTCGGTGATGAAATTGCTGACGACTTGGACAGCACTCAAGTTACTTAGCCCCAGCTATACCTGGAAAACCGAAGCTTGGATGCGCGGTGAATTGAAGGACGGTATTCTCAACGGTGATTTGATCCTAAAAGGGTACGGCGACCCGTTTCTAACCGATGAAGCCTTTTGGCAATTGCTGCACGATCTGCAACTTAAAGGCTTGAAAGAGATTCGCGGGCAATTGGTGGTGGATAACAGTTATTTCAACATTCCCGATTACGACCCAGCGGCTTTCGACAATGAACCAACCCGTGTCTACAACGCCCAGCCGTCGGCGCTAATGTTTAACTTTCAGGCGAACCGTTTTCTATTGGAAGCCGACCAAGCCACGGGCAAAGTGGGAATTACGCCGTTCCCGCTGATTCCCGGTTTGCAATTGGACAATAGCATGGTGTTGGCAAAAGGCGGTTGCCGCAAGGGGCATTACCAGCCGACTTTCCAGCAAACCGACGCGGCGATCAAGATTTCTGGGGCGTATGCGCCCGATTGCGGTAAAAACTTTGTGCTGCGGGTGTTGTCCACCCCTGAAGCGCACGTATTCAATGCGTTTCGGGATGTGTGGCAGTCGCAAGGCGGTAAGTTCAGCGGTAACTTGCAAATCGGGCAGGTACGGGACGGCGATGTATTATTGCATACTCACGAGTCGCGTACTTTGGGGGAACAAATCCGCTTCATCAATAAGTGGAGCAATAATGTGATGACGCGCAATGTGTTCCTCACCATCGGCGCGAAAGTGCTGGGAGCGCCCGCGACATTGGACAAAAGCCGGATGGCGACCGCCGATATGCTCAAAAAAGCCGGTATCGACTACACTGGTATGGTAGTGGAAAACGGTTCCGGCTTATCGCGCAGTGAACGTGTCAGTGCACGGCAGTTAGGCGCGTTATTGGAGATGGCATGGCGTGACCCGTATATGCCGGAATTCATGGCGTCGTTACCGCTACTGGGTGAAGACGGGACATTGGCAAGCCGTTTCAAAGACGATGATTTACGCGGGCGCAGCCACCTGAAAACGGGCACGTTGAATGATGCCACGGCTATCGCAGGGTATATGTTGACCCGCAGCGGTAAGCGCCTGGTCATCGTGTTATTGCATAATGGTCGGGAAGCACAAGGTGGCGGAAGGCGCTTGCAGGATGCTTTATTGAAATGGGCATTCGAGCAATAAGCCATGTAGCAGCTAAAATATAAGGAGCCGGAAGCGCAGCATGAAAACAATCATTTGGGGGTTATGTTTACTGGGTGCAAGCGCACCGGGGTATGCGGCTTTTTTCCAGCAAACCGAAGCGGAAGCGGCGGCTGAAGCGGAATCCCCTGTCAAGGTGACGGTGCAGGGGGCGGATACGGCGCTGGCGGATAATTTACGGGCTTTCATGCCTTCCTTGCGCAACCTCAAATGCGATAGCTCGACCGATCGGGTGCAGCGTTTCATCGAATCTGCCGAAGAAAAACTGCACGAAGGCGCGGAGGCGATGGGCTATTACAGCGCTCGTTTTAATGTTACCCCGGTGCAACAAGGCAATTGCTTGGCGTTGCATGTGGCGGTACAACCCGGCGAGCCGGTGCGCGTGACACTTATTGAGGTGCAATTGACGGGCGCGGGCAAAGATTTGCCGGAATTTCGTCAGATAACCGCTGCATTGCCCTACCGAACAGGCGATGTGCTGGTGCACCAAAAATACGAAGATTTCAAAGCCAGCCTCAATAGTACTGCCAACCGCTTAGGGTTTTTCGACGCGGAATACGTGCTGCGGGAAATTCAAGTCGACCCTGACACGCGCCAAGCGCAAGTACGCCTGCATTTTGAGACGGGTAAACGTTACCAAGTGGGCAAGGTTAAAGTGGAACAAAATGTGTTGGCGGAAAAATACCTCAATCGCTATTTGCGCGTGCGTGAGGGCGATACCTACAACGCTGAAAACTTGCTGAAACAGCAGCGGATGTTGGAAGGCAGCGGTTATTACAACGAAGTGCAAGTGAGCGGCGCTTACCAACAAGCCGAAAACGGTGTCGTGCCTGTGGGCATTACAGCCACACGGCGCAAACGCTATACCTATGATGGGCGGGTGGGGTATGGCACCGATACCGGGTTTCGGGTCGAAACCGGCATGGATGCGCATTGGGTTAACGATAAAGGTCACAAATTCAATGCCAAAGGTGTAGTGGCGCAAAATGAGCAGTCGGTGGAAGGCGCTTACAAAGTACCGCTATGGCAACCAGAACACGAGTTTGCCAGTCTTTCCGGCGGGGTACGCCATACCGACAACAACGGGATCGAAAGCGAAGCGCTCAAACTGGGCTTGGATTATAACCGCCGCAATCGCCACGATTGGCAACAAACGGTATTCATCAATTACCTCGATGAAACCACGCGCGTGACCAGTGGCGCGGAAACCCGTTCGCAACTGACGCTTGCTGGGGCACGGGTTAAAAAGACCGAAACCGACGATTTATTATTCCCCTCACAGGGTTGGCAAGTGGCGGCTGAAGTGCAGGGTGCAGTCGATGGGGTGTTAAGTGACCAAAGCGTATTGCAAGGCAAAGTGAGTGGTAAGTATCTGCGCACATTAAACAACCGCGATAAGTTGATTTTACAAGGTGCGGCAGGTACAACCTTGACCGATGATCTCGATACTATGCCCAAATCGCTACGTTTTTTTGCGGGCGGGCAAAGCTCGGTGCGCGGCTACGATTTCGAGTCCTTGGGGGAAAACAATGCTGCTGGTGATGTGTTAGGCGGCAAGCATGTGTTGACCACCAGCGTTGAATACGAACGCCCAGTGGTGGATAACTGGAGTGCGGCGGGTTTTGTGGACGCAGGGGATGCGTTTGACAATACCGCGAATTTGACCATGCAAGTGGGGGCGGGGTTCGGGGTACGTTACAAATCCCCGCTGGGGCCGATACGTGCCGATATTGCCGCGCCGACCGATGATCCCGGTGATGTGCATTTCTACTTTAGTTTGGGGCCTGACTTGTGAATCAATGGCTGAAACATTTATTGGTTAACCCCTTGCTGGTCATTTTTCTACTCCTGTTGCTGGTGTTAGGAAGTGTTGCTTTCCTAACCTTGTCGCAAACCGGTACGCGGTTTTTGGTAAATAATGCGCCTTATTTTGTTTCTGGTCTCACGCTGGAAAATGTCGAAGGCACGCTGGCAACGGGTCTCAAAGCCAGTCGTATCCGCTGGGAAAGCGACAGTGCCACATTGGAAGCTGACAATGTAGACCTGGATAGTCAGGTGGAAGTGGCTTCTCCGCCGACCTTACGGGTCAGCCGTTTGCTGGCTGATAAATTGGTGATTCGCTTGCCGGAAAGTCAGGAGGCGGCAGCCAGCAGTCCGTTTGAATTAATGTCGATTGCATTGCCACTGAATCTCGATGCCCAACAAATCCGCATCAAGGAACTGGAAGTTTGGCAAGGTGAACACCCATTGCGCTTGCGTGATGTGCAATTGGATGCGCAAGCCCATGACGGAAAATTACACCTCGATAATTTGCAAGCTGAGCTTTACGACGCACAAGGCAAGGTCGATGTGGCATTGGATGGCACGATGCAATTGGCTAAACCGCACGAGCTGGCGTTGCGTGTGGTTGTGGATGCGAACAGCACAACGTGGGGTGTCGGTACAGCGAAAGCTGATGTGGGCGGCGAGTTATTGCAATATACCCTCTATATGACGGCGGATTGGGCTTATGCCGCTTACCCGCGCTACCAAGGCACTTTGCAGGGAAAGGGTTCGTTTGTTGACCTCACGGTAGCGCAATTGCAGCTTAATGGTGCGGCGGGGGCGCTGAGTGCCACGGGGCATGTGGATTGGCAGGATGCGCTGATTTGGCAAGCCGAAGTTGACGGCAGCCAGTTGAATCCAGAAGCGTTTCTCAAAGACTGGCCTGCTGCGCTTGATGTGCAACTGCGTTCGGGCGGCACCTTTCAGCAGGGTAAATTGCAAGCAACGACACTGAACGTGACGCGCTTGCAGGGCAAGTTGCGTGAATATCCTGTGGACATAAGCGGGCAGGGCGACTGGAACAGCAAGGTCATCAATCTGCAAGCGCTGGATGCCAAAGTTGGCGATAACCGCTTGCTGGCAAATGGTGCTGCCAGCGACAAACTCGACATCAACTGGCAGATAGATGCGCCAAAACTGGCACAGCTTGACCCGCGTTTACGCGGCAATGCCAAGGGTAAGGGGACGTTGCAGGGGCTGCTCGATGGTTCGCAATTGCAACTCGATGTGGCGGATTTATCCGGCAACGTGGAAGGTTACGACCTCAATGCCAAGGGTAAACTCGCTTGGGGCGATGCCAAACTCGCCGCGCAAGAGGTGGTGATTCAGTCCGGCGGCAATCGGCTCGAAGTGTCCGGGCAAGCCACCGCGCCCTTTGATTTGCGCTGGAAAGTGGATGCCAAAAATCTTGCCAAAGCGTGGAAAGGTTTGGAAGGCAGTTTGCAGGGCGAAGGCATTTTCAAAGGCAAATTAGAAGCGCCAGAGATTCAGGCGGATTTAACCGGCAGCAAATTGCGTTATCAGGATTACCGGTTGGGCGCGTTGGATTTGCAGGCACAGCAAGTGGGTGAACGCTATGAGGTGGACGGTAAGCTTAAGGATTTCAAAACGGGTGAAACCCTGATTCAGGCAGCAACTATTGAGGGGCAGGGGACAATCACTAGTCATCAAGTGAAGGCGCAAGTGACCCATGAGTCGGGCAAGCTTGATGTAACTGCGAACGGCGGTTGGAAAAATGGACAATGGCAAGGCACGATTCCTAGCCTTGCATTGCGCGATACTCCGGCGGGTGATTGGAAGACGGTTGCGCCGATTAATTTGCAGGCGTCTGCTAAGGCGTTTAGTGGTTCGCTGATTTGTTTGAACAATCAGGTGGCGCGTGCTTGCGGCAAACCGGCATGGACACCTGCTGCGGGATTCAGCATTGCGGGGGATTTGCAGGAAATTCCGCTGGTGATGTTGCGTCAGTGGTTGCCGGATACCGTGAATGTGGTAGGGACAGCCAATGCCGATTACCGTTTTGAGCAACGTGGCGGCAAGCCGGTGGCGAGTGTTGCGTTACGGTTGCCCGATAGTAGTGTCAGTGTGCGTGGGAGTAAGGGCAAAACCGAAACGGTTCAATACAGCAATACCCGTGCGGATGTCAGCCTCAATGACCGGCAGATGGAGGTGCAGGCGCAACTGGATTTGGTGAGTTATGGGCAATTACGTGCCGATGGGCGTATCGACCTGTCGCCCACGGATGGCAATCATCGGATTAATGCTCGCCTGAATGCCTCACTGCCGGATATTGCGTGGTTGGAACGTTTTTCACCGCAGATTGACCGTTTGCAGGGCAAAGTGGCGGGTGATGTGCAAATCAGTGGTTTGCTCAAACAGCCGGTTGTGAATGGCGAGGTGCGCTTAACCGAGGGGCAAGTGCATTTGCCGGAAGCGGGGGTGAAATTGGATGCGATTAATTTGAACATGCAAGCCAGCGGAACAGAACGTGCCACGATTAACGGTTCGTTGCGGGCGGGCGGCGGCACTATGACAGCCAACGGGGTGTTGTCGTTAGCAAACCTGCCGCAGTGGGAGGCGGATGTGAGCTTGCAAGGCAATCGGCTCAAGTTGATGGATACGCATGAAATACAGGCATGGGTTTCCCCCGATTTGCGGATTCAAGCCAGCCCTAGCGAGGTGGCGATTAGCGGTAGCGTGTTGATTCCTGAAGCGACGGTGAGTTTGCGGGAAATTCCGCAGACTGCCAGTGCGCGTTCGGATGATGTGGTGATTGTGGGGCGTAGCGCTGCTACAGCCGTTGCGGGTGAGCCAGCGACCGTTTTGGTGAAAGATGCGCCGTTGAATATTAAGCCCAATGTGGTGATTGAACTGGGCGATAAGGTTACATTCAATGGCTTTGGTTTGGATGCGCGACTGACGGGCAAATTGCGGGTGTTGCGTACCCGTCAGGATATTATTGCCGAAGGCGTGCTCAATGTCGTGGATGGGGTTTACAAGGCGTATGAACAGCGCTTGGCGATTGAGCGCGGGCGGTTGATTTTCAATGGCCCGTTGAATAATCCGGGGCTGGATGTGCGAGCGGTGCGCGAAGTGGCTGATGGTGACATCAAAGTGGGTATTTCACTGGCTGGCACGGTGCAACAGCCGGAATCGACGTTATTTTCCACTCCCCTGCAAACGCAAAGCGATACCTTGAGTTATTTGCTGACTGGGCGGGCAATGTCCAGTTTAAGTGGTGATCAATCATCCCTATTAATGGAGGCGATTACGGGTTTGGGCATTGCGGGGGGCGAAAATCTTGCGCAACGTTTAGGGGGGAGCTTGGGTTTGGATGATGTGAGCCTGAAGGCCAAAAACGGCGATTTCGACCAAAGTGAACTGGCCTTGGGCAAACGTTTAGGGGCAAGGCTCTACGTGCGTTATATCGTGGGTTTGTTTGACTCGTTGCAACGGGTGGCAATTACTTATCAAATTAACAAGCACTTACAGGTTGAGGCGCAAGCAGGTCTCCAGCAAGGTGTCGACTTGATTTACAAGATCGACACCGATACTGGCCCGCTGCGGCGTTGAGCCGTTACTTAACAGCCGCGCCCTATTGCGTAATAGGTAATGCCTTTTTTCGCCATTTGTTCGGGTGAATACAAATTGCGCCCATCCACGATGACGGGATCGTTGAGCTTGGACTTAATGGCATCGAAATCGGGGCTGCGGAATTGTTGCCACTCGGTGACGATGACGAGGCAATCGGCACCTTCCAGCGCTGCTTCGGCGGTCTGGCACAGTTTCAGGTCAGGGCGTTGCCCGTAAATGCGGGTGCATTCTTCCATCGCTACCGGGTCAAAGGCTTGTACGGTAACGCCTTGTTTCCACAGCGCTTCCATTAAGTTACGGCTGGAGGCTTCACGCATATCATCGGTATTGGGTTTGAAGGCCAAGCCCCACAGCGCTACGGTTTTGCCTTCGAGGTTGGCACCGTAATGCTTTTGAAGTTTCTCGAATGGTTTGTCTTTCTGGCGGTAATTGACGGCCTCTACCGCCGACAATAATTCGGCGTTATAGCCGATTTCACGCGCGGTGCGTTCCAGTGCTTGCACGTCTTTGGGGAAGCACGAACCGCCGTAGCCACAACCGGGATAGATGAAATGATAGCCAATGCGCGGGTCGGAGCCGATGCCGATGCGCACTTTCTCGATGTCAGCGCCGAGTAATTCCGCCATATTCGCCAGTTCATTCATGAAGCTGATTTTGGTGGCAAGCATTGCATTGGCTGCATACTTGGTGAGTTCGGCGGAACGAATGTCCATCACCACTAATCGGTCATGACTGCGGTTGAACGGGGCGTAGAGTTCGCGCATGAGTTCAGTGGTGCGTGGGTTGTCGGTGCCGATTACAATTCGATCGGGTTTCATGAAATCGTCAAGTGCTGCGCCTTCTTTTAGAAATTCAGGGTTGGATACCACGTCGAATTCGGCGTTGAAAGCCCGTTGTTCCAATACCTCCAGCATCGCTGCGCGTACTCGGTCAGCCGTGCCGACCGGGACGGTGGATTTGTCGACCACAATGCGGTAGCCGTCCATGTGTTGCGCAATCGAGCGGGCAACGGTGAGTACATAACGCAGGTCAGCCGAACCGTCTTCATCCGGTGGCGTGCCGACGGCGATAAACTGAAATAAACCGTGTGCCACGCCTTCGGCGGCTGATAAGGTAAATTTCAAACGCCCGGCGGCAATATTGGCTTGCACCATTTTGTCGAGGCTAGGTTCATGAATGGGAATTTCGCCATTGAGTAACATATTGATTTTGCGTTCATCAACGTCGACGCAGAGCACGTCATTGCCCACTTGTGCTAAGCAAGCACCGGTGACTAGGCCGACATAGCCCGAACCGTAAATTGTAACTTTCATTGATGGTTCCTAAATAAAAACTGGATTTTTGTATACGATACGCATTATGATCAAATCCGCTAATTTTTGTAACAATTAAGCCGACGAACTTACCAGTTTAGCCGTCGAAAATTAATGACAAAATTCTGCTTTTTCAAGGTTGACATTGACGAGTGATTCACTCAAAATGCCGTCCTTTCCAGTCGGAGGGATTCCCGAGCGGTCAAAGGGGACAGACTGTAAATCTGTTGGCACTGCCTTCGAAGGTTCGAATCCTTCTCCCTCCACCATATTTTAGTTTGCACGTTCAGCTTGATGCATATTGTCATGCGGTACGGTGTGGGCACACGACTTCAGGCGGGTGTAGTTCAATGGTAGAACTTCAGCCTTCCAAGCTGATTGTGTGGGTTCGATTCCCATCACCCGCTCCAATTTCTGGCTGAGTCGTTAAAATGGTTTTGCTCTCATAGCTCAGGTGGTAGAGCGCATCCTTGGTAAGGATGAGGTCGGCAGTTCGACTCTGCCTGAGAGCACCAATTATTCAGGAATTTAACGGAAGTTATCGATCATGGCAAAAAGTAAATTTGAGCGTAATAAAACGCACGTAAACGTCGGCACAATCGGTCACGTTGACCACGGTAAAACCACGCTGACAGCGGCGTTGACAGTTGTACAGGCCAAGAAATTTGGCGGTGAGTCAAAAGCTTACGATCAGATCGATGCGGCTCCTGAAGAAAAAGCACGTGGTATCACCATTTCTACCGCACACGTAGAATATGAATCTGAAACACGTCACTACGCACACGTTGACTGCCCAGGCCATGCTGACTATGTTAAAAACATGATCACTGGTGCTGCTCAGATGGACGGCGCTATTTTGGTTTGTTCAGCGGCTGACGGTCCAATGCCACAAACACGTGAGCACATTTTGTTGTCTCGCCAAGTTGGTGTTCCATACGTTGTCGTTTATATGAACAAATGTGACTTGGTTGATGACGAAGAGTTGTTAGAACTGGTCGAAATGGAACTGCGTGAGCTGCTGTCTAGCTATGATTTCCCCGGTGATGATACCCCTATCGTTAAGGGTTCAGCACGTATGGCGCTGGAAGGCGACGAATCTGACATCGGCGTTCCATCCATTGCACGTTTGATTGAAGCTATCGACACTTTCATTCCAGACCCAGTGCGTGCTATCGACGGTACATTCTTGATGCCGGTTGAAGACGTATTCTCTATCTCTGGTCGTGGTACAGTAGTAACCGGTCGTATCGAACGTGGTGTGGTCAAAGTCGGTGAAACCATCGAAATCGTTGGTATTCGCGATACTAAATCAACTACCGTTACGGGCGTTGAAATGTTCCGTAAGTTGCTGGATCAAGGTATGGCGGGTGACAACGTTGGTTTGTTGCTGCGTGGTACTAAGCGTGAAGAAGTTGAACGCGGTCAAGTTCTGTGCAAGCCGGGTTCAATCAAGCCACACACCACGTTTGAAGCAGAAGTCTATGTTCTGTCTAAAGACGAAGGTGGTCGCCACACGCCATTCTTCAAAGGCTATCGCCCACAGTTTTATTTCCGTACTACGGACGTAACCGGCGCCTGCGAATTGCCAGAAGGCGTCGAAATGGTTATGCCAGGTGACAACGTTAAATTGGTTGTTACGCTGATTAACCCAATCGCGATGGAAGACGGTTTGCGCTTCGCTATCCGCGAAGGTGGTCGTACCGTTGGTGCTGGCGTTGTTGCCAAGATCATTGCGTAAATAACATCTTGTGTTTTGAAAGAGCAGAGAGTATTCTCTCTGCTCTTTCTTGCCTTTACAGGCCAATAGCTCAATTGGCAGAGCGGCGGTCTCCAAAACCGCAGGTTGGGGGTTCGATTCCCTCTTGGCCTGCCATCTTTATAGATGGCTTTGGACGATGAATTGTGGTCATTGTAGTTAAACTGTTTACAGTGTGTTATCCAAAGTCATTCGGCTATCAGGTTTGGTAAAAAATAAATGTCAGTACACACCGAAGAACAGGGCTCATCGCTGGATACAGTAAAGCTTGTCATTTCTATCGCACTCCTGTTCTTGGGGATTGTGGGTTTTTACTATTTTGAAAATTGGCAAGGTCAGCCCGTCTCTTTATTGCTACGTGTGTTGGGGTTGTTAGCTATTGTCGGTGTGGCTGTGGCTGTGGCTCTATCCAGTTTGTCAGGTAAACGCTTGTTGGGCTTTATGAAGGACTCGCGTCTGGAAGTTCGCAAGATGGTTTGGCCTACTCGTGCTGAAACGTTGCAGACTACCTTAATGGTAATGGTCATTGTTCTGATTCTGTCCATCTTTCTCTGGGGTGTTGATTCCCTGCTTGGTTGGGGAGTTAAAAGTATGCTCGGCGGAGGAAGTGTCTGATGGCAATGCGATGGTATGTAGTTCAAGCTTATTCTGCTTTTGAAAATCAAGTTAAGCGCTCGCTTGAAGAGCGCATTGTGCGTTTCGGTTTGGAAACGTCCTTTGGTCGTGTGCTAGTGCCTACTGAAGAAGTGGTTGAAATACGCGACGGGCAAAAGCGTAAAAGTGAGCGTAAGTTCTTTCCCGGCTACGTGTTAGTTGAAATGGAAATGAATGATGAAACGTGGCACATGGTGAAAGAAACGCCAAAGGTGCTGGGTTTCATTGGTGGTAAGGCGGATAAGCCAGCCCCCATTACGCAAAAAGAAGTCGATAACATTATGCGTCGAGTGGAAGAGGGGGCTGAAAAGCCACGCCCGAAAGTTCTTTTCGATGCGGGTGAAGTCGTGCGTGTTACTGATGGGCCATTTAAAGATTTCAACGGCGTAGTCGAAGAAGTCAATTATGAAAAAAGCCGCTTGTTGGTTGCCGTGCAAATTTTTGGTCGCTCAACGCCCGTTGAGTTGGAATTCTATCAGGTTGGCAAAGCCTGATTAGATAGTCACGGGGAGCCGTCAGGCGCTATTACCCATTTATAGGAAAATATCATGGCAAAGAAAGTCATCGCTTTTATCAAGCTGCAAGTTCCGGCTGGTAAAGCAAACCCAAGTCCACCTATCGGCCCTGCACTCGGTCAACGTGGTCTGAACATCATGGAATTCTGTAAAGCATTCAATGCTGCGACACAGAACCTTGAAGTCGGCCTGCCTACACCTGTTGTTATTACAGCGTACAGCGATAAGAGCTTTACGTTTGTAATGAAAACCACGCCAGCTTCTGTTCTGCTGAAAAAAGCAGTCGGTATCAAATCGGGTAGTGCAAAACCGAATAGCAATAAAGTTGGCAAAGTCACCGTTGCACAACTGGAAGAAATTGCTAAGGCAAAAACACCAGACTTGACAGCAGCCAGTATGGAAGCGGCAATCCGCACCATCGCAGGCACTGCGCGTAGCATGGGTCTAGAAGTGGAGGGCATGTAAGATGGCAAAATTGACTAAACGCCAAAAGGCAATCGCTGAAAAGATCGACCGCACCAAGGCTTACGCCATTTCTGATGCGCTGGATACCTTGAAATCTTTGCCACGTGCCAAGTTTTTGGAAAGCGTTGACGTGAGCTTCAACCTCGGTGTTGACCCACGTAAATCTGACCAAGTCGTGCGTGGTTCTACCGTGTTGCCAAACGGCAATGGTAAAACGGTGCGTGTTGCCGTATTTGCACAAGGTGCAAACGCTGAAGCAGCAACGGCTGCTGGTGCAGACATCGTGGGTTTCGACGATCTTGCGGCTGACATCAAAGCAGGCAAGATGGATTTTGACGTAGTCATTGCCAGCCCGGACGCGATGCGTGTGGTCGGTCAATTGGGTCAAATCCTCGGTCCACGCGGTTTGATGCCTAACCCGAAAGTTGGCACTGTGACCCCTGACGTTGCTGGTGCTGTCCGCAATGCTAAGGCCGGTCAAGTCCGTTACCGCACAGACAAGGGTGGTATCATCCATTGTTCCGTTGGTAACGTTGATTTTGATACCGATAAGCTGGTTGGCAATATCAATGCGCTGGTAGCAGACTTGGTAAAAATGAAGCCATCCACGTCCAAAGGTATCTACCTGAAGAAAGTTTCCGTATCCACCACCATGGGTACTGGTTTGACAGTCGATAACGCATCACTGTCTTACTAATGGATTGGGGCGTTATTGCCCCATTCTCCGTTTCCAAGGATGGAAACAGCCGCAAGGCAAAAAGATATACAGGACGTATGTCGTCAGAGACCGTAGGTGCTTCGTATGAAGCTTAATGGTTCTGCACTACGTGTAGAGAACCTGCGCAGATGGCGTTCCCCGAGTCAGTAAGATGGTTTGGGACGCTGTTTCCTTCGCAAGCCGGATGTTTCCGGTACGTGATCGATAAATGGTGGATTATCCGCCAAACCAGGAGTAGATAACGTGGCATTAACACTGCAAGAGAAAAAAGAGATTGTCTCTGAAGTGGCCGCAGTTGCTGCAAGTGCTTATTCTGCGGTAGCTGCTGAGTACCGTGGATTGACCGTAGCTCAACTCACTACGTTGCGTCAAAACGCACGTAAGAATGGGGTGTACCTGCGTGTTGTGAAGAATAATCTGGCGCGAATCGCTGTTAAAGGTACTGCTTTCGAGTGTATCCAAGACGGTTTGGTTGGCCCGTTGGTATTGGCGTTTTCTCAGGAAGACCCAGGCTCAGCGGCACGCCTGATTAAAGACTTCAAGAAAGACAAAGCCCATGACAAGATGGAAGTAAAGTTCGTCGCTATCGACGGCGCTATGCTCCCAGCTTCTGAATTGGATCGTCTGGCGAAATTGCCAACTCGCGATCAGGCACTGGCCACCTTGGCTGCTGTCCTGCGTGCACCGTTGGATAAATTTGCTCGCACTCTTGCTGCATTGCGTGACCAAAAAGCTGAAGCCGCTGGCATTAGCTTGGATTGATTACTGATTTAGGTTTTGGAGAAACAAAATGGCTTGTACTAAAGAAGATATGTTGGAAACGTTTGCCAACATGACGGTAACTGAAATCGTTGATCTGATTTCAGCGATCGAAGAGAAATTTGGCGTAACGGCTGCTGTTGCTGTCGCTGGCCCTGCTGCTGCTGCTGAAGCTGCTGCTGTGGTTGAAGAACAAACTGAATTCAACGTTGTAATGACTAGCTTTGGTGCTAACAAAATCAACGTTATCAAGGTTGTCCGTGGCGCAACCGGTCTTGGCTTGAAAGAAGCAAAAGACATGGTTGAAGGCGTTCCTTCCGTTGTGAAGGAAGCAGCAAGCAAGGACGACGCAGCGAAATTGAAAGCAGAGCTAGAAGCCGCAGGCGCTACTGTCGAACTCAAGTAATATTGAGGTCGAGCATGTTGCACTGCAACTAGTTCTTACATACCTTGCAGGCTGGCAGTGCATAAGTACTGTCGGCCTTTTCTCGCTTATTAAGGCGAGTGAAAAATCCGGCAGTTTATGTTGTGCGCCGGGGTTCTGATTCCAGAAGAGGAAAGACGATGGGACTGAGTTATACCGAAAAGAAACGGATCCGCAAAGATTTTGGTAAGCGGCCGCAGATACTGGATGTGCCTAACTTACTCACCATTCAGTTAGATTCCTATCGACACTTCCTGCAACTGGAAAAGCCAGTCGCAGAGCGCAGGGACGTTGGTTTGCACGCGGCTTTTTCCTCGGTATTTCCGATTGTTAGCTACAACAACTATGTTGCGTTGGAGTATGCCGACTATCGTTTGGCAGAGCCTGTGTTCGATGTGCAGGAATGCCAGTTGCGCGGTTTGACGTTTGCGACATCACTGCGTGTTAAATTGCGTCTGGTCATTTATGACAAAGATGCACCTGCGGATGCCAAAGTGGTCAAGGCCATTAAAGAGCAGGACGTTTATCTGGGCGAATTGCCACTGATGACGGATAAAGGCACATTTATTATTAACGGTACTGAGCGTGTTATCGTTTCTCAGTTGCACCGTTCACCAGGCGTGTTCTTTGAGCATGACAAGGGTAAATCCAATTCCGCTGGCAAATTGTTGCACAGTGCGCGGGTAATTCCTTACCGTGGTTCATGGCTCGATTTCGAGTTCGACCCGAAAGATTCTATTTTTGTACGTATCGACCGTCGCCGCAAATTGCCCGCGACGATTTTGCTGCGTGCACTGGGTATGCAGAATGAAGGCATTCTGGATGTCTTTTTTGACAAAACGACGGTGCATTTGAGTGACAGTTCCATTGAAATGGAGTTAATCCCTGAGCGCTTGCGCGGCGATTTGGCTTCATTTGACATTATGCTGGACGGCCAAGTTTTGGTAGAGACTGGGCGGCGCATTACTGCTAAGCATATCCGTCAGTTGGAAAAGTCCGGCATGAACAAGCTGGTTGTACCCAACGATTATATGACCGGCATGGGCAGTACACCCGGCAAGATTTTAGCACACAACATTATTGACTCTTCTACGGGTGAGTTGTTGGCCTCTGCCAATGACGAACTCACCCCTGCGCTCTTGGAAAAATTGCGCGACAACGATATTAAGACATTTAAGATTCTCTACACCAATGATTTAGATCGTGGCCCGTTTGTCTCCAATACTCTGAAGATTGATCCCAGTAGTAGCCAGTTGGAAGCACAGGTTGAAATCTATCGCATGATGCGTCCTGGTGAGCCACCGACCAAAGAAGCAGCAGAAAACTTGTTTAACAATCTGTTCTTCGTCGATGACCGCTATGACTTGTCTGGCGTGGGTCGGATGAAGTTCAACCGTCGTTTGGGACGTGAGGAAGCGACCGGTTCGGGTGTATTGGATCAAAACGACATTCTCGATGTGCTGAAAAAGCTGATCGACATCCGTGACGGTCGCGATGACGTCGATGACATCGACCACCTCGGCAACCGTCGTGTGCGTAGCGTCGGTGAAATGGCTGAAAATGCCTTCCGTGTTGGCTTGGTGCGTGTTGAACGTGCGGTCAAAGAGCGTTTGACGATGGCGGAAAGCGAAGGTCTGATGCCGCAAGAACTGGTGAATTCCAAGCCAGTTTCGGCGGCGATCAAAGAGTTCTTCGGTTCCAGCCAGTTGTCACAGTTCATGGATCAAAACAATCCGCTGTCGGAAGTGACCCACAAACGCCGTATTTCTGCGCTGGGGCCGGGCGGTTTAACCCGTGAACGTGCAGGCTTTGAAGTGCGTGACGTACATCCAACCCACTACGGTCGGGTTTGTCCAATCGAAACGCCGGAAGGCCCGAACATCGGTCTGATCAATTCATTGGCGGTGTATGCGCGTACCAATGACTACGGTTTCTTGGAAACGCCTTATCGCAAGGTTATTGACAGTAAACCGACCATGCAGATTGACTACCTGTCAGCGATTGAAGAATCCAATTATGTGATCGCGCAGGCGAGTGCGGAATTGGATGATGAAGGTCGTTTGTCAGATGAGTTCGTCTCTTGCCGTCACCGTAATGAATTTACGTTGAAGCAAGCGAACGAAGTCCAGTACATGGACGTATCGCCGAAGCAAATCGTATCCGTGGCAGCATCCCTGATCCCATTCTTGGAACACGATGACGCGAACCGCGCCTTGATGGGTTCTAACATGCAACGTCAGGCAGTTCCTTGCTTGCGTGCAGACAAGCCATTGTCTGGTACGGGCATGGAGCGTGCGGTAGCGCAAGACTCCGGTTCAGCAATTTCAGCACGTCGTGGCGGTATTATTGACTCCGTGGATGCAGGGCGTGTGGTCGTGCGTGTGAATGACGATGAAGCCGACGAAGTGCGTGGCGGTGTTGATATTTACAGTTTGATCAAGTACACCCGTTCCAACCAAAACACCTGCATTAATCAACGCCCGATTGTCAAAGTTGGTGACGTCATTGCGCGTGGCGACGTATTGGCGGACGGTTCTTCCACGGACTTGGGTGAATTGGCGTTAGGGCAGAATATGTTCATCGCCTTTATGCCTTGGAACGGTTACAACTACGAAGACTCGATCTTGCTGTCTGAGCGCGTGGTGGATGAAGACCGTTATACGTCGATTCATATCGAAGAAATGTCGTGTCTGGCGCGTGATACCAAGCTGGGGCCAGAAGAAATCACGGCGGATATTCCGAACGTGAGCGAAAGCCTGCTGGCAAAGTTGGACGAATGCGGCATTATCCACGTGGGTGCGGAAGTCAAACCGGGTGATATTCTGGTCGGTAAGGTGACACCTAAGGGCGAAAGCCAATTGACGCCAGAAGAAAAATTGCTGCGTGCCATCTTTGGTGAAAAAGCGTCTGACGTAAAAGATACCTCTTTGCGGGTGTCAACGGGCATGACGGGTACGGTTATCGACGTGCGTGTGTTTACCCGTGATGGGGTTGAACGTGATGCGCGTGCCTTGGCGATTCAGGAAGAAGATCTGAAGAAAGTTCGCAAAGATTTACGCGATGAATTGCGTATTTATGAAGCGGATATTTTTGACCGTTTTGCGAAGTTGGTGATCGGTAAAGAGGCCGTTGGTGGCCCTAATCGCTTAACGTCTGGCACGGTTGTGACCGAATCTTACTTGCATAATCTGGAGAAAAAAGATTGGTTCGCCATCCGTATGCAAGATGATGAGGTGAATACCCAACTCGAATCGCTGTCTCACCAGATTGATGAGAAGAAAAAGCACTACGAAACCCGTTTGCACAAACAACGTGACAAGCTCATGGCGGGCGATGACCTCGCGCCGGGTGTGCTGAAAATGGTCAAAGTCTACATCGCGGTGAAACGTCGAATGCAGCCTGGGGATAAAATGGCAGGTCGTCACGGTAACAAGGGTGTGGTTTCACGCATCGTGCCGGTGGAAGACATGCCATACCTCGCCAATGGTCAAACAGTGGACATCGTATTGAATCCGTTGGGCGTTCCATCGCGTATGAACGTTGGTCAGGTATTAGAAACTCACTTAGGTTGGGCGGCTAAAGGCTTGGGCGAAAAGATTGCGCGGATGATTGATACCAAAGCAAAAATCGACGAATTACGTCAATTCATCAGTGAAATTTACGCCACGGGCGGTAATCCAAATCAAGATGAAATGATTGCTGAGTTGACCGATGATGAAGTCATTACGTTGGCAAACAATCTGCGCAAAGGCGTGCCGATGGCAACACAGGTATTTGACGGTGCGGATGAGGCCGAAATCAAAGCCATGTTGCGCTTAGCCGATTTGCCAGAAAGTGGGCAAACGCAATTGTGTGACGGACGCACCGGCGATACGTTTGAGCGTAAAGTAACCGTGGGTTACATGCACATGCTCAAACTCAATCACTTGGTTGACGATAAAATGCACGCACGTTCCACCGGGCCTTACAGCCTTGTTACGCAACAGCCTTTGGGTGGTAAAGCGCAATTTGGTGGTCAGCGTTTCGGGGAAATGGAAGTTTGGGCGCTGGAAGCTTACGGCGCGGCTTACACCTTGCAAGAAATGCTTACAGTCAAGTCGGATGACGTGAACGGTCGTAATAAGATGTATAAAAACATTGTGGACGGCGACCACTTCATGGAAGCCAGTATGCCTGAGTCCTTCAATGTATTGATGAAGGAAATCCGCTCACTGGGTCTGAATATCGAACTGGAACGGGATTAACACAGGATTTTGCCGATGAAAGATTTATTGAACTTCCACAAGAAAGAGCAGGAAACCCAAGACTTTGATGCAATCAAGGTTGGTTTGGCTTCCCCTGAGATTATCCGTTCATGGTCGTTTGGCGAAGTCAAAAAGCCTGAAACCATCAATTACCGGACGTTTAAGCCGGAGCGCGACGGTTTGTTCTGCGCCAAAATTTTTGGCCCAGTCAAAGACTATGAGTGCTTGTGCGGTAAATACAAGCGCTTGAAGCACCGTGGCGTGGTGTGTGAAAAATGTGGCGTTGAAGTCACCCAGACCAAGGTGCGCCGTGATCGCATGGGGCATATCGACCTCGCCAGCCCGGTGGCGCATATCTGGTTTTTGAAATCATTGCCGTCCCGCATCGGTTTGTTGTTGGACATGACGTTGCGGGATATTGAACGCATTCTGTACTTTGAAACCTTCGTGGTGACAGAGCCGGGCATGACGACGCTGGAACGCTCTCAGTTGCTCAGCGATGAAGCCTACTTGGAAGCTATTGAAGAATTCGGTGACGAATTTGAAGCCAGCATGGGTGCAGAAGCGGTATTGGAATTGCTGCGCTCTACCGATCTCAAGGAAGAAGTCGCGCGGATGCGTGAAGAAATCGCGGAGACGGGTTCTGAAACCAAACTGAAACGTTTGGGTAAGCGCTTGAAATTAATGGAATCCTTCATCAATTCCGGCAATAAACCTGAGTGGATGATTATGACGGTGCTGCCTGTGTTGCCGCCGGATTTGCGTCCATTAGTGCCGTTGGATGGTGGTCGTTTTGCGACATCCGATTTGAACGATCTGTACCGCCGTGTTATCAACCGTAACAACCGTTTAAAGCGTTTGTTAGAGCTGAATGCACCAGACATTATCGTGCGCAATGAAAAGCGTATGTTGCAAGAGTCTGTGGATGCGCTGCTCGACAACGGGCGTCGTGGTCGTGCGATTACCGGTTCTAACAAGCGTCCGCTGAAATCCTTGTCAGACATGATCAAGGGTAAGCAAGGCCGTTTCCGTCAGAACTTGTTGGGTAAACGGGTCGACTATTCTGGCCGTTCGGTTATCGTGGTTGGCCCTGCGTTGCGTTTGCACCAATGCGGTCTGCCGAAGAAAATGGCGCTGGAACTGTTCAAGCCGTTCATTTTCGGTAAGTTACAACGCCGTGGTTTAGCGACCACCATCAAGGCGGCGAAGAAACTGGTCGAGCGTGAAACGGCGGAAGTCTGGGATATTCTCGCGGAAGTCATCCGTGAACATCCGGTCATGCTCAACCGCGCACCTACCTTGCACCGTTTGGGGATTCAGGCGTTCGAGCCGACCCTGATCGAAGGTAAAGCCATCCAGTTGCACCCGCTGGTGTGTTCAGCGTTCAACGCCGACTTCGACGGCGACCAGATGGCGGTACACGTACCGTTGTCACTGGAAGCGCAGTTGGAAGCGCGTACCCTGATGATGGCGACCAATAACGTCCTGTCACCTGCCAACGGCGAGCCGATCATTGTGCCGTCGCAAGACATCGTTTTGGGTCTGTATTACATGACCCGTGATGCGATTAATGCGAAAGGCGAGGGCATGATCTTTGCCGATCCGTTGGAAGTGCAACGGGCTTACGATACCGGTAATGTATCGCTCCACGCCAAAGTCAAAGTGCGGATTACTGATAGTCTTAAAGACGAAGACGGTGAATTCATCAAGCGTACTCGCGTGTTGGATACCACGGTCGGACGTGCTTTGCTAACTAGCATTATGCCGGAAGGTTTGCCGTTTGAATTGTTCAACACGGTGTTGAAGAAAAAGGCAATTTCCAAGCTGATCAATGAAGCTTACCGTCGGGTGGGTTTGAAAGCATCCGTCGTGTTTGCTGACCAATTGATGTATACCGGCTACCGTTACGCGACCCGTGCCGGAGTTTCTTTCTGTGCGGATGATATGATGATCCCCGAAAAGAAAGCCGGTTTGTTGGCAGAAGCGGAAGATGCGGTACTGGAAATTCAGAAGCAATTCTCCAGCGGTTTGGTGACACAGGGCGAACGTTACAATAAGGTTGTTGACATCTGGGCGAGTACCAACGAAAAAGTCGCGAAGGCGATGATGGAGAAAATTGGTAAGCAGGAAGTCATTGATGCGGAAGGCAATCTGGTTTACCAAGAGTCCTTCAACTCCATCTACATGATGGCGGATTCCGGGGCGCGGGGTTCTGCGGCGCAGATTCGTCAGTTGGCAGGGATGCGGGGTTTGATGGCAAAACCGGACGGTTCCATCATTGAAACGCCGATTACCTCTAACTTCCGCGAAGGCTTGAACGTTCTGCAATACTTTATCTCGACGCACGGTGCGCGGAAAGGTTTGGCGGATACCGCTCTCAAAACCGCGAATTCTGGTTATCTGACGCGGCGTTTGGTCGACGTGGCGCAAGACATGGTGGTCACGATTGACGATTGCGGCACGGTGCAGGGCATCAAAATGCGTCCGATCATCGAAGGCGGTGACGTGGTAGAAGCCTTGGCGGAGCGTGTATTGGGGCGTGTGGTGGCGCAGGATGTTACCCGTGGTGATGAAATTCTGATTCCCGCCGGTACTTTCCTTGACGAAGCATGGGTCAAGCAAATTGATGCGCTGGCAGTGGATGAAATCGTGGTACGTTCAGCGATTACCTGCGAAACCCGTTACGGTGTGTGCGCGAAATGCTACGGTCGTGACCTTGCTCGTGGGCATATTGTCAACAAGGGTGAGGCTGTCGGGGTCATTGCGGCGCAATCTATCGGTGAGCCGGGTACTCAGTTGACCATGCGTACCTTCCACATCGGGGGTGCGGCAAGCCGGTCGGCGGCAGAAAGCAGCATTGCGGTCAAGTCCAGCGGTCAGGTGCATTTGCTCAACGTGAAAACGGTGCGCAACAAAGATGGCAAATTGGTGGTAGTGTCGCGTTCCGGCGAACTGGGTGTGGTCGATGAAAATGGGCGCGATAAAGAGCGTTATAAATTGACCTACGGTGCGCTGTTAACGATTGACCATTACGACAAAGTGGTCGCCGGTCAGGAAGTAGCAACGTGGGATCCGCATACCCACCCGATTATTTCCGAGGTAGCGGGTCAAGTCAGTTTCAGTGACTTTATTGATAACGTCACGGTGCAGACTAAAGTAGACGAAATGACAGGTTTGTCCTCCATCGAAGTCATGGATCCTAAAAACCGTCCTACCGCCGGTCGCGAATTGCGTCCAACCGTGCGTTTGTTGGATGAGCGTGGCGATAGTGTATTCTTTGAAGGCACGAAGATTCCGGTGCAATACCCCTTGCCAGCGGGCGCAATCGTTAGCTCTACCAATGGCGCAACCGTGCAGGTCGGCGAAGTTGTGGCGCGTCTGCCGCAAGCATCCTCTAAGACACGTGACATCACGGGTGGTTTGCCACGGGTTGCTGACTTGTTTGAAGCGCGTAAGCCGAAAGACGGTGCGATTCTGGCGGAAAAAACCGGGACAATCTCCTTCGGTAAAGAGACCAAAGGTAAGCAGCGTGTCATTATCACCGGTGAAGACGGTGAGCATTACGAAGAGCTGATTCCTAAATGGCGTAATCTGGACGTGTTTGAGGGTGAGAAACTTAACCGTGGTGAGGTAATTGCCGACGGTGAGCCCAATCCGCATGACATCCTGCGCTTGTTGGGTGCGACTGCGCTGGCAGAATACCAGGCGAGGGAAATCCAAGCCGTTTACCGCTTACAAGGGGTAAAGATCAACGACAAACACATCGAAGTCATTGTGCGTCAGATGATGCGCAAGGTCGAAGTGATTGATACCGGTGATAGTAAGTTCTTGCGTGGTGAGCAAACCGACTATTGGCGTGTGGTGGAAGAAAACAAACGTCTTGATCAAGAAGGTAAGCTCAAAATCGTTTACGAGCGGCTGCTTATGGGTATCACCAAAGCATCCTTGGTGACGGACTCCTTTGTGTCTGCGGCGTCCTTCCAAGAGACTACACGGGTTCTGACCGAAGCTGCGGTACGCGGTGCACGTGATGAGTTGCGTGGCTTGAAAGAAAACGTCATTGTGGGGCGCTTGATTCCGGCAGGTACGGGCTTGGCTTACCATGACGCACGTCGTAGCCAACGCAATGAGTTTGCTTACGAACGTCCGGCGCCGACTGAAACGATCAGTTTCGGTGAGCCTTTGGACATGGGTTCAGACGATTAATATTAGTTGAAGACATAACAATCGGGAAAACCTCCTTGACAGGAGGCTTCCCGATCCCTAGAATCTTGCCTCCTTAAGTAGACCGATTTCCGGTCTGACTTCTTTATGGGGACAAGGCAAGCCAAGCAGATTCCTCGTGATTCCAGGAGATAATTTCAGGATATGGCAACAGTAAACCAATTGGTGCGTAAACCGCGCCAAAGCAAAGTAGAGAAAAGCAAGGTGCCAGCGCTAGAGGCTTGTCCGCAGCGCCGTGGTGTTTGCACCCGTGTTTATACAACCACGCCTAAAAAGCCGAACTCCGCTATGCGTAAGGTTGCTCGTGTGCGTCTGACCAATGGTTTTGAAGTCACCAGTTATATCGGTGGTGAAGGCCATAATCTCCAGGAACACTCGGTTGTACTGATTCGCGGCGGTCGTGTAAAAGACCTTCCGGGTGTTCGTTATCATACCGTTCGTGGTAGTTTGGATACACAGGGTGTTAAAAACCGTAAACAAGCTCGTTCCAAGTACGGCACGAAGCGTCCTAAGAAGTAATTCACTGGTGATATGAATCATGCCTAGAAGAAGAGAAGTCCCCAAGCGCATCGTGCTGCCCGATCCTAAGTTCGGAAGCCAGTTGCTGACTAAGTTTATGAATGCCATTATGCAAGATGGTAAAAAGTCTGCTGCCGAAAAAATTATTTACGGTGCATTGTCTGAAATTTCAGGCAAGAAAGGCGGTGACGGTATTGAAGTGCTGGAATACGCATTGGATAACGTCCGTCCTGCGGTAGAAGTTAAATCCCGCCGTGTCGGTGGCGCCACTTACCAAGTTCCGGTTGAAGTACGTCCTTCACGTCAAAATGCGCTCGCTATGCGTTGGTTGATTGATGCGGCTCGCAAGCGTGGTGAGAAATCCATGGCGCGTAAGCTGGCAGGTGAATTGATGGATGCTTCTGAGAAGCGTGGTACTGCTGTGAAGAAGCGTGAAGACGTGCATCGCATGGCAGAGGCTAACAAAGCCTTCGCACACTTTCGCTGGTAATGATAAGAGTGACCATCAGTGGCACGTAGCACCCCTATTGAGCAGTACCGTAATATCGGCATCATGGCACACATTGATGCGGGTAAGACTACTGCTACCGAGCGCATCCTGTTTTACACGGGTGTGTCTCATAAGATAGGGGAAGTGCATGATGGCGCTGCTACCATGGACTGGATGGAGCAGGAGCGTGAGCGTGGTATTACGATTACCTCCGCTGCTACCACTTGTTTCTGGTCAGGTATGGATAAGCAGTTTCCGCTGCATCGTATCAATATCATCGACACGCCGGGGCACGTGGACTTCACCATTGAAGTAGAGCGTTCGCTGCGAGTGTTAGATGGTGCGATGTTTGTGTTGTGCGCCGTAGGTGGAGTGCAGCCGCAATCGGAAACAGTGTGGCGGCAGGCAAACAAGTATCATGTGCCGCGCATGGCTTTCGTCAATAAGATGGATCGTTCCGGTGCAAACTTCCTGCGCGTTTACGAGCAGTTGAAGGCTAAACTGAACGCTAATCCGGTGCCGTTGCAACTGCCGATCGGAGCAGAAGAAGATTTTGCCGGTGTCGTTGATCTGATTCGCATGAAAGCGATCATGTGGAATGATGCTGACAAGGGTGTTACTTACGAAGCTGTTGATATTCCAGCAGATATGGTGGCTTCTTGTCAGGAATGGCGTGAGAAGATGGTAGAGGCTGCTGCCGAAGCCGATGATATTTTGATGGATAAGTACCTTGAAGAAGGCGACTTGTCCACTGAGGAGATTATAGCTGGTTTGCGCAAGCGTACCATTAATCTTGAAATTATCCCGATGACCTGTGGCTCGGCTTTCAAGAATAAGGGCGTGCAAGCAGCACTTGATAAGATTGTTGAGTTGATGCCTTCACCCTTGGATGTGCCTGCAATCAAGGGACACTTGGATGATAAGGCAGGAACCGAGGCGGAGCGTCATGCGAGTGATGACGAGCCGTTTGCTGCATTGGCTTTCAAGATTGCGACTGACCCCTTTGTGGGGACATTGACGTTTTTCCGGGTATATTCTGGCGTGTTGACATCACAAAGTGCTGTCTACAATCCTGTCAAAGGTAAGCGCGAGCGTATTGGACGTTTGGTGCAAATGCACTCGAATGCGCGTGAGGACATTGACGAAGTACGTGCTGGTGATATTGCGGCGGCTGTCGGTCTGAAGGACGTGACAACGGGCGACACGCTGTGCGATATGAATCGTGTCATTACTTTGGAGAAAATGGATTTTCCTGAGCCGGTTATTGCTGTCGCGGTTGAGCCAAAGTCTAAGGCTGATCAAGAACGCATGGGGATTGCGCTGAGTAAACTCGCGCAGGAAGACCCCTCGTTTCGGGTGCGCACTGACGAAGAAACCGGGCAAACCATTATCGCTGGTATGGGCGAATTGCACCTAGAAATCATCGTCGACCGTATGCTGCGTGAGTTCAAAGTTAACTGCAACGTGGGCGCACCACAAGTGGCTTACCGTGAAACCATCCGCAAAACGGTTGAAGTTGAAGGTAAATTTGTGCGTCAGTCTGGTGGGCGCGGGCAGTATGGTCATGTTTGGCTGCGGCTTGAGCCACTAGGTGAAGCAGAAGGCTACAAATTTGAAAATGCCTTGGTAGGTGGTGTGGTGCCGAAAGAATTCGTGCCAGCCGTCGACAAGGGTGCACAAGAACAAATGGGTAACGGCGTATTGGTCGGTTTCCCACTGGTTGACATGAAAGTAACCTTGTTTGATGGGTCTTATCATGATGTCGATTCCAGTGAAATGGCATTTAAAATTGCAGGCTCTATAGCACTCCGTCAGGGAGTCATGGACGCAGCACCGGCTCTGTTAGAGCCAGTGATGAAGGTTGAAGTGACTACGCCTGATGAGTATATGGGTGATGTTATCGGTGATCTGAACCGCCGTCGTGGTGTCATTCAGGGCATGGATGAAGAAAGCGGCAGTTTGGTGGTGCGGGCAGAAGTACCATTGGGTGAAATGTTTGGTTATGCAACTGATCTGCGTTCCGCTACCCAAGGTCGCGCTGCTTACAGCATGGAGTTTGTGCGCTATGCAGACGCACCTGCTGCCGTGACTCAGGCGGTGATAAAAAAAGTGAAAGGTGAGTAACGATACCTTTGCGTGTCGGTACTGTTTGCATTTGAAATGAAAGACGGTCTGCGTTTTGCGATCCGTGAAGGTGTTGTACTGTCGGCACCGATGTTGTTGCTAAAATTATTGAGTAATAGTTATGTCTGATCAAAGAATCCGTATTCGCCTGAAAGCATTCGATCATCGCTTAATTGATCGTTCTGCGACTGAGATCGTTGAAACAGCTAAGCGGACGGGTGCGCGTGTCAAAGGGCCAATTCCTTTGCCTACACGTATCGAGCGTTACACCATTCTGGTTTCCCCGCACGTCGATAAAGATGCGCGTGACCAGTATGAGATCCGTACTTACAAGCGTCTGATGGATATTATTGATCCGACTGACAAGACTGTTGATGCTCTGATGAAGCTGGATTTGGCTGCGGGCGTTGATGTACAAATCAAGCTTAACTGATTTGTAAAAAAAGACTTAACGGCAGAGATTTTTCTGCTATAATGTGCGGCTTTCCACGGCTCGACCTAGGTCGAGCCGAGTTTTTCTAAAAGATAGAATGAAAGTTGCTCGGTGTGAGTAATTCGAAGAGGTATGCAAATGGCTATCGGTCTGCTGGGTCGCAAAGTAGGTATGACCCGGATATACGGTGAAGATGGAGGTTCAACCCCCGTCACTGTGCTTGAGATTGCGGCAAACCGCGTGTCACAAGTCAAGACGGTAGAAACAGATGGTTACAATGCCATCCAGTTATCTACAGGTGAGAAAAAATCTTCCCGCGTTTCCAAATCGGAAGCTGGTCATTTTGCCAAGGCGAGTGTGCCTGCTGGTACTTGTGTTCGTGAGTCACGCATTGATGATGCGTCAGGTTACGAGCTGGGTGCTGAGTTGGCAGTCAGCATGTTTGAAGCAGGTCAAATGGTTGATGTGACTGGCGTTAGCAAGGGTAAAGGCTTTGCTGGTGTTTTGAAGCGTCACCATTTTGCTGGTCAAGACCGCACGCATGGTAACTCTTTGTCGCACCGGGTTCCGGGTTCCATTGGTCAGAACCAAACGCCAGGCCGGGTATTCCCAGGCAAAAAAATGGCTGGTCATATGGGTGCTGTACAGCGTACTGCCCAGAATCTGCAAGTGGTACGTGTAGACGCTGAGCGCAATCTGTTGTTGGTTAAGGGTGCTGTTCCAGGCGCTACTAACGGCGACGTGGTTGTCAAGCTGTCGGTCAAGGCATAAAGGTGGCAGCAATGGAATTACAGATTGCAAATGGTGGCTCAGTCGCGGTAAGCGATGAGATTTTTGCACGTGAATTTAACGAAGGTCTGGTGCATCAGGCGGTCGTTGCTTATATGGCAGCAGGTCGTGCTGGTACTAAAGCACAAAAGACTCGTTCTGATGTAAGCGGTGGTGGCTGCAAGCCATTCAAGCAGAAAGGTACTGGTCGTGCGCGTGCAGGTAGTATTCGTAGCCCATTGTGGCGTACAGGTGGTAAGTCTTTTGCAGCACGTCCTCGCGACTTCACGCAGAAGCTGAATAAGAAAATGTACCGCGCAGCGATGCGGGCAATTTTCTCTGAATTGTTGCGTCAAGACCGTTTCTTGGTAGTGGACTCTTTCAACATCGAAGAGCCGAAGACTAAGTTAATGTTGGCAAAGTTGAAAGAGTATGGCTCTAACGACGTGCTGCTGGTCTCGGATATTGATGATGTTAATGTATTGCTGTCTGCTCGCAATATTCCTTACTGTGAAGTTACCACGGTTGCTGGTTTGAATCCGGTTAGCTTGGTAGGTCATCAGAAAGTAGTAGTAACGACCGGTGCAGTGAGCAAAATTCAGGAGTGGCTGGCATGAGTGTAGAACGTCTCTATCATGTTTTGGTTGCGCCGCGTGTGACAGAAAAAACTGTCCGTGCTACTGAAAAAGCAAACCAGTACGTGTTTAAGGTTGCTAAAACAGCAACTAAACAAGAAATCAAAGATGCTGTCGAGACTTTATTTGAAGTCAAAGTTGATAAGGTTCGCACCATCAACATGAAAGGCAAGCAGAAGAACTTCGGACGTCGTGGCGGTCAGCGCAACGACTGGAAAAAGGCTTATATTAGCCTGTCTGAAGGTTTCTCTCTGGATGCGGCAGCGGAATAAGGCAAGGGTGAATCATGGCAGTCGTTAAGGCAAAACCAACCTCCCCAGGGCGTCGCTTCCAGGTCAAGGTTGTTAACAAAGAATTACACAAGGGTGCACCTTGTAAGAGTTTGTTGGAAAACAAGCGTAAGAGCGGTGGTCGTAATAACACCGGTCGGATTACAGTGCGTCATGTGGGTGGTGGTCATCGCCAGCATTATCGTCTCGTGGATTTCAAGCGTCGCAAGGATGATATTCCAGCACGTGTTGAGCATCTGGAGTACGATCCAAACCGCAGCGCCAATATTGCATTGTTATTGTATGCAGACGGTGAACGTCGCTACATCATTGCACCGAAAGGCTTGAGTGCAGGTGCGGAGGTAGTGTCTGGTGTTCATGCGCCAATCGCTCCCGGTAATTGCTTGCCAATGCGTAATATCCCTGTAGGTAGCGTGATTCACTGCATCGAAATGAAGGTTGGTAAAGGTGCTCAGTTAGCACGTAGTGCTGGTACTTCTGCTCAGTTGGTGGCGCGTGAAGGTGCTTATGCTACCATTCGTCTGCGTTCGGGTGAGATGCGCAAAGTTCCGATTGACTGCCGCGCAACGGTGGGTGAGGTCGGTAACTCCGAACATGGTCTGATTAAACTGGGTAAAGCGGGCGCGAAGCGCTGGCGTGGTGTTCGTCCTACCGTTCGCGGTGTGGTCATGAACCCAGTAGACCATCCACACGGTGGTGGTGAAGGTCGTACCTCTGGTGGTCGTCACCCTGTTACTCCTTGGGGTGTTCCAACCAAGGGTTACAAAACTCGTAGCAACAAACGCACTGACAATATGATTGTCCGTCGCCGGAACAAGAAGTAAGAGGATTACACAGTGCCACGTTCACTAAAAAAAGGTCCTTTCGTTGACCATCACCTGATGAAGAAGATTGAAACTGCTAAAGCGGCTAACGATCGTCGTCCAATCAAAACATGGTCGCGCCGTTCTATGATCCTGCCTGAATTTATTGGCTTGACTGTAGCGGTGCATAACGGCAAGCAACATATTCCGGTGTTGGTCAATGAAAACATGGTAGGTCACAAGTTGGGTGAGTTTGCACTGACCCGTTCTTATCGTGGTCACGTCGCCGACAAAAAGTCGAAGTAAGAGGTAGAAATGGAAGTTGCAGCAAAATTGCGTTTCGCACGCATTTCACCTCAGAAGTGCCGACTAGTCGCTGATCAGATTCGTGGACTGCCTGTCGATAAGGCGTTGAATATTCTGGCATTTAGCCCGAAAAAAGGCGCTGCGATGTTGAAGAAGGTTCTGGAGTCTGCGATTGCTAACGCTGAACACAATGACGGTGCCGACGTGGACGAATTGTGCATTAAAAGCGTATTCGTTGATCAGGGTCCAACCATGAAGCGTATCATGCCGCGTGCTAAAGGTCGTGCTAACCGCATCCTGAAGCGCACCAGTCACATTACCGTCGCTGTAGGCGAGAAGTAAGGTTTAGTATGGGTCAGAAAGTACATCCAACCGGTATCCGTCTTGGTATCGCCACCGACTGGCGCTCTAAGTGGTACGCTGAAGGCAAGGACTATGCCGACTTCCTGTTCAAAGATTTGGAAGTGCGCACATTCTTGAAAAAGAAGCTGAAAGAAGCTTCGGTTAGCCGCATTCAAATTGAGCGTCCTGCAAAGTCTGCGTTTATTACCATTCATACAGCACGTCCGGGCGTGGTGATTGGTAAGAAAGGCGAGGATATTGAGAAGCTGCGTGCAGAAACGGCTGCAAAGCTGGGCTTACACGTCAATAACGTGAAGCTAAATATCGAAGAAATTCGTAAGCCTGAATTGGATTCTCAATTGGTTGCCGAAAGCATTGCCAGCCAGCTTGAGCGTCGTATTATGTTCCGCCGCGCTGCGAAGCGTGCGGTTGCGAATGCGATGCGCTTAGGTGCGTTAGGTATCAAAGTTTGTGTGGCAGGTCGTTTGAATGGTGCAGAGATTGCGCGGACTGAATTTTTCCGCGAAGGTCGTGTGCCGCTTCATACACTGCGTGCTGACATCGACTATGCAACTGCGGAAGCTCTCACCACCTATGGTATCATCGGTGTGAAAGTTTGGATCTACAAGGGCGAAGTCTTCGACCTGGAACAGAAACAGCAATCTAGCCAAAGCCAAGGTCAGAACCAAGGTCAAGGCAGAAAGAAGAAGTGATAGAGGTTTGAGATGTTACAACCCAAGAGAACCAAATTCCGCAAACAGATGAAAGGCCGCAATCGCGGTCTGGCATTGGCGGGCAGCAAAGTCAGCTTCGGCGATTTCGGACTGAAAACGGTAGAACGTGGTCGCTTGACGGCACGTCAAATTGAATCGGCACGTCGTGCGATCAACCGTTATGTACGTCGTGGCGGTAAAATCTGGATTCGCGTGTTCCCGGACAAGCCAATCAGCAAAAAGCCGTTGGAAGTCCGTCAAGGTAAAGGTAAAGGGAACGTTGAATACTGGGTGGCACTGGTTCAGCCTGGCAAGGTTCTCTACGAAATTGAAGGTGTGGCAGAAGAAATTGCACGCGAGGCTTTCCGCCTTGCTTCTGCAAAACTGCCGGTTAAGACTACATTTGTTTCCCGTCAGGTGATGTGATGAACGCAGCAGAACTTAAGCAAAAATCAGCTACTGAGCTTAAAACTGAGCTGGTAGAAAACCTGAAGGAGCAGTTTAAGCTGCGTATGCAAAAAGCCGCTGGCCAGTTATCACGTCCTTCCGAAGTGAAGCGTGTGCGTCGTCAGATTGCCCGTATCAAGACAGTGCTTGCACAAAAGCAAGTGGCAGGTGAATAACGATGACTGTTAGCGAAGAAGCAAAAGTTGAACGCAGCCTGATGGGTCGTGTAGTCAGTAACAAAATGGACAAGTCAATCGTGGTGCTGATGGAACGTCAAGTAAAGCACCCAATGTATGGTAAGTTCATTAAGCGTTCTAAAAAATACCATGTTCACGATGAAAATAATGAATGTCGTGAAGGTGATACCGTAATGTTCAAGGAATGCCGTCCTTTGTCGAAGACAAAGCACTGGACCTTGATCAAAGTTGTTGAACGCGCCCCAGGCCAAGCATAAGGGACGGAGAACATAAATGATCCAGATGCAATCCATTCTGCTAGTTGCAGATAATAGTGGTGCCAAACGAGTTATGTGCATCAAAGTTCTGGGCGGTTCTCATCGTCGTTATGCAGGCATTGGTGACATCATCAAGGTCAGCATTAAAGATGCGATTCCGCGCGGTAAGGTTAAGAAAGGCGATGTTTATAACGCTGTTATCGTGCGTACTGCTCACGGTGTGCGTCGTAATGACGGCTCTAAGATTCGTTTTGATGGTAATGCCGCAGTCCTGCTGAACAATAAGCTTGACCCGATCGGCACTCGTATTTTTGGGCCTGTCACTCGCGAATTGCGTGGTGAAAAGTTCATGAAGATTATTTCTCTAGCACCTGAAGTGCTGTAAGACTGCAACGACAGAAGTAGGTGACGAAATGCGTAAAATTCGCAGTAATGACGAAGTAGTTGTCATCACCGGCAAAGATAAAGGCCGTCGCGGCAAGATCATGCAGGTGTTGGTAGACGAAGGTAAGGTTTTGGTTCAAGGTATTAACCGTGTTAAGAAACACGTTAAACCTAACCCAAATGCAGGTGTTCAAGGCGGCATTATTGAAAAAGAAATGCCGATGGATACTTCAAATGTGATGCTGGTCAATCCTGCCACTGGCAAGGGTGACCGCGTTGGATTCAAGCTCCTGGACGATGGTAAGAAAATCCGTGTCTTTAAGTCCAATGGTGAGCGCGTAGACGCTTAAGGTGTAAAATGTCGAGACTGCAACAGTATTACCGCGATACTGTCATCAAGGAATTGATGGACAAGTTCGGGTACAGCAATGTGATGGAAGTACCGAAGCTGGTGAAAGTCAGCCTGAACATGGGTTTGGGTGAAGCTGTCGGTGATAAGAAGATTATTGAACATGCAACAGGCGATATGTCTAAAATCGCAGGTCAAAAACCTGTGGTGACATTAAGCCGTAAATCAGTGGCGGGTTTCAAAATCCGTGACGGTTGGCCAATTGGC
The DNA here is from genome assembly GCF_016772315.1 of Thiothrix subterranea. Taxonomy (NCBI): domain Bacteria; kingdom Pseudomonadati; phylum Pseudomonadota; class Gammaproteobacteria; order Thiotrichales; family Thiotrichaceae; genus Thiothrix; species Thiothrix subterranea. Next base: position 1,343,434 of record NZ_CP053482.1, on the reverse strand, counting down.
TGTATGGTAACGCTTCGTGGCGAGAAAATGTACGAGTTCATTGACCGCCTCGTCAACATTTCCATCCCGCGTATCCGTGACTTTCGTGGTCTCAATGCCCGTGCCTTTGATGGTCGTGGCAACTACAATATGGGCATCAAAGAACAGATCATCTTTCCAGAGATCGAGTACGACAAAATTGATGTCCTGCGTGGTATGAACATTACGATTGCGACCACCGCAAAAAACAACGAAGAAGGGAAGGCGCTGCTCGAAGCGTTCAAATTCCCTTTCCGTCAGCAGTAAGAGGATAAGATCACATGGCTAAGAAATCCATGATCGCTCGTGAAACACGCCGCACTGCTGCTGTCGCAAAATTCGCAGCTAAGCGTGATGAACTGAAAGCTATCATTAGCAGCCCTGACAGCTCATTTGAAGCTGTGATGGAAGCTAACGAAAAATTGCAAAAGTTACCACGCGATAGCAGCTCGGTTCGTCAAATGACCCGTTGCCGTCTGACTGGTCGTCCACATGCTGTTTACCGCAAATTCGGTCTGTGCCGTAATAAATTGCGCGAAGCTGCCATGCGTGGCGATGTGCCTGGTTTGACCAAAGCAAGTTGGTAAAGGAGAAACAAAATGAGTATGAGTGATCCTATCGCCGACATGCTGACCCGCATTCGTAACGGTCAAATGGCAACCAAGGCGAGCGTTAAATTTCCGTCTTCTAAACAGAAAACGGCGATTCTAGAAGTACTACAAAGCGAAGGTTATGTTGCTGAATTTGCAACAGATGCAGTCGATGGTAAGCCTGTTACAACGGTTAAACTGAAGTATTTTCAGGGCAAACCGGTTATCACCAAGGTGAAACGTATCAGCCGCCCCGGTCTGCGTATTTTCCGTGGTGCAGATGAGCTGCCAACAGTTATGGGTGGTTACGGTGTTTCCATCGTTTCCACATCCAAAGGTGTCATGAGTGGTCGCGTTGCCAAGGCTTCTGGCCAGGGTGGCGAAGTCATTTGCACGGTTGAATAAAGGCGGGCTTTGAAATGTCTAGAATTGCAAAGAAAGCGCTGACTGTGCCACAAGGTGTGGAAGTTAGCATCAGCGGGCAAAGCCTGAAAGTCAAAGGCGGCAAAGGCTCTTTTGATTTCGCAGTGCACGACGCTGTAGAAGTTTCACAAGAAGACAATGTGCTGAAGTTTAAAGCTAAGCGTGACGGCGATTCTGCTGGTTGGGCATTAGCGGGTACTACACGTGCATTGGCAAACAACATGGTGATTGGCGTTAGCCAAGGCTTTGAGAAAAAATTGCAGTTGGTTGGGGTCGGTTATCGTGCTCAAGCGCAAGGCAATAAACTAAATCTCAGCTTGGGTTTTTCCCACCCTGTGGTACACGATATGCCAGAAGGCATTACGGTCGAAACCCCTAGTCAGACAGAAATTCTGATCCGTGGTAGCGATAAGCAGAAAGTTGGTCAAGTTGCGGCAGAAGTTCGTGCATACCGTCCACCAGAGCCTTACAAAGGCAAAGGTGTGAAGTATTCAGACGAAGTTATTCTGCGTAAAGAGACCAAGAAGAAGAAGTAAGGTGAACTAAAGATGGACAAGAAAACATCCCGCATCCGTCGTGGTAAGCGTAGCCGCATGAAAATGCGTGAGTTGCGTGTTAACCGTCTGAGTATTCACCGTACTTCTCTGCATATCTATGCACAAGTGGTGACTGCTGATGGTTCTCAAGTGCTGGCTTCAGCTTCTACGCTGGATAAAGACCTGAAAGCAGGTCTGGACTACACCGGCAACGTTGCCGCTGCTATCGCAGTGGGTAAGTTGGTTGCTGAGCGTGCATTGGCAAAAGGTATTGACGCGGTTGCTTTTGATCGCTCTGGTTTTAAATATCATGGTCGCATCAAGGCGCTGGCAGATAGCGCTCGTGAAGCCGGTCTGAAATTCTAAGGATTTATCATGGCGAAGGCAGAACATACATCAGCACCATCCGACGGCTTGCAAGAAAAGTTGGTTAAAGTTAACCGCGTTGCTAAGACGGTTAAAGGTGGTCGCATCATGAGTTTCACTGCGTTGACCGTAGTGGGCGATGGTAATGGTCGCGTGGGTTTTGGTTACGGTAAGGCGCGTGAAGTGCCTGCTGCTATTCAAAAAGCCATGGATCAGGCACGTCGCAACATGGTGACAGTTTCTTTGGTAGACGGTACTTTGCAATACCCTATCAAATACGAACAGGGCGCAGCACGTATTTACATGCAGCCCGCTTCTGAAGGTACAGGCGTTATCGCTGGTGGTGCGATGCGTGCGGTTCTGGAAGTGGCGGGAGTACGTAACGTACTGTCCAAATGCCAAGGCACACGTAATGCGGGCAATGTGGTTCGCACTACGATCGCTGCACTGGGTTCAATGCAATCACCTGAGATGATTGCGGCGAAACGTGGTAAAGCCGTTGCAGACATTAAGGGGTAAATAATGACTTCCGCGAAACAACTCAAAGTGACGTTATACCGCAGTCTGAATGGTCGCTTGAAAGCCCATCAACAGTGTGCGCGTGGCCTTGGTATCCGTAAGATTCACAATACAATTACTGTGATTGATACCCCTGAAAACCGTGGCATGATCAACAAGATTTCCTACATGCTCAAGGTTGAGGAAGCTTAAGATGAAATTAAATACGCTACAACCTGAATTGGGTAGCCGCCCTGAGCGCACCCGTGTAGGCCGTGGTATTGGCTCTGGTTTGGGTAAGACTGCTGGTCGTGGTCACAAAGGTCAAAAATCCCGTAAAGGTGGTTTCCATCACCGTAAGGGTTTTGAAGGTGGTCAGATGCCTATGCATCGCCGTCTGCCTAAGTTTGGCTTTACATCACGCATTGGTCAGCGCACCGCCGAAGTTCGTTTGAACGAATTGGCATTGGTCGAAGGCGATGTTATTGATCTGGCTGGTCTGATTGCTGCGAATGTGGTTGATGCGCGTACCTTGCAAGCTAAAATCATTCTTTCCGGTGAAGTTGCGAAAGCAGTCACTGTAAAGGGTGTTGGCGTGACCAAGGGCGCACGTGCCGCGATCGAAGCAGCAGGCGGCACAATCGAAGAATAACGGATAAAAAATATGCGCAAGAACCCTACAGGTTCCCTTGGGGGCTTTGGAAACATGGTTGAAATCCGCCAGCGGCTAGTTTTTGTGCTGCTGGCGTTGATCGTTTACCGCATTGGTACCTACATTCCTGTTCCTGGTGTAAATCCTGCGGCTATGGCGCAATTTTTTGACCAGAATAATGGTACAATTCTCGGCGTTTTTAATATGTTTTCAGGTGGCGCATTAGAGCGCTTGAGCGTATTTGCGTTAGGAATCATGCCGTATATCTCAGCTTCCATCATCATGCAGTTGATGGCAACGGTTGTTCCTACATTGGAACAAATCAAAAAAGAAGGTGAGTCTGGTCGCCGTAAGATCACGCAATATACGCGCTACGGCACTGTGGTTTTGGCTTTGTTTCAAAGCTTCGGTGTGGCGATTGCATTGGGTGGTACTGATGCAGGTAATGGTCAAACCATTGCGCTGAATCCAGGTATCGGTTTCACAATTACTACGGTTGTCACTTTAGTGACAGGTACGCTTTTCCTAATGTGGTTAGGCGAACAAATTACCGAACGTGGTATTGGTAATGGTATCTCTTTGATCATTTTCGCGGGTATTGTTGCTGGTTTGCCTGCTGCCATTGGTGGCACGTTAGAACTGGTGAATACCGGTGAATTGCATTCTCTGTTTGTTATCGCATTGTTGTTATTGGTGTTGGCAGTAACCGCGTTGGTTATCTTTGTTGAACGTGGTCAACGTCGCATTACGGTTAATTACGCGAATCGTCAACAAGGTCGCAAAATGATGCAGGCACAATCTAGTCATTTGCCTTTGAAGTTAAATATGGCGGGGGTTATCCCACCCATTTTTGCTTCCAGCATTATTTTGTTCCCAGCAACATTGGGTCAGTGGTTTGGCAACGCGGAAGGTATGGGCTGGTTAAAAGGCTTTTTTGATATGTTAAAGCCTGGTGAACCCGTTTATGTCTTGCTTTATGCCACGGCTATTGTATTCTTCTGCTTCTTTTATACAGCACTGGTATTCAACTCGCGTGAAACCGCTGATAATTTGAAAAAAGCAGGTGCTTTCATTCCGGGGATTAGGCCGGGTGAACAAACATCTAAATATATTGATGGTGTTATGACTCGCTTGACCGCAGTCGGTGCTATCTACATTACATTGGTCTGTCTGCTGCCTGAATTCCTGATTCTAGGTTGGAATGTTCCTTTTTACTTTGGGGGAACTTCACTGCTTATCATTGTGGTGGTGGTCATGGATTTCCTGTCACAATTGCAGGCACACATGATGTCACATCAATACGAAGGTCTGATGAAAAAGGCCAATTTCAAAGCGCAGACACGCCCCGGCACAGTGCGCTGATCTGATCACTTTTGAGAGGTTTTTATCATGAAGGTTCGAGCTTCAGTTAAAAAATTGTGCCGTAACTGCCGCGTTGTTCGCAGGCACGGTGTTGTTCGTATTATCTGTTCTGACCCACGCCATAAACAGCGTCAAGGTTAAGGATCGATTTAGGTTGATAATTAAAAGGGGTTCTGGCACAATCGCCCGTTTTCCCAGTAGTCTGGAGAGATTTTAATGGCTCGTATTGCGGGTATCAATCTTCCTGTTGGTAAGCACGTAGTGATCGGTTTAACCGCTATTTATGGCGTTGGTCGTCCACGTGCTGCTGACATTTGTAAGGCGGCGGATGTAGTGCCAAGCACTAAAATTCGTGACCTGAGTGAAGACCAAGTTGAACGTTTGCGTCTTGAAGTAGGTAAGCTCCTAGTTGAAGGTGACTTACGTCGTGAAGTTTCCATGTCGATCAAACGTTTGATGGATATGGGTTGCTATCGTGGCATTCGCCACAGACGTGGCCTGCCGATGCGCGGTCAGCGTACCAAGACTAACGCGCGTACCCGTAAAGGCCCGCGTCGTCCTATTCGCAAATAATACATAGATTGCAGGTAGAGTAAGTAATGGCAAGACAGCCTAGAAAAGGTGCAACTGTTAACCTTCGCAAGAAGGTCAAGAAAACTGTCACTGACGGTGTTGCACACGTCCATGCATCCTTTAATAACACCATTGTGACTATCACCGACCGCCAAGGCAACGCACTGGCATGGGCTACCTCTGGTGGCTCTGGTTTTCGTGGTTCACGTAAAAGTACCCCGTTTGCGGCGCAAGTTGCTGCTGAACGTGCGGGTAACGCAGCAAAAGATTACGGCTTGAAAAACCTTGATGTTGAAGTCAAAGGTCCAGGGCCTGGTCGTGAATCTGCGGTACGTGCCCTGAACAGCGTTGGCTTCAGAATTAACAGCATTGTGGACGTAACGCCGATCCCGCACAACGGCTGCCGTCCACCTAAGAAACGTCGTGTGTAGGAGATAGTCATATGGCACGTTATATTGGCCCTACCTGCAAACTGAGCAGACGCGAAGGCACTGACCTTTTCCTGAAAAGCCGCAGTGTTTCCCTCGAGAAGAAATGTAAACTGGACAAAGTTCCGGGTCAGCACGGTGAAAACAAAGCCCGTTTGTCTGACTACGGTGTTCAGTTGCGCGAAAAGCAAAAAGTTCGCCGTATGTACGGTGTACTCGAACGTCAGTTTAGCAACTACTTTAAAGAGTCAGCACGCCGCAAAGGTTCCACAGGTGAAAATCTGTTGAAATTGCTAGAGTGCCGTCTTGATAACGTCGTTTACCGCATGGGTTACGGTTCTACCCGCGCTGAGTCCCGTCAATTGGTTAGCCATAAAGCTATTACCGTTAACGGTCAGTCAGTGAACATCCCATCCTACCAGGTTAAAGCCGGTGATGTCGTAGCGGTTCGCGAAAAGTCCAAAAAGCAAACCCGTATACAGGACTCTGTTGCTGTAGCCGAACAACTAGGCTTCCCATCATGGGTTGATGTTGATTCTAAGGGATTGTCAGGTACATTTAAATCTGTACCAGACCGTAGCGATCTGCCAGCCGAAATTAATGAATCTCTGATCGTGGAATTGTACTCCAAGTAATCATTGGTTCGTTCGAGAGGAAAAGTATGACCTCGAAAACAACAGAATTGCTGAAACCACGCAATGTTCATGTGCAAGAGACAGGTTTAAATACCTATCGCATTACACTTGAGCCGTTAGAGCGCGGTTTTGGTCACACGTTGGGTAATGCCTTGCGCCGTATTTTGCTGTCCTCTATTCCGGGCAGTGCAGTGACGGAAGTGCAAATTACTGGCGTGGTACACGAATACACCAGTATTGAAGGTGTGCAAGAAGATGTGGTTGAGATTCTGCTGAATCTCAAGAACTTGGCGATTCGCCTTAATGCACGTGACGAAGCAACCTTGACCCTGAAGAAAAAAGGCAAAGGCGTTGTAACGGCTGCGGATATTGAGCGCGATCATGACGTGGATATCATTAACCCTGATCACGTTATTGCACACGTAACCAAGGATGACACGGATCTGGAAATGAGCTTGACCATTACCCGTGGTCGAGGCTATCAACCAGCATCAGTACGTCGTGGCCCGGACTCTCCTGAATTGCCATTAGGTACTTTGGTGTTGGACGCCAGCTACAGTCCAATTACGCGCGTTGCCTACAATGTAGACAGCGCTCGTGTTGAGCAGCGTACTGACATGGACAAGTTGGTGCTGGAAATCCAAACCAATGGTTCCGTTAACGCGGAAGAATCCATTGGCATGGCAGCACAGATTCTGCAACAGCAATTGGCTGTCTTCTTCGATTTGCGTATTGAAGAGCCGGTTCGCCGTGAAGAATCTCAACCAGAAATTGACCCGATTCTGTTGCGTCCGGTTGACGATCTGGAACTGACTGTACGTTCAGCTAACTGCCTCAAAGCAGAAAATCTGTTCTACATCGGTGATCTCGTACAACGTACTGAGACTGAATTGCTGAAGACTCCGAATCTGGGCAAAAAGTCTTTGACTGAAATTAAAGATGTGCTGGCACAGCATGGTCTGACACTGGGCGCTAAGCTGGATAGCTGGCCTCCGGCAGGTCTTGATCACCGTGACAGCAAAGTGGCTTAACCACGGGTTTTGAAGGATATAGAAGATGCGTCACCGTAATACTGGTCGTCAATTAAGCCGCGACAGCAGCGCCCGTAAAGCTCTGCTGCAAGCGTTGACTAACTCACTGCTTCGTCACGAGACGATCAAAACAACTCTGCCAAAGGCGAAAGAATTGCGCCGTGTAGCAGAGCCACTGATCACCCGTGCGAAAGAAGATTCTGTACACAACCGCCGTATCGCTTTTTCACGCTTGCGTGATAAAGAAGTGGTTGGCAAGCTGTTCAACGATCTTGGCCCTCGCTTTAAAGAGCGTCAAGGTGGTTATCTGCGTATCATCAAGTGCGGTTTCCGTGCCGGTGACAATGCGCCGATGGCTTACGTTGCACTGGTTGATGAAGCAGACGCTGCACAAGCCGCCGCCGAGTAAGCAGCGCTTCATGCTTCCTGAAAAGGCCGACACTGTTCGGCCTTTTTGCGTTTCTTATCTTCAGGGGATAGTATGCAAAATGATCCGCACATAGTGACTGCCGCCAGCGCTCGTAAAACCGCCAAGTTATTCTATTACGGCAACTTGTTGGCGGTAATCATTCCATTCCCGGTGTTTATTCTATGGTTTGGGGCTGGAATCTTGGTTTATGCGATGTTACGCCACCATCCTAATCCGCGAGTAGGCTATTATACGCAGATTGCTACCTACCATTATTACGGTTTGGCAGGTGGTTTAGTGCCAATATTAACCTTTGCCCCCGGTGATTTTTTTGTGAACTGGTGGTGGGCGTTGTGGCTGACTTGTGTTGTGGTGTTAATACCCTTGTCTGTTCGCCAACTTCTGCGGATTAACCGTGAAGCTTGGCAAGATACTGTTAAGCCCTTATCCCACTGAGGAGTGGAACATGCCTGAATTACGTCATGATTGGCGCATCGAAGAAATCAACGCCTTGTTAGCCATGCCGTTTAGTGACCTTATGTTCAAGGCGCATCAAGTGCATCGCGAGTATTTCCCCGCAAATCAGGTGCAAGTTAGCACACTGTTAAGCATTAAAACGGGGGCTTGCCCAGAAGATTGCGGCTATTGTTCGCAAAGTGCCAAACATGACACCTCGCTGGAACGCGAGACTTTGCTGCCCTTGCAAGAAGTCATCGACTCCGCCAAAACAGCGCAAGCACACGGCGCAACCCGTTTTTGCATGGGTGCAGCGTGGCGTAACCCTACCGATAAAAACCTTGAGCGCGTCATCGAAATGGTGCAAGCGGTCAAGGGCATGGGTTTAGAAACCTGTGTTACCTTGGGTATGCTCACTGATCGTCAAGCCAATCGCCTCAAAGGTGCAGGGCTGGATTATTACAATCACAACCTCGATACCTCGCCAGAATTCTACGGTAACGTGATTTCCACGCGCACTTTCCAAGACCGCTTGGATACGCTGGAGCATGTACGCAATGCCGGTATCAACGTCTGCTCAGGCGGCATTCTAGGCATGGGCGAAACCCGTGTCGATCGAGCGCGTTTGTTGCAGCAACTTGCCAACATGAAATTCCACCCCGAATCTGTTCCGATCAACGATTTGGTGAAAGTCGAAGGCACGCCCTTGGCAGGTGTGGAAAAACTCGACCCGTTTGAATTCATTCGCACCGTCGCTGCGGCGCGGATCATGATGCCGAAATCCTACGTGCGTCTCTCCGCCGGTCGCGCCGAGATGACGGATGAAATGCAGGCATGGTGTTTCTTTGCGGGTGCAAACTCGATCTTTTACGGTGACAAATTGTTGACCACCGAAAACCCCGGCGAAAGCCACGACCAGCAACTGTTTGCACGCTTGGGGATTCAGGCGGAAGCAGGGCAGGCTGGCAGCGTTCACATGTAAGGAGCGCATGATGCACTACCCACAAGCCTACGATGTCATCGTCATCGGTGGCGGACACGCCGGAACAGAAGCCGCGCTTGCCGCCGCCCGCATGGGGCAGCGCACATTACTGCTGACCCACAATATCGAAACCATCGGCGCCATGAGCTGCAACCCCGCCATCGGCGGCATCGGCAAAGGTCACTTGGTCAAGGAAGTTGACGCAATGGGTGGCGCAATGGCGCACGCTGCCGACCGTGGCGGCATCCAATTCCGCACCCTCAATTCCAGCAAGGGTGCGGCGGTACGTGCTACCCGCGCCCAAGCCGACCGCATCCGCTACAAATCCGCGATTCGCACCATCGTCGAAAATCAGCCCAATCTCCATCTGTTCCAACAAGCGGTGGATGATTTGTTGGTAGAGGGCGATAAAGTCGTCGGCGTGCGTACCCAAATGGGCTTAAGTTTTTCCGCACGCGCTGTTGTGCTGACCTCAGGGACATTTCTGGCGGGTAAAATCCACATCGGTCTAAGCAATCACGCGGGTGGGCGTGCCGGTGATCCGCCCTCCATCGCCTTGTCGCAGCGTTTGCGGGAATTGCCTTTTCGCGTGGATCGCCTGAAAACTGGCACGCCGCCGCGCATTGATGCTCGCAGTATCGACTTCAGCAAAATGGAAGCCCAGCCCGGCGATACCCCTACGCCAGTGTTTTCGTTCTTAGGTAGAGTGGATGAACACCCGCCGCAAATTTCGTGCTACATCACCTACACCAACACCGATACGCACGAGATTATCCGTGGCGGTTTAGACCGTTCACCGATGTATACCGGCGTGATCGAAGGCATAGGGCCGCGCTATTGCCCGTCGATTGAAGACAAAGTGGTGCGCTTTGCCGACAAAGATCGCCACCAGATTTTCATCGAACCCGAAGGGCTGGATACGCATGAAGTTTACCCAAACGGCATTTCCACCAGCTTGCCGTTTGACGTGCAATACGCGCTAGTGCGCTCAATGGCAGGTTTGGAAAACGCGCACATTACCCGCCCCGGTTACGCCATCGAATACGATTTCTTTGATCCGCGTGACCTTAAGCCGACGTTGGAAACCAAAGCGCTGCACGGTTTATTTTTCGCAGGGCAAATCAATGGCACGACAGGCTACGAAGAAGCCGCTGCACAAGGCTTGCTCGCAGGCTTAAACGCGGGCTTGTATGCTCAGGAAAAAGACGGTTGGTATCCGCGCCGTGATCAAGCCTACCTCGGCGTATTGGTCGATGATTTAATCACACTGGGTACGAAAGAGCCTTACCGTATGTTCACCAGCCGTGCCGAACACCGTTTGTTGTTGCGCGAAGACAATGCCGACTTGCGCCTGACCGAAGCCGGTAGGGAACTCGGTTTGGTGAATGACGTTCGCTGGGCTGCGTTTTGTGAAAAGCGTGAAGCCATTGAGCTGGAACAGCAACGCTTGCGTTCCACCGTGCTGCAACCGACGGCAGTGAGCGCGGAAGACAGCCAGCGCGTGTTTGGTGATGTGCTGGCACGCGATTACAAGCTACACGATCTGCTGCGCCGCCCTAACGTCACTTACGCCGCCTTAACCAGCCTGCCAGCGGTTGGTAGTCCGGTGACGGATGAGAAAGTCGCGGAACAAGTCGAAATCCAGTGCAAATATGCCGGATACATTGACCGCCAGCAGGATGAAATCGCTAAACAGCGTCGCAACGAAGAAACTCGCTTGCCCGATTGGTTGGATTACGCGCAAGTACGCGGTTTGTCCAACGAAGTCCGCCAGAAATTGCAAATGCAGCGCCCTGTAACCGTTGGGCAAGCGGCACGCACGCCGGGAATTACTCCTGCCGCGATTTCGCTGTTGCTGGTTCACTTGAAAAAGGCAGGTTGAGGCATGGATGTGGATGCCCACGACAAAGCGTTACTGAATCGTTACCTGCAATTGCTGCAACGCTGGAACAAAGTGTTCAACCTGACTGCCGTGCGTGATCCTGCCGAAATGCAGTCGCTTCACATCGCTGACAGCATCAGCGTTGCCCCATTTTTGCGTGGTAAATCCTGTTTGGATGTGGGTAGCGGGGCAGGGCTGCCCGGTATTCCGCTGGCGATTTTGCAACCTGATCGCCAGTTCACCTTGCTGGATACCAACGGTAAAAAGACCCGTTTCATCCAGCAAGCTGTGTTGGAATTGGGCTTGCCAAATGTAAAAGTGGTGCAAACTCGTGTCGAAAGTTGGCAGCCTGCCGCGCCATTTGAGGCGATTATTAGCCGTGCATTTGCCTCGCTCCACGATTTCGTGACCTTTACCGGCAAACACGTCGCTGAAAATGGTATCCTCTACGCCATGAAGGGGCGTTACCCTGACAGTGAACTGGCAGAACTCCCCGCAGGCTGGCGCGTTACTGCACAGCATCCTCTGCATGTCCCCGGTTTGGATGCCGAGCGGCATCTCTTGGAAATACAGCGAGACTAAATCCATGACGCGAGTAATCGCCATCGCTAACCAGAAAGGCGGCGTGGGCAAAACCACGACCACCGTGAATTTGGCAGCATCCCTCGCGGCTATGAAACGCCGCATTTTGCTGGTCGATATAGACCCGCAGGGCAATGCCACCACCGGCGTTGGTTTGGAAAAGCATGGGCAAGCTGTCACTTTGACGGATGTGTTGTTGGGCGAAGCTCATGCCGCTGATATTTTGGAAGAACTACCCAACAGTTCGCTGCACGTCTTGCCCGGTTCACCCGACGTGACCACTGCCGAAGTGAAGCTGATGAGCCGTGAGCGGCGCGAATACCATTTGCGTGATGCGCTTGCACCGTTGCTTGATAATTACGATTACATCCTGATTGATTGCCCGCCCTCCCTCAATATGCTCACGGTGAATGCGCTGGTGGCGGCAGATGGGGTGATTATCCCCATGCAGTGCGAATACTACGCGCTGGAAGGCTTGAGCGCCTTGGTCGGCACGATTGAGCGCATTACCCAGACCGCCAACCCTAAGCTGCAAGTGATGGGGCTGGTACGCACCATGTACGACCCGCGCAGCAACTTGGCGCGGGATGTCTCCGAGCAGATTCACGCCTTCTTTCGCAACAAGGTCTACAATACCGCTATTCCACGCAATATCCGCTTGGCGGAAGCGCCGAGCCACGGCTTATCCGTGCTGGAATACGACAAAGGTTCACGCGGTGCATTGGCATACCTCGCCTTGGCTGCCGAAGTGTTGCGCAAGGATGGTAGCAAGCTCGCCCCTGAGGGTGAGCAGGCAGGAGAATAAGCATGGCAAAGAAACCGAGTCTGGGGCGCGGTCTTGATATTTTGTTGAGTTCTGTCCGAGGCGACGGCGAACAATCTGACGATACCGTGTTGAAACAGCTTCCGGTCGAGCGCATTCGCCCCGGTCAGTACCAGCCACGTACCCGTATGGATCCTGATGCCCTGCAAGAATTAGCCGATTCCATCAAAGCGCAAGGGTTGGTGCAGCCCATTGTGGTGCGCAAACTCGGTGGCGGCGAATACGAGCTGATTGCGGGTGAGCGCCGTTGGCGAGCGTCGCAGTTAGCTGGGCTGCATACGATTCCCGCCGTGGTACGCGAAGTCCCTGATCAGTCCGTGGCAGCGATGTCGCTGATCGAAAATATCCAGCGCGAAGACTTGAATGCGCTGGAAGAAGCCAGCGGTTTGCGGCGCTTGATTGACGAATTCGGTTTGACCCACCAGCAAACGGCGGAAGCGGTCGGGCGTTCGCGTGCGGCGGTGACAAACTTGCTGCGCCTGTTGGAGTTACAAGCAGAAACCAAAGCACTGGTGGATGCTGGGCAGCTTGAAATGGGACATGCGCGTGCTTTACTGGGATTACACGGTCAACAACAAATCGACATCGCTCAAAAAGTAGCACAACAGCAGCTTTCGGTGCGTGAAACCGAACGCCTTGTTAAAAGCCTATTGGAAGCAGGGCAGAAGCCTGTTACCGTGTTTAAACCCTCGCCGGATGTGGTGAAGTTGGAACAAACTCTTGCTGACACCCTTGGTGCGAAAGTAGCGATTCGTTACAATCGCACGGGCAAGGGTAAATTGGTCATTGAATACAACAGTTTAGACGAACTCGACGGTATTCTCGGTCATATTCAGTAAATTTTATGCTCAAGGTGTTGAAGCGAGCGACAAATCGCTGCATAATACGCGCCTTGTTTTTCGGATTGGTTTTTCGGGAGAATACCCTTGCCTAACATAGCTTCAGCTAAGAAACGTGTTCGCCAGAGCGAAGTAAGCCGTATGCACAACCGTCATATGCGCACGCGTTTACGTACACAAATTAAAAATGTTCTGCGTGCTATCGACGCTGGCGACCGCGAAGCTGCCCTGTCTGCTTACCAAGCGGCTGTGCCTGTGATTGATTCCATTGCTGACAAAGGTATCATTCACAAGAATAAAGCAGCACGTCATAAAAGCCGTCTGAACGCACACATTAAAGCGCTGCAAGCCTAATCATTCGATTGGTTGGATGCGTTTTTCAAGGCCGGTAGGTAACAACCGGCTTTTCGCGTTTGTGTGGTGTTTATGCTAAAGGTTGGTTTGACGGGTGGTATCGGTTGTGGAAAATCCACAGCAGTGCAACGTTTTCGAGAACTCGGCGTGCCGGTGATCGAAGCCGATCTTATTGCCCGCGAAGTCGTGGCAGTAGGGCAACCTGCTTTGCAGGAAATCGCTGGTTTATTTGGTACTCAAGCACTTCAAGCTGATGGTGCGCTTAATCGTGCGTGGCTACGCCAAACGGTTTTTAGTGACCCTGTGCGTCTACAGCAGCTCGAATCCATTCTACATCCGCGCATTCGCGCTGACATTCTCACCAAAATTGCCGCTTGTAGCGATAGTGCTTATGTGATTGTTGATGTCCCACTCTTGTTTGAAAAGGGCTATACTCAACTTTTCGATCGAATCTTGGTAATTGATTGTTTGCCAGACCAGCAAAAGTTGCGCGTCAGGCAGCGTGACGGCAGTGATGATAGCGTGATTATGTCTATCATGCAGTCGCAAATCGAGCGCGAAGCACGTTTGCAGCAAGCTCATGACATTATTAGCAATACTGCGTCAATTACTGATTTTTATGAAAAAATTGATGATTTAAATATTAAATACATAAAATTGTCAGAAGCTTAGTTGCTTGTTCTATTAGCTTTTTGGTATAAAGGCAATTCAATAGGGCTTGTAAGTGTTTTATGATGATTTATGCACAACCGCTGAGTGACGACATCCGCCGAATTTCCGAGCCATACATGATTGGTTATGAGCAGCCGTTAAACGAAAAAATCCGTTTATTTATGCGATTGGAATTGCTAATGGGGCGATTTCAATACCATATTTCTACTGATCCCAAACCTGAGGATACGGTAGCGGCACTGCATTTGTTGCTGGATCTGTATAACCTTTCTGCCCGCCTTGATGTCAAAAGCGAAATCCTGAAAGAAATTGACCGCATGGGGCAATCAGCACGTTTGTTATTGCGTCGCGAAGATGCGGATGCGGCGCGTCTTGATGCGGTACTAGAAAAACTCAATCACCACAGTGATGTGTTGTACCAGCAGCGGGGGCAACTGGGGCAACACTTAAAAACGCATACGTTTTTCAACAGTTTGCGCCAACGCTCCACCTTGCCCGGTGGTTTGAATGGCTTTGATATTCCGCTATTCCATTATTGGCAAGAGCAAGCGATCAATGTGCGGGTCGATGATTTGCGTGAATGGATTGAGCCTTATGTGACCGCCAATTCTGCCGCTCGTGAGTTGCTGAATATTGTGCGTGATTTCGGTGAGCGTCATGCAGAAGTGGCTAAGGAAGGTTTCTATCAGTCGATGCTGGAAGCGCGTAAGCCTTATCAAATGATGCGGGTAGAACTGCCTGATAGTGTTGATTATTATCCTGAAATCAGTGCGGGAAAACAGCGTTTCACCTTGCGTTTTGTGAATGCGGATATGTTGGCAGAACGGGGTAAGCAAAATCAAAAAGATGTGAATTTTACCTTGGTATTGTGTTCTTTCTGATAGCTGTTCTTAGGCAATGAATGACAGCAGGCGGGCTTTTTAGCCCGCTTTGCGTTTCTGGCAAGGTTTGTTTAGCGTGGTAAGGTATCCCAAATAGCTTGCGGTGCTGTTTCGGGCTTAGGTGTGCTGACAGGTGGAGTCGCCGGAGTCTCCGGTAAGGTTTCAGGTGCGGTTGTTACGGGATCAGACGCTGTAATGGCCTCAACCAGTAAGGTGTCTTGGTGCAATACTGAGCCGTCATCATTGATAACACTGACTTTCCAAACGCCGGGCAGATTAGGGGCGATCATTTTGTTAGAGTGTACCCGCCAGCGTTGCCCACCTACCGGAAACTGTAAACCGAGTTGAAAAGCGCCATCTTTTTCCCAGCGATGCGTGATAATCCGCCCTTGCAAGTTAAGTAATTCGGTGAAGTAATAAACATTTTGCCCTGCACTGACACGGGTTAACTGATCATTGGGTTCGCGAGCTGTGATACCCGTAGTAAATGCAGCGCGAGTGATTTGTGGTGTCAGTGTGCTGTCAGCCGCTGTAGTAGTTGGCGCTGGTGTCGCGGGTAAAGTCGGGCTAGTGGGGTAAGCAATAACGGTTTCTTCCGCCTTACTCAGCGGCGTACCAATCGCTAACGTGCCCATGAGTATTAAGTATGCGGTTGCTTGTTGATAACGGTTTAACATTGTTGCGCGTTCCTATTATTTGATAATTAGAATATTATAATATTTATGGAATAGTTTGCGGTATTTGTAACATGTTCTTCAAAGAATACCTTGTCTAGGCTTGCCCCTGAAGCTGACTTAGGCTTTACTATCTTTATTTACCCGCATAAGCAGGATTGTGTATGCCGAGAAAACAGGCGGAAGTCAGCACTAACCCAGCCAATTTTGAAACCGCGATGTTGGCGTTAGAAACGCTGGTGCAGCGTATGGAAAGTGGTGAGTTATCTTTGGAAGATTCCCTCAAAGAATTTGAACGTGGCGTGTTGTTAACGCGACAGTGCCAAGAAGCGCTGAAAGCCGCCGAGCAACGGGTCAAATTGTTGAGTGCGGATGGTCAGGAAAGTGACTTTCCGCAGCAAGGGGATGCCTGATGCTGAATGTGCGTAATCGTTTGCAAGCCTGGCAAGGGCGTATTGAATCGGTGTTGGAAGATGTTTTGCCACCGGCGACGACGCATCCTGCGGTATTACATCAAGCCTTGCGCTATTCGGTGCTGGATGGCGGCAAGCGGATGCGCCCGCTATTGGTGTATGCCACCGGGGAAGCCTTGGGAATTGCGCCAGAGCATTTGGATATTCCAGCGGCTGCGGTAGAACTGATTCATGTGTATTCGCTGGTGCATGACGATTTACCGGCAATGGACGATGATGATTTACGCCGAGGTAAACCAACCTGCCATAAAGCGTTCGATGAGCCGACCGCGATTTTGGTGGGGGATGCGTTGCAAGCTTTGGCATTTCAGGTATTGGCGGCACACCCCCGGATGATGGCTTCGCCCGCGCAACGCTTGCGGATGATTGAGTTATTGGGGCAGGCGGCGGGTTCTCGCGGCATGGTCGGTGGGCAAGCGCTTGATTTGGCAGCCGTCGGGGAAACCCTGACTGAGGTAGAATTGGAAAACATGCACATTCATAAAACCGGTGCATTGATTCGTGCCAGTGTGTTGTTGGCAGCGTATAGTGTGGAAGCATTGGATGCGCAGCGTTTGCAACAATTGGATCATTTTGCAAAATGCATCGGTTTGGCGTTCCAAGTGCAAGACGATATTCTGGATGTGGAAAGCGATACCCAGACCTTGGGTAAAACCCGTGGCGCTGACGAGGCTGCGGGTAAGCCGACCTATCCTTCCATCATTGGCTTGTCCGCTTCCAAAATGAAACTACAGGATTTGTATGACGAAGCGTTGAACGCTTTGGTCGCCTTTGGTGAATCGGCGCATTTGTTGCGTGAAATTGCCGAGTTCACGGTTAAGCGCATACGATAAATACTAATAGCAAGATTAGAACCCACCACAGTACCCATATTTACGGTTTGACGATTAGGGGTTAGCCAACGTGCTTAATACGATTTATTCGCCTGACGCCCTGCGTCAGTTAGAACTGGAGCAATTGCCAGCAGTGTGCGCCCAAGTGCGCGAATTTTTGCTGAATTCAGTCTCCACTGGCGGGGGACACTTTTCCTCCAATTTAGGCACGGTCGAGCTGACGGTGGCACTGCATTACGCTTTTGATACGCCCAAAGACAAGCTGGTGTGGGATGTGGGGCATCAGGCGTACCCGCATAAAATCCTCACTGGGCGGCGCGAGCAAATGAGCACCATTCGCCAAAAAGACGGCTTGGCGGGTTTCCCGAAACGCAGCGAAAGTGAGTACGATACGTTTGGGGTCGGGCATTCCAGTACGTCGATCAGCGCGGCCTTGGGCATGGCGTTAGCCGCGCAGCACAAGGGTGAGGATTACCATTCGGTGGCGATTATCGGTGACGGTGCGCTGACGGCAGGGATGGCGTATGAGGCAATGAATCATGCGGGTGATTTAGACGCTAACCTGATCGTGATTCTCAACGATAATGAAATGTCGATTTCGCCTAACGTTGGCGCATTGCGTAAATATTTAACCCGTTTGTTGACCGGGCGTATGTATTCCACCATGCGGGAAAGCGGTAAAAAAGCCTTGTCGCACAGCAAATCGTTGTCCAAATTGGCGAAGTTGACCGAAGAACACATGAAAGGCATGGTGTTGCCGGGTACGTTGTTTGAAGAAATGGGCTTTAAATATTACGGCCCGATTGACGGTCATGATGTGGAAGAGCTGGTGAAGGTGCTGCAAAATCTTAAAAGCATCAAAGGCCCGCGTTTGTTGCACGTGCTGACACAAAAAGGCAAAGGTTACGAGTTAGCTGAGGAAGATCCTTGCACCTACCATGGCGTCGTGCCTTTTAATCTGAAAACAGGGTTGATTGCCAGCTCAAAAAAATCCACCCCCACGTATACGCAAGTGTTCGGGCAATGGTTGTGCGATATGGCGGAGCAGGATTCACGTTTGGTGGGAATTACCCCCGCGATGCGTGAAGGTTCGGGTTTGGTGGCGTTTTCGGAACGTTTTCCTGGGCGTTATTTCGACGTGGGGATTGCGGAACAACACGCGGTTACGCTGGCGGCGGGCTTGGCGTGCGAAGGTTTGAAGCCAATAGTGGCGATTTATTCGACCTTTTTGCAACGCGCGTATGATCAATTGATACACGATGTGGCGATTCAGAATTTGCCGGTGGTGTTTGCGATTGATCGCGCCGGGTTGGTCGGGGCGGATGGTCCCACGCATTCGGGGAATTACGATTTGTCGTTCTTGCGTTGTATCCCGAATATGGTGGTGATGGCACCTGCCGATGAAAACGAATGCCGTCAGATGTTGTACACCGCTTTTCAGATGGATTGCCCCACCGCAGTACGTTACCCGCGCGGTAAGGGCATTGGCATTGAACCCCAAACGGCGATGCAAGCGATTCCACTAGGTAAAGCGCTCAAGTTGCGCACCGGTCACGGGATTGCGATTGTGTTGTTTGGTTCGCTCCTGCCAGAAGCACAAGCTGCCGCCACTGAATTGAATGCCACGCTGGTCAATATGCGCTTTGTCAAACCGCTGGATAAAGCCATGTTGCGGGAGTTGGCGCAATCCCATGAATTGTTGGTGACACTGGAAGACAATGCAGTAATGGGCGGTGCGGGCAGTGCGGTAAACGAATATTTGCACGAAGCAGGCTTAATGGTGGAAGTGTTGAATTTGGGTTTACCGGATCAATACATCGAACACGCGCAGCGCGAAGAGCAACTTGTTAGTTGTGGTTTGGATGCGCCGGGTATCGTGCAACGGGTTAACGCTGGCTATGGTGGACGGATTCGCAATGGCGTAACCTTGTATCCTGTGCCACAATACAGCACCAATTGATGTGTCAGAAATCGACTATAATTCTCTGAAAAGTTTGGTTTCGTCTGTATTTCCCAATTCCTGAGGAGTTGTTTCATGAAGTTTCTTGTTGGCTTTTTCAGCCTCGAATGGATGCGTGTCTTTGATTTTATTGCACCATTGGCTATCCGCCTGTTCCTTGCCCCGATGTTTTGGGTGTCTGGGGTTAAACACTTAGGGCTGTTTTCCAGCTCTGATTTTGTGATTTATAACCCGTTAACTTGGGTCAATACGGAAGCTTTCCAGCAAAGTGCGGCCGCCATGAGCAATACCGTCTTTGCCGGGATGGGCGCTGAGACCTTGCTGATTTTGATTGGTACGATTGAAATTGTTGCTGCTATTTTGCTGGTGTTGGGTTTTGCGGTGCGCTGGGTAGCGTTGGCGCTGATGTTTGTTGTTGTCGTATTGGGTTTGATGGCGATGGGCGAAGCCGGTTTCCTCACGACCATGCAGCAATTGGTGATGAGCCACGGTTATACCGACATGGCAAACACGCTGACAGAAGTCTATTTGGTGTATTTCGTGTTGTTGCTGGCACTGTTTTTCATGGGGGCTGGGCGCTGGTTCAGCTTGGACTGGTACGTTTACCGCAGTTTCATGAAACGCATTGATAGCAAAGTGGCTCACCATGACCCGTTTGAGATTGATGCGACGGATGAACCCGGTATCCACAAACTGTAATACAGTCGTGTTTTTGTCGTGTGAAAAGGCTGCCATTGGCGGCCTTTTTTGCGTCATGGCTTAGTGGATTTCACCGCGTTCACGCTTGGCTTTAACGTTTGCGTCGTTGCGTTTCATGAGTTGGAAGGTCAGGTAAATTTTGGCGGGAATTGATAAAAATAAGCCCCCCGCAATCAAGCCCGCTACCAGCGCAATGCCTTGCACCCCATGCCCGGTTACGATGTCGGTGAAAATAACCAGCCCAACCCCCACGGCAGCAGTGCCTAAGCCCACAATAATGAGGGCATACATGAGGTGAGTGAGAGATTTTTCATTCATGAGCGCTTACCTTGCGGGTGGGTGATGGAAGCGTTTCATTATCCGCTTCCATGAAATTCAGCGTAATTGATGCATATCAATCTCACCCCAGTTAAGCTGTGTTCTGGTTGAAAAATGTTCTTTTGCTTGAATTTGGGGGATTTTGTGCATATATTAGAAAAGTCTAATATTTATTGGTGACGGGCTATTACGATGAAACACTTAAAAAAATTAATGCTACTGAGTCTGTTATGGTTAGCAACGGCTATGACAGCGAGCGCTGCTGAGCAAGGTGATAAGCTCAAACTGACCTTGGTCTATGATTCGCCGTATGGGTTTGAAGAGACGCTGGAATCGTTACGCAATACGATTCATGCGCATAATTTTCGGGTATTTCCTGACCGCTATCTCGAAGAAGGGCTGGTGGATGAGTTTTCCGTGAATACGCGGCAAATTAGCGTCAGGTTCTGCAATTTCAGTGATTTGCATCAAGCACTTCAGATTGATCCGCAAGTCGGGGTGGTGTTGCCTTGCACGATCACGGTGATTGAGAACGCGGATGGCAAAGTGCAATTGTTGACCGGCAATGTTCAAGCGATGTTGACGCTGTTCGACAACCCCGATTTGACCGCCGCGTTCCACGATTTGGAGCAAAAGTATCAGGCCATTATTGATGAGGTGACGCTATGAAACGTTTAACTATCGGTTTAGGTAGCGTATTGCTGGCAGGGCTGTTGGCGCTTCCGGCGCAGGCGAATGATAAATTGTTGACGGTGCGTTCCCCGCAGGCGTTCGATCTTGCGTTGGAGCAAGTTCAAGACGTTTTGAAAAAACACAATTTCACCGTGGCGCATATCCAAAAATGTGACGGTGGCTTACAAGACATGGGCTATACCACGGATAATTATAACATTGTGTTTTTTGGACGCTTGGAAGAAGTGCGAGAATTAAGCAAGACACACCCGGAATTAGTGCCCTTGTTTCCCTTTAAGTTGGCGGTGTATGCAAAAGGTAAGGATACGCTGTTTTCGGTGTTGAACCCTGCTGAACTTGCGCCATTATTGGATGCGGATCAAGCTTTAGCTGCACAATTAGGCGCGTGGGAACAGGATTTTCGTGCCGTTCTGAATGAGATGCAAGTGGTGCAAGTCGCGCACGCTGATTGAATATTGCTTAGGCCGTTGCGCTATAGATGCGCAACTGTTGCCCCAGTTTTTGCAGCATCACATCCCGTTGTTGCAGGGCTTTTTCTTTGTGCAGTAATTGCTGATTCAATTGCGCAATGATGGTGTCTTTGAGATTGAGTACTTTGTCACGCTGTTCTAACTTGTGTTCCCATGCTTGCTGATGTTGGGCGTGTTCTTGGGATTGGCTAACCATGGCGGTGAGCGCAGCGAGTTGTTGTAACAAGTTGTTTTCTTGGGCATGCTGCTTTTCGATGAGTTCACTGAGTTGCTGCGCAAGCTGTTGTTGCTGGCGTTGGTATTGTTGGATGACCTGATCTTTTTCCAGCATGAGCGCGTTGAAATGCGCAATTTCTTTATCGCGTTCCTGAAGTTGCAAAAACTGCGCGGCAATCTGAGCATCGCGACGTTGCAGGCTGCGTTCGCGTTCGTTAATGGTTTGATCGCGGACGGCAAGGTGCTGGTCTTTGGCAAGCGTTTGCTGATTTTGCTCCAGTAGCTGTTGTTCACGTGCTTGTGAAATACGGTCTTTTTCGTGCAACAGGCGGGTTTGTTCGGCTAATTGCTCATTGCGTTGGCTGATTTGATCAACTTTGCGGCGAACCAAACTGTCACGTTGGTGAATTTGCTGGTCTTTCTCGAAAATCAAGTCATCACGGCGTTGTAACAGTCGGTCAAAATCGCGTAGTTTTCGATCACGTTGCAGGATTTGCTGGTCACGTTCTTGAATATGCCGATCACGTTCGGAAAGGTGACGATTGCGTTCGCTGAGCAGTTGTTCTTGGGTGTAAATGCGCTGTTGGTGATCGCGTACCCAACGGTTGAGGGCTTCGAGTTGTTGGCTGAGTTCTTGAACGCTGGTGTCGCGTTTGCTGATTTGTTTGTCGCGATTTTCGATTTCACGGTCGCGTTTGCCAATGTGATTGTCTTTTTCTTCGAGGCGGCGGTTGCGAATGTTAATCTGGTCTTCGCGTTCGAGAATGTACTTTTCTTTCTGGCTGGCCAGTTGCTCAATCTCGCGAGAACGCTGTTCTAACGCGCGGATGATTTGGTCGCGCTCCTGAATAAGGGTTTCTTTTTGCTCGATAAGAGTCTGTTCTTCACGATTCATTGTTATAATATTCTGCTTATCTGTTTATGCGCTATCATAAAGCATAATGTGTTAAAAATAACGTGGTATGAATCAAATTAAAACAGCAACCAAATGGGTTATTAGCACTCTAAGGTGGGGAGTGCTAAGATAATGCAATAAGTAAATGAGGAGATCACGCATGACCAACGCAATGATGCTCAAAGGGCAGACACTTCCAGTTCCGGTGGGGAATCTGGAAAGTTACATCCACGCGATTCACGCCATTCCGGTGTTGGAAGTACAAGAAGAACGTGAATTAGCCGAACGTCTTAAATACGCGAGTGACTTGGAAGCCGCGCGGCAACTCATTTTGCACAATTTACGTTTTGTGGTGAAAGTTGCGCGTGGTTACAGCGGTTACGGTTTGCCACTGGGTGATTTGGTGCAAGAAGGCAACGTTGGCCTGATGAAAGCGGTAAAGCGTTTCGACCCGGATATGAATGTGCGCCTGATTTCGTTTGCAGTGCATTGGATTCGGGCCGAAATTCACGAATTCATTTTGCGCAACTGGAAAATCGTTAAAGTGGCGACGACTAAAGCGCAACGCAAATTGTTTTTCAACTTGCGTAGCAGCAAAAAGCGCTTGGGCTGGTTGAATCATGCAGAGGCGCAGTCGATGGCTGACGATTTGGGCGTGACCACTGCTGAAGTATTGGAAATGGAAAAGCGCATGAGTGCGCACGATGTCTCATTTGATCTCAGCGTTGATCAGGATGATGACGATTCCACCAATTTTTCCCCTAGCCAGTATTTGGTAGCAGAAGCGGCTGACCCCGCAGAAATGTTGGAAGCCGAAGAGTGGGATACTTATACCCGTGGGCGTTTTCAAACGGCTTTGGCTAATTTGGATACCCGTAGCCGTGATATTTTGGCAAGCCGGTGGTTGGCTGAAGAAAAAGCAACCCTGCACGAGCTGGCGGATAAATACAATGTGTCAGCGGAACGGATTCGCCAATTGGAAAATGCGGCGGTGAGTAAGCTGCGCTTAGCCGTGGTGGAACCCGCATAAAAAAGGCCGCATTAGCGGCCTTTTTCACAAAACGCGATGCTTAACCGAAAAAAGCGACCGAGAGGAAGCTAAACCACGAAAAAGCAATCAAACCCACCACGATCAACATCGGAATGCCGAAATCCCAGCTAAACATACCTACATACCTCTAAAATACTTATATGCATAAGAGGATAAAGGAATAGCGCCTTCCTGACAAGATCAGGAAGTATCACAGCGAACAGGACTGGCAGAATAGGGCGTTACATTCAGCCGGAAAAAAACACCGAAAAGAAGCTGAACCATGAGAACAGAATCAGTGCAATTACAATCGCTGCGGGCAAGCCATAATCAAAACTAAACATGGTGGTCTCCTTTCGGGTAGCGTTAATGTGTCAATGCGTGCAGTGTGCCTGAAGTTGGGATGTTGAAACTTGACATGGCTCAAGGATTCCAGCGGGCGATGACAACTTCATGAAAAATATTATGAATACTTGATTTATGTCAGAAATCTGCAATCATGCTGCACATGATCAGCTTGAACCAACTAATCCTGCGCACTGACGTTAGCGGGATGCCGTTGGAATGGATTCATTTCCAAACGGCAGTCAAACTTTATTACGCTGAGCAAGTGGCTTACACCTGCGGGACTCCCATTCTCGCCGTTCGGGGCGGTATTAACGCTGTTACCGGGCAACGCAGCCGCATTATTCTGAATTCCATCATTGCTACCCGTGGCAGCAAACAACAATTGCATCAGCATTACGTGCCACCGCTAAGCAACCCGCTGTTATTCCGGCGCGATAACCACATTTGCCTGTACTGTGGGCAACATTTTCAGGAAAAAGATTTATCCCGTGACCATGTGCGCCCGTTGGTATTGGGTGGCCCGGATCGTTGGACGAATGTGGTGAGCGCGTGTAAGTCGTGCAATAGCCGGAAAGGTGGGCGTACCCCAGAACAAGCGCACATGCCGCTGTTGGCTGTGCCATTCCAGCCCACGTATGCGGAATATGTGTTCTTACAGGGGCGCAATATTCTCGCGGATCAGATGGAATTCCTGAGTGCGCATTTTCCGCGAACCAGCAAATTGCGTGAGCGCACGCAATTGATAGGATTTTAGTCGGGCTGCTCCGTGGATTTTTGCCTATAGTCATAGCGTGTTCACCAAGGAGTGCCTCATGCCTGAATCAAATTCGTTCTGGAATTGGCTGTTGTCGTTGTTTCGGTCGCGGCGTTCCACTCCGGTCGTCGCGGCGAATCCGCCCCCGGTGGTCGCGCCACCTACTGTTACCGTGCCACCACCCACCACCGAGCCGGAACGCGCGGCTATTGTCGCGGAATTAGAGGCCGCGCCCGCGTTACCGCCGCCGCCCCCACGCCCGTTGCCTCGGCCTCCTGCCTTAACGCCGTTAGAAAATACACCGTCACTGCCTGATATTGATGTGGGAATATTGGAACAAGTCTTGCCACAAGAAGGCCCTAATTTAGGGTTTCGGACGGTGTGGAATAACCATCCAACGGTTGAAACGGGGGAAACCTTTCCGTGCCGCGATGCTGACGGCAACTCGCACTTTGGGAATCAATGCGCCATCCTCATGGGAACGTGTTTATTGCGCAGTAATTTATTGCAAGGCTATGACAAAACCACTTGTTGGTACAGCGGGCACAAAGGCCACACCTTGCGGGCGCGGGAAGTGGCGGATTGGATGCGGCGTAATCCGGGGCGTTTTGGTCCGGTGGAAGTCCGCAGCAATGTGTCATGGGGGGCATTCAGAGGGCGAACTGGCTTTGTGTGTTTTCACAATTTCTGGGGTGTGGGCAATCAAGGCGACCACATTGACTTGTGGGATGGCACGGGCATTTTAATGCGTGAAAAAAATCCGGGCTGGGAAGGCCCCGCGTTGGCGGACGGTTCCTTGGACTACTTTGAGCGTTCGGAGGAAGTATGGTTTTGGCCCGTCCATTAGCCTGCGGGTTGGCAAGCGGGTTAATGCTGCTCTTGACGGCGTGTGAACCGGACAAGCAGCCGGATAATCAAGCATTGGTTTTGCCGGAACGTTTTGCGACCCCGCACGTGACCGATCAGACGCAAGCCGCTGGTTTAGCGTTGGCGTTGAGCGATAATGGTGGTGGCTGTCAGTTGCAAGTAGGGAAAATGCCCCCCGTTTGGCTTAAGCCAATGGCACCGTGTTATTTCATGAAGTCACCGGGAACGGCAAAAGTGCAAGTTTACCGGCACGATAAAACCACGGCGGTGGTTGCCGTGGTAGGTACGCCCGTTAAGGGCAACCGCTGCGGGCAGGAAGTACAAGGCTTGGTGATTAAAAGTGGAGCAGCAACACCTTCCGCTTATATCATGCAGGGGAGCATCCACTGTGCCGATCAGGGCTTGCAGAATTTTCAGTATGAGTTGTTCGCACAGTAAGCGGTGTTAGCGCTGGGCTTAATCGCCTTCCACAATAAAGCTTTCGCCAAAATTGGTGGGGTAACGGTTACGGAGTTTGGTTTGCAAGGTTTCCGCTTGGGTACGGGAAGCGAATGCACCGACCCGTAATTTGAACATCAGCCCACCGGGGGTATTTAGGCTAACCAGATAAGCATCATAGCCATCTTGGGCAAGGGCATCGCGCCACCCGTACAATTGTCTGGAATCATAGCCAGCCGCTACCTGTACGGCGTAACGGTTGTTGGTATAGCGCGTGTCTTCTCGTTCGCGAATAACGGCGACGGCTTTGCGTTGTTGGGCTTGAATGTAGTTATTGGATGATTCCCATAACGTTTCATTGCTCCAAGCGTCATTGCTGGCATTGCCACTGGCAAGATTCCACTCGGAAAGATTCGGACGATAATTAATGAAGGGCAATTTCCCGGCTTTATACAACACCACGAGGCTGACCACGCCCACTACCAATATCAGGGAATGAATCATTTTAAACACAAAACCGCGTTGCTTACGCAGCGAACTGGATGACACGCTACTGGAATGCTTCACTCCGACCTCTTTTGACCTATTGCTGCTGTATGACTATAGCTAAAAAGACCGCGATAAGGGAGCTTGAGTTGCGTTAAAATTCAGAGTTTCGGTTATGAATGGATTCGCGATGCCCCTTGACACTTGGAATGCTGACTTTGATGCCTTGCACCCGTGCTTTCAGCAGTTGCAGAACCGTCGTTGTTGGGTGGGGTTAACGCACTGGCCCGCGTGCGATTGTTTGAACCAATTATTGCCAGCGGCGCTGTGTGCACAGTCGGGCTTGCCGCTGCGTTTTTTTCCACAAGATAATACGCTGCCATTTCCTGAATTGTATTATGAAGAGCGCATTTCTCAGCATGGCATGGTGGCGACACGGGCGAATTGGCACGATTTTTTTAATGCCTTGATGTGGAGCGTGTTTCCACACACCAAGGTGATGATTAATGCGTTGCACGCCGCCGACATTCAGCAGCACGGAAAACCGCGCACACCCCAGCGCGATGCGTTAACGGTATTGGATGAAAGCGGGGTGATCATCGTTGCCAGTCGTCGCGAGTGTTTGCAGCATGTGTTGGATTTCGCGTGGGAAACCTTGTTTTGGCAAGAGCGTGCGGCGTGGGGGCAGGAAATCGCGTGTTTCATGATTGGTCACGCCACGCTAGAAAAAATGCTAACGCCGTATGTGGGCGTAACCGCTCATGCGCTGTTGGTGGAAGTTACCCCCGCGTTTTTCCACCTGCCGTTGGCGCAACAGCACACTTATTTGGATCAGGTGGTGTCCGGGCGTTTGCAGCAAGGTGGGCTGGCTTCCACCGCTTGCCTGAATCCTTTTCCGCTGTTGGGTGTTCCCGGTTGGTGGGAGAATACGGCGGTGGAATTTTATCGGGATAGGGGCTATTTCCGTGAGAAGAATCGTGAGCGCACGGTGGAAATCATTGCCGCGTAATTATTCGACCGTTCGGGGGGAAACTGCTTGCATGTTTCCTTTTCATCCCTAGAATAATGCCGAATTACAATAATAAAGAAATACGATTATGCAGGTTGCGACATCCCATGCTCCAGCCGCACTGTTTGGCGAAAGGCTGGTCAAACTAGGCAAACTCAAACCCGCTGATTTGGAACGTGCGCTGCGGGCGCAGGCGGAAATCCGTCAGCCACTGGGCAGCGTATTAGTCCGTTTAGGAATGCTCACCGAACAAGAAGTGGCGTTCGTGTTATCACGTCATCTGAACGTGCGCATGGCTCTGAGCAAAGACTACCCTTCATTACCCGTCGAAAACCTCGGCATTGCCATCAATTACATGCGCAATGCTGAAATTGTCCCCTTGCAAGCGGAAGAAGAACGTTTGGTCGTGGCAATGTCTAACCCGCAAGACGCCTTTACCTGTCAGGCGATTGGCATGGCAAGCGGCAAATTGGTCGAGCCACTACTGGGTTTGCCGACCGAAATTCGCGCCAATATCGAACGTTTGTACGGCGGGGAAGCCAGCAAGCAGGAGTCGGGGGCGGGTGGTGACGATGAGTTTGAGATTACCAGCCAAGATCACAATTTGGATGACATTGAACACCTCAAAGACATGGCGAGTGAAGCGCCCGTGATTCGCTTGGTGAATCAGATTATGACGAATGCGATGACGCAACGCGCTTCCGACATTCACATTGAGCCGTTTGAAACCCACCTGAAAGTGCGTTACCGGATTGACGGGGTGATTCACGAAGTCGAGTCGCCACCGCCACAATTGACCGCCGCGATTATTTCACGCCTCAAATTGATGGCGCGGCTGAATATTGCCGAGCGCCGTTTGCCGCAAGACGGGCGTATTCAACTGCGTGCGCAAGGCAAAGAAATCGACATGCGGGTCTCCACCGTGCCGACCATGCACGGTGAAAGCGTGGTCATGCGTTTGCTGGATAAGCACAGCGTTAAACTGGATCTGAATACGCTGGGCTTTTCCGATGATAATTTACGCAAGGTGCAGCAGCAATTGGATGCGCCGCACGGGGTTATTTTGGTCACGGGGCCGACAGGTTCGGGCAAAACCACGACGTTGTATTCGGCACTGACCCAATTGAATACCCCAGAAAACAAAGTGCTGACGGTCGAAGATCCGGTGGAATACGAACTCGAAGGCATTAACCAAATCCAAGCCAATCCTAAAATCGGGCTGAATTTTGCCGATGCGTTACGTTCCATTGTTCGCCAAGACCCTGACATTATTATGATCGGGGAAATGCGTGACGTTGAAACGGCGCGGATTGCGATTCAATCGGCGTTGACGGGTCACCTGGTGTTGTCCACCTTGCACACCAACGATGCAGCGAGTGGTATTACCCGTCTGATGGACATGGGTATCGAGGATTATTTAATCACTTCCACCGTGAATGGCATTTTGGCGCAACGGTTGGTACGACGCTTGTGCCCGCAATGCCGCGAATCGCATCCGGTATTGCCAGAAATTGAGCAAGAATTGGGTTTGCGCCATTACCAACCGGAAGGGGAATTGCGTTTGTGGCACGCCAAAGGTTGTAGCGCGTGTGGCAATTCTGGCTACAAAGGGCGCAGTGCCATTCACGAAGTATTGGTGATGGATGACCCCTTGCGGCGCTTAATCCTCAAGCATGAAGACGCGGGGGTGTTGCAAGAACAAGCGCGTAAAGGCGGAATGCGCACCATGTACGAAGACGGTTTGTACAAGGCGCTCAAAGGCGTGACGACATTAGAAGAAGTGCTGCGCGTGGCGGAGGAAACCCCGAATGCCCACGTATAGTTACAAAGCGATTACCCTCCAAGGTGTAGCAAAAGAAGGCAGATTAGAGGCCGCGAATGAAGCGCAAGCGGCAGAAAGCCTGAATGCTCAAGGACTGATTCCGATCAAAATTGTGGCGGGGAAAGCGGCAACCAGTACGTCTGCTAACAACGCTACGCAAAAAAAATCCAAGGGGTTTTTTGCCAGCAAAACGGTGAGCCAGCCCGACATTATGGCGCTGACGCAGCAACTTTCGACAATGTTGCGGGCAGGTTTGCCGTTAGACCGTGCCTTGGGCATTTTGCTGGAAATCGGCGATAAACCGCCGGTACTGGAATTGGTGCAAGGTATCCAAAATCAGGTGCGCAGCGGCAAACGTTTTGCGGACTCACTGGAAACCAGCGGCAAGTTTTCAAAGTTTTACATCAATATGGTGCGGGCAGGGGAAGCGGGTGGTTCGATTGACGATGCCTTGGCGCGTTTGGTGGAATACATGGCACGGGCGAAGGAATTGCGCGGTACGGTTATTTCGGCATTGATTTACCCGGCGATTTTGGCGTTTGTGGCAGTGGTGTCGATTTTTGCGTTGCTGGCGTTTGTTGTGCCGCAATTTGCGCAAATGTTCGGTGATATGGGCGCGGAATTACCTACGATTACCAAAGTGGTGATGGGTGCGGCGGCAACCTTGCGCGATTATTGGTGGGCGGTATTGGGTGGATTTTTGCTGATGTTGATGCTGGTGCAATACGTGTTGGGCAATGAAAAGGCACGTACTGGGTTGGATCGCAGTATGTTGCGTTGGCCGTTGGTAGGAAGTCTGGTCGGTAAGATTGAAACCGCCCGTTTTTCACGCAGCTTAGGCACGTTATTACACAATGGCGTGCCGTTACTGGGTGCGTTGAAAATCGCCAAAAATACCGTGGGCAACCGCGTCATGGCAGCGGCAGTGGAAGAATCCGCCGATAGCCTTAAGCAAGGCGAAAGCCTCACCCGTACATTATTAAGCAAAGGCGTGTTCCCCCCTTACGCCTTGCACATGTTGCGCGTCGGGGAAGAAACCGGGCGCATGGAAGAGTTACTGCGTGAAGTCGCCGATATTTACGACGATGAAGTCAAAACCTCGGTGAAACAGCTATTAGCCCTGCTGGAGCCGGTGCTGATTCTGATCATGGCGCTTGCCATTTTGGTGATTATTGGTTCGGTATTGTTACCGATGATCAATATGGCTGATTTGGTTAAATAGTTTCCCAAGAAAACCACAAGCTATTGAAATTATAATAAATAACAAGGAGTTAATATGCGAATCCAATCTCAATCCTGCCGGTCTGCTGCCCAACGCGGCTTCAGCTTGATCGAGCTGATGATCGTGCTGGTGATTCTCGGCTTGATTGCTGGGATCGTCGGCCCACAAGCCATGAAATACCTTGGCAAGGGCAAAACACAGTCATCCAAAGTCCAGATTGAAAACATCAGTGCGGCGCTGGATATGTACCGTTTGGAAGTGGGCAGTTACCCCACCACCGCTGATGGCTTGAAAGCGCTAGTGACCGCGCCGTCGAGTGCGCGTGGCTGGAATGGCCCTTACTTGAAAAAAGGCGAAGTGCCTAAAGATGCGTGGAACAATGAGTACCAATACAAGCGCCCCGGTAGCAACGGTCAGCCGTATGATTTGTTGTCCTTTGGGGCGGACGGTGCTGCCGGTGGTGAAAGCGAAGATGCCGACATTACGCTCTGGAAATAAGGGTTTCACCCTGCTCGAAGTTCTGCTGGTCTTGGTTATCGGCGGTTTATTGATGGGGGTGGTGGCAACGTCGCTCTCCGAAGGGCCGGTATTGCGCAAAAGCAGTCGCGAAGTCGCGGCGAGTTTGCGTCATGCACGGGCGCAAGCGGTGATGCGTCAACAGCCGACGCTGTGGAAAATGCAGATTGAGGAAAAACGTTTCTGGATTGACGGGGGCGCAACCGCTGAGGAGCGCCAGCTCAGTGCTGCCATTACTGCCAAAATCAACACCACTTCCGCCGAAGTCGATGCCGCCAATCAGGGCGGCATTCGCTTTTTTCCTGATGGCAGTTCCACCGGCGGCTCGGTGGAATTGACGCACAACCAACAGACCTACAAGGTCAACGTGGAATGGGTGACGGGGCGTGTTTCAATCCAATAAAGGTTTTTCCCTGCTCGAAGTGCTGGTTGCTTTCGTGGTCATGGGCTTGGTGGTCGGGGTCTTGTTGCAATTGTTTGGTTCGTCGATGCGCAGTGTGGCGTTGGCGGATGAATACAGCTTTGCGATACAGGTCGCCGAATCCCGTTTAGCAGCGGTGGGCAATGAGATCGAGGTGGAAGAAGGCAACGTCAGCGGTGAAGAACAAGGTTCAGGCTACCGTTGGGAAGTGCAAATGTCTCCGCTCGAACTCAGCGAGGCATTGGAAAAACTGCCAGTCGCTTTACAACTTTACCGGGTTGAAGTGGTTGTGACATGGCAAAGTGGCGATAACTCACGTGAATTCCACCTCTCCTCCTTGCGTTTTGGGGAAGCGACATGAAGCAACGCGGTTTCACTTTGCTGGAAATGTTGATTGCGTTTTCGTTGGTTTCCTTGCTGTTTCTCGCGTTATTCGCCAGTTTCAATACCATTGCGCGGAGTTGGGATGCGGCAGATACCCGCATGAATAAAACCGAAGACATGCGCCTGATCAGTGATTTTCTGCGCCGTCAGTTGGGGCAGGCGATGGTGGTGCGCATTGCCGGTGAAAAAGAAGCCAAAGTGTATGCGTTTGAGGGGACGGCGACGTCATTGCGCTATGCCGCGCCCTTGCAACCTTTGCAGCATCAGGGCGGCGTGTTTCTGATCGAACTCAATATTGTCGGTGATAAAGACGGTAAGAAACTGGAAATGCTGTTTGCCCCGTATCGCCCAGAATTGACATGGGAGGATGCGTTTGCTGAAGCCGAACCCGTCTTGATTTTCGAGGGCTTGCAAGCGGCTGAGTTTGCGTATTTCGGGGCGGAAGCAGCGGGCAACGATTCTGATTGGACATCCGATTGGGAAGACAAGCCGCGCTACCCCGATATGCTGAAACTCACCTTGGCGGATAAAGAACGTGCTTGGCCGGAGCTGTTAGTGGATTTGCCACAGGTAACTGATTATGCGAAATAAACAATCCGGGGTTGCCATGATCGTGGTGTTATGGATGATCATGGTCATGATGACGTTGGCAGCCAGTCTGTTATACGCGACCCGCACCGAAACCAGCATGGTGGATTACGCTCGCCGCAGTGCGCAAGCCCGTGCCGTGGCAGATGCAGCGGCACATTATGCGGTGATGCAATTATTTCTGCCCAATAAAGACCGTGAACTCAAGCTCGGCGGTACGCCCTTGTTATGGGAATACGAAGGTTCCAAAGTGGAAATTCGTGCCGTTGGCGAAAATGGTTTAGTGGATATTGGTTTTGCCAGCCCGCCATTGATTCGCTTGATTCTCAAACAAGCAGGGTTGGATGAATCAGCCATTGAGCGGATGTTGGATACCTTGGAGGACTTCCGTGATGTGGATGACTTAAAGCGCATCAACGGCGCAGAAGACGCTGATTATGACAGCGCGGGTTTGCCATTTGGGGCAAAAGATGCGCCATTTGAGCGTATTGAGGAATTGCAGCAAGTGTTGGGAATGACGCCGCCACTTTATCAAGCCCTGACACGCTTGCTGACCGTGAATTCTGGTGGCAAGGGCATCAACCCGATGTTAGCGCCGCGTCAAACCTTGCTGCTGTTGGCAGAGGGGGATGCGGCGAAAGTCGATGCGTATATGCAGCAACGCGCTGAATCCGACGGTGAATACGTGCAACCCGATTTCGGTGCGGAATTTCTCGACCCTACGCAACAACCCTTGTACCGGATGCAAATCAGAGTGTACTCCGACGAAACCGCTCCTCCGTATTTTGAAGAGCGGTCTTTGCGTTTAAATCCGGGGCAAACTCCGCCGTTTGTTAATTATTTCCGTATCTTGCAAGAATCTTCCGCGCAGTTTGAGTAACGGTGGCAGCTTCAATCCAGCGTTTCAGGCTGCCTTTTTCTGCATGAACCAAGGGGGCGACCGCTAACAGGTACGCCAAGAAGGTCAGCAAGAAGCCGTAGAACATCACGCTGGCGTTGGTGTGCCAGTATTCGCTGAGAACACCAACACTGGCAAAGAGCACCGCGAGCGTTGCCATGGTAGCCAAGGTTGCGCACCTGCTCATGCCAATTTCCTGCAATAGGTGATGCAGATGATCACGCCCGGCGGTAAACGGTGAGCGGCGATCACGCAGACGTACCAGAATCACCCGTACCATGTCCATCAGCGGCAGGGCAATCAACCACAACGCAGTGACAGGGCGGAAGGCTTGATGCGTTGGGTCTTGCGTGCCTTCAATCAGCAACCAACTGATGCTTAAACCGATAAGCATGGAACCGGCATCCCCCATGAAAATTTTCTCTTTAAACGGCGGTAGCACCAAATTGTTCATCAGGTAAGGAATCAATGCAGCGACGAAGATTACGCTAATACTCAACAGCATGGCGTGCGTGGAGAGGCTAAACAAGGCAATCAGGCTCAACAGTGCGACCATGGCAATCGAACCCAGTAACCCATCAATACCGTCGATCATATTGAAGGCATTAATCACGCCCAAGACGATTAAAACGGTGAACGGGTAGCTGAAGACACTCAAGTCGATTTCACCCATGCCTAATAAATCGCCCAAGTTAGCCAGTGACGCGCCGGTGCCAATGCATAACGCCAAAGTGAGCAGCACTTGCATCACAATCCGCAATTTGACTGAGAGATCTTCGGCATCATCCGCGACACCTAATAACACAATGCCTAAAGCGCACAATAGCCAACTGGTAACGGCGGCATCATTGGGAAGGGTTAGCATCACTGCCGTGGCAACGCCGATAAAAATGGACATACCGCCGATCAGCGGAATAGCACCTTTGTGTTGTTTACGTCCTTTGGGAATGTCTAATAATTTGGCGTGGTAAGCCACGGGTTTCAATAAATAGAGTGCTATCCATGTCATGCACAGACTCGTGATTAACGATATTATAAGCATATTGTCCTCGGGGTTTCTGACTAGCTTTCTTATTTTGTTATTGTAGTAAGTGATGATTGATTTTAGTTATTTCTTGAGGCTAAGTGAGCAATAATTCTGATTAGTGGATAGGGTGAGATTAAGTGTTCAGATGGGCGGTAGTTTAGCTGCCATTGGTCAGATTCTGAGGATTATTTGCTATTGTTGTGTTAATTTTTATTACTAATATTAATAATAATTTTAATTAATGAACGCACGGTTTAGCCCTTAACGTGCGTCTTTGTTTGCAGCATTGAGTCGTTTATTACGCACTATGATCGATTTACATAGCCATATTTTACCCGCTCTTTGTGATGGTTCCCAAGATTTGGAAACCTCGTTAATAATGGCACGCTTAGCCGTTGCCGATGGCACGACGCATTTGGCCTGTACGCCTCATATTTATCCGGGGGTGTATGACAATTCCACTGACATCATTGCCAGTGCCATGCGTATGTTGCAAATAGAGCTGTATTCGCGTGATATTCCGCTGCGCTTGGTGATCGGGGCGGATGTGCGGTTGGTGTCTGGGGTGCTGGAAGGCTTACAGCAAGGCATTATTCCGACGCTGGATAATTCGCGGTACTTTTTACTGGAGCCGTCACATAGCTTGCCAGTACCGCATTTTTTGCGCCATATTGAAGCGTTTCTCGCAGCGGGATACGTCCCGGTGATCACCCATCCAGAACGTTTGCGTTGGTGTGAGGCGAACTACCAGGAGTTTATTGCGGCGGCGCAAATGGGCGCGTGGTTGCAAGTGACAGCGGGTGCGATTGCAGGCACGTTTGGGCGTACCGCAAAACGTTGTGCCGAGCGCTTATTATTGGATGGGGTGGTGCATATTATTGCATCAGATGCGCACAATGTGAATTATCGATCGCCGATTTTATCCGCCGGTATTGAAGCGGCCATGCGTATTACGGGCGATGATACCGAAATTATGCGAATGGTTAATGATAGACCCTTGGCGATTTTGGATAATATTGAGCCTAGTGAGGTATTATTGCCTGCTGGTTTATGTGCCAGTAGAGCATCAATACATGCGGCATCGATTCAAAAACCTTGGTTAGAACGCTTACTCGGTTAATCCCTGGTTTTCGAGTAATGTTAACCAAGTCGTTTTAATGAATTCACCTAATTGCTTAAATTCCACTTCACGGGCGCTGCCCCGTCGCCAAGCTAAGCCCACTTCACGGTAACTTTCTTCTGGCAATGTCCAAATTTTAACATTTGTGCCGGTTAATAACGTTGAACCTTTCACCATTTCTGGTAAATAAGAAATCCCTAAATCTGCATCAACCATTTGCGTCAATGTGAGCAGGCTGCTGGCGGTGAAACGGCTGATTTTGTCCATGTCCTGCAAATGGCAGGCTGACAGCGTGTGGTCGCGCAGGCAATGCCCGTCTTCCAATAGCAAAATGCTTTCTGGATTGAGGTCGTTAAAAATGTGCCTTCTGGGGCGGGTATGGCGGGTGTCTTCGCGGCACGCGAGGAAAAAACGGTCTTTGAACAGCGACATAATTTCAACATTGCGCAGTGCATACGGCAAGGCAATGATGATCAGATCCAGCTCACCGTTCATGAGTTTTTCGTAAACACGTTGGGTAATGTCTTCCGTTAAATATAAGCGCAAGTGCGGAAATTGTTGGCGCAACGCGGGCAATACCCGTGGCAACAAAAACGGGGCTATTGTGGGAATAATGCCTACCCGGAGTTCGCCAGTGAGGGGCGCATGATTGCTACGCGCTAATTCGACTAGATTTTCTACATCACGCAAGCACCGCCGCGCTTCGACCGCGATTTGGCGGCCTATGTGGGTGACGGTAACGTTTTTATTGGTGCGATCCACCAGTTGCACTTCTAACGTCGTTTCCAATTCGCGGATGGCGGTACTGAAAGCGGATTGTGAGACAAAACAAGCCTCAGCAGCCTTGCCGAAGTGTTCATGGCTTTCAAGGGCAACAAAGTAGCGAAGTTGTTTTATGGTTGGCAGGTTCATGGCAACCTCGGCGGTGAATCGTTTTTGGAACTTACAATAAGAATAATATTCTATTTTCTGCATGATTGTAAAAAATCTTTTGAATCCTTGCATATTTTATTCGCTTATTCTCAGCGCATTATTTCTTATGTCGCGAATTTTTAATAAGAAAATAGCTCTAATAATTTTTTATTATTATCTTCAATAATTAAATGCTATTTGCCTAATGCTAATCAGCAACTATGATTTTCTATAAATTTATTAGATCAATCTTGGTGCTGAACGGTGTTAAACATTTATGAATGATACACGTAAAAATGTGGTTTTTACGGGGGTCGGCTACGCATTGCCATTATTGGCAGCGTTAGCCACTATTCCTATTATTGTTGTAAAACTAGGTGTAGATTTGTACGGGTTGTATATTATTTGTATATCACTCATCGGTTTTATGACTTTTGTGGATTTCGGTATCGGGCAAACCGTTGTTAAATATGTGGCTGAATATGAAGCGACTGATCAAAGTGACAGAGTTAAACCAGTATTAGACGTAGCCTTGTTGATTTACTTGCTTATTGGCTTGTTCGGTGTGGTTTGTTTGTATGCTTTTTCACCACTGTTGGCTAAGGGTCTGTATTGGCAACCCGATAAACAAGTGCTGGCAACGGAAGCCTTGCGGATTACGGCAGTGCCACTGTTTTTAAGCTATCTCAACCAATTTTTCCTGAATGTGTGCAAGGCATACCATCGCTTTGATTTGCCAGCGATTATTCATAATTCAGGGAATTTGGGGGGATTGTGCTGGCCACCGGCTTGTTGCTGGCGGGTTATGGGTTGATCGAAGTGCTGTGGGGGTATGCTTTGGTGCAATTCATTGCCATCATCAGCGGCTATCTGGCGAGTGTTGCAGTCTTACCACGTGGCATCAAACCACGTCCTGCGTTTCAGCAAAGCGTCTTTATGGACATCATTTCCTTTAGCTCGTACACCTTTCTGGGGAATTTGGTTGGTTCTTTGGTATCCCGTGCCGATAAATTATTGATTGGGATTGTGATTGGTACTGAGGCAGTCACGTATTATCAAATTCCGTTTACGATTGCGCAAATGGCAAATGGCATTATCCACACGCTGGTGCACATTGCGTTTCCGCGTTTCACCGAGATGTTTAGCTTGAATGATCGAGCGGGTGTGTTGAAATTGTACCGCTTGGCGAATAATTTGGTGTTTTTGCTCAGTTTGGTGATTGCGGTGTTGTTGATTACGGTGGGGGATGATTTCTTGACGCTGTGGATTTCCGCTGAATTTGCGCAAAAAGCAGGCGTTGTATTGCAGGTGATGGCGCTGTATTTTTTCCTGCACTCCAACACGGTGGTGGGTTATTGGGTGCTACAAGGGGCAGGGCAGGCTAAATTGACCGCATTCATAGCAATTGCTGGGGGTATGGCCTATTTTGCCGCGCTGTATTATTTGGGAGGCAAATACGGTTACATGGGTGCAGCCTTGGCGTTATTTTTTACGCTGAGTGCAACGGCGCTCCAATATATTTGGATTGCTCGCCATATTGGGCACAGTTTCAGCGAATACCTGGGACAATTGCTGGCGTTTTTTCTGGGAGGGTATGCGGTTATCTATTTAATGGAATACGTGAATGTGTGGCTGAGTGACCATTTGCTGGAAATTATTGTGAGTGCTGCTTTGGCATTGGGACTACTGGTTGTTGGCATGTGGTTGCTGTTAGCGCGGAATGGTCGGGAAACCAAAGAGCTAATATCTGTATCAAACAAATCTTAGCCCTTGGTACTTGGCTTACGCCTTCAGCTTTTTGTACTTAATGCGATGCGGATTCAAGTCGTTGCCGTGGCGACGCTTGTAGTCTTCCTCGTAATCGCTGTAATTCCCCTCAAACCACGTCACGGTTGAATCACCTTCAAACGCGAGGATGTGGGTGGCAATCCGGTCTAAGAACCAGCGGTCATGCGAGATGACCACCGCGCAGCCGGGGAAGTTGAGGATCGCTTCTTCCAGCGCCCGCAAGGTTTCCACGTCGAGGTCGTTGGTCGGTTCATCCAGCAGCAACAGATTGCCGCCTTCTTTGAGCAATTTCGCCAGATGCACGCGGTTGCGTTCCCCACCTGATAAATCGCACAGGCGTTTTTGTTGGGAATCACCCTTGAAGTTGAAACGTCCGCAATACGCCCGTGACTGAATCTGGTAGCCGCCGACCGTCATAATGTCGTGTCCGTCAGAAATTTCTTGGAACACGGTTTTGGTGGGGTCTAGATCATCGCGGGATTGGTCAACGTAAGCAATTTTGACGGTTTCGCCGACTTTGAACGTACCCGCATCCGGCTGTTCCTGCCCCGTAATCATGCGGAATAGGGTGGTTTTACCCGCGCCGTTGGGGCCGATAATGCCGACGATGCCGCCTTTGGGCAGGCTGAAGCTGACGTTTTCATACAGCAAGCGGTCGCCGAAGGATTTGCTGATGCCGTTGGCTTCGATCACCAAATCGCCAAGGCGCGGGCCTGGGGCGATGTAGATTTCGTTGGTTTCGGCGCGTTTTTGGTAGTCACTGGACGAGAGCTCTTCAAACCGCTGCATCCGCGCTTTGCTTTTGGCATGGCGGCCTTTGGGGTTGGAACGTACCCATTCCAATTCCTGTTTCATGGCTTTTTGGCGACCTTGCTCGGACTTGCTTTCCTGCGCGAGGCGGTTTTGTTTTTGCTCCAGCCATGAAGAGTAGTTGCCTTCCCACGGGATGCCTTGCCCACGGTCGAGTTCCAGAATCCAGCCCGCCACGTTGTCGAGGAAGTAACGGTCATGGGTGACAGCTACCACGGTGCCGGGGAAGTCTTGCAGGAAGCGTTCCAGCCAGGCGACGGATTCGGCATCCAGATGGTTGGTCGGTTCATCGAGAATCAGCATGTCGGGGGAAGATAGCAGTAAACGGCACAGCGCGACGCGGCGCTTTTCACCGCCGGAAAGCGTGGTGACATCGGCATCCCACGGCGGTAGGCGCAGTGCGTCGGCGGCGACTTCGAGGGTGTGTTCGAGGTTGTGTGCATCGGCGGTTTGCAGGATGTTTTCCAAACGGGCTTGTTCTGCGGCGAGTGCGTCGAAGTCGGCATCGGGTTCGGCGTAGGCGTTGTAGACTTCATCGAGGCGGGCTTGCGCGTCTTTGATGACTTTTAAGCCTTCTTCGACGTTGCCGCGCACATCTTTGGTTGGGTCAAGTTGCGGCTCTTGCGAGAGGTAGCCGATATTGATGCCGGGTTGCGGGCGGGCTTCGCCGAGGATGTCGGTGTCGATGCCTGCCATGATGCGCAACAAGGTGGATTTACCCGCGCCGTTGTAGCCGAGTACGCCGATCTTCGCGCCGGGGAAAAAACTCAGGTAAATGTCTTTGAGAATGTAACGGTTCGGCGGGACGACCTTGCCGACACCGTTCATGGTGTAAATGTACTGTGCCATCCAATGCTCCAGAGTGCGGAAAACGCTAATTATGCGGGATGTTCAGGAGTGTGTCCTATACAATTGAAGCATTCTGGTATTGAAGAGGTAACACGACATGCAGCTACAAGATCAAACTGTTCTGAGCAATGTTGCTACCCGTTTGCACATTTCTGAATCCACCCTGATGCGGGAAAGCCTGCGTAGCTTTTTGGAGCAACAACTGCGCGGATTGAACGCGGAAGTGTTTATTTTGCACCTACGTTACGGGGTATCCAGCGTCGAGGATATGGAAGCGCGGTATCAGGACGGCACGTTGGAAGAGGCTGATTCTTGGCGCGATCTGCAACGGCTAGACCGCTTGGAATTCCAGCGTGATGAACTGAGCAAGTTACTGCGGACTCTCCAATGAATATGCAGCTTTTACAAGGCATCGTAGAGCGCGAATTTCCCGACATCATCAGCAGCACCGTACTTGGCGAAGTCAACGAGCTGCGTATCTTTTTGAATGATGGCAGTTTCATGGATGTATGGCTGTCGCTGAAACTGAATGGACGCTACAGCTACCATTGGGAGCGACGGGCGTTGGATAACACGGTTTATCGTCATGACAACGCGCCTCACCTGAAATGGCAGTCAGTCAGCACTTTCCCCAAGCATTACCATGATGGTTCGGAAGGTAATGTGACTGCCAGTTATATCAGCGATGATCCTGAGATGGCAGTGCGTGAATTTTTGCTGTTTGTGCGTGAAACT
Source organism: Thiothrix subterranea (assembly GCF_016772315.1). Classification (NCBI taxonomy): domain Bacteria; kingdom Pseudomonadati; phylum Pseudomonadota; class Gammaproteobacteria; order Thiotrichales; family Thiotrichaceae; genus Thiothrix; species Thiothrix subterranea. The sequence continues at coordinate 1,303,187 of NZ_CP053482.1, read as the reverse complement.
GTCACATTGCGCAATGATTGAGTGGATGTGTTGTTAGTGTGGCTGGGTTTCTGGTTTGGGATGCTGGTTGGGCGCATCTTCTCCGACTAGCACGGGTTGACCATCTTACCAAATGACGGCGTATTGACCGAGGCGTTTTTTGCGGTCTAGGGCTTTCTCGACGGCTTTACGCATCACATCCAGCATTTGTTGGGTGTCTTGGGATGGTGTGTTCATAATCCTATCTGTTCAATGTACCCCGCAAGTAAATTTGCTGGGGTACGAGTGTCAACGCTGATGCAGCAGGTACAATTTACTGAGGATCATCCATTCCAGAAGAGCTACGCAGCTCTTTTATCCGATAGAAGTTTTTTTCCATGTGACATCCCATCGAAGCATTTCCTGCCCCCATGGCCGATCCCATCATAATAACCTCTGCCTCGTTACATTCCAGATCACGATATTTTTCCCAATAGCTTTGTGATTTTTTTAGCATATCTTTCCAAGACTGTTTAGTTGTCGTTGATGACAAACCAAGTTCTTCGAGATTGATAGAATCAATGTGTTGCAATATGTCTTTAAAAGTTTGTTCCAACTCTTTTACACTATATTCTTGTGCGGAAAACATGCAATCTCCCCACTCCGCATTAGCCATATCCTTTCCCGCCTGACATCTATCGCCTGCAAATTGCATATAATAGACATTATTCCAAAATCTCGCACTTGTCCCTAGTCAACAAATCATGTGAAAAATCAACGGGAATGCGCTACAACCTATGATCATCATTTTCACCAAGGGAACGGAACACCCATGACAGAGTACAGCTACCATGCGCTCAAAGGCAAGAGCAAAACCTTCCGCGCCATGACAGGCATAGATCTGGGTGAATTCACCAAACTGTTGCCCCATTTTCAACGGGCATACACGGCGCAGTTGATTGTTGATGGTCATGAGAGTGAAACGAAGCGAGGTCGCCCCGGCAACCTGACAACGATCGAAGATAAGTTGTTCTTTATTCTGTATTATTTGAAGACTTACCCACTGCAAGAAGTGTTGGGCTACTCCTTCAATATGTCCCAAGGGTTAGCCAATCGGTGGATACATCGCCTGTGTCCCGTTTTGCAGTCGAGCTTAAAAAGCATGGGACATTCCCCGGCCAGACTCCCCGAAGAGGTATTGGAACGCCTTTCGCATGAAATGCCGCAAGCGCTGGGCTTGGATGCGACAGAACGCCGTATCCAACGTCCGACTGACTTTGGGGTTCAGGAGGAATACTACAGTGGAAAAAAAATTCCATTCGGTGAAGAATAACATAATAGCAGGCTTAGAAGATCGTGAAATCAAATACTTGGGAGAAACACGACGCGGCAAAGACCATGACAAACGTATCGCGGATGAGGAAGGCGTGAAAGTGCCAGAAGGGTATGAGATTTACCGGGATTTGGGCTATCTGGGGCATAATTCGGGTGACGGGGCAGTTGTCCACCAACCCAAGAAAAAGCCACGAGGTAAACCCTTGAGTGATAAGGATAAAGCGCATAATCGTGCCATTTCTAGCATTCGGGTGGTCATTGAACATGTGAACAGCGGTATCAAACGGTGTCGGTGCGTCAAAGATATTTTCCGCAACTACGTGGAAGATTTTGATGATTTAGTGATGGAAATCGCTTGTGGTTTGCACAATTTACGCACTGCCATGCGAATCAAAAACTACTAAATTCATTTAACCATCAATAAGTTGAGATTTTGGAATAATGTCTAATATTTTTGGATTTTATCAGAATCATCAGTTTCAGTTGCAAAAGCTAAAGATTTTCCGAAACAGATAGATGCAAATAATAAACTGCTGCATACGGTTTTCAACTTTGTTGATGGCATATTAAACTCCTCTGTCAATGATTCTTTCAGATAAATTACTATAAGTGTGATTGTGGCTTTGTTTGTGTGAGCATATTTGCAAGACTGAATCATACATTCAGAAATTAAAAATTAATGTGACAGGAAGCACATCATGATAAGAAAATGTCGTTTTACTCGTGATTAGAAGTTGTCATGCTTATACTTTTGGAGCGATAGCCTGCCTCAAAACCAGCGGCTGTGCTATGTTTGCGGTGTGCCTGCTTTGTCCCGTATCCATCAGGAAATCGTGTTTGAGTTGGGCGGACAGATTCGTAATTACCTGCAAGGTAAATCCTGCCGAGGCTATGTTGCGCCGTTTGATGTGCGTTCTACAGCCCCAAGCGCTTGGCAAATCACGCCCTGCAATTGCTCCAATCCAAACGGCTTGGGCAGGTAATCATTCATACCGGCAGCGAGGCAACGCTCCCGTTCTCCCGGAATGGTGTGCGCGGTCAGCGCAACGATGGGCAGTTCAGCAAAGCGTGGCAGGGCGCGGAGTCGGCGTGTTGTTTCATAGCCATCCATGTCGGGCATACTCACATCCATAAGCACCAAGTCGATGTGTTGCTGCTGAAGCAGTTGCAGCGCATCCTGTCCGCTACTGGCGGTCATTACGCTAACGCCTAATGTTTGCAACAATTCTTGCCCGAAAAAGCGGTTGAGGGAATCATCATCCACTAACAGAATGCGCGTTCCGACCAGTGGCATTGCTTGTGTGATGGGGGTTGACGGCGCGTTCTCGGTGGCAGTATCCGTGGCGGTATGCACCGTAAAGGTCAGCGTAAAGCTGAATACGCTGCCTTTACCGAATTGGCTAGTCAGTTTCAGCGAGCCACCCATATTGGCTACCAGCTTGCGGCTGATGGCAAGACCCAACCCTGAACCGCCGTATTGTCGCGCCGTACTGCGGCTGGCTTGCGTGAATGGCTGGAAAATGGCAGCTTGTTGCTCAAGCGCAATGCCAATCCCCGTATCCTTGATCTTGAACGTGAGACAAGCCCGATGATCCGCCACCCATGCCGGTGTAATTTGCAAGCTGACCCGTCCCTGATGGGTAAACTTGATAGCATTGCCCACCACATTCACCAGTATTTGCGTCAAACGCGTCGGGTCGCCCAGCAAATAATCGTAGGGTGGGGCAACCTGATTGTCCAAATCCAGCGGCAACTGCTTGGCGCGTGCTTGTTCACCCAGTAACCGTTCGACTTGTTGGATGATGTCCTGCAAGCGAAACGGCACATTCTCCAGCGGTAACTGGCTATTGTCGATTCGCTCCAAATCCAGCACGTTATTGATTAACCCCAGCATATGGCGGGAAGCCGCCTCCTGTTTGCTGACATAATTCTGTTGTTGCTCGGAAAGCGCGGTCATGTTTAGCAACGTTCCCGCGCTAATCACCGCGTTCATGGGAGTACGCAATTCATGGCTCATGGTGGCGAGAAATTCGCTTTTTGCTTGATTACTGGCTTCTGCTTGCATTGCGTTAAAGCGCAGCAAACGGGTATGTTCCGTGTGCATTAAGGACAAAAAGATGCCTGCCAGCAAAAAACCAATCTGTGCCAAACGGATGGTAGCATTGACATCTTCGGGTTGTACCACCCCCAAGCCCCACAGCAGCGTCGGCACATAAAAGAGAATCACCACAAGCTGCAATAGCCCGATGTATTGCACAAGAGGAGAACGCCACACGGTACGATAGGTGAAGATTGAGATCAGGACAAATTCGATCACGAAAAAGCTTGCCCACAAGTAGCTCCACAAGTCAGCACCCGGCAGCAGTGAGGTGAATGGTATCGTTACCAACGCTACCAACAAAGGCAGCCGTAGCCAGCGGTCAACGCGCGGAAAATGGGTTTTGCTACCTATCATGTCCAGCCAAGCATGTGTGTGAACGACGACGAGAAGCTGGAAGCTTAGCGAATAGAATGTGTGTGAAGGGTCACTCAAGAAGCTTAAAAAAGGCAGCGTATTACTGGAGCGTTGGCTGACTAGACAGCCGAGACACAGCATGATGGTCAGCGTCAAATAGTTATGTTCACGAATACTGAAAAACAGAAACAAGCTGTAAGCCGCCAAGATCAACAATGCCCCGCCAATCGCACCGTAGTAAAAATGCTCAACATTGGTTTTCGCTTGCAGGGCTTCGGCCGATAATACTTTGATCGGGGCGAACAAACGATCTTTACCCATACTGCTAACGCGCAGGTAAATCGTCTGTGTTTGCCCGTGTGGTGTAGGCAAATATACTGTGGGGATGTTTGTAGTGGGTTTGCGCATCTCCCCTAAGGGTTGAATGCGTCCATCCGTGGCAACCACAAACGCTTTGGCGGTGGTAATGTTGGGGAAATCGACCAATAAATACCAATGGGAGTCACTGCCTCTGTCAGTCACGCTGACACGAAACCACCAAGCGACATCCGCTCGCCCAAAATGTTGTTGCGCCGCGCTGTTCGGTTGAAACTGTGGCTGGTAGGTGCTTGACGTAACCTGTTCAATACTCAGTGCATGGGAGGGGTCTGCCAAAATGTCCATCTGCGGGTTGAGAAACACTTCCCCCAACCCATCGCTCAGGGTAATGGGGGCAGCATTCAGCGGCGCGAACGACAGCAGCAGGCAAATTAACAGGAGCAGTTGCCGCCAGCCAGCCATGCGAAACAGCACTGTGTGGTTCATTCGATCTTAGAAAAAGCGGCTGATGTTCGCGACTTGTTCTTGCACCAGTGTCATATCCTGACGCGATTCCACATTCAAGCGCAGCACAGGCTCGGTGTTAGAACCGCGCAAGTTGAAACGCCATTCCGCAAATTCCATGCTCAAGCCGTCGGTGGTATCAATCACCAGCGGTTGCAGTGCCGTGAAATGTTCGCGCACCGCCGCGATGCACGCTTTCACATCGTTAACGTGGAAATTGATTTCGCCGCTGCACGGGAATTTGCCAATGCGTTCACTCACCAGCGTGGACAGTGTTTGCCCTTTCACGCTCATCAATTGCGCTACCAACAACCACGGAATCATGCCGCTGTCGCAATACGCGAAGTCACGGAAATAGTGGTGCGCACTCATTTCACCGCCGTAAATCGCATCTTCCAAGCGCATCCGCTCTTTAATGAAAGCGTGTCCGGTTTTGGATTGGATGGGTACGCCGCCCGCCGCTTCTACCACGTCAATCGTGTTCCAGGTCAGGCGCGGATCGTGGATGATTTTCGCACCCAGATGCTGTTGCAAGAACGCTTCCGCCAGCAAGCCGACGATGTAATAGCCTTCGATGAATTCGCCGGTTTCGTCGAACAGGAAGCAGCGGTCGAAATCGCCATCCCACGCAATTCCCATATCCGCGTTGTGTGCCAACACGGCATCACGGGTATCGGCACGGTTTTCCGGCAGCAAGGGGTTGGGAATACCGTGCGGGAACGTGCCATCCGGTTCGTTATGCACTTTGATAAAGGTGATCGGCACTTGCAGGCGTTGGCATTCGGCTTCGAGCGCATCCACGACGTGACCCGCCGCGCCATTGCCCGCATTCACCACCAGTTTCAGCGGTTTGATTGCCTTGAGGTCGATATAACCGAGTAAGTGTTGCACGTAATCGGCAAGGCAAGATTGCTGCGTGAGTGCGCCGCGTTGCGTGACAGGTGGGAACTGATTCTCTTCCGCCATACGCTGAATGTCTTTCAAGCCGGTGTCGCCGCTGATTGGGCGTGAACCTTCGCGCACCAGCTTCATGCCGTTGTAATCCATCGGGTTATGGCTGGCAGTGACTTCAATGCCACCATCCACGCCAAGGTGGAATGTGGCGAAATAAATCTCTTCCGTGCCGGTCATGCCGATGTCGATCACATTCACGCCTGCATCTTGCAAGCCATTTGCCAACGCCAACTTCAGCGTTTCTGAGGTCAAACGCACGTCGCCGCCGACCACGACTTGCTTGCCTGCGCCGATAAATTCCCCATACGCCCGCCCAATGCGGTAAGCCACGTCGTCGTTAAGCTCGTCCCCTAGCTTGCCGCGAATGTCGTAGGCTTTGAAACAGGTTAGTTTTTGCATGTATACGTCTCGTGTTTGCTTGTTTAATAGCTGCCCTTGCGTAAGAGCACTGCCACAAAAGTTTTGGTCAGAATGATTAAATCCAGCTCCAGTGACCAGTTGCGCACATACCAGACATCCAACTGGACGCGCTCGGCGTAGCTTAGCTCATTGCGCCCGCTGACTTGCCATAGCCCCGTAATGCCCGGTCTGACTTGCTGGTAATAGTCGATGTATTCGCCATAATCAACAATTTCTTCCCCAATGATCGGGCGCGGCCCGACCAGTGACATTTGCCCGCGCAAAACATTGATCAATTGCGGGAGTTCGTCCAGCGAAGTGCGCCGTAAAAATTGCCCCACACGGGTAATGCGTGGGTCGTTTTTTAATTTGCGGTCACGTTCCCATTCTTCCCGTGCAGCAGGGTCGGCGGCAAGGATTTTTTCCAGTTGTTCGGCAGCATCGGCACGCATGGTACGGAACTTGTAAATTTTAAACAGTTTGCCATTTTGCCCGATACGCTTTTGTTTGAAAATCGGTTTGCCGTCGGTTGCCAGCCAGACCCATGCATACAGCCCAAACAAAAACGGCGATAGCGTCAGGGTAAGCAGGAGCGCGAGGATGAAATCGGAGACGTGTTTAAAGGCGCGGTCGCTGTCACTGAGCAGGTTGTTGCGGACAAAGAAAATCAAGCCCTTCTGGTTGATAGAGTTGAACACTTCGGCATTAAACATGGGTAACGAGGTCATGCGTGGGACAAGTAGGATGCGTTTCACTTTGTGTTGAATTTGATCCATGAGGTGAAACATGCGTTCCATGCCGGTATTTTCCAGCATGATAATGGTGGCAAAAAAGTGCTGTTTTTCTAAGATTTGCCCGACTTTGGATTCTAACCCTTCGGGGGAATAGTGATTGATATTCACGGTGGCGGCAACATCGAAACCAAACGGGTTGTCAGCTTTTAGCCATTGGTGGGAGTCCGCACACGCGGTTTCATCACAGATCAGCAACACTTTTTCACGCAATAGCGGGTGTTGCAGGCAGCGGCGCTTCAGGTAATAAATCCAGATGGGCAGCAATAGGTTAAGGCTGAAAAACATCAGGATGATGAGGCGCGAATATTGATCCGATTGCTTCAGCAGTGACATCAGTGCGAAATTGATGATCAGAGCAATCGCGCTACCTTTGAGTATCAGCCAAGTTTCTGAGGTCGTCACCATGCGTCGGGTTAAGAGACGCAGATAGAAGAAAATCAGCACATAGATCATGATTTGCCACAGGTATTTGCTGGCGGGGTGTGCGTGAACATCCGGGAGGAGCCACTCCGCTAACCAACGTGCTAACACGAGATTGAGTAGCAGCAGCAGTGTATACAGAGTCAGTTTGAACAGGGTATATTTCATGCGTTTTTTATAGTGAAAAGAAGTTATTGCATCTTGAACAGAAGTGCCATGCCAGCGGTTGCTATCCTGCTCTGTACCTATAATGGTCAGCGTTACTTGAGTGAGCAACTGGAATCAGTGGCTACCCAGACCTACCCGCACTGGCGCATGTGGGCATCGGATGACGGCTCGCAAGATGATACTCCCTCAATTCTGACTGAGTATAGGTCAAAATGGCTCAAAGGGCGCTTATCTATTGTGCAAGGTGAAGCACGAGGATTTGTAGCTAACTTTTTATCGCTCTGTTGCCGTGACGAAATTCAGGCGGATTATTACGCTTTTTGTGACCAAGATGATGTGTGGGAAACGGATAAACTCCAACGGGCGCTGGATTGCTTGCAAGCAGTGCCAGCGGATATTCCGGCGCTGTATGGTTCGCGTACACGGTTGGTGGATGCGAATAATGGTGAATTGGGATTGTCTGCGCCGTTTACCCGCCCGCCGGGATTTGCTCATGCACTGACGCAAAATATCGCCAGTGGGAATACGATGGTATTTAATCATGCTGCTGTCGCGTTATTACGTGCTGCCGGAAGCGAGGTGGCAGTGGTGGCGCATGACTGGTGGTTGTATTTGTTGGTGAGTGGTGTGGGTGGACAGGTGTTTTATGATGCCTACCCCAGTGTGCGTTACCGTCAGCACGGTGGCAATCTGGTCGGGATGAAAACGCACTGGTTGGCGCGGCTGGTGCGGTTGCGCACCATTCGTGAGGTGTGGCAGGGTACTTTTCGTGCCGGTAATGAGCGGCAAATGCAGGCGTTACAAGCGATGCGTGCTAAACTTAGCCCCGCCAATCGCGTGATATTGGATCGGTTTATGTTGGCGCGAAACCGCTGGTTATTACCCCGCTTGCTGGGTTTCTGGCAATCCGGTATTTATCGCGAGCCGTTGGGGAGTCATCTGGGACTCATTGCCGCCGCTATTTTAAAAAAGATTTGAAGTTATTTATGCAGCTTTATCAGCCTGTTCCGCTTAGTCCCCTTGTCATGCTAGATTCGGTGTGGCGTAACCGTCAGCTTATTTGGCAAATGAGTAAACGCGATGTGTTAGGGCGTTACCGTGGCTCCATGATTGGGATGGCTTGGTCGTTCTTTAACCCGCTGTTTATGCTGGCGGTCTACACCTTTGTGTTCAGCGTGGTGTTTGAATCACGTTGGGGTGTGGATACCAGCGAAAGTCGCGGGAGTTTCGCGGTTATTTTGTTCGCAGGTCTGGTGGTACACGGTTTGTTGGCGGAATGTGTGAATCGTGCGCCCGGTTTGATTTTGTCCAATGCCAATTATGTGAAAAAAGTGGTGTTTCCCTTGGAAATCTTGCCGTGGGTTACGTTGGTATCGGCGTTATTTCATACCGGCATCAGCTTGTTGGTGTTGCTGATAGCTGAGCTTATTTTGATGCAGCATGTGCCTTGGACGGTGCTGTTGTTGCCATTGGTGTGGCTGCCGTTTGTCATGGGCATTATGGGGATTAGTTGGTTTTTGGCGGCGCTGGGGGTGTATGTGCGTGATGTGGCGCAAATTACCGGCTTGGTGACGACGGTGTTGCTGTTTATGAGTCCGGTGTTTTACCCCTTGTCTAGATTGCCCGAACATTTCCAAACCGTGCTCTTGCTGAATCCCTTGACGTTTATGATTGAGCAAACGCGGGAAGTGGTGATATGGGGCAACGCGCCGGATTGGGGTGGTTTGTTGCTCTACAGTGTGGTGGCGTGTTTGATCTCTTGGCTGGGGTTTGTGTGGTTCCAGAAAACCAGAGGAGGGTTTGCGGATGTCCTCTGAGTTTGCGATTAAGGTGGAAGGGGTTGGCAAGAATTACCGCCTGTATGACAAGCCGCATCACCGTTTGCTGCAAATGTTGCGTGGCGAGAAGAAAATCTATTACCGGGATTTTTGGGCGGTCAAGGATGTGTCGTTTAGCGTGCGAAAAGGTGAAACGGTGGGGATTATTGGGTGTAATGGCTCCGGTAAATCGACCTTGCTCCAAATGATTTGTGGCACATTGACGCCTAGTACGGGAAGTATCGAAATCAACGGGCGTGTCGCGGCGTTATTGGAGTTGGGTGCTGGTTTTAACCCGGAATTTACCGGGCGTGAAAATGTATACATGGCAGCTTCCCTGTATGGTCTTTCACGGGAAACAATTGATGCAAAAATGATAGCTATTATTGCGTTTGCCGATATTCTTGATTTCATGGATCAGCCGGTGAAAACCTATTCTAGCGGCATGTATGTGCGTTTGGCCTTCGCGGTAATTGCACATGTGGATGCCGATATTCTGGTGGTCGATGAAGCCTTATCCGTGGGTGATGCGTTCTTTACCCAAAAATGTATCCGTTTTCTCCGGCAGTTTATGGAAACGGGTACGGTATTGTTTGTGAGTCATGATACTGCTGCTATCGTCAATTTGTGTAGTAAAGCCGTGTTATTGCGCAGTGGTGAAATTGTCGAAATCGGTACACCCAAAGAAGTTACTGAACATTATCTCGCAGCACTGTATGAAGCGAACCAAGATATTAGAGGGGTGGACGCGGATCAGCCAGAAACCAGTGTGGATGCCAAACCTATTCCGACAGGCTTTGGTACAGGTGATGCGAAAATTATAGCAGTGCAATTGCTAGATCAGGAAGGCGAGCCATTATCATGGGTGGTTGGCGGTGAGTCAGTGATGCTTGATATTCGTTGTGCCGTATTCCGTGATATTCAGCGCCCGATTGTCGGTTTTGAGTTTAAAGATCGGCTGGGTCAGGTCATCTTTTCGGATAATACTTTTTTGGCTTATGCGGATGATGCATTGTCATTGAATGCTGGTACAGAAGTGGTTGCCCGTTTTGAATTTCAATTGCCGCTGTTACCCTCTGGCGATTACAGTATTTCTCCCGCGATTGCGTCGGGAACACAAGAAGACCATATTCAGCATCATTGGTTACATGACGCGATGATTGTACGTGTTCATGCTCAAACGCCTTGTTTGGGATTAATCGGTGTGCCTATGAAAAAAATGCGTTTAAGGATTGAGTGAATGGATTTTACCGGCGAGCGTTTTATGCCAGAGGTGCATGGCAATATCGAATTAGAACATCTGCACCGTTACTTATTGGCGAGCAAAGTTGTTGCGGGTAAAACCGTGCTGGATATTGCCAGTGGTGAAGGATATGGCAGCGCAATGATGGCGCAAACCGCGCTCGACATTATCGGTGTGGATATTTCCCATGAGGCAGTGATACACGCGCAAACCAAGTATCAGCGTGATAATTTGGAGTACCGGCAAGGCTCGTGTTCCGCTATTCCACTGGATGATGCGAGTGTGGATGTGGTGGTGAGTTTTGAAACTATCGAACATCACGATGAACACGACGCGATGATGCGTGAAATCAAGCGGGTATTGCGTCCTAGTGGTGTGCTGATTATTTCCAACCCCGACAAGCTGGAATTCACCGATAAACCGGGTACGCTTAATCCGCATCACATTAAAGAATTGTACCGCGATGAATTTACCGCATTGTTGGATGAGCATTTTAAGCACCGTTGTGTATACGGGCAACGGGTGGTGTATGGCTCGGCGATTTTATGTGAAGACGGTTTAAGCCCGACGGGCAGTTATGAAGTGGCGGATGCGAACTTGTCTGAAATACCCGGCGTGCCTTATGCCATGTATTTAATTGCGGTGGCATCGGATGCAGATATTGCCTTACCGGTATTAAATAGCGGAATTTTGGAACAGCGTATTGAAGATACGGAGATTACCCGTTTTTGGCGTGGGCTAATGGCAGAGCGCGATGCACAGATTAGCAGCCTTGTGATGGAGCGCAACAACCTTATCGCAGAGCGGGACTGCCTTACTATCGAGCGCAATAGCCTTGCAGCAGAGCGAGAAGGTATGTTGAGTTCTATTAGCTTTAAAGTCACCAAACCATTGCGGGTAATGCGTCCTTATGTTGTAAAAACGTATCAGTTTACCCGTAAGGTCATTTCCGTTTGGGCGAAACACCTGTGGCAACAATTACCGATTTCACCCCAGCAAAAGGCCGTGTTGAAAGATAAACTATTTAAGGCTATGCCGCCGCAGTTAGTGAGTTGGAGTCGTACTTACCGCAGTTGGGCCGTTGTGGAAGACGATGATGATTGGGATGATCTGCCGTTAATGCCAGCGCACGGCAATGTGTTGGCAATGGGCGCGTATGTGCCGTTACTGCAAGTACCTCCCCCGGAAAGTGTGCCGGTGAAGTTAATTGCATTTTACCTCCCACAATTTCATGCGATTGCGGAAAATAATGCGTGGTGGGGTGAAGGCTTTACCGAATGGACAAACGTTAAACCCGCGCAACCGCAATTTGTAGGACATTATCAACCGCATGTGCCGGATGAATTGGGTTATTACGATTTGCTGAATTCAAGCGTACAGCAGCGCCAAGTGGCGTTGGCGAAACTCTATGGTGTTGGCGGGTTCTGCTTCTATACTTATTGGTTTGGTGGCAAATTATTGCTGGAAAAACCGGTTGAGAATTACCTCAAAGATCGCAGTCTCGATTTGCCATTCTGCTTGTGCTGGGCGAATGAAAACTGGAGCCGTCGCTGGGATGGTTTGGAAAGTGAGTTGCTAATGACTCAGCAACATTCACCGGAAGATGATCTGCACTTTATCCAATATGTCGCGCAATACATGCGTGATGAGCGCTACATTCGCATTAATGGTAAGCCATTATTGTTGGTGTATCGGCCTAGTTTGTTGCCGTCCGCGAAAGACACCACAAAATGCTGGCGTGAGTGGTGTGCGCAGAATGGCATTGGTGAGATCTACCTTGCGTACACGCAATCTTTTGAGGCAGTGAATCCGAAGAAATACGGTTTTGATGCGGCGATTGAGTTTCCACCGAATAATGTGCCATTAGCTAATCTAGCCGATACGGTTAAGCCGTTAAACGAGCGTTTTACGGGGAAGGTTTACGATTGGCGTGCTTTTGTGAAACGTTCGCGTCATTATAAAAAGCCTGCTTACCCGCTGTTTAGAAGTGTTTGTCCCGCTTGGGACAATACGGCACGTCGCAAGCACAATGGCACGATTTATATCAATAGTACACCAGAGTATTACCAAGAATGGTTGAGCAATGCTGTGGCGGATACTTGTGAACGTGTGCATAACTCCGAGGAACGATTGGTATTTGTGAATGCGTGGAATGAATGGGCCGAAGGGGCGCATTTAGAACCGGATCAGCATTACGGTTATGCTTACCTTGAAGCGACCCGTCGCGCTTTAACTAACGAGGGAAGTTTTAACAGTGCCGGTAAAATCTTGGTGGTGTCGCATGATGCGCATCCGCATGGAGCACAATTTTTGGCACTGGGCATGGTGCGAGCATTAAAGCACGATTTACATTTTGATGTGGAAGTGGTGTTGCTCGGTGATGGGCGGTTGGAAAAAGAATTTGCAGCACTTGCTAATATCCACAAGGTCGATATTCCGGCACAAGGTGAGGGAGAGCTGGTTAAGCTTGCCAATGCATTGATGCAGCGGGGTTACACAAAAGCAATAGTCAATACCACAGTTGCCGGGTGTGTAATTCCTGTGTTTCAGGATGCAGGAATAGAGAGTATTTGTCTGGTGCATGAATTGCCGGGCGTTATTCAGCAATATCATCTCGAAGACTGTACTAAGAAAATTGCTGAACACGCTAAAACCGTGGTATTTCCGGCGCAAACCGTTGCAGATGGGTTTGCCCAATTTGCCCAAGTGGATGAGGGTAAGCAGGTTATTCGCCCCCAGGGTTTGTACCGCAGGAATCAATGGCGGCTTGAGAAAAAGCTGGCAAGATCCACCTTGCGTGAGCATTTGGGATTGGATGCCGATACTAAAATTGTCCTGACAGTTGGCTATGCTGACCACAGGAAGGGGGTCGATTTATTCGTTGAGTGTGCCCTGCAAATATTGGCGCAACGCAAGGACGTTGATTTTGTCTGGGTTGGGCATTGGGAGCAGGGAATGCAGGAGCAGATTGAAGCCCTGCTTGCTACCAACCCTTATAAAAACCGGATTCACTTTGTTGGCTTCCATTCTGAAACCGCCTTATTTTATGCAGCTTCAGATGTTTATGCGTTGACTTCACGGGAAGACCCGTTTCCCAGTGTCGTGCTGGAGTCTTTTGACGCCGGTGTTCCTGTAGTGGCATTTGCAGGTACTGGCGGCGCATCCATCTTGGTCGAAAAAGTTGGTGGGTTGGTTGCGCCTGAACTGGATGTGGCGGCATTTTCATCTGCAATCAAGCAATTGCTCGATGACGCTGCATTGTCTGCGAGTTTGGGTGATGCTGCTCAAAACCATGTGGATGAGCATTTCGCTTTTCGTCCCTATTTGTTTGATTTGTGCGAGATGTTGGGCGTAACAATCCCGAAAGTTTCGGTGATAGTGCCAAATTACAATTATGCACAGTACATTGAGCAGCGGCTGGCGAGTATTTACAGGCAATCTATTCCTGTCTTTGAACTGATCTTGTTGGATGACGCTTCGACCGATCAAAGTATTCCCGCCATCTCGAAGTGGTTGGCGGCAACCCAGACTGAGGCCAAAGTCGTTGTTAATGACAAGAACTCTGGCAATGTGTTTGCGCAGTGGCAGAAGGGTATTGCTCTGGCAAAAGGTGACTATATCTGGATTGCCGAGGCGGATGATCTCAGTGATCCGAATTTTCTTCAAACGGTTTTGCCACCCTTGGTGTCTGCGGAGGCTGTGTTAAGTTATTGCGAGTCTCAGCAAATCAATGCCCAAGGCATGGTTATGGCTAAAAACTATCAGGATTATTTGAGTGTCGTGTCCCCGGATAAATGGAAACATGCTTATGCCCTTAATGGTCATGAAGAATGTGCTTCGTCGCTCGCCGTATTAAATACCATCCCCAATGTCAGTGCGGTAGTATTTAAAAGTGCTGTCATTAAGAAGGTTTTTAGTGAAAACTTTGATGAAATTAAGTCTTACCAAAAGGCTGGTGATTGGGTTGTGTATATGCATGTTCTCGCGCAAGGGAATATTGCTTATTCCCCTACAGCGGCAAATCGCCATCGGCGGCATGAAAACAGTGTGATTGCTGGAAAAGGCCGTCAGCTTTTGCTGGAAGAGATAGGTAAGGTTCAACAGTTGTATGCAGCACATTACCCAGTTACTGAAAATGCTAGGTTAAAAGCTGCTAATTATCTGAATTACCTTAAAAAAGAAATTTTATTGTGATGCTGGATGAATTTCTGATGGAGCGGGACGTGTAATGGCAGAACATCAGGTAAGGCATCTCGATTCGATTGAATCACTGCGTGGGGTCGCTGCCCTGATGGTGCTGCTGTATCACTTGGCGGAGTTGGTCAAGATTTCCGTGCCTGAATCGATGGGGTTCATTCCTGCCCGTTTTGGTCTGGGGGTTCCTCTGTTTTACACACTCAGCGGCTTCGTACTCGCGTATGGTTATGCGGATAAACTCTCTGGTCGAGTACAAATCTACCGTTTCTACATACGCCGTCTGTTCAGGATTGCCCCGCTGTTTTACACCATGCTGGTTCTGTGGCTTATGGCTAATTGGGTGGTGTGGGATAAGACATTTTCATTCCAAACCCTGTTTCTCAACGTCAGCTTTCTATTTGGCCTGGTTCCGGGGCAGCATGAAAGCATTGTCTGGGCGGGTTGGTCGATTGGCATTGAAATGCTGTTCTATTTGATGTTCCCCGTGTTTGCCGTACTGATTCCTAGCTTGCGTGCAGCACTGATTGGATTCGTGGTGGCCTGTATATTGTCCACCTCAATCTACAATGCTTATTCGGTAGCGGGGCTTGGCAGTTATGCCTACATGAACCTCGGAACGCATTTGCCTTTTTTCATAGCCGGAATCACCTGTTTCAGGCTATGGCAGGCAATGGCGTTCGCTCGCTCTCCTGTGCTGGGATGGCTGTTGCTGGGGATCTCCATGATTCTCGCTATCACCGTGGCAAGCTCAGATCGATTGGACACGGCACTGATACAGATTGGTTTTGATCGAGGCATCTGGGCGATTGTATTCGGCCTGCTGCTGCTTTCGGCCTGCTATGCCCGCAATCCTGTGCTTGAAAGTTTCCCGTTGCGTCACTTGGGGCAATTAAGCTTTAGCATCTATTTACTGCATCCCATGATAATGGTAGCACTGATCAAACTGGAGTTTCCTGCTCATATCGCAGCACTGACGGGTGGTGGCATGGCAGGTTTTCTGTGTGCGGCACTGATAGCGATTAGCCTAGTTTGGACTTTGAGCACCTTGAGTTTCCGCTTCGTGGAGAAGCCGGGCATTGAATTCGGACGAAACTTGCTTCGAGCTTAATAAGCAGTGTTTCCCGTCACACTTTCGGGCTTGGGTTTTTAAACTCGGTAAACGTTGAGGCGTCATGACCAATCGGTTGCTGCTCACTGCTACTGTGAATATAAATCCGCCGATAACTATCCGCCATCTGCTGCACCGTAAACTGCTGTTCCAACAATTCCCGGCTGGCACACCCCAGCCGCTCACGCAGCGCAGCATCATCTGCCAGCGTCTTGAGTGCCAATACCGCCGTGTCATCATGCTGGAACAAATAGCCATTGCGCCCATCTTGCACAAGATCGGTATGCCCGGTGCATTCGCTCAACACCATCGGTAAGCGATAACACATCGCTTCTAACCCTGACAGTGGCAAGCCTTCCCACGACGACGTGGATAAGTAAATGTCAGCCATCTGCAATTCTTGCGCGACTTCTTTGGTGCTGACCCAGCCAGTGCAGCGAATATTCGGTGCGGTCAACAAGTGACGCAATTCACCATCGCCGACCCAAACAAAGCGGAATTGGGGTTCATTGGCGAATGCTTGTGCAATCGCATTAAAACGCGCCGGATTTTTCTGGTTAGAAATTCTGCCAACCACCGCAATGGTGCACGGCGCATCATCCGATTTGCTCAAAGCAGATTCCGGTAGCCGTGCACAAGTAATGCCATTGTTAATGTAATCGGCGGCAATGCCGTGGGCGTGGAAGCTCGCCGCTTCCGAAGCCGAGCACGCAATCACCTGACCGCTGCATAAACTGGCGACCTTTTCCAAGCCAATAAACAGCGTTTGTTTGAGCGAAGTCACGTCTTGGCGCAGGAAGGCAACCCCGTGTGGTGTATAAATAACCTTGCCAGATTGCCAGAGCAATTTTGCCGCAATACGCCCCAAAAAACCCGCCTTGGAAGAATGCAGATGAATAACGTCCGCATCGTGTTTGCTCAATAAACGCATTAGGCGCAACAACGCCAATACATCGCCCAATGGAGAAATGTCACGACTGACACCGTGCCAGACTAACAATTTTACCTTTTTAGAAAAAAGACTTGCGTAATTATTGGGCGTATCAGGGCGCTTGCCGTGAATGACAATATGCTCATGTTCCGGCATGGCATGAGTCAGTTGGGCAACAAAATGTAGTACACCTGCGGCGAATGATTCGGCTACGTGGATAACCTTCATAATGGGTATTTGTCTTTACTTTTTGATCGGTTAGCAGATAGTAGCTAATTTCTATATTTTCTGCTCTAGCAGTTGCGCAATATGTTGATTAATGTCCTGCCGAAAGCGCGTGACGGAAAATTGTTGCGCAAATTCACTGATGCTGGCGGCATCCAGCAACTGGGTTTGGCGAGCTTCAAATTCATCCACCGCTTGGCGAATCGCTGCCACGCTTTGTTCTTGAAAATGAATGCCGGTTTTGCCGTGAAGCACGGTTTCAGCCGTTCCGCCTTGATTCAAGCAAATCACCGGCGTGCCGCAGGCTTGCGCTTCGACCGGGATAATCCCGAAATCTTCCAGTGCGGCAAATACCAAGGCTTTCGCTTGCTGCATTAAGATGGCGACCCGTTGATCATCCTGAAAACCGAGAAACTCGATATTCGGAGTGGCCATGCCGCGCAGTTTTTCCATTTCCGGGCCATTGCCTACCACCACCAATTTACGCTTCGTGTGTGCAAAGGCTTGCACAATCAAGTCGATACGCTTGTAGGGGACTAAACGTGAAAAGGCTAGATAATAATCATCCTTATCCGTCACTAAGCTGAAGCGGTTGGTATCAACCGGCGGATAGATGACGTGCGCTTCGCGGCGGTAAATTTTCTGAATGCGTTTGCGAATGTAATGCGAATTGGCGATGAAATGGTCGACGCGATTACTGCTTAGCACATCCCACAGGCGCAAATGGTGCAAGGTACGCCGACTCAGCCAAGATTTAATGCTGCTATTTTGCAGATTACCGCCGCGCAAATAATCATGGTACATATCCCACGCATAGCGCACCGGCGTATGGCAGTAACACACATGCAATTGCCCATGATGCGTCAATGCGCCTTTAGCAACCAAATGCGACGAAGACAGCACCAAGTCGTATTTATCCAAATTGAATTGTTCAATCGCAATCGGAAACAGCGGCAGGTATTGGCGAAAATGTTTACGCGCAAATGGCAGCCGTTGAATGAACGAGGTTTGCGTTTGTTTGCCGCCCAACAGCGATTGGCGGCTGGCATCGTCCAGCCAGTCGACCAAGGCGAAAATATCCGCGTCAGGGTAGAGTGTATTGAATTCTCCCACGCACTTTTCCGAACCGGCGACTTCGTTAAACCATTCATGCACGAGTGCTACTTGCATCTAAAAACCTTGGCCTGATTCCATGTGTCGGTAACAACTTTTTCTTGATTGCTATATAGCCGACTTTGTGTCACAAAAGCTGGAATTCTAGCATAACCGTGAAACTTCTCTCATGCTTTACCTGCACCATTCCAATCAGCTCGAACAACTTGCGCAGCAATTTGCGCAGTTACAACGCGAAAATCCGCTCGAACCCTTGGCGAAAGAACAAGTCGTGGTGCAAAACAGCGGCATGGGGCGCTGGCTTTCGCTGCAAACCGCTGGGTATAACGGCATTACTGCCAATATCCGCTATTTGTTCCCGGCGGAAATGACGTGGGAATTATTGCGCATGGTATTAGCGGAAGTTCCCGAAAAAGACCCGTGTGCGCCAACGGTAATGCGCTGGCGGCTCTTCGATATTTTCCTAAGTGAAGCGGATGAATGGCCGGAACTGGCGCGTTATTTGAGTGGTGGCGCAACCGCCGCTTGGCAATTGGCAGCGCAGGTTGCCAAAGTTTTTGACCAATACCTGTTTTTTCGCCCGGATTGGATTCGCGAATGGGAAAGCGGTAAAGGCGCAAGTGATGATTGGCAAGCGCGGTTGTGGTGGCGGGTTGCCGGTGAACAACAATTGCCGCATTGGGTGCGCCTGCAAGAACGTTTTGCGCACGCACTTGCCAGCATTGATCCTGCGGTGCTGCCTAAACGTATCTGCTTTTTTTCCGTGCCGGTATTGTCGCCCGGTTATGTGCAATTGCTGGGCAAGGTGGCGGAATACCTCGATATTCACATTTACCTGATGAACCCGTGTGCGGATTATTGGGGCGACATCGAGTCCGAAAAGCGTAAGCACAAACAGCAAGCCGATGTGCAAGATTATTTCAGTGTCGGCAACCCTTTGCTGGCATCGTGGGGGCGGCAGGGGCGTGATTTTCTGGATTTGCTGATTGAAGCCAATGCCGATTTGGATGACGTGGAACTGTTCGGCGAACCGGATGAAACTACGCTGCTGGGGCGGATTCAGACCGATATGTTATTGCTGCGAATGCCGGACGTGATGGAATGGGACGCAGCCGATACGTCCATCGCGTTTCACGCCTGTCATTCGCCGATGCGCGAAGCCGAAGTGTTATACGATCAACTGTTGGCGTTGTTTACCGCGCATCCTGACGTGACTCCGGCGGACGTGGTGATTATGACCCCCGACATTGATAAGTATGCGCCGTATTTGGATGCGGTATTTTCGAGTGCGCCTTACCCTTTGCCGTTTAGCATTGCGGATAGTAGCCCCGGTTATGCGCAAAGTATCACCAATCTGTGCGAGCATTTGTTGAGTCTTCCGCAAGGGCGCTGCGATGTCGAAAGCGTGCTGACCTTGCTGGAATTCGAGGAGGTGCGGGCGCGTATTGGCGTGGATGAGGCGCAAGTGCAGCAATGCCGCGCGTGGATTCGGGCCGTCAATATTCGCTGGGGTACGGAGGCTGGAATGCGCCCCGAACTCGGCGGCGCTAATACGCCGGAACATACGTGGCGTTATGGTTTGGATCGCTTGCTGTTGGGTTACGCCATGCCGGGTGAGGCATTGTTCAATGGTATTTTGCCTTGGAATGAGATCGAAGGCAGCCAAGCCGAAATGCTAGGGCGCTTGCAGCAGGTGTTGGAAGCGGTATTCGAGCTGGCAAGCTGGGGGCGACAGTCGCAAACTTTGGCGGAGTGGAACCGACGATTTCGCTATTTGTTGGATGCGGTGGTGGGCGACGATGCGCCCCTGCAAGCGGTGTGGCAAGCCTTGGATAATTTGGAAAAAACCGTAACACAAGCCGGTTTCGGGCAGCCGCTGGAGTGGGCGGTGTTCCAAAGTGCCTTGGCGGAACAACTTGATAAACGCAGCGAATCCGACGGCTTTTTGGGGCGCGGTATCACTTGCTGTGCCTTGATGCCGATGCGCACCGTGCCGTTTCGGTTTGTGGCGCTGATTGGCATGAATGACGGCATTTACCCGCGTCGCGATGCTCGCGCCAGTTTTGACCGCATGGGGCAGGGCATTAAACGGGGCGACCGTCTCAAGCGCGACGAAGACCGTTACCTGTTTCTGGAAAGTATCCTCTCGGCTCGCGATTGGTTGTACCTCAGCTATGTTGGGCAAAGCCCGCAAGATAATAGCGAATTGCCTCCCTCGGTGCTGGTGAGCGAACTCATGGATTATCTGGAACGCTGCGCTCCCGCTTGCCGCGAAGTGCTGCTGACCAAACACCCGTTGCAAGCGTTTAGCCAAAAGTACTTGCGGGGTGAGAAAGGTTTGTTTACGTATAATTCGTACATTGAGCCGCAAGCAGGTAATGCGACCCCGACCGTTTGCCCGACTTTTTGGCAAGATTTCACGCTTCCCGAACCTGATT
This sequence comes from Thiothrix subterranea, assembly GCF_016772315.1. Lineage (NCBI taxonomy): Bacteria > Pseudomonadati > Pseudomonadota > Gammaproteobacteria > Thiotrichales > Thiotrichaceae > Thiothrix > Thiothrix subterranea. Next base: position 1,282,810 of record NZ_CP053482.1, on the reverse strand, counting down.
CCGCCTATCGTTCGCTCAATCTGGTAGATTTGATCCGCTTTTACCAAAACCCAGCGCGGGTGTTTCTCAAAGAGCGCTTCGGCTTACGCCTGAGCGAATACGCGGAAGAACTGCCGGTGCGTGAGCCGTTCGGCTTGGAAAAATTCCGTGAGCGTGACGTGCGCGACTGTATTTTTCAGCAATTGCAGCAAGCCTTGCCGGTGAGTACTGCCGAGCCGTTGTTGCGGGCGCAAGGCTTATTGCCACACGGCAAACCCGGTGAGTTGGTGTTTAGAAAAGAGGCGGATGTTACCGAGGAATTTTTCAACCGCATCCAGCCCTTAGCGGTGTGGCAGCGTGCGCCGTTTAGCCTAACAGATGGCGATTTCCACCTGAGTGGTACGCTCAATAAATTGGATGTGACGGCGGGACGCACACTCTACGAATTCGGCAAACTGAGTTACTGGAACTGGTTGGATGCGTGGTTGCACCATTTAGCGTTGAATACCTTGCCGGAAAGTATTTACCCCCATGTCACGCTGATTCACACGCCGGAAGAGAGTTACCAACTCGAACCGGTCAGCGATGCGCGTGAACAGTTGCTGCAATTGTTGGCGTGGTATTGGCAAGGTTTACAAGCACCGTTACCGTTTTTCCCCAAATCCGGTCTCAATTTGATGGAGCAAAAAGAGCCGGAGGTGGCAAAAGTCATGAGTACGTGGGAGGGCAGCGGCAATTTTGCAGGCGAATGCGAAAAACCCGAATACCGCTTGCTGTACCGTGACAGTAACCCGCTGGAAACGCAGGAAGCAGAATTTATGGCGATTGCCCACGGCGTATTTGGGCAAATGCTTAGCGTAAGGAAATGATCGGCCAGCCTTTTTCCTGTGCGATAGTGCGCAAGGTGTCATCGGGGTCAACGGCGACGGGGTTGTCCACCATTTCCAATAAGGGCAAATCATTGCGGGAATCGCTGTAGAAATAACTGCCCGCTAAGGTTTCCACCCGATTTTCCAGCCAGTGTTGCAAGCGCGTGACTTTGCCTGCTTGAAAGCATGGAATGCCGTCGATGTCGCGGGTATAACGCCCGTCCACCACTTTGGGTTCAGTCGCTAACAAGTGTGGAATGCCAAAGGCTTCGACAATTGGGCCTGTAATAAAGCTGTTTGTCGCCGTAATGACTACCAAGGTATGTCCTTGGGCACGGTGGTATTCCACCAGTTGCCGTGCCGCATCGGTGATCAATGGTTCGACGACACTGGTCATGAATTCGTGGTGCAGTATCGCGAGTTCTGCCATGCTGCGTTCACTGAGTGGTTCAAACGCGAAGGCGGAGTAAGCGTGAATGTCTAGTGTGCCTTGTTTATATTGCTCGAAAAAGTACAGGTTGGCGGTTTCGTATTGCTCAGGTTCAACCAAACCCTTTCTGATTAGAAATTGCCCCCATTGGTAATCACTGTCTCCCTTGAGCAGGGTGTGATCCAAGTCAAAAAGTGCCAAAGTCATGTTTTTCTCACCTTAGTTGACGAAAACCGACGATTGTACCCGCTTTTCACTCGCGTGAAATTGCCGAATCATGACAGTTGTGGAAAAATCAGGGAAAGTTCAGCTTTGGAGAGTGAATCGTGATTGATCAGGAAGGATTCAGAGCCAATGTGGGCATCATCCTCTGCAATTGCGACGGGAAAGTGTTTTGGGGGAAACGGTTAGGACAGGATTCTTGGCAGTTTCCACAGGGAGGAATAGATCAAGGAGAATCGCCGATAGACGCCATGTTTCGCGAACTGTACGAGGAAGTCGGTTTACGGCACGATCAGGTGGAAATTGTCGGGCAAACTCGTGGATGGTTGCGGTACCGCATCCCCCATTACATGATTCGCCGTCGTGCGAAGCCGTTGTGCATCGGGCAAAAGCAGCGCTGGTTTTTGCTGCGCTTGAAGTGCAACGATTATGATGTCAATTTGCAGGCCACCGGGAAACCGGAATTTGATCACTGGGAATGGGTGGATTATTGGCATCCTGCCCACCAAGTGGTGTTTTTCAAACGTCGCGTATACCACCGAGCGCTGAACGAATTAGCGCCGTTGTTAGGATAATACCCACCTCCGTAGAGACGCAACATCTTGCGTCTCTACCCGCACCAGTCGCAACGCTGATTATCTGCCATTATCATGATTTTTCTCATACTCTTGGGCGTTCTGCCCGACGCGCTTTAACCGTTTTGTAGCTATAACTATAGGCGAGGCAGACGTATAACAATACTGCCCATTTTTGATTACAAATTGTTTTTCGCTAAGAGGAAATTTTGATGAAAACAGTAATGGCCATGATGGTAGGTGCGGTAGTGGGCGTCGTAGTAACGGCTGCGGTGGGTTGGAATGTGATGCCAGGGATGATGTTGCATGAAGCGGTTAGCCCGCTAAGTACTGCGGAAACGGTGGATAAAATTAAAGAGAATGCGTTGAGCAAAGGCTGGGTGGTATCCGACGTTAAGCCCTTGCATGAGTCCGTTAAAAAGCACGGAGGCAAGGATTTGAAGCCGGTAATGCTGGTGAACTTGTGCCAAGCTACCCATGCTTCCAATATTCTGGAGCAAGATCAGAATAAGAAAATATCCGTGTTTATGCCATGCACCATTTCAGTCTATGAAAAATCGGACGGCAAAGCCTACATCGGCAGCATGAATGCCGGATTATTGGGGGCGATGTTCGGCGGCAAAGTCGCAGAAGTCATGAAAGACGTTTCCGCCGACCAACAAAGTTTCATCGCTTTTGCCAAGTAATCGCTAAGTAACACCCTGCATGTAAAACCCGCCCGTAGAGACGCAAGATTTTGCGTCTCTACCCTCACACCCCGCCATTATGCTTAAAACGGTTTCACAATCGCTAAAATGACAATCACGATCAGCAATACGCTGGGCGCTTCATTGAACCAGCGATACCATTTGTGATCGTGGGTATTCGCATCATCTCGAAACTTAATCATCAGCTTGTAGCAAGCGTGGTGATAACCCAGTAGCAACACAATCAGCAGCAATTTGGCATGAAACCAATGGGTTGCCACCATCAAATATTGCCAATTAAGCGCCAGCATAATCAAACCAAACACCAGTGTGATCACCGCTCCAATCGTCATAATGGCAAACAAGCGCCGTTCCATGATTTTAAACAGGGTAAAACTGCCGGTGTTTTCCGGCATAGCGTGGTAAACATACAAGCGTGGCAGGTAGAACAGCCCCGCGAACCAAGTCACCATAAAGATGACGTGGATGGCTTTGATCCATTCGTACATAAATTATCCTTTTAACATGGAACGGATTTGCTGTTCCAATTGGTCGAAATCGAAATTACCGAGTTGCATTCGGGTGATTTTGCCGTCTGGGTTAACCAAGAAAGAGGTGGGTGTGACTTTGATGCCGCCAAACGCCCGACCCCATTCGCCCGTTTTGTCGTAGACCAAATCGTATTGCATCCCTTTTAGTTGACGCATGGCTTTGATGGAGGCTTCTTTATCATGCGGCAGGGCAACGGCGATGGTGCGGAATCCCGTGCCTTGCAGCTTTTGGTTCAGATCCACCAAATGTGGGATTTCTTTCACACAGCCGGGGCAATCGGTTGCCCAAAACACCATCAGATAGGGCTTGCCTTTGAGCTTTTCCAACTCAATCGCTTGCCCATCAATGGTTTGCAGCGTGATAGCGGGCGCGGCTTTGATACCGCCTGCCGGAGCGAGTAAGAAAAAGGCTACAATGCCCGCGATGAATGCCAAAATGGCGATTCCTTTGAGATCCAGTTTCATAGGCTTGGTGTTTGTTAATCGTTAAGGAAGGCGTATTATACAGGGATTTTTCAAGCCGACATAAAAAGAGGTAGTGTGAAAAGGAAGATTGGTATTGTTGGCGCGACAGGTTATACCGGCGTTGAATTATTGCGATTATTGGTGAATCACCCCGACATTGACATTACGTGCGTGACCTCGCGCGAATACGCAGGAAGCCGGGTGGATGCGATGTTCCCTAACTTGCGGGGTTATGTCGATTTGGCGTTTACCGCACCCTCTGATGACGCCTTGAGCGCGTGTGACTTGGTATTTTTTGCGACACCCAATGGCATTGCGATGAAAAGTGCGCAAACTTTGTTGGATGCTGGCACTAAGGTGATTGACCTTGCTGCCGATTTTCGCATTAAAGACATCGCGGTGTGGGAAAAATGGTACGGAATGCAACACGCCAGCCCGCAATTGGTGGAAGAAGCGGTGTACGGTTTGCCCGAATTAAACCGAGTGCAAATCCGCAATGCACGGCTTGTCGCTAATCCTGGTTGTTATCCTACCGCTGTTACTTTGGGCTTATTGCCCTTGGTGGAAAACGGTTTGATTGATGTGGCGGGGATTATCGCCGACACTAAATCCGGTGCCAGTGGCGCGGGGCGTAAAGCCGAAGTGCACACCTTACTGGCAGAAGCGGGGGATAATTTCAAAGCGTATGCGGTGGCGGGGCATCGCCATCAGCCTGAAATTGCGCAAACGCTTTCCACGCTTGCCCGCACGTCGGTTAGCCCGGTGTTTGTTCCGCATTTATTGCCGATGATTCGCGGTATTCACGCTACACTGTATGCAATGCTGACCAGCGAGGCCGATTTGCAGCAGCTCTATACCGCCCGCTATGCCAACGAGCCGTTTGTGGATGTGATGCCTGCCGGTTCGCACCCTGAAACCCGCTCCGTGCGTGGCGCAAACATGTGTCGCATGGCGATTCATCGCCCCGGTAATACCGAGCGCGTTGTGGTACTCTCCGTGATTGATAATCTGGTCAAAGGTGCGGCGGGTCAGGCAGTGCAAAACATGAATTTGATGCTGGGTTTAGCAGAAGATACCGCGTTAAAGCAGCCGGGCTTATTGCCCTGATGAATACACCAAGAGATAGTAAGCACCCATGAGTCTGGAGTATAAATTTGAAAATCGCGGCACCGTACAAGTGCGTCCGACCGGGAGCGACAAACGTAGCCCCTGTTGGTACATGCTGTTAGGCGTGTTGTTGCTGTTGACTGCCCTAGCGGGCTGGTTATTTTTCAGTGGCTACATGACCCCCGCGAATGCGTCGGGTGGTATCCATGCCATGACCTTGCGCGGTAAAATGGACGAGCAAGAGCGCTTGATTGCCCAGCAAGCCACCACCCTCCGCGAATTAGAAGATAAATTAGCCTCTGCCAAACGCGGTGAAGACGTTCAAGTGGCTGCCAATGAAGAACTTAAGCGTAAATTTGCCGCCGCCGAAGCGGATCTCACCGTGCAGCGCGGCAAATTGGCGTTGTATGAAGAAATCCTCTCACCAGCAGGGTTGGAGCAAGGTTTACACCTCCAGCATTTTGCCGTCAAAGAACGTTTGGTTGATAACGATGGCAAGAAAATCAATGGGATGCGTCTGTACCAATACCACCTCGTGTTGGCGCATATTCGCAGTGGTGAGGAAGTCATCAAAGGCAGCTACAGCATCGCGATCAGTGGCAAGCAAGATGGCAAATCCGCCAGTGTGTTGCACAAAGACGTTACCCCGCCGGGCGAAAAAGCTAATACGGCATTTGAAGTGAAGCATTACCAAAGTCTGGAAGGCAATTTAGTTTTCCCTAAAGATTTTGTGCCAGAATCCATTAAAGTCAAAGTGACGCTGGCGTCGGGTGAAACCCCGGAGCGCTTGGCGAAAAGTTATGATTGGTCTTCTTTTAGTAATAAAGTCAGCGCCGTGGTGACTGACTCCACCGCATCCATCACCAAGGAGTAAATGAACATGTTCGGAAAATCCGCCAAGTCTAACAGCGGTAGCACCAGTAGTCCTGCCCCCAGTCATCATGGCGACCAGAAAATTCGCAGCGCCCAGATTGACACGATTATTGGCAAAGGCACCACCATTGACGGCGATTTACGTTTCTCCGGTGGTTTGCATGTCGAGGGCGTCATCAAAGGTAACTTAGCAGCCGATGGCGACAATGCCACGCTGATTTTAAGTGAGCATGGGCATATTCAGGGTGAAGTGCGCGTTCCCAGCATGGTATTAAACGGCGCAATCGACGGCGACGTGTTTGCCGGTGGCAAAGTGGAGCTGTTTGAGAAAGCCCGTATCTGCGGTGATGTGTACTACAACTTGCTGGAAATGGCAGTAGGTGCGGAAGTCAACGGCAAGTTGGTACGCCAGAAACCAGAGTCTGGCAAATTCGCGCCGCCACCTGCGCTCAGTGCACCAGCATCCGACAGCGAATAAGGCTTTTTTACCTTGTTACCCTTGCAATGGTAACGTGACTAAACACACTTGTTTTAAGGAGATCACCCATGAGCGTTGAAACCGCTATCCCTGCACCGTTGGTCTTTACCGACGCTGCTGCTGTTAAAGTCAAAGCCCTGATTGAAGATGAAGGCAATGCAGCATTGAAACTGCGCGTATTCGTGCAAGGCGGCGGTTGTTCCGGCTTCCAGTACGGCTTCACTTTCGATGAAAACATGAACGAAGATGACACCGCCGTAGAAAATGTTGGCGTGACGTTGTTGATTGACCCGATGAGCTTCCAATACATGGTCGGTGCAACAATCGACTACACCGAAGGTTTGGAGGGGGCGCAATTTGTGATTCGTAACCCGAATGCGACCACGACTTGTGGTTGTGGGTCGTCTTTTAGCCCGTAATTTCGCGCGACTATTTCAATACATCCCCCGTAGAGACGCAACAATTGCGTCTCTACCTACAACGCTAAAATCACCCGAAACTCTTCACCGTCATCAATAAACTGCACAGCTTTACCCAGTTTTTTCGCTTCCTGATACACCATCGGCAAGCCGCGCCCCAGTTTATCCATGTACCCCAAGTTTTCCATCAGGCGTACTAACAGCGGATTGCGGGAAAAACTCGTCCCCGTGGTGAGTTTGCTGACTTTAACCGTATTCGGCAACCGACCGGGGCTGATGAATTCAATGCGGTCATCGAACAGAAATACACGGATTTGTGAGCCAATGATACTGTAGTTACGGTGGACACAAGCATTCACCAGTAATTCGCGAAACACTTTGTCAGGGTAGCCCGGTTTATCCACCCGCTTTGTTCCCTCAATCTCGGATGGTACAGGAATATTGGCTTTGATCGCTGCCAGCGCGTTGTCTACCTGCATGGGTAAGCCGCCGAACAGGTTTTTCTTGTCACGTAAGGATGAATTGATTTCCGTGCCATTAAACACCGCAAAAGCAATGCCGGATTGGTGTAAGTGGCGTTCCGGTGCAATACCAAACACCAGCAAACCGCCTACGGTGGGAATAAGTTGTTCGCTCGCAATATCACTGGCTGCTAACAACCGTTGGCGTTCTTCCTCATCCTCGCTCAGGTAGTCGATGTGGTAGCGGGAAAAGTAGTCGGTAATCGCGGATTGATTAAGGTGTTTAAGTTGCGCTCCGCCAACTTCCACAATGTCGTAGTGAAATAAACCGGCAGACTGAAACAGGCGGGTCAACTCTTCACGCGAAGCCACCCGTTTGGTTGAACCAATGCGGATGAAATAGCGGTTTTTTGATGTGTAGTAAGGGCGGTCACTGCCTTTGGGAATGCTAACACGGGCGATATTGACCGTTTCACCTTGGGCATTGTTGGTTTGCAATACGTGGTAAGTGGGGCAGATGGGAGGAATGACCGCCGTGCGGCAAATGTTCATGACATCTTCTTCGTAGTTACGGGATAGCCCTACTGCTTTGCCTTGATCATCAACACCCAACCAGATTTCGCCACCTTCACCATTGGCAAACGCCACGATTTCTTCTGCCAGTGTTTGCGCACTGGTTTCTTCGCGTTTAAATTCAATGTATTGGTTTTCGGTCGCAGGGATTGGGTTCATGGTCAGGCATCACGTTTATCTGCTACAAGTCAGCGTGATTGTAACAGATAAACGTGTGCAAATTGGGATGGGCTTACCCCGTATTGCGCATCCCCGCCGCAATCGCATTAATCGTCCGCAACAATGTCGGCAACCAAGGCGAATCGGTATTCCCCGTTTCCGCCACATACTGCCGATGCCGCTGGATCAGCGTGATCTGGATGTGGTTTAACGGGTCAAGGTAAGGGTCGCGGCGTTGCAGTGAATATTGCAGCAACGGCGTTTCTTCCATCAACCCAGTGAGGTGCGCCACCGCCAGCACTTCCGCGACAGTTTTTTCGTATTCGGTGCGAATGTCGGTAAAAATCTGTTGTGCATTCTCCTGATCATTGGCGAGGGCGGCGTATTCCTTGGCGGTATCCATTTCACCTTTGTACAACGCCATTTGCGTATTGCTGAGCAAGGAGCGGAAGGCTGGCCATTGCGTGTACATGCGTTCCAGCAATTTACCGTTATCGGGATGAGCTGCGCGGAAGGTGCTTAATGCCGTACCGATGCCGTACCAAGCGGGCAGGGTATGCCGCGATTGTGCCCAGCCGAATACCCACGGAATCGCGCGAATCGAGCCTTTGTCACGCACGGTTTTCTTGCGGTGCGACGGGCGTGAGCCGATGTTCAGCAAGGCAATTTCCTGCACCGGGGTGGCTTCGTAGAAATAATCCATCAGCCCCGGCGTCCAGTCGGTCAATTGGCGGTAGTGCTGTTCGCCGCTCGCCGCAATTTTGCTCATGGCTTGGTGGAATTCGTCAGGATAAGCGCCGCGTTTTTTCAGCAAACCCACGCTGGCTTTGAGCAGCCCGGTGCAACCCACGCCCAATTCATACACCGCCGTTTCCACGTTGCTGTATTTTGCCGCCAAGACTTCGCCTTGTTCGGTGAATTTGATTTGCCCGTGCACGGTGTCGGGTGGTTGCGCAATAATCGCTTCGTGCGTGGGGCCGCCGCCGCGCCCGACCGTGCCGCCGCGCCCGTGGAACAAACGGCATTTCACGCCGTAACGCTCGGTCAGGGCAATGACTTCTTGTTGCGCATTGTACAAGTTCCAGTTGGAAGCGAGGATGCCGCCGTCTTTGCACGAGTCGGAATAGCCCAGCATCACCTCTTGCAGATTGCCCGACGCGGTTAAGCAGGCACGGTAAGCATCATTTTCCAGCAAATGGCTTAATACGCTGCTAATGCGTTTGAGGTCGTCGATGGTTTCAAACAAGGGCGAAATCTGGATGTGGCAGAACAATTGACGGTGTTCGTCATAGCCGACCAAGCCCGCCATGTGTGCCAACAGCATGACTTCCATAATATGGCTGGCGTGATGCGTCATCGAAATCACGTAAGTGCCGAAAATGCCCGCACCCGCTTCGTTGCGCATTTCTAAGATACTGTCGAAAATTTCCAAAGTTTCGGCAGTGCGTTCGCTGAGTTTGGGGCGGTGTGGCATCGGTAAACGCGGGCGTAAGATCAGTTCCGCCAGCAATTCCATGCGCTCGGCTTCGGGCAATTCCAAATAGTTATGGCACAGGCCGGAGAGTTGCAGCACTTCGGCGACGGTTTCGCTGTGGATGGTGGATTCTTGGCGAATATCGAGTTTGTACAAGCCAAAGCCGCAGGTTTCGGTCAGGCGAATCAAATCTTTGAGTTCGCGCCCGGCAATTACCCAGTCGCCGTGGCTGCGTAAGGAGTCTCGAATCAAGTACAACTCGTGGATGAATTCGGCGACGTCGGTATACGCCTCTTTCGAGAGTGGCGCGTGTTCATTTTGCAGACGCGCATTCACCGCATTGAGGGTTTCTTGCAACTTGTGGTGCATGATACTGAGCAAGCGGCGGTAGGGTTCGTGTTGGAAACTGACGTGGGCATAATGAAAAATAACGTCGCCAACCCCGATGCGCTGGTCTTCTTGCTGCAAATACGCGGTGAATTCGGGCGTTGGGGTAATGAATTCCAGCGAGTGCGAGAGTACCGAACGCAATTCTTTGACGCGGTGAATGTAAGCTTGCAGGGCGAGTTGCATTTGCATCCGAATCGCTTTGCGGGTCAAAGCAGGCGTGACGAAAGGATTGCCGTCACGGTCGCCGCCGATCCACGAGCCAAAACGCAAAAAGCTGGGTACGGTGACAGCACCCCAACCGTAAGCTTTGCGGGTGGCGCGTTCAAAATAGCGGTAAACAATCGGAATGGCGTCAAACAAGGATTCGCGGAAGTAGTACAGGCCGTAACGGATTTCATCTTCGACCGTGGGCTTGCGGGTACGGACTTCGTTGGTGCGCCACATGAGCTGAATTTGCGCTTTCAGGTGACGCATCAGCGATTCGCGTTCGCTCTCTTCAGGGTCATTATTGAGCTGGTCAATCACCAAAAAGATGCGGCGCTGGATTTCCATGAGAGTGCGGCGGCGGGCTTCGGTCGGGTGCGCGGTGAATACCGGAATGTAACGCATCTGGTCGAGCAGGCTTTGCATTTGCTCGGCGGTCATGCCCTCTTGCTGGAGTTCCAGCACGGTGCGGCGTACCGACCCTTTCCACAATTGGCTGTCGGCTTTTTGGATTTCGCGGCGGCGCTCGCGGTGCTGGAAATCTTCTTCGACGATATTGGTGAGGATGTAGAAGGTGTTGAACGAACGAATCACTTGTTCGAGCATGTCCACATCCAGCGCGTCGATCAGTTGCATCAATTCGGTGCGGGTCGCGTCATCGTTGCTTTTACGCAGGCGGATATAACCACGACGTAATTTTTCAACCGTGTTGTACACGGCTTCGCCTTCCTGTTCCTTGATGATTTCGCCAAGCAATTCGCCGAACTGACGGATATTGTGCTGCAATTTGGCAACGTCAAAAGGCTTGTCTGTGGTGGGATTCATGATCTGTAGTATCCTTGGATAGTTAATGCGCCAATACATGCAAAAATGAGGCCGACATTATGCCTCAAATGGGACAGGCGACAAAGTGGCCTGAAAAATATGACAAAATCATGAAGTTTTAGCTTTTTGTTGCGATGCAGCAAAAAAGTCGTTGACAGTATTTCGGGAAAGCGATATTGTGCACTGCATCAAATGCAGAAATGCATGACGAGATTAAACCGAAACCCGCACTAGGAGATATGACATGCAAAACGAAATGATGAACATCGTAAAACAATTCAGTGACAGCGCTATGGCTTCTGCCAAGAAAATCGGCGAACTGAACATGAAGACTTTTGAAACACTGGCTACCAAGCAAGCTGACCTGATGAAATCTTGTGTCGAAATGGGCACTAAGAACGCAGAAGCAGCGACCAAAGTAAAAGACCTGACTGAACTGACAGCACTGCAACAAGACGTTACACGCACTTGTGGCGAAAAATGGGTTGCTAACATGCGTGAAGCGACTGAAATGTTGACGGCTGTTCGTGACGAACTGACTGTTATCATGGAAGAAGCGGCAAAGTACACCCAAGTAGGCGCTGAGCAAGCAGTAGAAGCTGGCAAGAAAGCAGCCACTGAAGCGGTAGAAAAGACTACTGCTGCTGTTGAAAAAGCCTCTGCCGAAGTCGTTGAACTGACTAAAGATGCAGCAGGCAAAGCGGTTGAAGCGACTCAAAAAGTTGCTGCTAAAGCTAAAGCTGCTTAATTGACGATTTAGTTGACAGCGGGTCAGGGTGTAACTCCTCCTCTCCTCTCTCTAGCGACTTGACCCGCTTCTCCTCCATTGCCCGCTCTTGTAGCGGGCAATTTTTTGCCTATTCCTCGTCAAATTCCAGCGCCGCCACGACCGGCATGGTGTGACCGATAATCCCCTGTAATGCGCCGTACATACCAGTGGTGCTGCCGATCACCCGTTGCAACTGCTTTTCACGTTCTGCCCAGTGCTTTTCCATCGCGCGGCGTTCTTTGTGAATTTGCGCTTGCATGGTATCAAAAGCCTCCACAATCGCTTCCACCCGCTGGCGGAATTCATCGCCGGATAGGTAACGCCATAGCAATTCCATTTTCGCATCCAAACCCTGATTGGCGGCGCGTGCAAAGCTCACCGCCAGCAATTGTTCGCGCAATACAGTGGCGAGGGCAGGCCAGCTTTTCAAATCACTGACCCAGATGCCATCAATGCGCCCGAAGCCGCGAATCTGTTCCGGCACGACGACCGATACCAAGACCGCGAGTGCGGCTCCGGCGGTACGTTGGTCTTCTTTGAGTTTGTCGAGCCAAGCGGGTTGCCAAGCTTTGGTGTTTTTCGATTCCCAAATGATCGCGCCGCATTCTTGCAACTGGGTGTTGATGACAGTTTGGATAATGTCTGCGCCGCGCATTCCTTTCGGCACGGGTTGGATGGTGTCGTGCGGGAAAGCGTGTTGCAGGGTGGTTTGCATGTCCTGTTCTAGCACTTCGCCTTGTAACTCTTGGGAGCCGAGTTCGCTGCGGCGTTTGGCGTTTTCTAGGTCTTTGAGCAGATTACTGATTTGCTGATCTTTTTGTTTGAGCTTGAGGTCTTGTTCCTCGGCAATTTGATTGCGCAGGCTGTGTTCGAGTTGCTGGCGGGCGGTGTCGAGACGGCGTTGGATTTCGATTTCCATGTCGCGGGCGCGGGCTTCGAGTTCGGCTTTTTCTTGGCGCAATTGCAGCTCGGCTTGGTTGGCGGTGGCGATGCGCTGCTGGCTCAGGTCGAGTTGTTGTTTCAGCAAAGCAATGTCTTGCAAGGCTTGGCGCTGTTGTTCGCTCACTTGTTGTTGCAGCAGTTCACGCTCGTGTTGCAGGCGCTGTTGCGCTTGTTGTTCGGCGCGGGCGGTGGCGGCAATGATCGCTTGTTGCTGTTCGGCGGCGAGTTCTTGGCGCATTTGCCCGCGTAGCACGTCGGAAATGGCAATGGTCGTGCCGCACTGGTGGCATTCGATGGTGGTGTCTTGCATGGTGATAGCCCTTGGTTACTGGATGCGCAGAGTATAGGCGCAACCCGCGACGAAGGGCAGTTTGGCAAGCTTGTCAGTGTTGGGGGGCGTTTACATTCGGGGTTCGCGGCGCAGCGGTTCGGCGCGTGGTTGTGTGGTGTCACCGGGTTTGGCGTTCATGTAGCAGGCGTGTTTACCGTCGCTGTAGCCGATGCGGTAGAACACCGCGAGTGCGAGGGTTAGCACGATGCTGGCGAGGGTTTGGTAAATGCCAAACGCTTCAATCGCGGTGCCGAGTACCCAGAATAAGCCGATGCCCGCGAAGATCGAACCGGCGATGGTAGCGTGTATGCGTGTTGCCATGAGAAGCCCCGTGCTGTTTTTATTAATAAGTTAAATTAATGATAGCAGGGGAGGATGTGGGCGTATAGGGGGAGTGGCGAAACTTGCTTGGAATTTGTTTTGAACTGGGATTCTCAGGATTAAAGGATGGGCAGGAATGATGGTGGGATTATCACGGTAATTCTTTAATCCTGAAAATCTTAATCTATCGTGCTAATCGCATCTGTCGTAGAGACGCAAGATTTTGCGTCTCTACAGCGGGGGTTAAAATCAGGGCGGTCTTCAGAAATGCATCAACGGCAAACTCTCAGTAACAGCGGGGTCTTAATCCCTTTTAAATCAGGGCGGTCTTCAGAAATACATCAATTGATGAAATTCCAGAAGGTTTTATGTCTTAATCCCTTTTAAATCAGGGCGGTCTTCAGAAAATGGAAGCGGTAGCGTATGGCGCGGAAAGCAAGAAGTCTTAATCCCTTTTAAATCAGGGCGGTCTTCAGAAAATGGAAGCGGTAGCGTATGGCGCGGAAAGCAAGAAGTCTTAATCCCTTTTAAATCAGGGCGGTCTTCAGAAAATACACCGTTCAATGCTGCAAAATTAGCCTTGTCTTAATCCCTTTTAAATCAGGGCGGTCTTCAGAAGTACGTCTTAAATCAATCGTGCGATTCACACGGGTCTTAATCCCTTTTAAATCAGGGCGGTCTTCAGAATCACTAATGCGATGTATGATTTGTTTAAACCTGAGTCTTAATCCCTTTTAAATCAGGGCGGTCTTCAGAAGTACGTCTTAAATCAATCGTGCGATTCACACGGGTCTTAATCCCTTTTAAATCAGGGCGGTCTTCAGAAATCCCACAACCAATATCCACGCCGACGGCAGCGTCTTAATCCCTTTTAAATCAGGGCGGTCTTCAGAAGGCTCGTGTCTAATCAGCCTTTTGAATCAGTGGGTTACAGAGACCCTTAGCAGGAAATTCACTGTATAAAAAGTTGTCTTGGGCGAAAATGTAACAAGATGAATTTTTAAAGAAGCGACACGCTCAGGTTTTACGTGTTAATGGGTTGATTTTACAATGATTTAGCCGTTAATGGAAGGATTATTCAGCAGGTTGGGTAAAATCAATCCCTTCGTAAATGTCAGCCAGTGTCAATGTGCAGTTAGGGCAAGGTAAGGTTAGTGCTTGTTCCAGATCATCAAATCGCGCTACTTCCCAACCCGTTTCTGCATCGCGGTAAAACATTGTCACCAACGGTTGATCTTGCGCCACAATTAAGTAAACCTGCAACGATGCCAGCTTCTGGTAAGCAATGACTTTTTCGGTGAAGTTTTTCCACGCAGTCGCTTTAGAATCTACCTCCACCAACAAACACGGTTTTTCCAGATAATAGGCATGAGCATCATCCCGTTCACAACCTACCATCACATTGGGGTAGTAATAAGCATCGGCACCTTGCACCCGAACTTTGACTGTCAACATATTAACCGGACAGCCAATGGATTTCCCCGCCAAATCCAAGGCCAGCGCTACATTCAACACGATACGGTTATGCCGCCGTGAATTACCCGGCATAGCAAACACTTTGCCTTTCACGTATTCATGGCGTATCTCAGCGCGTTTTTCGCCTTCCCAATACGCCTGTTCGCTGATGTAAGCCGGATGATCGGGTGTTATCTTGTTCAGCAACATAGCCATACTCCATCTACAACGTATCCCGATTATAGCGCAGTTGTGCAGGCAACTTCGCCCCCGTCAGCAGCACGCCGTCATCCCACAAGGGTTTGCCCAACGTCACCCATTCCGGCGCATTCGGCAACGGGTACACCCGAATATCATCCTGCTTGGGATGGATCAAGGTGCGCAAATGCTTCAACACCTTCTCGCGCCGTTCCCCATCCAGCTCAATCAAAAACACCGAATACTGCAACGGCAACGCAATCTTTTTCAGGTAACGGTGCACCCGCCCCAGCCGCTTCGGGTTAGCAATATCATACGCAATAATATGCGGCAAACGTCGATGCGCCATTAGTCCGCCTCCTGATGTTTCAACAAACGCCACAAGCGATTCAACGCCACCCGTGCGCGTTCCTCAAAGTGCCCGTGATGCGTTTCGTAAAAATGCACCATGCTATACCGCAAGCCCTTTCCCTCAAACACCTGCGGCACATCGCCACGCACCACCAACCAATACGCCTCCAGCAGCAACAGCTTTTCCACATCCCGCGACAAATGTACCCGCCGCGTCAACGGCAACTGGATATTGTCACTAAACCCATACACCGCCAGCACCTCACTCACATGGCTGGCAATCGGCGCTTGCAACTGCGCCACAAACAGCGCAAAGCGGCACGGCAACTGCGCCTCCACCAACGGCTCGACTTGCCCCATCACCCGCTGCGCCACCACTCCCAATAACGGACGCTGACAAGCCCGCGCCATGCGCTGCACCCAACGGCTTTCCTCATGCACCCGCCACTGCTGATAAAACGCATCGCCCATTGCATCATCCGCGCAAGCGTGTAACAACGCCTCCAGTGAAATTTGGCTGCTGCGGTCACTCAAACAATGCCCCACCAGCACTCCATCGCGCCCGCGAAACGCCACCGGAATCCCGTATTCCAGACACGCCAGCAACGCCGCCGTTTCCCACTCCACTTTACCCGTCACCACCACCCGCGAAATGCGCCGCAACGGGTAAAAGCTATCCGCCTGCTCATGCGCTTGCACCCGCAATGCCACCTCATCCAAACCCACCGCATTCGCTTGCGCCACATCCAGATACAACGGTTTACGCGCTGCCGTCATGCTGCCACCTCCGCCTGTTCCCATTCCCGCATGGCTTTGATCAAGCCCCGCACCTGCCAGCGCATCGCCCGCCCCAACGGGCGCAAGCGCGTTTCCAGACTCGCAAAAAATACCTGACGCCCCGCCTTGTCCAAAAAGCAGCCGTTCACATCCGTCTTGAAATGGTGTTCGCGCAAGGTCTGGGTACGGAAACATTCCCACACCCACGCATCAATGTGCGGTCGCCACACCTCAATCAAATCCGACGCCAACGATTCCCGCCCGAAACTGGTTTCGTGATAAAATCCCAGCAACGGCTCCAACCCGTGCGTATGGATAATCTGCACCGCGCGGTTATGCAGTAAGGTATACGCCAACGACAACGTAGCATTCACCGGGTCAGGTGGCGGACGCCGCTTACGCCCCGCGAACCCCAACGCCGCAGGCAACACCGCCGCGAATGCACCAAACATTGCCCGCGCCGCCGCGCCTTCCATCCCCAGCAACGACGCCAAACTCTCGGCGTTTTCCAGATTCGCCAATTGCGCCCGCAATTGTTGCTGCGCATCCGTCAACACCTTACGCTGATCCGGTCTATCCACCAGCATGTCATCCAACAAACGCAAATACGCCGCGAATTTCGCCGCCAATACCTGCCGCGTAAACGCCAATCGCCACGCCGAATCCTGCGCCAGCCGGTAATGCAGCAAACGAATACTGGCATCGTTATGCCCGCTGCCCAGCAACACCGCCCGCCGCTGCGGTTTACGCTGGCTGGCAACACTGAACGCAATCCCGTGTTCCGCCAATGTCCCTAATACGCTGGTATCCAGTTGTACATTGGCAAGACACACTACCCGCTCCAGCAACGCCAGTGGCACCGGGCGCTGGCGTACCTCACCCAACCGCGCCACCAGCGTTGCGCCTTCCACTTCCAACGCAGCATTTTTATGGTCGATATACAGTGTTGTCATTTCCGCCCCCTTTTCTTCACCCCAAATAAAACCAGTCCGGGTCAACCGGCGCGACCCCCAAGCCCAGCGTATGCACCGTCTGCCGCGCATCCAGCCGAATCAGCAGGAAACTGTCCTCATCGTCATGCAGAATAAAGCTCATATCGCCCAGCAATTCGCCTTTTTCCGCATCCGTCAGCCACACCTCATGCACCGATTTCTGCCCACCCGTGGCATACGCCCGCACACAATGCAACGCCGCACGCAGCCGCCCCGCATCACTCACGTCATACGCCGCGAGGTACAACACTCGCTGACTGTCAGCCATGTTCCACCCCACTAAACGCGGGTGCAGCGGGCAGTTTCAGCAAGCCAAACCCGTGGTAGCCCTCACCCTCGTGGTGATACAGCAATACCGGACAACCGTTGCCGAGTTCCGCGCCCACCATTGCCGCCGCCATGCCGGGGCCTGCGTGGAAGTAGTGAATGCGGTCAACCCCTTGCGCGTACATTTCCCCGACTTGCTGGCGCACACTGGCTTTGAAGGCGTCGAGTTGATACACGCCCAGCCCGTCACGTTGCAGGTGAAATACCCGTTCACGCGGAATGTCGCGCAAGTTGTTATGTTGCTGGCAATAGTTTTCCACCGCCGCGCGGATATTGCGCCTAGGCAACAAGTCGATGATGAAAATGGCAGGGCGGTTGCCCGGTGCGCTACGGATAGCTTGCAGGTAGTGGCGGTAACGGCGGCGATTGCCCCATACCACCTGATACCAGGTCCAGAACACCGGAATGGCGAGGATCAGCCCGATGACGATACCGAGCGGGTCGAGGATTTTCGTGATGATGTCGAGTAGTGCTTGCATGGTAGCCCCTGTTTGCCGTTGTTATGCGGGTAATCATGCCGCAAACCGGGGAAGAAGTCGGCAATGACAAGCTTGTCAGTTAGGTGTGGGTTTTAGGAATCAAGGTGGTGAAAATCTGGTGCAATGTACGGGTCAGTTCCGCACGGTTTGATACAGCCTTCACCACGTCGGCATTGCGCTGGGTACTGCTATGGGCAAGCTGGTTACGGATTTCACGCAACAGTTTGTAATCACTCCACGTCGCTGATGGTTTGCGCGTTTCATACTGGTCTTTAGTGTATTTACGCTCATCGAAGCTATCGGGCTTACCGCCTTGTTCTTGCGTCAGTTTGGTAATGAACGCTTCAAAACCGTAGATGCAGGCACGTAACAAATTGCCATGTTCCAATGCCAACCACGCCACAGCCGTTTGACGCAGGTGTAATTTGTCTTCGTTGACCCATGCGAAACGTTGTTTCAGCGCAGGCAGGAACAACACTGCATGGCGGCTGCATCGGCTTTCTTCTTCCCTGAGTTTACTGAGGAAATCGCGTAATTTACCGCGTGCTTGATGCACATTATTGGTTTGCTCGTAAAATGCCGCATCCTGCAAACTTTCGACCGCTGCTTGGCTGATGCCTGATTGACGCAGCAAGGTGACAAACACGGCATAATCCCCGGTTTTATCGTAATGGGTCAGGGCTTCTGTCCAGCGGTCAATTTCCAGCAAACCATCCAGCCGCATGACCGGGGTTATATCGGCTTGAGTCAAATCCAGTGCGCCGTAGTAAATACCTGCTATCTGCACATCTTTCAGGGTTTGCAGCAGCAAGGCACTTTGTTGAACCAGCATCGGCAAATGGCGCAGACCGTGTGTCACGTCTAGCGTTGCCGTGTCATTGTCGGCAAAGCAATTGACCAGTATTTCCAAGGTGGCTGTTTGTTCTGGTTGGGTGCGCCCGTAAGGAATCAGGCGCAATTCGCAGGAAATGCCCAGCACGGCTTGCAAGTGTATTGCCAACTGGTCAAGGGTTGCTTGTTGCACCTTATCTTGTTGAGCGGCTTCCCCCAGTGTGAGTAAAGCCTCTTCCAGTTCTACTTGTTCGCTGAGGGCTGTTTCTAACAACAGGTTATCCCACATGCTGCCTGTTGTGCCGAGAATGACCAGTTTGTCAGGGCGAATATGTTTGCACAGTTCCAGCCCGAAAAAGCGTGAAGTGCGATGGCTGCCGCCGTCAAAGGCATAGGTAGCTTCGCGGTAATTGCTGGCGGCTTTACCGAGCATGGTGACGAGTATGTGTGACATGGGTTTTGCCCTGTTGATGTTGTTATGTTTTGAAGAGGGCGTATGCCATTCGCCCCTACGGAAGAATATCCCGCGTAGGGGCGTATGGCATACGCCCTCTTCACCCGTTTAGTGTTTCTGTGCCGCATACCCTTCCAACCGCGCCCCGTAGGTACGCATATCCTCCGCCGTCAGCTCCTTACCCCGTGCATCAGCGGGCAATTCCAACGTCAGATGAAAATACGTGCCGCCGCGTGCATTCACTTCCGCCACCAGATTGATCGGCAATGTGCCAAGGATTCTGTCTCCCGGTTGCACGATGTCCACATCGAAATGCGCCAGCCGCGCATCAACGTGAAAGCCTTCCGATTCTGCCCAGTCGACAGCCCCAGCATGGCGCGAAATAAAGTAAGTGGTCATGGTTTCCCCTGTGTTTGGCAAAAACCGCAGTGTAATGCAGGGCAGGGGGGGGCGCGAGGTTGGCAAGCTTGTCGTGCTATACTTGGCGCATCACCGAAAGCAGGGTTTACCGATTATCTTTCTTGCCATATTGTTGGGAAAACGCCGTCAGGTTGCCTTCAAATACCAATCCTTTGCCCCACTCACTCAGCCTGATTATGTAATCTTCTTGGGATAAATCAACTTCGCATAAATAATCCAGATGCATATCTCTTTCCCCATCTGCATCCAGAGCGTATAGACCCATAAGTTTGAGCATAGCTTTGTTTGCTAAAAGACTGCGAGGCGTTGTTGCCTGAAGTGCTTCAATTAATTCAGGTGAAAAATTCCACACATGACCATCGTGAGAGTAATAAATAGCACCAAGAGCCACACCTTGATGCATTAGTTTTATTCTTGACCGTGTTGACATAACCATGACCTCTTAACTTAAAAACACCTTGGTATTGTAGTAATACATGGCTGATCAAGCTAAAAATAAATAGCGAAGGCAGTAGATCAAGGTGAGGCGAAGACGGTGGAGGGGTGGAAAAGCGAGGTGTTGGTTTAAGCCAACCACGCCTTTATTGCGCCCGCTTTTGACCTCAATCGCCAGCAAGCAGATGCAGGAAGCGGCGTGGTTGTTGCAAACGGCTGGTAAGCTGCGCCAGTTGCGGGCGTTGGTGCATGTGGCTCTCCGAATTACTCAGTGTGTTGAGTAATTTTACTCAGTAACAAATGAGTCTTCAATGCTTATTGACTCTTGCATACAAACGCCTAGACTCAATAGTTAAGTTTGACTTTCCAACTTTCTAACGTTTAGGTGATGCCCGTGACCTATGTTCAGGTAAAACACAAATATCAGGTGACGATTCCCGCAGCCCTGCGCAAACGCCTCAACCTGCACGAAGGCGATATGCTGGAAGTGCGGGAACAGGATGGATTGCTGGTGTTAGTTCCCCAAGCGGTGAGCCAACGTCCGGCTGTACAACCCCGCAGCCCCTTGTTGGCAATGATTGGGGCGAACAAGGGCAGCAACCTGTACAAATCCGCGCAGGATGCCGATAACTTTATCCGCAAGCTGAGGGATGAATGGAACTGAGCAGCATTGGCAAGGGCATTTTTTATCTGGATGCCAATGCGTTTATTTATGCGCTGGAAGCACACCGTTCCTTTAAACTTATACAAACTTAACCAAGGTCAAGTTTGCGGTTAAATTCCTGCTTCACGGGGGCTGGTTTCACTTTCGGTTTGCACCGAAAGCCAGAGCCTTCCCCTCCACAGGCAGACACCGTGGAACTCACGGCGTGGTTGCTGAGCGTAGCCGAAGCATACTCTTGCAAATTGTTGGCTGCGTTTACGTCACGGTCATGAACTGCACCACAGTCAGGGCAAGTCCATTCACGTACCGATAGTGGCATTTTGTCCACTTTATGCCCACAGCCGAGGGCGGAACAGGTCTTGCTGGAGGCAAAAAACCGATCAGCTACCACGACCACCGCACCGCGCATTTCCGCCTTGTATTCCAGTTGCCGCCGGAACTCGAAGAATCCCATGTCACTGATGGCACGGGATAAATGGCGGTTTTTCACCATGCCGGATACGTTCAAATCTTCGATGCCGATGGTGTGGAAACGGCGGGTCAAATCCGTGGTGAGTTGGTGCAAACTGTCTTGGCGGATGTTGGCTATCCGTGCGTGAAGTTTTGCCAGTTTTTGTTTTGCCTTGTGGCGGTTGGCACTGCCTTTGACCTTGCGGGACAGGCTGCGGGATAGCCGTTTTAGGCGGGAAAGCAAGGCTTTATGCGGCTTCGCCCCGACCACTTTTTCCCCCGTTGACAGGGTTGCCAGTGCGGATACGCCCAAATCCACCCCCACCGTGCCCTTCGACAAGCTCAGGGTATCACCTTGGTTTTCGGCAGGCGGGAGGTGGTTATGGTCTTGCGTGTCCACGGTATAGCTTACGAACCACTGGTCAGCGGTGCGGGAAATCGTGGCGGAGAGGATTTTGCCGGAAAAGCGTAACGTTTCCCGCATCCGTACTAACCCAAGGTTGGGAATGCGGATGCGGGATGCGTCGATAGCAAACTGGTCGTTGGTGAGGGTGAAGCTGTCGCGGCTTTTGCCTTTCTTTTTGAATTGCGGGTACTGGGCGCGTCCTGCAAAGAAGTTTTTGAAGGCTGCTCCGAGTTGGATAATCGCCATTTGCGGGGCATTTTTGGTGACTTCCAGCATCCACGGGAATTGTTCGCGTTTGATGGCGTTGAGTTGGCGGCGCAAGCCCATTTGGTTGGGTTTGGGCTGGCTGTTATCGTTTTTCCACGCCGCGTATTGGGTTTGCCATTCCGCCAATGCCCAGTTGTAGGCAAACCGCGCTGTACCTGCGGCTTTCGCCAAGTACGTGGCTTGCTTATTGTTGGGGTCAAGACGGATTTTGTGGCTGATAATCATGAGGGATAGGATGCAATGCGGCAGGTTTTTTGTCTAGAGGTGAGTGTTTTTGATGTTGCTATCGACAGATGAACGGTAGTCTGCGCCTTGTAACTTCTCCAAAATGACAAAGATTGGAGAGGTTTGGGTGGGTTTTGTGGTAGCTGCTTCAAACCCCGAATTTGTCGGGCAGGTAACAGCGTTGTTTGAAGTGATTGCAGCGACAGGCAGTATCAGTGTCACCAGTGAGCTGACTTTGGCAGAGTGTTTGGTCAAACCGTTCGAGAAACAGGATGTCGGGTCACAGATGCAATATGAGCAGCATATCAGCCCGTCTGAGGCGTTGCTGGTCATTCCGGTATCACGCCAAATCCTCAAAGATGCGGCGCAATTGCGGGCGTTTTTCAAGAACAAGTTGCCGGATACCATCCATCTGATTACCGCACTCACCAACGGCTGCACCTATTTTGTTACCAATGATGACCGGATCAAGTTTCCGCCACACATCACACCCATTATTATCAGCAAGCTAATGCTTTAAAAATAGCAGGTGGTGAAACTGCACCTCCGAAGGGAGATGCAGCGCATCACTATTTGTATTGCGTCACACGGTGACGTTTCCAGCATTTATGGTGATAACACGCCTTGATTTTGTCATCCCACGCATTAGCAAGACCTTTAGGGCAGCGCTTGGCGCGAGGTTTAACATCTTGATCAATGGCATCAAAATACAGTTTTGCTTCACTGTGTGTTTTGGGTTTTTTGAGATACCCCATAACCTTTTCTCCAGTTAGTTAAAGGCTATGAATCTCCTGCGTTTTTTAGACTTAATATGTTAATCATAAATATTCTCTTTGATTTTTGTCTTGAACTGGGATTTTTAGGATTAAAGGATTAGTGGGATGTAAGTGGGCATCTTGGAAATCTTTTAATCCTGAAAATCTTAGTTCGGACTAAAAGATTTTGTAATGAAAGAGGCTTAATCCCTTTTAAATCAGGGCGGTCTTCAGAAATACGTTCAAACGCATAAGCAACAAACGCCGCCAAGTCTTAATCCCTTTTAAATCAGGGCGGTCTTCAGAAGCTGATCATGAACACACAACCCGAAAACAAAACACGTCTTAATCCCTTTTAAATCAGGGCGGTCTTCAGAAATCAGGCGCACGCGGGAGCATTACGAGAAGGTAGTCTTAATCCCTTTTAAATCAGGGCGGTCTTCAGAACAAGCAGTGCAAGAATAAGGTGAAGGAAATAAGTCTTAATCCCTTTTAAATCAGGGCGGTCTTCAGAAGCGCCCTTCCCCGCTGCTGAAACACCCCCCTTCCGTCTTAATCCCTTTTAAATCAGGGCGGTCTTCAGAAGGGTTGTTCCCGGAAGGGCAGGGGGGCTCTAGTCTTAATCCCTTTTAAATCAGGGCGGTCTTCAGAAACCCCTCTTTTTACCGCAACAAGCTCAATCCGCCGTCTTAATCCCTTTTAAATCAGGGCGGTCTTCAGAATGGGATGAGAAAGCGTATAAACAAGAGTTATTTATGTCTTAATCCCTTTTAAATCAGGGCGGTCTTCAGAAACCGCAAAACTCGAACGAGCAGAGAAAGCCCTGTGTCTTAATCCCTTTTAAATCAGGGCGGTCTTCAGAATGCTTTCTTTCTTACGCCTGCTTTCTTTCTTCCTCGTCTTAATCCCTTTTAAATCAGGGCGGTCTTCAGAAACTGATGTGATCTGGGTTGACATCCCTGAATCCGAGTCTTAATCCCTTTTAAATCAGGGCGGTCTTCAGAAGATGCTATCGAGCTTAATAACGAAGACCGCACACGTCTTAATCCCTTTTAAATCAGGGCGGTCTTCAGAAAAGTTTCTATCCCGCATCTTGCAAGCCCCAATTGTCTTAATCCCTTTTAAATCAGGGCGGTCTTCAGAATCCCAGCAAGAAGGGCTTCTTCAGTCGCACCGTCTTAATCCCTTTTAAATCAGGGCGGTCTTCAGAATTCGGAGATGCGCGGGCTGCTGTATGCATCGTGTCTTAATCCCTTTTAAATCAGGGCGGTCTTCAGAACGAATTGGAACGCTGCTTAAAACGTTACAACAGTCTTAATCCCTTTTAAATCAGGGCGGTCTTCAGAAGGCTCGTGTCTAATCAGCCTTTTTAATCAATGGGTTACAGAGGCCCTTAGCAGGAAATTCACTGTATAAAAAGTTGCCTTGGGCGAAAATGCGACAAGATAAGTTTTTAAAGAAGCGATACGCTCAGGTTTTGCGTGTTAGTGTGCTGATTTTACAATGATTTTTTGAAAAATGAATAAATATTCAGCAGTTCTGTTGATATTGTTATCGCAAATTAAGCATACAAGTCACGGAAAAAGTTCCAACAGCATCCACTGCTTTCTGGCGGCAAGCTGGGAAGGCTTGTTCATTTTTAATTGAAGGACGGTTGTTCTGCCATTTTCCGTCAATCCAATGATTTCCGCAGTTTTTGTATTTACCATGAAATGTTCACTCCATTCATCATCGCGTGGATTAAACAAACGAACCTTATGTTGGGTTTCAGGGTCGACACCATTGATATGATATGACTTGTACAAGTTGCATGAGCGGCATGAAAGCGCCAAATTTGATCCATGACTGGAGCCATTCAGTGCTAACGGAATAATATGTTCCACTTCAAACGGGAAGTTGAATATCACTTCCGGCGCGTGGCAGTACTCACACCGATGTTTTGCTCTGGACGCAATAAGCCCATACTGGGGATTCATTTGTTCAACTCACCGCTAAGTCTGTTTGCCCGACTAGCTGATGCGACCAGCTCTTGCTCGACAAGCTGTTCCAGCTCATCCTGCTCCTGCTGCGGCAAGGCTTTTCCGGTCTCCCTCGCGGTACGCCAACGCTGCATCAATGCTTCAAGGCGCTGTTGTTGAGCTGCACTGAAAAACGTATCAGGACGAAAATTCTGCAAAACAATAATCGCAGCACTTTCATCAGATTTCAGTTGTTCGTTC
Organism: Thiothrix subterranea; assembly: GCF_016772315.1. Classification (NCBI taxonomy): domain Bacteria; kingdom Pseudomonadati; phylum Pseudomonadota; class Gammaproteobacteria; order Thiotrichales; family Thiotrichaceae; genus Thiothrix; species Thiothrix subterranea. The sequence continues at coordinate 1,258,002 of NZ_CP053482.1, read as the reverse complement.
ATAGCATCCAACGCCGCACCCGCAGTCATACCACGCGCTCGCCGCTCTCCGGCAACTGCGTCGAAGTAAACATGACCATGCCCATCAGGTACTGGCATGATTGCAACTTTTGTCATCATCTCTGCTCCTGTTACTGCCTTGATGCTGTCATCATAGCACTACGCAATAGTTTGTACGAAAGTGAGCTTACGCAATCAAGGGGGGAGACTCGATTGATGGCAATATTTCGACAGACGAATCAACCCCTACGCAGCATGACGGGTAATTGCAGTGGAAGATTGCGCACTCCCACTTTCGCACTTTGCGCGGTGAGCAGTGGCAATAACCCGCTTTCAATAAACGCAGTAATCCGCTGCCATTCCTCGGCGGTAATGGGCGCAAAACCGTGCGCGAGAATCGAATGGTTGCGGATGCTCAATAAATCTTTCATACGCTCTTGATTCTCATCGCAAAATACCCGTATCGCCGCATCACAATGGCAAGCAGCCAATTCCCACGCATCGTGCAACGCTGCCTTGTAAACCCCTTGGCTATCCGGCGTTAATCGCAAGCTATCGGGGATTTTAAGCATAAATCAAGGGGGCAGACTCGATTAATTATTGTTTGGTGTTGAGCTATCACTATTGTTTATAAAATAAATATAGTCTGACTACTTTTATTTACGTTTTTAGACTTAATATATTGGTAATGAATAGTGTCTCTAATTGTTTTTAATGAGGTTTTCTGTATTGTTTTTGTCTTGAACTGGAATTTTTAGGATTAAAGGATTAGTAGGATTACTGCACGTGCTCTTATCATGGTAATCCTTTAATCCTAAAAATCATGGTTCAGACATAAAAGATGTCGGGTGTGATGAATCAGAAGTCTTAATCCATTTTAAATCAGGGCGGTCTTCAGAAAGAGGAATTTCCTGATGCAATCAAGCTGCTAAGGTCTTAATCCCTTTTAAATCAGGGCGGTCTTCAGAATAGACACCTAAGCAGGAATAAGCCTGTAGCGGTATAGTCTTAATCCCTTTTAAATCAGGGCGGTCTTCAGAAACTTGCCAGACTAATGACTGTAGTCTGTTCAAAAGTCTTAATCCCTTTTAAATCAGGGCGGTCTTCAGAACAAGATTATTTTAATTTTGTCGAGACAGTTATGTCTTAATCCCTTTTAAATCAGGGCGGTCTTCAGAAAAGGGACAAGTGGATTCATACTTGAAACATGAGTCTTAATCCCTTTTAAATCAGGGCGGTCTTCAGAACAACAATGTAGCGGGTACAGAGTATCTAGTCGTCTTAATCCCTTTTAAATCAGGGCGGTCTTCAGAAGTATTCTCTCCCCCTGCTAGGGAAATCGGCAGAAGTCTTAATCCCTTTTAAATCAGGGCGGTCTTCAGAATTATGGGTATTTTAGACAATCTGCGCAGCGAAATTGTCTTAATCCCTTTTAAATCAGGGCGGTCTTCAGAAGCCCTTGATTGGGCAATTCGCAACAGGGTTGCGGAGTCTTAATCCCTTTTAAATCAGGGCGGTCTTCAGAACAAGTATATGCGTGGCGCACCCAATTTGAGCTGTCTTAATCCCTTTTAAATCAGGGCGGTCTTCAGAATAATCTCGCAAAGCAAGCACACAACGGCAATCCGTCTTAATCCCTTTTAAATCAGGGCGGTCTTCAGAAAACCCGCGTATTGTATACCCGTGCATTGTTTACTGTCTTAATCCCTTTTAAATCAGGGCGGTCTTCAGAAATCAGTAAAAACCGAAGTGCGAAACCAATTCGTGAGTCTTAATCCCTTTTAAATCAGGGCGGTCTTCAGAACCAGCATGGGGCGCAATAAGGCGACTGAAAAGCGTCTTAATCCCTTTTAAATCAGGGCGGTCTTCAGAAGGCTCGTGTCGAATCAGCCTTTTGAATCAATGCGTTATAGAGACCCTTAGCAGAAAATTCACTGTATAAAAAGTTGTCTTGAGAAAAAACTGATCAAGTTAGGTTTTTAAGCAAGCAACACAGCCCTCTGTCTGTGTGAGTAGGTCAATATTACACCTCTTAACCCCCCTTTGCAAAAGGGAGGCAGGGGGGATTTTCATCCACCCAAGCGCGAAACGCCTTCATCGCCACCATGCGCCCCTCACGTTCCGCCAAGTTCAGCAACGCAGGGATTTTTTCCCGCACCGCCAACCCCGGAAAATGCGGGCTAAATTCAGCGGCATGATATTCACCCGCCCGCAATACCCAAATCACCAACTGTTTACCATCGTATATCCACAACTCCGGCACACCCAACGCCGCATACAACGCCCGATCTGTCGGCGAATAAATGTCGATTTCCACCGCCAAATCCGGTGGCGGGTCACTATCCAAACTAATCTGGCGCTTGCCACGCACCGCCGCCGCATGTTCAATATAAAAGCACTCATCCGGCTCAGCCGCTTTTTGCACACTTTGCTTGCGCATCGTAAACGAACCCAGTGACTCAAAATCAAGCTGTTGTTGTTCCAACAAATACTCAACGAATCGTCCAATATGGATTTTTGGAACTTCATGCCCTGCCGATGGTGCCATTAAATGTATACTCCGCTGATTGTAATGAACGCGCAGGCTGCTCCTGTCACCCAATTCATCCATGAAGCGCTCGAAATCCGCCCAAGACACGTCATTAATCACCACTTCCGCATTTTCCGGGAAGCGTAGCTGACTAAACTGAAACTGCATAACGCCTGCCTCTCAAATTGCCTTTTCCCCAGTATAGCAGTCGAGCGCATACCCGCCCATGCCCATCACCGCGCCTTTCCCCGCATGTACCCACTGCCCCAACCACAACCAAGGCCAGAAATCCTCCAACCCATCCAGCCCCAGCATAAAGCTACCCAGCAGCCCGCCCATTTGCACATGGTTCTGTTGCCGGTTGGAATAACGCGACCACTCATGCCAGTGCAAATCCGCATCCCCCAATGTCACCGCCGCCGCCTGCTGACTCAACGCCTTAAAATCACCCGGCAATTCCACTCCCGCATGATAAGCGTGCAATAAGGTAATCCGCCGCATCAAGGCATTGATAAACAACTGAAACGTAAACCGGCTGCTGCGTATTGGCGTACCCTCCTGCAACAAGCGCAACGGGGTCAACAAACGCACCTGCACCCCCTCCGGCATTGGCGGAATCAACGGCACAACCCCCGCTAATGCCTGCAAGCTTTCACCCGCCGCCTGAATCTGCACCCATTCGCCTGCCCCCGGTGCCACTTCCTGTGCTACTGCCACCAGCGCATAACGCCCATCGCCCTTACCGATCCCGCGTTCTCCCACCTGCTGCATCGCGTGCAGCAAATACGGCAAATGCCCAATCGCCGCGCCCAGCAAACTCAATTCCAGCGCGAACACCTCCCCCGGCGCATACTGCCGCCCCGACGTTGCCAACGGCTGCATAATATAAGGGTGGGGAGCCGCATTAATCTTTTCCAGCAATGGCCCCTGACCCGCAGGCGTTTCAAATACCTGACTGTAAACACAGGAACGCCACAACAAACATTGGCGGCAATCCGGCTCACGGGTAATACACACCGTGCGCCGCAAGGCATGACCAAACGCGCCACGCCAAGTCGAGCCAGCATAAGCAGGGAATTGAATCGGGGTCAGCGCCCGCAGCGTTAAACGGTAACGGGCAATCGGTAGGCTAAACTCGCGCATTATTTCTTCGGCTGTAAGTTGCCCATAATGCTTTCCTGCATTTTTTTCCAGGTTTCCATATTTTGCTCGCTGATTTTCATCCATGCATCCAGCGGCGTACCGGCGAGTACTTTGTGCATCTGTTCCTGCATTGCGGCTTGCTGACTGGTAAACAGCCCGACGCTTTGCTCCATGTACTCCATAAAGCCCTTGCGGGTCGCGTCACTGTAATTGCGGATAAATTGCGCCAGAATATCGGTGCTGAACAAGGGTTGTCCGCCTGATTCCTGTTCCATAATGATTTGCAGCAAGATACTGCGGGTAATATCGTCGCCGGACTGACGGTCGATGACTTTGAAAGGGGTTTCTGCCAAGACCAAATCGCGGACATCGCTCAAAGTGATATAACAACTCTGGTTGGTGTCGTACAAGCGGCGATTCGGGTATTTCTTAATAATGCGTTCTTCTGCCATAGGATCTTCGTCGGTGCTACTGTGATGAAACAAATAAAATCAAGTATGATTTTATAGGTTAACGTTTTGTTATGCACACAAAACAATAAGGCTATGCACAAAAGGTGTGAATGGAAGGGCAGAGGGTAAGGCGAGGGAAGGCATGTAATACGGTGGGTGGGGTCGTAGAGACGCAAAATTTTGCGTCTCTACAGAGGGGATTACACGACGGTATGCTTAGTGAATGAACTGACCGCCGTTAGCGGAGATGTTCGCACCCGTGATGAAGCCCGCTTTGTCGGATGCCAAGAAAGAAACGATTGCCGCCATTTCTTCTGGTGTACCCAAACGACCGACCGGGATTTGCGCAATGATTTTGTTACGCACGTCTTCCGCGATTGCCATAACCATTTCAGTCGCGATGTAACCCGGTGACAAGGTGTTGATGGTAACGCCTTTGCGTGCCACTTCTTGTGCCAGCGCCATGCTGAAACCGTGTACGCCTGCTTTCGCAGCGCTGTAGTTGGTTTGACCAAACTGACCTTTCTGACCATTGATGGAAGAAATGTTGATGACGCGACCAAAGCCACGGTCAGCCATTTCGTTCACGAACTGGTGAGTCACGTTGAACACGCTGTCAAGGTTGGTTTTCATGACCGCAGCCCAATGTGCTGGGGTGATTTTCTTGAAGGTTGCGTCACGGGTAATGCCCGCGCAGTTAACGATAATGTCAACTTGACCAAAATCCGCCGTGACAGAGGCTTTCAGTTTGGCGCAATCGTCATAGTTGCTCACGTCGCAAGGATAGATCGCCACTTCATAATCTTGTTTCGCTTGCCATGCTTTGGCTTGCTCTTCTGGCTCGAAATACGTGGTGACAACTTTGTAACCATCAGCAGCGAATTGCTTGCAAATCGCGTTACCAATACCGCCAGTACCGCCTGTTACCAGTGCAACTTTACTCATAATCTATACTCCTCAAATGTTTTAATTAAACCGCTTCAACCGCCATCGCAACACCCTGACCACCACCGATACACAGTGTCGCCAGACCTTTTTTCGCGCCAGTGCGCTTCATGCCGTGCAGCAGTGTTACCAGCACGCGTGCGCCGGAAGCACCAATCGGATGACCCAACGCAATCGCGCCGCCGCTGACGTTAACCTTGCTCAGGTCAAAGCCGAGGCTTTCGTTAACCGACATGGCTTGTGCTGCGAAGGCTTCGTTGGCTTCGATCAGGTCGAGATCAGCAACGCTCCAGCCTGCTTTTTCCAAGCACTTGGTGGTGGCAGGGATTGGGCCAGTGCCCATGATTGCCGGATCAACGCCCGCGCTAGAGAACGCCACGATGCGAGCCATTGGGGTTAAGCCCAGTTCAGCCGCTTTGGATGCAGTCATCACGATCACTGCCGCAGCACCGTCGTTAATGCCGGAAGCGTTGCCCGCTGTTACTGAACCGTCTTTCTTGAACGCAGGGCGCAGTTTGCCCAAAGAAGCAGCGGTTGTGCCAGCGCGTGGGAATTCGTCCGTGTTGAATACCAGTGGATCGCCTTTACGCTGTGGGATCACGACCGGAATGATTTCATCGTTGAAAACACCCGCTTTTTGCGCGGCTTCAGTTTTTTGCTGTGAACCGGCAGCGAATTCGTCTTGCGCTTCACGGCTGAAACCGTATTGCGCGGCGATGTTTTCCGCCGTCATGCCCATGTGGTAGTCGTTAGTCGCGCACCACAGGCCGTCTTTGATCATGGTGTCGACCATTTTCCAGTCGCCCATTTTCTGACCGTTGCGTGAGTTAGGTACGACGTGAGCGGAAGCACTCATGGTTTCCTGACCGCCCGCGATTACGATGTCAGCATCGCCGCAAGCCACTGCTTGATACGCCAAATGCACGGCTTTCAAACCGCTGCCGCAAACCTTGTTAATGGTCATCGCCGGAACTTCAACCGGCAAGCCAGCAGACAGCACCGCTTGACGCGCAGGGTTTTGACCGACACCCGCAGTCAGGACTTGACCTAAAATAACTTCATTAATCTGTTCAGGTTTCAAGCCAGAACGTTCCAGCAAGCCTTTGATGACGGTTGCGCCGAGTTCAGAAGCAGGGATGGCGGCGAGTGAACCACCAAAAGTACCAAGTGCAGTTCTGCCAGCGGCTACGATCACAATATCTTCGCGCATGAAACGTTCTCCAGGGTATAAAATGTCATAAATTCTGTGATATATCGTTAGGGTGTCAACAATAAGCTGACAAGTATGGCTTTGGCAAGTCGTAAAAGTACCACACTGTCAACATTGTTGCGATGCACAAAATAGCATGATAAGCTCACAAAAGGCAATATTTTTATACGTGGAGGAGGTACTGTCATGGCAGCTTGGTCGGATGATATGATGAAAAACTGGTCTGATGCGCAACAACGTTATTGGAATGCGTGGTCAGATCTCTCCAAAATGGGGCAGCCACAAGCGGTACCGGGTTTTGGTACCGCACCCGCTTGGACACAAGGGCTGGAGCAATGGTGGAAAGCCGTTAGCCCGCACACCGTTCCCGGCGCGTCTACCGATGCCTTCCAGCGTATGGTCGAAATGGGCAAGGTGTACATGAATCTTGCGGAAAATGCCTACAATGTACAACACGCTGACGGCAACGGATCCGACGCGATGGATGCGTGGATGAATGCGATGGAAGCCGGTTTCCGTCAGTGTTGCGGTCAACTCGAAATGGGCAAATTTACCGCCCACGGTTTCGGCGTTGGTCAAGCAGCGCTGGATAGCTGGCAGCGTGTGATGAATAGCATGGGAATGCAGGCATTCCAGCAAGTCGGCGCGGGCGGTTTCCACATGCCGACCTCGGAAAACTGGACGGAGCAATTCCGCAAAGTCTTGGCAACGCCTGCCGTGGGTTACAACCGCGAATCGCAAGAACGCTTGCAAGCGCTGGGGCAATTGGGTGCGAACTACCAAGAAGCGATGGATGATTACCTGAAAGCCTTTGCGAAACAGGGCATTGAGTCGGTGCAAGCCTTGCGTGAGCGTGTCGCTTCCATGCGAGCAGATGGCAAAAAAATCCATTCCTTGCGCGAACTCTACGATCTGTGGGTCGATGTTAACGAACAGGTCTACGCCAAGTTTGCCATGACTGATGAATATCAGGTGGTGTATGGCGATTTGGTGAATTCGCTGATGGCCCTCAAACAAAGCATCAACGCGGAACTGGACAGTACTTATGAAGCCGCGAATTTGCCAACCCGTAAAGAGTTAAATGCCGCATTTGCCAAGCAGCAAGAAATGCGCCGCGAAAACCGCACTTTGCGTAAACAACTACAAGAATTATCCCGCAAAGTGGATGTTTTAGCCGCCGCACAGAATACCGCTCCGCCTGCTGCACCTGTCGCACCGAAACCTAAAGCAGCCGCGAAACCGAAAACCCCTAGCGCCAGCACCAAGAAAGCCTAAGCTGCACTGGATATTCAAGGAGAACGAACATGCCGTTTCAAATGCGTCCAGACCAAATTCTGAACGAAGTCAAAACCTTCAATGAAAAGCTCGCGCAGGGTATGACCAATCTGATGGAAGTCGGTGAGATTTCCGCAGGTGTAACCCCGTTTGAAGTCGTTTACACCGAGGATAAGCTCAAGTTGTTGCATTATATCGGTGATAAAGAGCCGACGAATAAAGTGCCACTGCTGATTGTGTACGCGCTGGTGAATCGCCCTTACATGACCGATATTCAGGAAAACCGTTCGACCATCAAAGGCTTGCTGGATGCTGGGCAAGATGTGTATTTGATCGACTGGGGCTACCCGGATGCGTCTGATCGCTATTTGACGCTGGATGATTACCTCAACGGTTATTTGGATACGTGCATTGATGAGATTTGCGCTCGCCATCACGTCGAGGCGGTCAATCTGTTGGGGATTTGTCAGGGTGGCGCTTTCAGCTTGTGTTACAGCGCGATGCACCCCGATAAAGTTAAAAATCTGGTCACGATGGTGACGCCAGTGGATTACCACACGCCGGATAATATGCTGAGCCACTGGGTGCAAAACATCGACATTGACCAACTGGTCGACACCATCGGTAACATTCCCGGCGAAATGCTCAACTGGACATTCCTCAACCTCAAGCCTTACCAGCTCATAGGGCAGAAATACCTCGGCATGGTGGATGTGATGGGGGATAGCCAAACCTTGAAAAACTTCATGCGCATGGAAAAGTGGATTTTCGACAGTCCGGATCAGGCGGGCGAAACCTTCCGCCAATTCATCAAAGACTTCTTCCAGCAAAACAAGCTGCTGAAAGGCGAAGTGCAGATCGGTGATTACACCATCGACCTGAAAAATGTAACAGCGCCGATTCTGAATGTGTTTGCGGAACAAGATCACCTCGTGCCACCGGATGCGTCACGCGCCTTGAAAGGTGCAACGGGTTCGTCTGATTACACCGAGCTGTCTTTCAAGGGCGGTCACATCGGTATTTACGTCAGCGGCAAAGCGCAAAAAACCATCCCACCAGCGATTGGCGAGTGGTTGACTGCGCGTAGCTAAAAACACAAGCGGGGCAGGCTTAGGCTTGCCCCGCTGCTAATGCTTGCACGATCAGGTCGATAATGTGCCGCACCGGAATAATGTTTTCGGGGTTATGCAACAATAAGTCGCGGTTAATTTCCAACGTGAACGGGTGTTTGCCCTTGAATTGTTCGCAGGTGAAACGCCCCAGCGAGTTAATCCCCGAATACGGGTTGTTGCAGCGGATCACGTCACAAAAGTTGAAACCAACATCCAGTTCGTGGAAATGGTCTTCAATAATGCTCGACATCAGCTCCAGCGTTTTTTTATGCGCATAACAATTATGGTGTGGCTTGCCGTGCAGGTCGCCACCGTTGCCAAACATAAACAGCGGGCGCAAATTGCCCCGATCTTTGGAAACACTCGTGCCAATCCCCGGCATGGTGTGGCAAAACAGCACTTGTTTAATCGACGGATTCGCCAGCAATGCCAGCATTTGCTGCTGGTGTGGCATCACGTAGCGTTCGATGACCGCTTGCCGCACAGTTTCCGGCATTCCGCGTTCCGATTGGTAGATTTTTACGCCTTGGCTGGTATGCGTTTTCACCACGCCATCCGCACTGAAATCGTCGTAACGGCGGTTGGGGTCGGCGTGCGCACGCCAAAAGCGGAAGCGCAATACGTGCGGTTTGCTGGGCAAATCGAGGTAGAGCGCGTCAGAAAATTCATCGGCATCTTCGCGGCGATCGCCGGGCGTGAACTTGGGGTGCAAGTAAGGTTTGACCTCATCCGGGGTCAAGTGGCCACCATGCGGTAATTCCAATAAAACAGGACTTTCCCCTTCAATGTATTGGAAGGGGCTTTGGTCAATTTCCATGTGTGCTGCGTCAATTATAAGTGAATCCCCGGCAGCAGCCCGCGCTGCGCCAACGTGTCACGCAGGCTGACATGGGCATCCACGTCATTTTCGGTCACTTGTGCCAAATAAACCCGCGTCTTCTGATCATAACTAGGGTCGTAATACAAACCAACAGGCATGAGGATTTTTTTCTCGATTTCGGGGCGGAATGTTTCCAAAAACGCCAGCGGATTGCCTTGGTAGCAAAAATAGCCGGTTTCCAGATTGGGGCGTTGGAAATGCGTCAGGAAATGTTCACGGATGAAATGGAACGGGGTCGAACCGTTGAGGCGGAAATTGGGGTCGATGAAATACAGCTTGCCGTCGGCGGCTTTGATCACATCGAGCCCGCACACGCCAAACCAGCCCAAGTTTGCAGCATTGCGAGCAATTTCAACCGCGATGGCTTCGAGTTCGGGGGAGGGATGCCAGCAGAGGTCAATGAAATTGCCTTCGTAACGGGCGCTGGCGGAAATCCGTTGTTCCGAGCCGCCAATGAAACGGATGCTGCCGTCACGGTCAACGTGCAGGTTGAGGTTGTAATTGGCTAAATAGCCGCCGATGAAATGTTCGACCTTGACCCGATGCCCGCCAAAACGTTCTTGCGCGGCTTGCACATCCGCTTCAGTCTGGCAAATCGCGACGCCATCGCCACCGCCGGAGGGCGCTGCCAGCTTGATGACGAAGGGTAATTCCCAATGTTCCCGCCAAGTTTTGCCTGCAAAGGTGGCGGCGTCGTAGACCTCATAGGGGATGCAATGCGAGGAAATGTCTGCCATACGCCCTTTGTCGTTGAGTTGCACGATCAGTTCCGGGTTTTCCAGATAGTAACTGATGTTACGCAGCCCTAAGCACCTGTAGCTCATCAAAAGCGCCCCGAATTGCCTTGGCGTAGAGTTTTGCCCGTAAAGCAAAGTGGTTAAGATGCTTGCTGATGGTCAAACACTCCATTTTGAAGACAGCGACGATGGAGGCGAATAAGTGATTCGCTTGTGTTTTAGCGGTGTGTGCAGGGGATTTCGCAAATGCCGCATTGGATTTGAGCGATTTATGGAAGACCTCGACTTTCCACCGTTTTTGGTAGGTTGTCGTGATTTCGTCCCACTCTACCGCCAACTGGCTACAAACCAGATACAAAATGCCAGTGCTGCCGTCTTTGTTCGTAAAGATTTGCCGAGCGAGCTTGACGGGGAAGGTTAGCCCCTTCAAGTAGCCCGTGATGGCTTTTTGTTCTGTCCATGCCAATTGGTCGAGCCGTGTGTAACGGTTTTCCTTCCGATCTTTTTCGCTTAATGCGACTAATCGGTTACTTTTCAATGCCATAATGAAGTCCTTTTGCCGTTTCTCCTTGATGTGTTCCATATTCTCGGCGGAGGCGAACCAAATGTCGTTCAACACCCATGAAAATTTCAGTTGGTTTTGAATGCAGGTGTCAATCATGGAGCGCATTTGCTCATTTTTGGTGACATCGCTGCACCGTTTTTCTTGGCGGGTCTTGATGTCGCAGAAACGGAATGGCTTCCGTATCAGTTCAAATGCAACCGGAATGGATGCGCCGTTGCTGTGATACAGGCAGTTTAACAAGTTGATTCCCTTGATATTGCGTCCTTTACAGTGGTCGTAATGCCAACAAATCAGGTCGTTTTCGTCCATGTAGGGCTTTTCTTGCACCGTATCGTCGATGATCAGGATGCCATCGGCTGATTCGACCTCCCTGACGGTCTTTTTTACCTGTTTCCACAGGTCTTTCGAGGTGTATTCATCCCCCGAAAGAAAACGACTGATCGCATCGTGGCTAATTTCGCCGTCCAATAGTTGGGATAAACCCGTTGCTGTGGCGTAGCCAAAAGTCACGGTTAGGTAGTCGGTGTAGAGATCAAGACGTGTTTGGTTCATACCTGAAATATAGTGGATGGAAGCTGCGTCTGCGTAACATCAGATAGTAATGGTCGCTGGCAATCTGGTCGGCGGGGTAGGGGTGTGGCACGACCAGTTTGGCTTGCGGGTGGCTGCCGAGGTATTCCAGATAGCTATGCCCGCCTGCGTAACGCACCACTTCGCCCATTTGCTTGCCGAAATGTTCCTGGAAAAAACCGTGCCACCAGGGGTTTAAATCGCGGCTGAAATCCACTACGCCTTCTTTCACCAAGGTGGTGGCTTCGCCGCCGATGAGCAGGAAACGCGCTGTTTGACAGGTCAGGTATTGCACTGAACGGCGGTAGTAGTAATGGCATTCGCCCGGCAAATCATACGCGGCGTAGTAGGGGTAGCGCGGCATGTGGATGCCGTTACTGCCGGTGGCGTAAGCCTCGCTGACGGTGCAGCCTGTGTAGCGTTCGAGCATGGTGGTTTACTCCGAGGGCAGTGGTAAACCTATTAATCTAGCAGGTGATTGTTGCTGGCGTATGACAATATTGTGTGGTTTGATGGGGAAATGATGTCATACCTTCTGCTTTTTTTATCCGCACTGTTGGCGGCTACGCTGATTCCCGCGCAATCGGAAGCCTTGCTGGTGAGCTTGATGCTTCAGGGGGAATCGGTGTTGTGGGTGTTACTGGTGGTGGCGACGCTGGGCAATACGCTGGGGTCGGTGATTAACTGGTGGTTGGGGCGTTATCTGGAACACTTTCAGGATAAACGCTGGTTTCCGGTGAAGGCGGCAAGCTTGGCACGGGCGCAACAGTGGTTTCAGCGTTATGGGTGGGGGGTGCTGTTGTTGAGTTGGTTGCCTATCATCGGTGATCCGTTGACGGTGGTGGCGGGGGTGATGCGGATGCCGTTGTTGCCGTTTGTGCTGGTGGTAGCAGTGGCGAAAGGTGGGCGGTATGGGGTGTTGGCTTGGGTGGTGATGGGGTAGTCCTCGCTTGACAGGGGGCAGACTTGAATATACCATGGGTATATATATACTTTAGGTATGCCGCCATGAACCAAGAAAACAAGTCGAAGCAAATACACATAAAGCTGGATGCAAATTTGCACCAAGCGTTGAAGCTAGAAGCAGCTTTATGTAATCAGACAATTCAAGAGTTGGTTGTTGAAATAATTCAGCAACGAATTTCCAGAGGTGAGTTCTCTGGTTTTCTAAGTGATAGCGAATGATATTATGAAAGAAGTCGAATTCACTAATTCAATACTGTGTGGCGATTCTCTGAATACCTTGAAAAATATACCATCAGCGGCAGTTGATTGCATTGTGACCAGTCCACCCTATTATGGGCAACGTGATTATGCCATGGACGGTCAGCTAGGCGGTGAAGATACGCCAAAAGAGTATGTAAAAAAACTAGCTGATTTATTTGATGAGTGCAAGAGAGTATTAAAAGAGTCAGGAACGCTTTGGTTGAATCTTGGGGATAAGTACCTTGATGGAAACCTACTTGGAATGCCATGGAGAGTTGCTTTGGCGTTACAGGATAGAGGCTGGATATTAAGAAATGATATTATTTGGCACAAACCAAATGCCATGCCGCATTCCGCAAAAAATAGACTAACGACAGATCACGAGTATATTTTCTTTTTTACAAAGAAGGGCGCTAACTATTTTTATGATCAGGATGCAATTCGGGAAGAACACGTTACTTTTTCTGAGAAAAGCAAGATGAAGGGTGGCAAGAATCATTTTGGAAAAAACGGCGGAACGCCTGAAAAAGGAAAAAATGGTGGGAATTCAAACTTGCATGATGGCAGATGGGATCAGGCGTTCCACCCCAATGGGCGCAACAAAAGAACTGTGTGGAATATTCCTCTTTCAAAGTTCCGTGATGCTCACTTTGCAGTTTTCCCTGAAAAGCTTATCGAACCTTGTATTTTGGCAGGCTGTCCCACAGGTGGAATTGTATTAGACCCATTTTTTGGCTCAGGCACAACTGGGGTTGTTGCAAGTAAGTTGAGCAGAAAATACATCGGACTTGAGTTAAATCCTGAGTATGTGGAAATAGCAAAAAAACGCCTGTCTAATCTTCAGATTGATTTATTGAATGCTGGAGAACACCATAACGAGTTCTTGCAGCTTCAACTCTAGCAAAGGGTTTATTTTTTCAACTTGATTTGGATTAACTGGAATATAGATGTAATTATCGCAGGACAGCCCATCAAGATTTCCACTCCACGACTCTGCGATCACAATAGGAATGCAATTGAGTCCATTTTTGTGTGCAACAGAAATGGACTTGTGAATATCTCGTGTAAACAGGTGTGCATGACCGCCGCCCATTGTTTCTCTCGTTTTTACGGGCATTAATATTTTTCCGTTTTTCCCAATGATTTCTATATCATATGTTTCATCGTTCAGTATGACTTCTTGATTGGTAACTTGAAGCTTTAAATTTTGAGATTTGAAGAGTTTAGCAAGTTGATCGCGAACGATGGCTTCAAATAGACCACCTTTAAGAGCACGTCTGCTGCCTTCTAATCGCTGTAGCATGACTTCTGCTATAGCGTGCCATTCCCACTGTTCTTTTTCAGGCATTAGTGGTGCTACAAACTGCATGATTTTATTTATGATAAAGATTCTCTTTTGAGTCGTACTTCCCTCTTTAAGAGAAGAAACTATAGGCTGCAAACGTTGTTGCGGAGCATCACGTAATAACCAAGTAATAAAAAACCATTTTGATTTACTTTGATCATATGGTCTAGCAATACCGTCGTAAAGACAGTTTTTGAATTCATTTGAGAAGTAATCATTTAAAACTTCATTCATTTTTATTTCATTTGATTCAGAAACGAAAGCCAGAACATTCTCGTATTTATGACGCTTTACGAACGCCACAAATTCATCAAAAAATGGCTTGTTTTTATTGACGACTAGTATCAATTCTTTCAGCCGCAGATTTTCTACTACTAATTCAGTCAAGTTACTCTCCTGTGGTTATTTTGCCTGAAATTCTAACATGAGCTGGAAAAATTTATTCATAAATAAAGCGCACGTCCATGGTAAAATCATCGGGCAATATCTTGCCGAAATGGTACAACGGCGTAGCGAGGTAGCATCACCTGCCAAAACGTAAGCCCAGCAAGCATTCCCGATTCCCCTCATCCCGCTGGCGCTGTGCCACTTTGCGCTCATAACTGGCTTGGGTTTTAACAAAGTGCAGGGTGTAAGGTCGCCCCGACTTGAGTGTCGTCATCTCAACATCCAGCCGCTTCTGATTGGCAATATATGCCAAGGTATTACGGCGGCTTTCGGCGGCGGCAAAAGCCCAACTGGATTGGTTCGGGTCAAGCAGGAAACGTTTGAGGGCTTCACAATCCGCATTATCCCTGCCCGGACACTCAAAATTGGCTTCGCGTGTCCAGTCAACCGGTGCTGCCAGCGCTTCGCTAATGCAAGATTCCAGATACGCCAGACACTGCTGTTGCAGCAAACCCACTACCAAGGGCGGGCAATCGTCCGCACTCGCCGCCATGATCACCGCCGGAATCAGGCTGTCATCCATCGGGAAGCGTTGCCGCTGTGCCAACAAATGTACCACCGCCTGTTTGCCCAAACCGGCATCGACGTTACCGATAGCGATCAACACATCCACCACTTTTTCGACCGTCAGCCGTTCAACCGCCCGATAGGGGCTAATGGCAGGTTCAGTATTCGCCAAACTGTCCAGCAAGGCTTGCGCGGCGGGCAGGAACGCAGCACTTCCCGCCTGCGCATAACGCGGCAATGCCAGCCGCAACAATTGCCCACACGCCGCCAGACTGTCAGCGGCGCGTTTTTCGATCAGGGCCGCCAACAGGTGCTGTGCCTGTGCATCGGGTAATAACGCCAAGGTTGCCAGCAGCGCGGGGTTATCTTCCTGCTGATAAGACTTCCCGCCAATCGGAATGCGGGTAAGCGCGGCTTCGATCAGGTGAGTATCCGCCAGCGACAGCAAGTGATTGAGCAGGCGGCTCAGGTACAGCGTATCAGTCCGGCTGGGATGCCAACTGCTTTTGGTGCTTTCCCAGTTGCTGATAACCCCTTGCGCAAAACGCTGTGCTTCCTGCCCTTGCGTTAACGTCATTAAGTGATCGAGGTAAGCGAGCATCGTCTCCACCCCGCCCACGCTCAGCGCATCGACAAGGTAAGCGCGAGGCCACATGACCAGCGCGGCACGGCGATAGGTGCGTTCAAACGATGCGCCTTCATTACCCGTGGCTTCGTGGAAGTGCAGGGCATCGGCAGCGAGGCTGTGTAAGCGGTGGGGTAGGCACAGTTCTTCATCGTCAAAGTGCAACATGCCCAGTGCTTTCAGCTCCCCTTGCGGCGTGTGCCAGTTAGAGATGAACTGCGCTTGCTCGGTGACTTCGCCGATTTCAAAGTCATCATCATCCTCTTCGTCGTCCTCTTCCCAGTAGCGTTTTTTGTGTCCCCACGAACCGCTGTATTCCGCCCAGCCGGATTCTTCCACCGATACCAGTGCCAGATACAAATCGCAATCGGCTTGTTCAGCCGCCGGAATCATCACACTGGCAATCGCCGCATCACCATTTTTGAGTGCCGCAAAACACAAGCCTTCAGGCGTGTAAGCGTGTTCCAGCAAGTACACCAATTTGAGCGGAATGTCTTCGCCGGTATGTTCCATCGTCGTCCACTGGCGCAAACAGGCAGCGGCTTTGGCTTGTTCCTGTTGGTAATCCGGCGGGTGCGGCAATTCCCCCGCACCGCTGCGGCACAGGTTATACACCAGCACCATGCGGCAACCGCTGGTAACAGGTAGAACTTCATGCACGCAATCGGCATAAAAAGCAGCAAACGCAATTTCAGCCGGATCATCCGCCTGCACGTTGAGGGTAACGCTTTGCCCCGCGTGTTCAATGCGCAACTCGCCGCCCGTATAGCTGGCAGGCAGGGCAAGAATCAGCGTGGCGAACATGCCCGCCGCCTTTTCCGTATCGCGGTGATTGACGAAAAAGCTGCCTTCGTCATACACCAGCATCTTGTACAACTCGGCATGAACGTCACCTGTCACCCCCAAGCCATCGACGGCTTGCGCGACAATGCCATCCAGCATGGGTTGCCACTGTTTGCCGCTAATGCGAATTTTGTCAGGGGCAATCTGCCAGGTTTTACGCACACTGGTATCGACCAATGTTTCCTCACCCTTGCCATAAGGCGCTTGCTCGGCAGCTTGCACCAACGCGCTGATTTGCTGGGGTAACAGCGGCAAAGCAATATTGCCAACGCCTTCAACTTCAAGCCGTGGCAAGGCAAAATCAACGTTACCGCTGGCGTAAAAATTACCGGGGCGGCGCACGCGACTGAGGATGGAAACCAGTTGGGTGTTGAGGTCGGTCATGGTCTAGGCTCGTGTCTGCTGAAACGTGTTAAACTTAGCACACTCCAATGATTTCCGTGGCAGCCATGATCTAAAAGCATGAAGGGCTTGATGCAAATGTAGCATGTGTGTGGGCGTGATAGCGGTGGTGACTAAGCGGGTTTTTGCAGAAAGGTTGCGGAGAATTTGCGCCATTTATCCAGTATTTCTTTACGCTTTGGAACATCGCGCTCGTGTTTTAACTGATGGTACGTGGCAATGTATTCTTGGCGTAATGTTGTGAACGGTTGGCTGTTGTATTCAGCCTCAATCCATTGGCGTTCTGCGGGGGTGGGTTCATGCAGGTATTCTTGAATTTCCCTTAGGTAACTGTTGTCGGCTTGGTTTGACCAGTGCCATATATCCAGTTGGTCGATGGGTTTATTGAACAGGAATGGCAGCAGGTACAAATTGTTGAGCATGACGATTTGTAGGCGGTAACGTGCTTGTGCTGTGTTTCCAGCTCGAAATTCAGCCAGTGTCCAATACAAATCGAAGACGGGTTCGCCGATGTCATCAGCGAATTCTTCTTCAAACCATGTGTAAAAAGCTAATGCCTTGTCATTATCGCCAGCCAAAACGTAATAGACGGGGGCGAGGTAGCGTTTGCCTGAGCCGTCGTTGATGTATCCGTATTGTTGTTTTTCTTTGAGGAGTTCGCGCTTTGCTCTATTGGCGCGTTCGCGGTAGCGTTTGATTTCTTCTGGGGTCATGGGGGTTCCTTATGATCATCCTATGTGTCAGGCTGCCATCTTCATGGGAATGACAGGATACAGCCCTTTCTCTTTCGCTTCGAGTATGACGATTTGAACAATATTGCCATCTTTATCGTAGCTGATGTTGATGTTCCAACCTTGTGATACCTCCCTGACAATCGGATTGTTGCTGAATCGTTGTACTAGGATGTCGTCATCTTCGTAGTATTTAATGTTCATCGCTTAACTCCCAGTCGATCATAACTGTTTTAATAATCAGGTTGTTACGCTCAATCGCTGCGGCGCATATCATATTATCCTCGCGGGAATGGTATGCCTTATAAATCCACAGATGTTGCTCGTCTTTGTATTTAACATGACCTGATTCTATCAAATCAGCAAGCGTCTCCTCGTCTATATGTCGTTCAGTCATTTGCTCTACTGCATGATGGGTGAGTATGACAGGTTTGTTGAAACGTTTGCTAATCATATGAGTGGCTTCTGTTTTGTTACCTGCTTAGTTTCATCCTGTATAGTATGATGGTCAAGATCAAATGTTCCTGCGCATCAGCACTTTCATTCATCTGTTTATTAATATGCTTGGATTTCTCTAGCAATTATCCACTGCCCAGCAGCACCACAACCAACCGATCTGATGCTAACTTTTCTATTCAACGTTAGAGCCTGTGAAACTTCAGTAGCTCCCCACCTGCTGACTGATGCAAGGTATTCATAATCAACATTGATGGTATAGCGTTGTCCATCAACCTCTTCCACAACTACAGAAGATAAAGTGGTTTCGTCCTCTAAAAATGTTCTTTTTTTCACAACTCCATTTATTGGCTTGTCGTCTATGGGAGGTAAACAGCCTTTTGATGAGTTCTCACTGAGTATATCAGTCAGATTAGTAGGTGCTAATAAATTAGCATTGGCTATCATCTCGCTACTTTTTACTGAGTTAGAGTCGTCATTATTTTCTTCCAAGATAGGTTTTGTCGTTACAGATTTTTCTCCCTTGCTGCCATCTTCTTTTAAATTGGCTTTTTCTGTTGTAAATTCTCTCTTTTTATTTGATATTTCGATATGACGAGGACTCCAGAAGGTTATGCTTAAAGAGGTTTTTGTAACAGGAGGGATACCATCAAAAAGCAAAAGTACAGCACTTGTGTTATTTTTATCTCTCCATTCATCACGTCTTGCTGTACCTTGAGAATGAAAAGTTCCTTTTTCATATTTATTCGGAAAAAAGAATGTTATTTCTCTGTGAAGTTTAAAGTAAGCATCCATCGATATATTTTCACTAAACTCTGCACCAATCTTATCTACCTTCCCTGTGGAACCGATGATAAGGCTGTAATCTTTTGTTGGATAGCCAAAAGCAATACCCGTTAAATCCATATGTTTACAATTTGCCCTGATGTCGGAGTTTTGCTCTTCTGGAGGGTTGCAAACAAAACCTTGCTCCTCAACATCTTTTTGAGTCATATCAAAGCTTATGCCGTTGTGGCTGTAGGTTGATTTATTATCCGTGCCTGCTGAGCAGGAAAGCAATAATGAAGCGATTAATGATAGTGAAATGATCGGAATTTTCATGGTAGAAGTCTCTCTTTTGTTTAATTATTTTTTTCTGCTGACATAAATAGCCAAACTCAGCACAACTAAACTCAGTGTTGTAAATACTTGAATATATGCAGCAAAAGTAACTATGTTGTTGCATTCAAACAGTTCATTTTTAACATTGGTAAGCGTGCCAACCCCAAGTGAAATTAAAACCGCTGTTGTTGGCTCAATATCTTTGACTGTCACCAGATAAAAACAAGATGAATAAATAAATATTTCAATATAACTCGATAAGGCTAGCTTAATGCGATCATATTTTGTTAAATTGCTTTTTTGTTGTTTATTGTCATTAACAACATCATTGCCAAATGCGTACATTATTTCAAAGCTTCGAGAAAGAAATCTCCAGATGATCAGTGGTTGAAAAAACGCAATAATATTTAGAGGGGATAGTAGCGATAGTATGAATAATAAGGATAAGCTAAGCCAAAGATTTATTTTGTTATTTGCCTTGATGAATATTTTTAAATGACAAGGTAGATAATCTTGTTTTGATTTAATTTCATCTTTATAATATCTGGCAAGCCAATAGCCAGGACTTATTAATATTGCAATATCTTTCCAGCATTCCCACTTATACTTATTTAAGAAGTCATTAGGCTTCCCTATTTGAGTAAGCTCAAAAGATACCTTTCTGACGTAGAACTCAAGAAGAAAGTAAACAGCCAATCCGAACATTATATTGATCATATTTAGTCAGGGGTGAGTATTTTTGTAGCGGTTTATTGAACAGAACTCAGGAATATCAGAATAGCCAACCTCCATTCAACCAATAAGCAGAGACTGCCCATTTTGTTTATCAAACGTTCCGCATATTCTGGACTTGTCATCGCCGTCTTCCAAAGCTCCATACGAATCGCCGACACGCTACCGCCCTACCACGTCGAAACCGGCATAGGGTCAGTCGCGTGTTGTTATAATTGGCACGGCGTGTATTGAATTGTCGCCAGCGTTTGACGAATTGACTGAAACTCTACCATAAGCTGACGAAAAATACCCACGAATCAAGCACACATCCGCCGCAAAATACCGCCATTTGGGTGTGTGTGCTAACATCAAGCAAAGAACTCGTTTAGGAGAAAGCCTGATGCCACCACTAGCACACCAATTCGATTACCTCAGCGTTGAAGACTACCTTGCAGGCGAACGCGAGAGCGAACAGAAATACGAATACGTCGATGGGAAGGCGTATGCAATGGCGGGGGCAAGTGCCAACCATAACCGTATTGCTGGCAATTTATACGCATTGATTTGGAGTCATCAGCGCGGCAAACCTTGTGAGCCGATGACCAGTGACATGCTGGTAAAAACCACCGCCAAGCGTTTTCGCTACCCCGACTTGATGGTGGTGTGCAACGATGACCCCTCGCAAGATACCTATGTCCGCGAAAGCCCGATTCTGATTGTGGAGGTGCTATCGGGCAGCACCCACCGCAAGGATAAAACCGAAAAACGCGCCGAATACCTCGCCTTGCCCAGCTTGCTGGAATACGTGCTGATCGAGCAAGACATTGCCGAAGTGGTGGTACAACGGCGCAGCGAGGCATGGCGTTCTACCTATTACTACCCCGGCTCAACAGTCACGCTGGAATCCATCGGCTTAACGGTCGCGGTCGAAGCGATTTACGAGCGCGTGGACAACGCCGACATGCGCGTGTTTTGGGCAGAAACCAATAACCATGAATAAACGTGATATGCCCCATTTCAGTGCAAATCTCCCCATGCACTCCCAAAATTAGCGCACCCTAATACACAATTTCCGTCTTGTCCCCGCTTTAATCCCTGATTTCTCTTCTGGCACAACCCTTGCATAAATCTCCCCAAACGCTGCCCCCCGGTCAACGGCGATCGAGGTACAGCCCACCACGCACTGTTGCGTGACACACATATCACGGGTAACGAAGCCCTGAACCCTACGCCCTCTCCGGCGTAGCGGTTCAGGGCTTTTTTGTTTTCAGGAGACGCAACAATGCAGAAAGAAAATTTAGTACTGATCGGCAACGGCATGGCAGGGGTACGCACGCTCGAAGAATTGCTCAAACTTGCCCCCGACCATTACCACATCACGGTGTTCGGCGAAGAACCTTACGGCAATTACAACCGCATCATGCTCTCGCCGGTGCTTGCCAGCGAAAAGACCATCGAGCAAATCATGCTCAACGGCGAACAGTGGTACATCGACAATGGCATCACCCTGCACAAAGGCAAAAAGGTTGAGCAAATCAACCGCGCCCGCCGCGAAGTCATCGCCACCGACGGCACGGTAGCGCATTACGACCGCCTGATCATTGCCACGGGTTCCGTGCCGTTCATGCTGCCCTTGCCCGGTGCGGATAAACAAGGCGTGATCGGTTTCCGCGACATCAAAGACGTGGACACCATGCTGGCAACTGCTAGTCAGTACACCAACGCGGTCGTCATCGGCGGCGGCTTGCTGGGGCTGGAAGCGGCAAACGGCTTGATGAAACAAGGCATGAACGTCACCGTCGTTCACCTGCTCGACACCCTGATGGAACGCCAGCTCGACAAACCCGCTGCCGCCATGCTGCAAAAATCACTGGCAGAGCGCGGCATGAACTTTCTGATGGAACACAGTACCGCTGAAATCCTTGGGCAAGAGCGCGTTACCGCTGTGCGTTTCAAAAATGGCACGGAAATTCCCGCCGATTTGGTGGTGATGGCAGTCGGCATCAAACCCAACACGGAACTCGGCAAATCCGCAGGTTTGTATTGCGAACGCGGCATCGTGGTCAGCGACACCATGCAAACCATTACCGATCCGAAAATCTACGCGATTGGCGAATGCGTGCAACATCGCGGCATTGCCTACGGTTTGGTTGCACCGCTGTTTGAGCAAGCCAAAGTTGCCGCCAACCACCTCGCCAAACACGGCATTGCCCGCTACGTCGGCACGGTTACGTCCACCAAGCTGAAAGTCACCGGGATTGAGTTGTTTTCCGCTGGCGATTTCACCGGCAATGACCAAACCGAAGACATCGTGTTCAAAGATGCAGCGTCCGGCACGTATAAAAAGATCGTGCTGCAAGACAATCAGGTCAAGGGCGCGGTGCTGTACGGCGATACCGTCGATGGCAGTTGGTATTTCCAGTTGATGAAAGACGGCACGGATGTGTCCGCCTTCCGCGATACCTTGCTATTTGGGCAACACCATTTGGGCGATTCCGGGCATAATCCCGACACCCGCGTTGCCAGCTTGCCAGACAATGCCGAAATTTGCGGCTGTAACGGTGTGTGCAAAGGCGACATCGTAAAAGCGATTACCGAGAAAAAACTGTTCACGCTGGATGAAGTGCGGGCGCATACCAAGGCTTCGGCTTCGTGCGGCTCGTGTACCGGCTTGGTCGAATCCTTGCTGGCGCATACGGTTGGCGGCGACTATTCCGCTACGCCGAAGACCAAACCGCTGTGCAAATGCACCGATTACACCCATGACGACATCCGCCACGGCATTATTCAGCACAGCCTGAAAACCATGCCTGCGGTGCGTGAGCATTTCGAGTGGAAAACGCCGGATGGTTGCCCGTCTTGCCGCAACGCGCTCAATTATTACCTGCTGTGCGCTTACCCGACTGAATACGTGGACGATGCGCAATCGCGCTACATCAACGAACGCGCCCACGGCAATATCCAGAAAGACGGGTCGTATTCGGTCGTGCCGCGCATGTTTGGCGGGATGTGTACCTCTGACCAATTACGCGCCATTGCTGACGTTGCCGACAAATATGAAGTGCCGACCATGAAAGTCACGGGCGGGCAGCGTATTGATATGTTTGGCATCAAAAAAGAGCAATTGCCTGCGATGTGGAAGGATTTGAGCGCGGCGGGATTCGTGTCGGGTCACGCTTACGGCAAGGCGATGCGTACCGTGAAAACCTGCGTCGGCAGTGAATGGTGTCGTTTCGGCACGCAAGATTCCACCGGACTCGGCGTGAAGCTGGAAGAACTCACGTGGGGTTCGTGGATGCCGCACAAGTTCAAGCTGGCAGTTTCCGGTTGCCCGCGCAACTGTGCGGAAGCGACCATCAAGGACATCGGCGTGGTGTGCGTGGATTCCGGCTACGAATTGCACATCGGCGGCAACGGCGGTATCAAAGTGCGCGTCACCGACTTGCTGTGCAAAGTCGCCACTGAGGAAGAAGTGCTGGAATACACCGGCGCGTTCTGCCAGTTCTACCGCGAAGACGCGCATTATCTGGAGCGTACCGCCCCGTGGATCGAGCGCGTCGGCTTGGAAAAAGTCAAAACCGCGATTTTAAGCGATGCCGCCAACCGCAAAGCCTTGTACGAGCGTTTCCTGATTTCGCAACAGCCCGCGCAAATCGACCCGTGGAAAGCCCGCGCCGACGGTGCAGAAGCCGCTGAATTTACCCCGATCATGATCGAAGCCTAGGAGTACACAATAATGAGCAAATGGATAGAAGTCGTCGAATTAAACAACATTCCGGTACTCGGTTCGCGCCTGATCAAAACTCGTGACACCGACATTGCCGTGTTTCGCGGCTCGGATGACCAGGTGTACGCGATTCGCGACACTTGCCCGCACAAAGGCGGACCGTTGTCGCAGGGGATTATGCACGGCTCGACCGTCACGTGCCCGCTACACAACTGGAAAATTGACCTTGCCAGCGGCAATGCACTTGCGCCGGATCATGGGTGTAGCAATGTGTTTGCGGTGAAAGTTGAAGGCGGTAAAGTCTTCCTCCAACTCCCGTAGGGGCGACCGGCGGTCGCCCTTGTCGCATATTTATCACACACCCGGAAAACGAAGAGGGCGACCGCCGGTCGCCCCTACGGGAGAAAACATGCCTAAGACAACCCGAACCACCTGCCCCTACTGCGGCGTAGGCTGCGGGGTCATCGTCGAACAAGACGCGGCGGGCGCATTTAAGGTGCGCCCCGACAAGGAACACCCCGCCAACCTCGGCAGGCTATGCTCCAAAGGCACAGCCTTGGCGGAAACGCTGGATCACCCGCAACGCTTGCTTTACCCCGAAATTGACGGGCAGCGCGTAGCGTGGGATGTGGCAACGTCCACGATCGCCAACCGTTTCCAGCAAATCATCGCGGAACACGGCGCGGATGCGGTGGCGTTCTACGTCTCCGGGCAATTGCTGACCGAAGATTATTACGTTGCCAACAAGCTGATGAAAGGCTACCTCGGCGCGGCGAATATCGACACCAATTCGCGCCTGTGCATGTCGTCGGCAGTGGCGGCGCACAAACGCGCTTTCGGTGAAGACCTCGTGTCGTGCAGCTATGAAGATTTGGAAGCGGCGCAACTCATCGTGTTGGTGGGCAGCAATACCGCATGGTGTCACCCCGTGCTGTACCAGCGCATGGTCAAAGCGAAAAAGCTCAATCCGGCGTTAAAGGTGGTCACGATTGACCCGCGCCGTACCCAAACCGCCGACCTTGCTGATTTGCATTTGGGGCTTGCGCCGGGAACCGATGCGTTCCTGTTCAACGGCTTGCTGGTATGGCTGGCGGCAAACGGGCATACCGATGCTGCGTTCGTCAGCCAATCCACCAACGGAATGGAACAGGCGGTGGATTTAGCGAAAACGACTGCCCCGACAGTGCAAGCCGTCGCAGCCCAATGCAATCTCGCAGTTGAAGCCGTGGAACAATTCTTCAAGCTGTTTGCAGCGACGCAACGGGTGGTCACGGTGTTTTCGCAAGGCATCAACCAATCCTCCAGCGGCGTGGACAAAGGCAATGCGCTGATCAATTGCCACTTGCTGACGGGGCGTATCGGCAAGGTGGGAGCGGGCGCGTTTTCCTTCACCGGACAACCGAATGCAATGGGGGGGCGCGAAGTCGGCGGACTTGCTAACCAGCTTGCCGCGCATCTCGACATCGACAACCCGCAGCACCGCGACTTGGTGCAACGTTTCTGGCAATCCCCGCGTATCGCGCCACAGGCTGGGCTGAAGGCGGTGGATTTGTTTCAGGCAATTGAGGCAGGCAAGGTCAAAGCGGTATGGATTATGGGTACAAATCCGGCGGTGAGTTTGCCGGACAGTGCGCAAGTGCGCCGCGCCTTGCAGCAGTGCGAATTGGTGGTGGTTTCCGATTGCGTGCGCAATACCGATACCGTGGATTTGGCGCATATTCGTTTGCCCGCGCTGACCTGGGGCGAACGCGATGGCACGGTGACGAACAGCGACCGCACGATTTCACGCCAACCGCCGTTTTTGCCAGCACCGGGCGAAGCCAAGCAGGATTGGCAAATATTGGCTGAGGTGGCGCAGGAAATGGGCTTTGGCTCGGCATTCCCTTATCAATCCGCCCACGAAATTTTCCGCGAACATGCTGCCCTTTCCGCATTTGAAAATCACGGCGCACGTTGCTTTAACCTGGGTGCGTGGCAAACCCTGACGGCGGCAGATTACGACCAGTTACCACCGACGCAATGGCCGCTGGATGCCGCAGGGCAGGGGACGACACGCTTGTTTGCCGATGGCAAATTTTTCACGCCATCTGGCAAGGCGCAATTCATCGCCGTGCAGCCGCGTTTGCCGCAATCACAACGCACGCCCGAATTCCCGTTTGTGTTGAATACCGGACGGGTGCGCGATCATTGGCATACGCTGACGCGCACCGGCATTTCGCCGCGCTTATCCGCACACGTCGCTGAACCTTACGTGGAAATGCACCCCTGTGATGCACGTGATCAAGGCTTGCAAGACGGCGGGATTGCACGGCTCTACACCGCCACGCAATCCGTCTTGGTCAAGGTGAAAACCAGCCGTGACCAGCAACGCGGCAGCTTGTTTGTCCCGATGCACTGGAGCGGGCAATTCAGCGGCGCGGCAGGCGTGGGGGCATTGATTCCGGCAATCGTTGACCCGATTTCGGGGCAGCCGGAAGGCAAACACGCAGTGGTGGCGATTGAGGCGTATCAAGCGGCTTGGCAAGGTTTTTTGATTTCGCGAAGAAAACTTCCCCTCGGTGCTCTCAGGGAAGGGCGACCGCCGGTCGCCCCTACGGAGATTCACGGTAGGGGCGACTGGCAGTCGCCCTCTTACCCCTATTGGACAGCCATCAAAATCGAAAACGCTTGGCGTTACGAATTTGCCAGCACCAGCCCGATTGCCGATTGGGCAACCTTCGCCCGCGACCTGCTATGCCAACACGCCGACGACGTGAACTGGACAGAATACCTAGACATTGCCCGCCAAACCTACCGCGCCGCCCGTTTCACCGGTGGGCAATTAGAAAGCTGCTTATTCATCAGCGCATCCGCCGCCCGTTTGCCCCCCCGCGATTGGCTAGTCAGCTTGTTTGCGCAGGAAACGCTGTCCCCGACAGATCGTGTCAGCTTGCTGGCAGGCAAACCGGCAGTGGCGGGCGAAGACAAAGGACGCACGGTATGCGCGTGTTTCAACGTCGGCGAAAAAACCATCCGCAAGGCGATTGCGGAGCAGGGTTTGAGCAGTGTGGAGGCGATTGGGCGTTGCCTGAATGCGGGGACGAATTGCGGTTCGTGCTTGCCAGAATTGCAAGCGTTGTTGGGCTAAGATTAGACGCTGGTTGGTAACGTGCTGTACCATTCGCACACGATGAATCCCATCAGCAAGAGTTATTACCATGAAAATCGGTGTTACCAGCCAAAATTTGCGTACCGTTACCGGACACGCCAGCAAAGCCCGCAGCTTTCTAATGTACGAATGGACTGCCGAGCAAACGCTGCAACCCGTCGAGTCATTGGAGTTGCCGATGGAAATGTCGATCCACGCATGGGACAAGCGCGGCGATCACCCGCTGTTAGCCTTGGATTATTTGATCACCGGCCCCTGTGGGAAAAGTTTCATCAATCAGATGAAGCAATACGGGGTGCGGGTGAGAACCACGGATGAAACCGACCCGCTGGTAGCGGTGCAGGCGTTAGTGACGGCGGTTGTGCCCTGGGCGGGTAAATCGGTACGCAGTGCCTAACAATACTGCTTAGTCCCCCAACACCGTGCCATCCCGACGCGGATCAGCCCCACCCAGCAAACCCTGCGGCGTAATCACCACCCCACTCAAGCCGGAAGTCATCGTACTGGTGGTGACTTCATAACCCAAGGCTTTCAGTGCGGGCTGCATGGCAATAGCAGACGTGCCTTCTTCCAGCTCGTAACGCCCAAACAGGTTGATACGGTGCGGCATACTGAAAGCCTGTTGGAGGTCGTAGCCCCAATCGAGTTGCGCAATCAGCGCGTTCGCCACATAACTGATAATGCGCGGCCCGCCCGGTGAACCCAGTGCCATATACGGTTTGCCATCTTTTAGCACAATCGTCGGTGACATCGACGAACGCGGGCGCTTGCCAGCTTCCACCCGATTCGCAACCGGCACGCCATCCTCAGCGGCTTTGAAGGAAAAGTCGGTCAATTCGTTATTCAGCAGAAAACCGTTGGTCATTAGCCGCGAACCAAAGCCGTTTTCAATGGTGCTGGTCAGCGATACCACATTGCCTTTGGCATCCACAATCACGAAATGGCTGGTGGAAGGCAATTCCAGCGCGGCATCATCCGCCCATTGCTGGGATACTTTGGGCAGGGGATCGCCGGGGGCAACCGTATCCAACGCCTTTTCGCCGTGCAACGCCTGCGCCCGTGCCTTCAGGTAAGCGGGGGCGAGCAAGGCTTGCACTGGCACATCCACGAAGTCATTGTCTGCCAGATACCGCCCGCGATCCGCGAATGCTAAACGGGTGGCATCACCGATCAAACGCCAGCTTTGCGGGTTGTCTGCGCCCAGTTTTTTCAGGTCGAAATGGCTGAGCATTCCCAAAATCTGCCCAATCGCCACCGTGCCGGAGGTTGGCGGCCCCATGCCACACACTTCATGCTGGCGATAATCCACACACAATACCTCACGCGCTTTTACCTGATAAGCGGCTAAATCTTGCAGTGCCAGTTTGCCGGGGTTGGTGGCGGCTTTGCTCACGGTATCGACAATGGCTTGGGCAATCGCGCCTTGGTAAAAGCCTTTTGCACCTTGTTTTGCAATGACATCCAGCGTCTTGGCGTATTCTGGGTTTTTGCGCACAAATCCGGCGGGCAAGGGCTTGCCGGATGGGGTGAAAAAATACTGCCGGGTGGTGGGAAAGGTGCGCAAACTGTCGGCACTGTCCGCAATCTGTTCCGCCATGTGTGCTGTCACCACGAAGCCATCCGTTGCCAATTGCTGCGCCGCTTTGAATAAGTCTTGCCAAGGTAATTTGCCGTAATTGGCGTGGGCGTGTGCCAGCAATGCCACCGTGCCGGGTGTGCCGACGGAACGCCCACCCACTACCGCATCCATAAATGGCAAGGGTTCGCCGAGTTCATCCAGAAACAGGTCGGGGGTCACGGCTTGCGGGGCGGTTTCGCGCCCATCCAACGCTACCAATTGCTGCTTGTCGGCATCCCATAACACCATGAGTGCGCCACCACCCAAACCGGAGGCTTGTGGCTCGACCAAACCTAGCACTAATTGCACCGCGATTGCCGCATCCACCGCCGAACCGCCTGCTTTGAGGATAGCGTAACCGGCTTGAGTTGCGTCGGGGTGCGCGGTTGACACCATGAACTGCTTGGCGCTCACCAGCGTTTGCGGCTTGAGCGTGTGGGTGGTTTGCGGGGCAACGGTATCCGAGGTTTGCCGCGCTGCCAGTGAGGCGGGGAGGCACAGAGCGGCGATGCATAGCCAACCAGCAATGGTTGACTGCTGCGGGATGATTTGCATGATAACTCCTTGGTTTAACGTGACACCGACAGGGCGAAAGCCCGCCCGCAATCTTACCAGTTTTATCAACTTTACATTGACAACGTAACTAAAATATCTGAGTGTGACTCATCCACGCAATTTGGAATGAAGCACCGTGCAAAACCTACCGTTCAGTAACGCCAACGTGCCATTGGCAGACTTACCCGATGTTGAACAGTTCGACTGGCAAGCACTCTCGCCGCGTTATATGCCGCTTAATGCCATGCTAAATCTATTGGTGACGCTGGTATTGCTCATTATCTGGTTCGCCAGTGAATACACCTTCTTGTCTGCCATTACCGCTGACTATCAGCCTTTGGCGAGCTGGGTAATGCTGGGGCTGATTGCCTTGAGTGTGCTTTACAACGTGTATGGTATTTTTGCGGATCAGCGCGTGGCGTATGCCTTGCGCGAGCATGATATAGGGTTTCGTTGGGGCTTGTTGTTTCGGCATACGGTGATTCAGCCGTTGACCCGCATCCAGCACATTGAACTGAAACGTGGCCCGCTTGAGCGCAGTGCGGGGTTGGCAACCTTGCAGGTGTTTAGTGCCGGTAGCGGTACGTATACGTTTGCAATTCCCGGTTTGCCCATCGAGCGGGCGCAAGGTTTGCGGCAGTTTATTTTGCAGCATCAGGATTTACAGCATGGCGGATAATGCACTGCAAAAGCTGGAAAATTGGCAGCATTTATCGCCGATTGCGTTGCTGTATTTCAGTCTGCAAAGTTTGCAGGCGGTGTTTGGCAGTGTGTTTTACCTCATTCCACTCACCATTTTCACGTATCGGGGCTTGCAGGATTCGCCACTGCTGACGCTGGGGGTAATGTTGCTAGGCTTGGGCTTGTTCGCGGGTATTGCGGTGTTGCGCTATTATTTTCACCAGTTTCGCGTGAGCGGTGACACGGTGGATATTCAGGCGGGAATTATTCAAAAAACCCAACTCAACCTGCCGTTTGAGCGCATTCAAAATGTGAAACTGGAGCAACCTTTGTATTATCGCTTCACGGATCATGTGATGGTGCAGTTGGATACCGCCGGTTCTAGTCGCGAAGAGGCGCAACTGGTCGCGTTGTCGCGTTTACAAGCGGAAGCACTGCAACACGCCATTTATGCGGCGCATTCAACCACAACGATTACCCAAGATACCATTGCCAGCGATATTGATGATGTGACAGATGCAATTCCGAGCGAACGGCTGCTTAATCGGCGCAGTGTGGGCGATTTGCTGATTTATGGGATTAGCAATAACCGGGTGTGGGTGTTTTTGGCGGCAACGACACCGTTTTGGGACAACGCGCTCGAACGGATCAGCGGGCGGCTGGAAACGTTGGGCGTTGATGTGTTGCGGTATTTTGACCCTACGCAGCAATCACTGAGCTGGCTGGTCGTGCTGGCGCTGGGTATTGCGTTGCTGGTGGTGATGATCACGGGGTTGTTGTCGGTCGCTGGTGCGATGTTGAGCTTTTTTGATTACAGCTTGGTGCAGCGTGGCGAACGTTATATCCAGCGTTGCGGCTTATTCACCCGCCACGAAGTGAGTATGAAACTGTCACGCTTGCAATGGGTGCAGTTGCAACAAAGTTGGCTGGATCGTGTGTTTGGGCGCTGCAATGTGCGTTTCGAGCAAATTCAAGCACCACGGGCTGATTTAGCCGAAGCAGGGCGGATTATGATTCCTGCTGTTACGCCGCTGGATGCGCAGGCGTTGCTGGCAGAGGCGTTGCCAGAGCAGCGTTTAGCCGAAGTGGTGTTTCAGCCGATTGATTGGCGGTTTTTAATCCGACCGGTGTTATTTTGTTTGGTGATGGTTGGGCTGTCACAATGGCTGTTGCGCCCTGACTCGCCGCTATTGGCAAACGTCGTGTTACTGATAGGGGCTTGGGTAGGCGGGTTGATTGTGTTGCGTTGGCGACGCTGGGGGTATGCGCTGGATAGTCAGTTTCTGTATATCCGCAAAGGGCTGATTGGGGTGAATTATTATTGCCTGCCGATTTTTAAGGTGCAGCAGGTGAGTTATGCGCAAAGCTGGTGGTTGCAACGCAAAAACTTGTGCCATGTACGGCTGGTGTTTGCGTCGGGCGCTCAAGGTGTGCCGTTCATTCCGTGGGCAGCGGGTAAGCGCATTGTGAATGACAGCTTGTATCAGGCGGAAAGCAGCGGGCGGAGTTGGATGTAGTGACTAATTTACCCGCGTGCTTGCTGCCATGAAAAACCGTCCTGCTTTGCTCGCCATCGTCCTTACGATCATCGCCTCCGTTATTTTGGCGGGGATGGATTCGCTGGGTAAATTCCTGATGCGCGAGTTTTCGACCTTTCAGGTGACGTGGGCGCGGTTCTTGTTCCACAGCATTATTGTGTCGCTGCTGTTTTATGGGCAGGGCGTGCGCCATTTTGCCGTGACCCGTGCACCGAAAACGCAGTTGTTGCGCGGCCTGTGCATGGTCGGCATTAACACCTTGCTGTACATGGCGATCAAGACGGTGAGTCTGGCGGAAGCGACGGCGTTGATGTATTTGTCGCCGGTACTTGTGACCTTATTCGCGGGGGTATTCTTGGGGGAGCGGATTCTGCCGCGTCATTTGTTGGCGGTGGCGGGTGGGTTTGTCGGGGTGCTGGTGATTATTCGCCCCGGATTTCAGACTTTTGAACCGGCGTTGTTGCTGGCGTTTTTCGCATCCCTGTTGCTGGCGCTGTATTTTCTGCTGACTCGTAAAGTGGCGGGGGTGGATGATCCGCGCACCTCGCTGTTTTATACCTCGATTGTGGGGGCAGTGGTGCTGAGTTTCCTCGTGCCGCTGTGGTGGAAAACGCCCGATGCGCTGCAATGGCTGCTGCTGATCAGCATGGGCGCGTTCGGGGCGATTGGGCATTTTCTGCTGATTAAAGCGTATACGCTGATCACCGCGTCGGAGCTGTCGCCTTGGCTGAATGCGCAGGTGGTGGCGGCGACGTTATTCAGTGTGTTCCTGTTTCAGGATGTGTTGGGGTGGAATTTCTTCCTTGGCACTGGGCTAATCGTGGGGTCGGGAATTCTGCTGTGGTGGTCAGCAAGTGTAATTGCCGCGCCAAATGTTCGCCCAGTACGTCACGAAAAGCAGGGTGCTGATTGAGCGAATACTTGTGGGCGTGCATAATCGAATACGCTGAGCCGATAGCTTTGGCGGAAACAAAAAATATTTTAAGGGGAAAATAGCAATGAGTACTATCAAACTTGTATTGGCAACCGTGTTAGCGTCTGCTTTATATGCCTGTAACGAAACCAAACCCAGTCCCGTTGCGCCAGTAGTGGGCGGCGATCGGGATACTCATGGGTGTATTGGTTCTGCCGGGTACTCGTGGTGTCAAGCAACCAACCAATGTGAACGCTCTTGGGAGTTGGCGAAGCAACACCAGTTCGCGTTGACGCCAGAAGCGTTCGACAAGTTTTGCCAAAACAAAAAATAACCACGGCGGTTGCTATCCTGAACCCTTGGGCATGACCCTTACCCTGCTGCTGGTTTCAAACGTTCCACCACTTTTGTCGCATACGACAGGTAGAAATCGCCTTGCGTATCGGTTTCGTGGTCAAGCGTGATGGGGAGTTTCGCGCCCAAACTTTCCGCCGTATTGAGCCGATTTGTGAAGGCGGATTTATTCCGCGCCAACCAGATAAATTCGCGGTGCGCAGGCTCGGTGAACACCATCACCAATAAGGCGGCATGGTCGGCTTGCATCACCGCACACAAGGCATTTTCAAAATCCTTCATGCGGGTGAGTTCTGCCGCGCTGGGCAAGCCTTCGGCGTCGAGTTCGGTAAATTCCCACAAAATGCTGAAGCGTTCCGGGTAATTCCGAAACGGAAAATTTACCCCCACATCCAGCAGCCGTAACAGGTGTAAACCGTCATCGGCGGCGGCTTGTTGGACAACTGTCCACACGGGTTCGGCGGGGTTGCTGGCATTGTCTGACATGGTATTGACCTGAGTTGGCTGTAAAGGCGTGATCTTAAGCTAAAACGGCGGGCAAACGCACCACCCCTGTTGCCAGCGCCGTTCCCAACACAATCACTGCCCCACCCACCAGCATCGACGCACTCACCGTTTCACCCAGAAACAGGCTGCCCCACAACACCCCGAACACCGGAATCAAAAACGTGACCGTCACCGCCCGTGATGCCCCCACTTGCGCCAGTAACCGGAAAAACAGCGCGAACGCCAGCGCAGTACACCCCACGCCCAGCCCAATCACCGCCAGCCATGCCTTAACGTCAGGCATGACCGCAGGCCAAAACGCATACGCTAATGGCAATAACACAATAGCCGCCGCCAGTTGCGCCCCGGTTGCCGTGACCAGTGAGGGAACCCCCGCCAGCTTGTGGCGGGTGTAATGGGTCACAATTCCGTAGCACAAGGTCGCGCCCAGCAGCGCCACAATCGCCCAGCCAGAACCGCCCGCTTTGAAATCGGCCTTGTCCGCTGCCAGCAGCAATACCCCGACAAACCCGATCAGCAAGCCCAGCATCTGCGACTTGCTGAGCCGCTCATTCAGCCACAATGCGCCAATCAGCGCGGTAAAAATCGGCGTAACCGCATTCAGGATTGACGCCAACCCCGACGTAATCGACAGCACCGCCCAAGCAATCAGCACAAACGGCACGGCGGAATTGAGCAAACCCACCACCAGCATTGCGCCCATATTTTGCCGCAACAGCCCACTTTGCCCGCGCCACCATAACAATGGCAACAGGCACGCCGCTGCAATCGCTACCCGTAACCAAATCAGCGGAATTGCCCCGAATGACGGCGCTGCATAGCGCATGAACAGAAACGACCCGCCCCACAGGGCAGCCAGCAGGATCAGGTCAAACAGGTTGCGTGGCGTCATGATGGGCTATCCCCGAATGAAAAACGCATTGTCTGCGGGAATGCCTCCGTAAGTCCAACGCCAGCCTTTTTTCACGGATACGCCATGTTACCGTTGTTATAGAATGAAAGTGTCTTAGCAATATAACTAAAAGATACTATAATATCCGTTAAACACATTTTTATGATTTTAGAGGCAATATAATGCCTATTGTTTTCCAAACGCCCGACACGCTGCTGAAAATCATTGCCACCCAAGCCAAAGCACAACGGTTGGCAACCAACCTCACACGGCGCACCTTGGCAGAAAAATCCGGTGTTGCCGAAGCCAGCATCAAACGCTTTGAAACGACTGGGCAAATCAGCTTTCACAGCTTATTGAAACTCGTGTTCGCCCTGAATTGTATGGATGATTTCAATCGCCTGTTTGCGGAAAAGCCACCGCAAACCATCGCCGATTTGCAAACCACGTTGCGCCAACGGGGGAGTTTATGAAACACATTTCACGTTTGCGGGTACATATCGCCAATACGACCACTGCTTGCGGTTAGGCTTGCAGGCATTTGTTGACCTGATCACGGATGCCGTCTTCCACGCTGCCCCAGAATTCATCGGCATCATCCCATTTCGCCAGCGGTTTGCCGTCTTTGGGCAGGGCGACGATTTGCCCGATTTTGTGGTTACGCCAGCTTGCGGTGTGGCGGATGATGACCGGAATCACCACGTTGCCTTCATCCTTGTAGCGTTCCAAGGCGCGTTCCATTTCCTTGGTGAAGCAGTAGTCGGAATTGATGAAATCCGGGCTGACCAGCAGCAGGACAATATCGGCGGTATTCAGTTGCTGAAAGATTTGCTCATCCACCGCCTCGCCTGCAAACAGATGGCGGTCGCTCCATGCCGTGAGTGGTAAGGTGCGGCTGATGGCTTTCAGGTGTTTTTCCAGCCGCTCTTTGTGGGCTTCGTCGGCGTGGGAATAGGAGATAAACAGCTTGATGGTTTTGTCTACGGGTTTGCTTGCGTCCAGTTTAGATGGGTGTTGCATGGCTTCGTCCTTAAATTCGGGTAACAGGGTGCGTTCTGTGCCTGCTTTGCTGAGGTATTCGTGGTAGCGGCGGTGCGGGCTGGTTTCGCTGACCAGTTTGCGTAGTGCGTATACCAAACGCTCCGGCTGGTTGCCGCGTAACTGGAAGCGTAAGCGCCCTTGGGTGGATTGCTGTTTGTTGGCGTATTCGCATTCCAGCAGCAATTGAGCTTCGTCGGTTTCGCAGAAAATGCCGGTGCGCCACGGTTCGCCTTCATAGGTTTCACCGATGCGTAGGATTATGCGCTCGATGATGCTGCGGTGCAGGAAGGGGTATTCGATGTCGAGTTGCCAATCATCTGGGCGGCTGTTTCCCCACGCGGTTTTGGCTTTGCTGGTCAGGGGTAATAGGGCAGGGATGATGAATTCGCGCTCGGCGAAGGATTTGTTGTCCTCTTGGTTTTGTTCCCGCTTGGGTTCGTAGCAGATACCGCAATTGCGCATGAAATCGACATACACTTCTTGTTCCTTGGTATCTTCCTCTGCCCAAAACAGGCTGGCATCTTCACCACTGAAACGCCCGCCCATGCGTTCGATGCGGCGGCGGTGCGGTTTGTTGGGGTCAAAGGCGCGGTATACCGCATTAATTGCCCAATTCTGGTCAAGGATGATTTGATCCTGAAACGCGCCTTCTCGATAAAACAATACGCCAGTTTTGTGCAGATAGCCTGCGAACCATTCGGCGTGACTGACTCCCGCTTTGATGCAAAGCTGTTTGAAGTGGGCAAAGGGCAGCGTTTTCTGCTCGTGCAGTTGAATCAATGCACGCTGTACCTCTAGCCATGAAGCGGGCAATTCTAGACAGACGCGGTATTTGAGTTCTTCAAGCACTGATTCGATTGCACCACGTAAGGCTGGTATTCCCCGGTATTGCATGGCAGAAACTTTGGTGGCGTAGCGGATTTGGCTGACACCGGGCAATTCTTCGTTCAATTCGGCGGGGCGTTCCGGCAAGCGGTCAGAACGGTCAATCTGATTTTTGACCAGAATCACCGGGCTATTCGGTGCAAGGTCGTGGATGGACTCCAGCCAATAACTGACTGGGTGGCGGGTTTCGTCCGAGTGTTCTTCGGTTTCTTCTGCCCACAGCAACAGGTACAGGCAATCGTCTGATAGAAACAGGCGGTGAGTGGCGTGGTAGATTTCCTGCCCGCCAAAATCCCAAAGCTGCAAGGTGACGGGTTCATCTTCGCCATCCAGTGCTTGCTGGATTTCCTTGATGACAATGCCGTGGGTAGATTTGAACGGCTTGCAGGGGGCGCGTTTGTGTTCCAATGCATGAGCCAGAGTAGTTTTACCGACTCGACCGTTACCGACAAACTGCACTTTCAATTGCCGTTGTGTTTCTTTGCCTTTGTCGAGGTCGTGCCAATAGTTTTTGAGGTTTTCAAGGCAATCATCCAATCGATGGTTGCCTAATATACCGGAAGGAATTCCACAAGCCGGATTGCCGTATAAGCTGAGCTGTTGTAACTGCTCGGACATCACGACACTGTAAATAGGCGACATGTCGCTGATCTGGTTGTTACCAAAGGAAAGCGTCTGCAAGTTAGGTACATGAGCCAAGGCACAGAGGTCGCTGATCTGGTTGTCCCAACATTGAAGAATCTGCAAGTTAGGCACATGAGCCAAGGGGCTGAGGTCGCTGATCTGGTTATTCCAACATTGAAGCGTCTGTAAGTTTGGCACGTGAACCAAAGGGCTGAGGTCGCTGATTTGATTGCTCCAACATTGAAGCGTCTGTAAGTTTGGCACGTGAACCAAAGGGCTGAGGTCGCTGATTGGGTTAGAGCTACAGTAAAGCTTCCGTAAGTTTGGCACGTGAACCAAAGGGCTGAGGTCGCTAATTTGGTTGTTCCAACATCGAAGCGTCTGCAAATTTGGTACGTGAGCCAATGCGCTGAAGTCCCTAATCGAGTTGGAGCTGCTACAGTCAAGCGTTTGCAAGTTAGGCACGTGAGCCAATGCGCTGAGGTCGCTGATTTGGTTAGAGCCACAGCCAAGTGTCTGCAAGTTAGGCACGTGAGCCAATGCGCTGAGGCTGTTGATCTGGTTGCCACCAAAGGAAAGCGTCTGTAAGTTAGGCACGTGAGCCAATGCGCTGAGGTCGCTGATTTGGTTGTCCCAACATTGAAGCGTCTGTAAGTTAGGCACGTGAGCCAATGCGCTGAGATCGCTGATTTGGTTGTCCCAACATTGAAGCGTCTGTAAGTTAGGCACGTGAGCCAATGCGCTGAGATCGCTGATTTGATTGCTCCCACATTGAAGCGTTTGCAAGTTTGGAAGGTGAGCCAATGCGCTGAGGTCACTGATCGGGTTAGAGCTACAGTCAAGCGTCAGCAAGTTAGGCACGTGAGCCAATACATTGAGGTCGCTGATTTGGTTGGAAGAACAATTCAAGTCTATTAGTGCGATTAGCTGCTCAATGGCGGCAGGGATTTTCCGAATGTTTCCCTTTTCCCAAGGCGATCCAGATACTTTCAGCTTTTCCAGCCACGTCAGTTCAAACACCTGTTCTGGTATTTCATCCAAACCAAGCCCGCTCAGGTCGAGCGCGGTCGAACGGGTACGGCGGCATTCTTCAATGCGCTCAAGGGCGATTTCCAGCGGGGTCGGTTTCATAAGCGTCAGCTAGTCAGGCATAAGGGACAATAGAGCCGATAGTAGCCGGAACAGCAGGGCTATTCAAACCGGCTCAAGTTGTAGTTGCCCTAATAAATGCAAGTAGAACGGTTTCTATAACTCACAAAATAGGCTATAAATGAGTTATAGAATCACGGCGAATGACTCATGACATGGAACTGGCAACAACCCGACTGGCCTAATTTCAGCTTCGACCCGCTGAAACTGATACCTTTGGAAACCGCGTTCGCGCACGAATCCGGCTTGCTGCTGGGTGCATTCACGCACCTGACGGAAGATGACCGCATCCAGTTGAAGGTGGAAATGGTCAGCAACGAAGCGATGCAAACCTCGGCGATTGAAGGCGAATACCTCAACCGTGACAGTGTGCAATCCTCCATTCGGCGGCAGTTTGGTTTGCAAACGGATAGGCGGCAAGTGACACCTGCGGAATACGGCATCGCGGAAATGATGGTGAATTTATACACCCACTTTCAGCAGCCGCTCAGTCATCAAACGCTGTTCGATTGGCATTCGATGTTGCTGAACGGGCGGCGGGATGTGCAAATGATTGGCGCGTACCGCACGCATGTTGAAGCCATGCAGGTGATTTCTGGGCGACTGGATGATCCCAAGGTGCATTTTGAAGCCCCGCCTTCCGCACAGATGGAAGCAGAAATGGCTGCCTTTGTGGACTGGTTCAACCGCACCGAAACCAACGCACCGGATGCATTGCCGCCCCTGATTCGCGCAGGCATTGCCCACCTGTATTTCGTCAGCATCCACCCGTTTGAAGACGGCAATGGGCGTATTGCCCGCGCTTTGGCAGAAAAAGCTCTCGCGCAAGGTTTGGGGCAACCCACGCTGATTGCACTTGCCCACACCATCGAACAGCACAAAAAAGCCTATTACACCGAGCTGGAATCCGCGAACAAAGCCAACGACATTCAACGCTGGCTGGTGTATTTCGCCGAAACCGTGCTGGCGGCAGTGCGCCATTCGCGCCAGCAAGTCGAATTCCTGATCGGCAAAACCCGTTTGTATGACCAAGTGCGTGGCAAACTGAATGCCCGGCAGGAAAAGGTCGTGGCGCGGCTGTTTGCGGAAGGTATCGGCGGTTTCAACGGCGGTATGAGCGCCAAGAATTACATCAGCCTGACCAATGCCTCCCGCGCAACGGCTACCCGCGACTTGCAAGAACTGGTGGAATTAGGCGTGCTGCACAAAACCGGGGAACTGCGCTATGCGCGTTATTGCCTCAATTTACCCGTGTGTCTCAACACCTGCGCTGCCGTCAAAATTTCCCCATAGTCGGTGTCATGCATATCGGTAAATTTGTGCAAATTGCTTTCAGTAACGCTGGTCGGCGACCAAGGCGGCGGCTCTGCCAGCCAACCATTCGCATCGCGCATATGCCGCCGGTCGCTCAACAGCTTTTCGGCATATTCCGCGCTAGGCATGACCCGAAACAGCGGTACAAACCTCGGTTTTAACACGGATTCATCCAAAAACGCTTGGCGGAAATAATCCGCGACCGGCGTGCAAAACGGCAAGGTGGTATCGAAATCGAGGATGTAACGCGCATCCGGCGCAGAGTGCCACAGCAACACGACGTGGTAATCCCACAGCAGCGGTTCAGTCGGCGTACTCGCACTGCGCTGGCAGAGGATGGGAAAAAACCTACCTTTTGCCGCCATCACTACCACCTCGCTGTGCCGAAATTCTGGCTGCTGACACAGATGCCAGATGTTTTCTTCGCAATAGCGCGACTGGTAGCGGTAGTGTTCCCGTTCGGGTAGTTTCATGGTGTTGGTTTAAGTGCGCTGGTGCTTTTCACCAATCAATTCAATCTGATAACCATCGGGGTCTTCGAGGAAGGCAATGATGGTCGTGCCTGCATTCATCGGCCCGGCTTCGCGGATAATCTTGCCGCCCGCTACCCGTATTTTGTCGCACGCGGCGTACACATCCGGCACTTCCAGCGCGATATGCCCAAACGCCGTGCCAAGTTCGTATGTGTCCACGCCCCAATTATAGGTCAGCTCCAGCACGGTATTCTCCGTTTCGTCGCCATAACCGATGAAGGCAAGGGTGAATTCGCCCGCAGGATAATCCTTGCGGCGCAGCAGTTGCATACCAAGAACATTGGTGTAAAACGCAATCGAACGATCCAAATCGCCGACGCGTAACATGGTGTGAAGGATTCGCATGGTAACACTCCTGACAATACACTTTCCGAAAGCACAAGCATAACCCATTTTGTATCGCCTATGCCTTAGTCGCAAAATGGCGTAATTTTTGCATTGTTCTTACATTAGCTGTTGCTTATAACAAGGTTCACATGCACAAACTCATGTTGGTCGATCACGATCCCGACCGTTCCGCGAGTCTCGAAATCGCGCTGCTCGCCGCCGGTTACGCCCACATTATCCGCGTCGGGCAAGGTGAAAACCTGCTCGCCGCCGTGCGTACCCACCAGCCTGACATTATCCTCATCGACATGCAAAGCCCCGACCGTGACACGTTGGAATCCCTGCGCAATGTCAGCCGCGAAATGCCCAAACCCATCGTATTTTTTGCCGAACAAAGCGACCTTGAAACCACCCGCGCTGCCATCAGTGCCGGAGTCAGTGCCTACATCGTTGATGATTTGCCCGGAAAACGCCTGAAATCGGTGTTGGAAGTGGCGATTGCCCGCTTTCAAGAACACCAAAAGCTCAAAGATGAGCTGGAAGACTACAAATCGCGCCTGCAAGACCGCAAAGATGTGGATAAAGCCAAGGGCATCCTCATGCAACACCGTAACCTGACGGAAGAAGAGGCATACCAACTCCTGCGCAAAATGGCGATGGATCGCAATATGAAAATCGGTGAAGCGGCCCGCAATTTCGTCGCGGCAATGGCCTTACTAGGGGGGAAATTCTGATGAAACAAGAGTTACGCATCGGCTTTTTGCCCCTCACCGATTGTGCCGTGCTGGTAGCGGCGTTGGAGCGCGGTTTCTTTGAAAAATACGGTCTGCACGTCACCTTGCAGCGCGAAGTGTCGTGGGCAAACATCCGCGACCGCGTGGCGTTCGGCGAGCTGGATGCGGCGCACATGCTTGCCCCCATGCCTTTGGCGGCAACCCTGGGCATCGACGGTTTGGGCATTCCCATGCAAGCCGCGTTCAGCCTTGGTCTGAATGGCAGCGCGATTACCGTCGCCAGCCCGTTGATGGAAGCCATGCGGGAACATTACCCGCAAGCATTATGCACCTCTCCAGTGCGTTCGCACGGTCTCAAGCATCTTTTAAGTGCGCAAACGCCGCGCAAACTGGTATTCGGTTGCGTCTACCCTTTTTCGCAGCACCATTACCTGTTGCAGGCATGGTTGCAGGATGGCGGTCTGGTGTTGGGGCAAGATGTGGAAATTCGCGTGATTCCCCCGCAGCAAATGGTCGAATCCTTGGCGCAAGGTCAGATTGACGGCTATTGCGCGGGTGAACCGTGGAATCAGCAAGCGGTCAGTCGGGGCATCGGGCAGGTTGCCGTTACCAGCTACGATTTGTGGAACAATGGCCCCGAAAAAGTGCTGGGTGTCACCCAAGCGTGGGCACAAGCCAATCCCGAAACGCATCAAGCCTTGCTGTGTGCTTTGCTTGAAGCGGCGCACTGGTTGGATGAGCCACACAATCGCGTGCGTATGGCTGAATTACTAACCCGACCGGAATATTTGGATGTGCCGCTTGCCTTGATCCAGCCGCCGTTGTTGGGGCGTTACCGTTACGCGCCGGATGAGCCGGAACGTTTGCTGCCGGATTTCAACGTGTTTGCGCGTTATGCTGCCAATTTCCCTTGGCATTCGCACGGCGCGTACTTTTTGGCGCAAATGCACGCAACGGGTCAGTTGGCAACTTTGCCCGCCGATCCTGCGGCACTATTGGCGAAGGTGTATTGCACACCGTTGTATCGCTTGGCTGCGGAAACCTTGAGCTTGCCGTATCCGACGGTGGATTATTTGCCGTCAGTGCATTGCCTCGCGCCGTGGGTGTTGCGCGATGCTAGTCAGCCGATCGCGATGGGGAATAGTTACGTGGCGTTGGAGCGGTTACGCTTGGGGTAGAATTTTATGCAAGCATTCTTAGCCAGCAGCCATTACATCGACTGGCAACACCCAGACGTTTTGGCACAAGCCCAAGCACTAGCGGCAAGTTGCACCACACAGGAAGCTATCGCCAAAACCTGTTTCGAGTTTGTGCGCGATACCATCAAACACAGTTGGGATTACCGCCTGAATCCGGTGACATGCAAAGCATCGGAGGTGTTGCAACACGGCACGGGCTATTGCTACGCCAAAAGCCATTTGCTGGCAGCGTTGTTACGGGCGAATGGCATTCCGGCGGGCTTGTGTTATCAGCGTTTGACCATTACCGATGAACCGCCGTTTTGCCTGCACGGGTTGAATGCGCTCTACTTGCCTGATTACGGCTGGTATCGGGTCGATGCGCGTGGCAATAAGCCGGGCGTGGCTGCCGAATTCTGCCCGCCTACCGAACAACTGGCGTTTCCGCTGCTGAATCCGCAGGAACAGGATTTGCCGGGGATTTTTGCCGAACCGCTACCCGTCGTAGTGCAAGTGTTGGAAAGCAGCGCAACGGTGGAAACGGTTTATGCAAACCTGCCCGATATTGAACTTGTTTGAGAGGGAATAACCATGTACATCCATCCCGCCACCCCCGCTGACGCCCCCACCATTGCCGTGATGGTCGGTGAATTGTTGCAGGAAATCATGCAAGCGATTGGCGAACAGGCATTCAACTTTGACCTGCCAGCGACTACCGAACGTCTGCAAACCTTTATCCGCGACGGGCATTATCATGTGTTCGTGGCAACGGATGAAAGCGGCACAGCCGCAGGCTTCCTGACCCTGTACCAAAGTTACGCGCTGTACGCCGAAGGCAGTTTCGGCACGATCCCCGAATTGTACGTGCGCCCCACTTACCGCTCGCATGGCACAGGCAAACAATTGCTGGCGTCCGCCCGTGCCTTCGGTGCAAGCAAGGGCTGGACACGCTTGGAAGTGACCACGCCGCCGCTACCTGCGTTTGAACGTACCCTCGCATTTTATGAGCGTGAAGGTTTCGCCATCACGGGCGGGCGCAAACTGAAAACATTGCTCTAGTGATATTGGAGTTCTGATGTACATCCCAAAACACTTTGCCGAACACGACCAAGCCGAAATTCTGCGCTTCATCCAAGCCCACGCTTTCGGAACGCTACTCACGGTGGAAGCAGGCGTTCCCTTCGCCAGCCACATCCCGTTTCTGTTGGAACAGGGCGATACACTTACGCTGTCTGGTCATCTTGCTAAAGCCAACCCGCAATGGTTGCATTTAGCAGCAAACCCGCAGGTGTTGGCAATGTTCCAAGGCGCACACGCCTACGTTTCACCGACATGGTACGAAGGTGCGGGTGTACCCACTTGGAATTACACCGCCGTTCATGTTTATGGCAAGGTGCGCCTCATCCACGATACGGCATGGCTGCAAGCACAGGTGGAACGCCTCAGTAATTACTACGAAGGCGATACCCCGAACGCTTGGATTCCCAGCTACCCCGCTAAAATGCTGGAAGCGATTGTCGGTTTTGAAATCACCATCGAATCGCTGCAAGCCAAATACAAACTGAGCCAGAACCGCAGTGCCACCGATCAGCACAACGTTATGCAAGCCCTCGAAGCCAGCGGCGGGGAAAACGAGCGAGGGGTAGCGGCATTGATGGCAAAACATCAGGAGTAAAGGGGAATACCTTGAAACGTTTGCTAATGGCAGGTTCTGTAATGCTGGTTCTGTAATGCTGGTTCTGTAATGCTGGTTCTGTAATGCTGGTTCTGTAATGCTGGTTCTGTAATGCTGGTTCTGTAATGCTGGTTCTGTAATGCTGGTTCTGTAATGCTGGTTCTGTAATGCTGGTTCTGTAATGCTGGTTCTGTAATGCTGGTTCTGTAATGCTGGTTCTGTAATGCTGGTTCTGTAATGCTGGTTCTGTAATGCTGGTTCTGTAATGCTGGTTCTGTATCTTGGCGTTGCCATTTATACCTTGCTGTTTGCCCGCGACCGTCGCCTGTTTCCACCCATTACCCTTGATGCCGCCACGACTGAAACGACAGCGTTTCATGTTGCCGATACCGCC
Organism: Thiothrix subterranea; assembly: GCF_016772315.1. Classification (NCBI taxonomy): domain Bacteria; kingdom Pseudomonadati; phylum Pseudomonadota; class Gammaproteobacteria; order Thiotrichales; family Thiotrichaceae; genus Thiothrix; species Thiothrix subterranea. The sequence goes on along the minus strand of NZ_CP053482.1, from coordinate 1,214,420 downwards.
GAAAACACCTTGCTGGTGCGGCGTTACAATGCAGGTCAAACGGGTTGCGTGGTGTTTTTTCCGGGGCAGGATGGGGCGCACGGTGAGACACAATTGGGAATCCTACAGGCATTGATTGCCCAAGCGATGCACACTATCCAGCAAACCTGCCCCAAGGAAAAAACGGTATTGGTGGGCGTTCATTAGGAGCGATGCTGGCAGCGTATACCGCCAACATTTATCCAGCGGCTGGGCTAGTGTTGGAATCCGCAGCGCCCTCGCTGTCAGTTGCCGTTACCCGTTCGTTGCAAGCCAAATGGTATCTTTCTCCTTTGGCAGATTTGCCCATTGCCGCAATATTACCCCATGACTATTCGCTGATGGAGGCGTTATCCGATATACCCAACGTTCCGGCGGTCATTTTTCAGGGAACGGCGGATACGCAAACGCCTATCGTAGACCTTTATAAACCTAATGCCATACCTGCGCATATTCGCGTTATACCTGTTCAAGGTGGTACTCACTCGGATACTTACAGGCATATAACAAGGGTGTATGTGGAAACCGTGTTGCAAATGTTGGCAAATAAACAGTAAGTTGCGGATTCCTATCCCTGAAGTATCGCTATGTAATACTTTGGTTAGTGATTTGTCACTTTTAACGATCTGCTGCAAAATGCCTGCTTTATTATCCCCTTAGAATTACTATGAAAATCATCCTAATGCGCCACGGCAAACCCGACTTCGATTTTTCCCGCCGTGTCAAAGCTACCGACTTTGCCTACATAATCCATGAGTATGACACGGCTGGGATTGTTGACCAGTCACCCACTCAGGCAATGGAACTGGCACAACAATGTAATGCCGTCGTGGTCAGCGATTTAATCCGTTCGCGTTTATCTGCCCACGCTTTGAAGCTGGAAAACATTGTGTTGACCAGTGCCTTGTTCAAGGAAGCACCCTTGCCGTACCCCAGCAAGGGCAACCTCAAATTATCTATTTCTATTTGGGTTGTTCTGCTGCGGATTGCATGGTTGCTGGGCTACTCGCAAAATGGCGAATCTTTCAAAGTTGCGAGTAACAGGGCAAAAGAAGCCGCTGGCGTGTTGATGCAGCTTGCCGAAGAACACGGCAGCGTATTACTGGTCGGGCATGGTGTCATGAATCGATTGCTGGCAAAGGAATTGCGCAAGCAGGGCTGGCGAGCTGAAATTTCACCGGGTAGCAAACATTGGGCATTTGGCGTATACGAGTACGCCACATAACTAGATCCTAGCCTCCAACGCCAGCAAATATTCTTTCGCCGCCAACCCGCCCGCATAACCCGCGAGCTTGCCCGATTTAGCAATCACCCGATGGCATGGCACGATAATGCTGATTGGGTTCAGCCCGTTGGTATGCCCAATCGCCCGCACTGCTTGCGGTTGCCCAATCATTTGCGCTTGTTCGGAATAGCTGCGGGTTTCGCCATAAGGAATGTCACGCAACACTTGCCAAGTGCGTTGCTGAAAATCTGTGCCATGCACGCTTAGCGGCAAGTCGAAGGTGCGCCGTGTTCCGGCAAAATACGCCTGCAACTGGCTGATGGTTGCGCGGGTCAGTGCGTTGCTGTGCGCTTGCACCTCACCCAACGTGGCGCGGATGTGTTGCCAGTTGCTGTCAAAAGCGACGGCACACACCGCCTCATCAGTGGCGGCGATAGTCAGTGTGCCGACGGGCGATTCCCACGTTGCAAAACCGATACGCATGGTGTGCATGTGTTTATTCTCCAATCCGCGTTAAGATTTGACGGATAACGGCGGCGGCAATCCGAAAGTCCGCTTGGTGCAGGGTTTCAAATACCGGGCGGGCGGCAGGGATTAAGCCGCGCTGTTTTGCCATGCCAATGATGGCAGCCGTGCCGGTGATGGTTAGCCCTTTCTCCAAGGCGACTGCGCGTCCAGCACGTTCATCCATGATCAGCAGCACGGGGTCGGGATGATGCAAAGCAAGGCTGATGCAGGCGCTTTCCCCTTCGTCGAGGTCAATCCCTGTGAGGGCAGGTAAGGGGTGTTCCCAGACTCGCAACCAGCCAGCGGATAATGCTGCTTGTATAGCGGGTTCACCACGCGCTTGTTTGCCCGGCAATACTTCATTGCGCACGATTTCAGGCAACCAGACTTCGCCGAACAGGTGCGGCAACCATGGCAAGCCATCGACAATGGCTAACCCAATCAATGGGCTGGCATCGGCAATTACAACGCGAGCCATTGTTCCAGCGTATCCATGTCTTGGTTGGCTTCGGCGGCAGTTTGGTTAATGACGGGAATGCCCAAGCGTGAAACGTGCGCGATGAAATCTGCCAGCACCATGTTTGCCAGCCGTGCAGAACGTGCCAGTGATAATGTACTGTCTTTGAATAGCGAGGTGGCTAAGGCGGTGCGTACACCGGGCATATCCAGCATTCCGCCGGTTTGGTTCAGCCCGATCATCAGTGCGTCAGGTTGGTCACGGTTCATGACCAACACCATGTCTTCGTGGGCATAGCGCAAGGCTTCGCTGGGGTTGTTTTTCAGGCTGCTGACGTTAACGGTTTTCATGCCTATGTTTCCCAGGATGATGAGATAGGATGATTATAGGGGAATGCTGTTGGCGTTGCACCAATTACGCCCGATTCAAGCCAAAAAAGCACGACATAAGTGCATTCTAATGAACTGTAGGGTGGGTAAAATGCCTGCGAAACCTACCATTTCCCACCCAACCCCGCAAAAATCCTAGCTTCCTCATACTTGGCACACCCCTTGCATTGTAATCATCAAGCAGTCAACGGCGACTGCAACGATTGAAGTGACTCCTCCTCCTAACCGTGCGATGTAGTACGGTATTTGGGTAAAGCTGCCCTGACCCCCTGTTGGTTCCTCCTCCCCAACAGGCGCGTCAGGGCTTTTTTTTGTCTACACGAAATGAATTTGAGGTTTTTATGAGCGATACCAAAAAACCGGATACGTCCGTCACCAACCCTAGCCGCCGCGATTTCTTGCTGAAAGGTGGCTTACTGATGGCAGCGGGTTCGATCATGACGCTAGTACCAGCGGGCGTGCGCAACGCGGCATGGGCAGCAGGTTCGGATGCACCGGAAAAACCCAATATCAATGTCGGTTTTATCCCGTTGACCGACTGCGCCAGCGTGGTGATGGCGAATTTGAAGGGCTTCGACAAAAAGTATGGCTTAACCATTACCCCGACCAAAGAAGCGTCATGGGCAGCGGTACGCGACAAACTCACCAACGGCGAATTGGATGCGGCGCATGTGCTGTACGGCTTGGTTTATGGGGTGCAAATGGGCATCGGTGGTCCCCAAAAAGACATGGCAAACCTGATGACGCTCAACAACAACGGTCAGGCGATTACGCTGTCCAGCCAGTTGCACGACAAGGGCGTGACCGATGGCGCATCGCTTGCCAAATTCATGAAAGAGAATCCGCGTGAATACACCTTTGCGCAAACCTTCCCGACCGGCACGCACGCCATGTGGCTCTACTACTGGTTGGGCAGCTTAGGCGTGAACCCGATGAAAGACGTGAAAACCATCACCGTACCGCCGCCGCAAATGGTTGCCAATATGCGCATCGGCAATATGGACGGCTATTGCGTGGGTGAGCCGTGGAATGCGCGGGCGATTGCCGACAAGATCGGTTTCACCGCCGTGACCACCCAAGACATCTGGAAAGACCACCCTGAAAAAATCCTCGGCACCACCGCTGAGTGGGTCAAAGCCAACCCGAATACAGCGCGTGCTTTGACCGCTGCCGTGCTGGAAGCCTCCAAATACATCGACGACATGGCAAACCGTGGCGAAGTTGCCAGCGCGATTGCTGCCAAAGCCTACGTCAATACCGAAGCCAGCGTCATCGAAGGGCGCATGAAAGGCGAATACGACAACGGCATCGGCAAAACATGGAAGGACGACAACTACATGAAATTCTGCAACGACGGCGCGGTGAATTTCCCGTACTTGTCCGACGGCATGTGGTTCCTGACCCAGCACAAACGCTGGGGCTTGCTCAAAGACCACCCTGACTATCTGGAAACCGCCAAAAAGGTCAACCAGATCGACATCTACAAACAAGCGGCAGAACTGGCGAAAGTCAGCATCCCCGCCAGCGATATGCGCGAATCCACGCTGATCGACGGCGTGAAATGGGACGGCAAAGACCCGAAAGCGTATGCAGATGGGTTTGCGGTTAAGGTGTAACGGTGTAGGGGCGACCGGCGGTCGCCCTCCCCATAAGGAGTTTCGTATGTGGAAAGAACGTTCACTAGGGCTACTAGCCCCCTTCCTAGGACTGCTCGGCTTCGTGCTGCTGTGGTCGCTGGTATCCGCCACCAACCCGCAATTGCCGGGGCCGGTGTCAACATGGGCATCCGCCGTTGAGTTGTTCAAAGACCCGTTTTACCAAAATGGCCCGAATGATCAGGGCATTGGTTGGAACATCCTCAATTCGTTGGCGCGGGTAGGGATTGGGTTTGGGATGGCGGCACTGATTGGGATTCCGGTGGGTTTCATTATTGGGCGGGTGAAGTTTTTCAACGACATGCTCGCGCCGATCATTAGCTTGTTGCGTCCGGTGTCGCCGTTGGCGTGGTTGCCGATTGGCTTGTTGGTGTTTCAGAAAGCTGAACCGGCGGCGATTTGGGTCATTTTCATCTCGTCGATCTGGCCGATGATTATTAATACTGCCGTCGGTGTGTCACGGATTCCACAGGATTATCTGAACGTGGCACGGGTGTTGAATCTGTCGTCGTGGAAGATGTTTACCAAGATTTTGTTGCCCGCAACCTTGCCGTATGTGATGACCGGAGTGCGCTTGGCAATCGGCGTGGCGTGGTTGGTGATTGTGGCGGCGGAAATGCTGACCGGCGGGGTCGGTTTGGGTTTCTGGGTGTGGGATGAGTGGAACAACTTGAACGTTGAACACATCATTATTGCGATTTTCGTGGTGGGGCTGATTGGCCTGTTGTTAGAACAATTTTTGTTGCTGCTTGCCAGCCGTTTGCGAACCGAGTGAGGTGGTTATGGATTCCAGCAAATACGTGCAGCTTGAACACGTCGATATGGTGTTTAACACCAAGAAAGGTCCGTTTCAGGCGTTGCAAGAGGTGAATTTGAACATCGCGGCAGGCGAGTTTATTACCTTGATTGGGCATTCTGGCTGCGGTAAATCGACCGTGCTGAATATCGTGGCGGGGTTGCTGAACCATACCAGTGGGGTGGCGTTGTGTGCTGACCGCGAAATCAAAGGGCCGGGGCCGGATAGGGCGGTAGTGTTCCAGAACCATTCGTTGCTGCCTTGGCTGACGTGCTTTGACAACGTGTACCTCGCGGTGGATCGGGTGTTTGGTGCGACGGAAAAGAAGGCACAGCTTAAGCAGCGTACCCACGAAGCCTTGGCAATGGTGGGGCTGACTCATGCAGAACATAAGTTTCCGAATGAGATTTCCGGCGGGATGAAGCAGCGGGTGGGGATTGCACGGGCGTTGGCGATGGATCCAAAAGTGTTGCTGATGGATGAGCCGTTTGGGGCGTTGGATGCGTTGACCCGTGCGCATTTGCAGGATGAGCTGATGAAAATCACTGCCGCCACTCACAAAACGGTGATTATGGTGACGCATGATGTGGATGAGGCGGTGTTGCTGTCGGATCGGATTGTGATGATGACCAATGGGCCATCAGCGACAGTGGGGGAAATCCTGAAAGTCGATTTGCCGCGCCCGCGCAATCGGCTGGCATTGGCGGATAACCCTACGTACAACCATTACCGTGCCGACGTGTTGCGTTTCTTGTATGAGAAACACGCGCACAAGGAAGCGGGGGTGGTCGTCAGTGATAATGTTGTGGAATTGAAACCCGCGACAGCAAAAGCTGCATAAAAACCCCATTTAGGGCTTGACGTAAAAGCGTGTGCTACGTATAGTTCGCGCTCTTGATTGAGTAACAGAATCAACGTATTCTCTACCTTTCAATGTCGGAGTATAGCGCAGCCTGGTAGCGCACCTGTTTTGGGTACAGGTGGTCGGGGGTTCGAATCCCTCTACTCCGACCAACATTTTCAACTCTTACTTGCGCCCGTAGCTCAACGGATAGAGCAACGGCCTTCTAAGCCGTAGGTTGCAGGTTCGAGCCCTGCCGGGCGCGCCATTAATGCCCCCAGCAGACAATGTTTTCAGTGGTGACTGTAGCTCAGTTGGTAGAGCACTGGATTGTGATTCCGGTGGTCGTGGGTTCGAGTCCCATCAGCCACCCCACTTTTTTCCCGCTTCAAATATTATGCAAAAGTCAAAGGGCTGTGTATAATCGCCTCCTTCGTGATTCTCGGTAAGGTTTGCTGACCGGAATCCGCAATTGATACATGCGAAAATGGCGGAATTGGTAGACGCACTGGTTTTAGGTACCAGCGCCGCAAGGCGTGAGAGTTCGAGTCTCTCTTTTCGCACCACTTTAACTCCTTGATTTTAATGATTATCTGCCCTGCATTGGTGGATGTCAGACCCGTAACGAGGTTTTCACATGCAATTTTCTGTCGAAACAATCGGTAACATCGACCGCAAAATGACAGTGGCAGTTCCTGCCCAAAAAATCGACCAAGAAGTAGAAAAACGCCTGAAAGGGATGATGGGTCGCGTCAAAATCGACGGTTTCCGCCCCGGAAAAGTGCCGTTTGGCGTGGTCAAAAAGCGCTATGAAGATGGCGTGCGTTACGAAGTCGTGGAAAAATTGCTGGGTTCTGCCTTCCAAGATGCCGCTAATCAAGAAAAATTGCGTGTCGCAGGTTTGCCAGAAATCGACCTGAAAACGATGGAAGCCGGTAAAGACCTCGAATTCGTGGCGAGTTTCCAAGTTTACCCCGACGTGGTGATTGCAGGTGTTGAAACCCTGACGATTACCCGCCCGGTTGCAGACATCGCTGACGCTGATCTCGACAAGATGATTGATGTCATCCGCAAGCAAAATCAAGAATGGAATGAAGTTGACCGCGCTGCTGCGGTAGGCGACACGGTGAAAGTCGATTTCGACGGTTCTGTCGATGGCGAAGCCTTTGAAGGCGGTGCTGCCGAAGATTATTCGGTCGAACTCGGCGCAGGCCGCATGTTAAAAGACTTTGAAGACGGTTTGGTTGGCATGAAAGCCGATGAAGTGAAAACCATTGATGTGGCTTTCCCTGATACTTACCACGCTGAAAATCTGAAAGGCAAAACCGCACAATTCAAGCTGACCATGAAGCAAGTACGCGCTGCTGTGCTGCCAGAAGTTGATACCGATTTCATCACTAAATTCGGCGTGGAAAGCGGTTCTGTGGATGATTTCCGTGCTGAAATCAAAAAGAATATGCAGCGTGAACTCGACACTGCCATCAAAACCCAGCTCAAGCAGCAGGTGATGGACGGTTTGGCGGAACTGCACAACATTGATATTCCTAAGTCACTGGTGACGGAAGAAATCCGCTACGTTCGTGATGAGTTCTCGCAAAACACTGGCTCTCCGGCGGATAATATCCCCGACGAGTTGTTTGCGCCGCAAGCAGAGCGCCGCGTGAAGTTGGGTTTGATTGTGGGTGAAGTGATTCGCCAACACAGCCTGCAACGCGACCCGGCACGGGTTGAGGCAATGTTGGAAACCGTGGCTGCCAGCTACGAAGACCCGCAAGCGCTGAAAGACTACTACCGGGGCAACCGTCAAGCCATGCAGACCATCGAAGCAGCGGTAATGGAAGAAATGATCGTTGAATGGGTCATGGAAAAGGCCACCGTCAACGACGAAACCCGCGACTTCGATAGCGTCATGAACCCTAAGAAGCCGGAACAGGCACAAGCCTGAGTCCCGTAAACAGATAAAGGTAGGTTGTAATGTTTGGAATAAACCCGATTGAACCACGCGCTGTTGGCGTGCCAATGGTTATCGAGCAATCTGCTCGTGGCGAACGCGCTTTTGACATCTACTCGCGCTTGCTGCGGGAACGTGTCATTTTCTGTGTGGGTGAAGTCGAAGATTACATGGCTAACCTGATTGTGGCGCAGTTGCTGTTTCTCGAATCCGAAAACCCTGAGAAAGATATTCACCTGTATATCAATTCACCGGGTGGGGTGATTACCGCAGGCATGGCGATTTACGACACCATGAAGTTTATCAAGCCACAAGTCAGCACTTTGTGCATCGGTCAAGCCGCCAGCATGGGCGCGGTGTTATTAGCAGCGGGTGAGAAGGGCAAGCGTTTCGCACTGCCACATTCGCGCGTTATGATCCACCAGCCATCGGGTGGCTCGCGTGGACAAGCTTCTGATATTGAAATCCAAGCGCGTGAAATTCTTAAAATGCGTGAGGTTTTAAACAAAGTATTGGCGGGTCATACCGGGCAGACGGTCGAGCGTATTGAGCAAGACACGGATCGGGATAACTTTATGGATGCGGTGCAGGCACGTGAATACGGCTTGATTGATGAGGTCTTGACAGTTCGCACGTGATGGATTGTCGGACTAAAGCCCGACCTACATAGCCATTTGTCAGAAAACAGCCTGTCTTTACAGGCTGTTTTCGTGTCTGGACAGGTATTTTTCAGCAAAAGAAGCATAAAATACTTGTAAAAGGCGAGTATTCTTGTAACAAGACAAGTTTATTAGAATAATATAGCTTGAAAGCAGTCATACGGACACAACATAGTCCTTTGGTTTACATCGTTGATGTGTCGTGAAGCGGCACAGGATAGAGGTTCTGATGAGTAAAGATAGAAGAGGCGATCACGATAGCGGCAAGCTGCTGTATTGCTCTTTCTGCGGAAAAAGCCAGCACGAAGTGCGCAAGCTGATCGCTGGCCCTTCGGTGTTCATTTGTGATGAATGTGTGGATTTGTGTAATGACATCATTCAAGAGGAAATGCACACCGCGCAAGGGTCTGATGAACAATCTTCCCTGCCGACGCCGCGTGAGATCAAAGGCAACCTTGATGAATACGTGATTGGTCAGGAATTAGCAAAGCGCGTGCTTTCAGTAGCGGTTTACAACCACTATAAGCGCTTGTACAAAAAAGGTAGCGGCAAGGATGAAGTCGAGCTGGCAAAAAGCAACATTTTGCTGATTGGCCCGACGGGTAGCGGTAAAACCTTGCTGGCGGAAACGTTAGCACGCTTGCTGAATGTGCCGTTCACGATTGCGGATGCCACGACCCTAACCGAAGCCGGTTATGTGGGCGAAGATGTGGAAAACATCATCCAGAAATTGCTGCAAAAATGCGATTACGACGTCGAAAAAGCCCAGACGGGCATTGTCTATATCGACGAAATCGACAAGATTTCGCGCAAAGCCGATAACCCTTCCATTACCCGTGATGTATCGGGGGAAGGCGTGCAGCAAGCCCTGTTGAAGCTGATTGAAGGCACGGTAGCGTCTGTACCGCCGCAAGGTGGGCGTAAACACCCGCAACAAGAATTTTTGCAAGTCGATACCCGCAATATTTTGTTCATTGTGGGCGGTGCATTTTCCGGTATGGATAAAGTCATCCGCCGCCGTACCGAAAAGGGCAGTATTGGTTTTTCTGCCAAGGTGAAATCACCGGAAGAAAGCCGCAGTTTCGGCGAAGTCATCAAAGACATCGAAGCCGAAGACTTGGTGCATTACGGTTTGATTCCAGAATTTGTGGGGCGTTTGCCAGTTATTGCCACCTTGGAAGAGTTGGATGAAACGGCATTGGTACAAATTCTCACCGAACCGCGCAATGCCTTGACCAAGCAATACGCTAAGCTGTTTGAGATGGAAGGCGCCGAACTGGTCTTCCGCGATGACGCCTTGCATTCGATTGCACGTAAAGCGATGGAGCGCAAAACCGGGGCGCGTGGTTTGCGCTCTATTATGGAAAAAATCTTGCTGGATACCATGTACGACCTGCCATCCGAGCAGAACGTCAGCAAGGTGGTGGTGGATGATTCTGTCGTTAAAGGCGAATCCCAACCGTATCTGATCTATGAAAATGTCGAGCCGCAGCAGCAATTAGCCGCAGGCGAATAACATTTATTTGATCCCCTCACCCCAACCCCTCTCCCTCAGGGGGAGAGGGGCTAAGAAGTCATCTTTCCTGCTCCCCCTCGCCCCTTGAGGGAGAGGGGGCTGGGGGTGAGGGGTTTCTTATCTGCCACAGTGAGTACTTATTATGGCTGAATCAATCATCGTTCCCGTTTTACCGTTGCGTGATGTTGTGGTGTACCCACACATGGTGATCCCCTTGTTTGTCGGGCGTAACAAGTCCATCCAAGCCTTGGATATGGCGATGGATAGCAACAAGCAAATCCTGTTAGTTGCTCAAAAAAGCGCCGAAGTGGATGCCCCTGAGTTAGATGATGTGCACACCATGGGGACGCTTGCCACCATTTTGCAATTGCTGAAGCTGCCGGATGGCACGCTGAAAGTATTGGTGGAAGGGCTGGAGCGTGCGGAAATTATCGCGATTGATAATGACGGTGATTTTTCCGCTGCACGGGTTAAAGTAGCTGCTTCGGTTTCCGCTGACAGCCGTAAAATTGACGTGCTGAGCCGTTCTTTGGTGAGCTTGTTTGAGCAATACGTCAAACTGAATAAAAAAGTTCCACCAGAAATTCTCTCTTCCTTATCCAGCATTGATGATCCGGTACGTTTGGCGGATACCATTGCCGCGCATCTGGGTTTGAAGATTGCGGAAAAACAGAAAGTATTGGAAATGCTTGACGTCGAAGAGCGCATTCAATACCTGATGGAGTTGGTGGAAGGTGAAATCGACTTGCTGCAAGTCGAGAAAAAGATTCGGGGGCGCGTTAAGCAACAGATGGAACGCAGCCAGCGTGAGTATTACCTCAACGAGCAAATCAAAGCCATCCAGAAAGAACTGGGTGAAATGGACGATGCTGCGCCGAATGAAATGGAAGAGTTGCTGCGTAAAGTCGAAGCAGCCGGTATGCCCAAGGAAGCCAAAGACAAAGCCGACGCCGAGTTGAAAAAACTCAAAATGATGTCGCCGATGTCAGCGGAAGCCACGGTGGTACGCAACTACATCGACGCGCTGGTGAATTTGCCGTGGAAGAAAAAATCCAAAGTCAATAATAATTTGCCGGATGCCGAAAAGGTACTCAACGAAGACCATTACGGTTTGGAAGAAGTCAAAGAACGTATCCTCGAATTCCTTGCGGTGCAACAGCGCGTCAAAAAGATCAAAGGCCCGATTTTGTGCTTGGTAGGGCCGCCGGGGGTGGGTAAAACCTCCTTAGGGCAATCCATTGCGCGTGCCACTGGGCGTAAATTTACACGGATGGCATTGGGCGGAGTACGCGATGAAGCCGAAATTCGCGGGCATCGACGCACCTACATCGGTTCATTACCCGGTAAAATTCTTCAGAATTTGACCAAAGTAGGCACGCGCAACCCGCTGTTCTTGCTGGATGAAATCGACAAAATGGCTACCGATTTTCGCGGTGATCCGTCGTCGGCGTTGCTAGAAGTATTGGACCCGGAACAAAACCACACCTTCGCCGACCATTACATGGAAGTGGATTTCGACTTGTCGGATGTGATGTTCGTGGCGACTTCCAACAGTATGCACATTCCAGGGCCGTTATTGGATCGCATGGAGGTCATCCGCATTCCGGGTTATACCGAGGATGAAAAACTCAGCATTGCCAAAAATTACTTGGTTCCCAAGCAGATCAAGGCAAACGGCTTGAAAAAAGGTGAGTTGACCATTAGTGATAGCGCTGTGATGGACATTATTCGGCATTACACCCGTGAAGCGGGAGTGCGTAATCTGGATCGTGAAGTCTCTAAGTTATGCCGTAAAGCCGTCAAAGAGCATTTACTCAGCGATAAGAAAAAGAGTTCTGTTACCCCACGTAACATTGAGAAATACCTCGGTGTGAAACGTTTCGATTTTGGACGTGCCGATAAAATCAACCAAGTTGGTCAGGTAACGGGTTTGGCGTGGACTTCGGTCGGTGGTGATCTATTGACCATTGAAAGCGCTTTGTTGCCGGGTAATGGCATGATCAAAAGCACGGGGCGCTTGGGTGAGGTGATGCGGGAGTCGATTCATGCTGCTGAGACGGTGGTGAAAAGCCGTGCACGTAGCTTGGGCATCACCCGCAAATCATTGCGCAAAAACAATGTACATATCCATGTGCCTGAAGGTGCAACGCCCAAAGATGGCCCTAGCGCAGGTGTCGGCATGGTAACAGCGATGGTATCCGCGATGACACGCATTCCGGTGCGTGCTGATGTGGCGATGACGGGTGAAATTACCTTGCGTGGTGAAGTATTGCCCATCGGCGGTTTGAAGGAAAAACTACTGGCCGCGCACCGGGGTGGTATTAAGCTGGTGTTGATTCCTAAGGAAAATGAAAAGGATTTGGCGGAAGTACCGGATAACGTCAAAAAAGGCTTAGAAATACGCCCCGTTAAGTGGATTGATGAGGTATTAGCGTTGGCGTTGGAACATGCCCCCGTGCCATTGGCGGATGATGAGGACTTGGATGATGATGCGGAAACGCCATCTTCAGCCGCAGTCGTGGTGGCTGATGAAGAGGAAACCAGCCCGGCTAGACCGCATTAATACCGTTACAAGGGGTGCTGAAATGCTTCTGTGCATTTGAAGTCCGTCATTTTGTTGACATATTTTAGATGGCGCTGGTATAACTAGCGGGCGTATCCGCATGGGTGGCTCTGCTGACCGTGAAGTGGCAGGAGTGTTTCGGTTTTCCCCTATAATGAATTCATAAGGAAAGTTTCTATGAATAAATCAGAATTGATTGATGCAGTAGCAGAGAAGTCCGGTTTGACTAAAATCGATACCGATAAAGCGTTCAAGGCATTTGTTGAAGTCATCAGCGAGTCGATGGCAAAAGGCGACCAAGTGGCTTTGGTTGGCTTTGGTACGTTCCTTGTGCGTGAGCGTCAGGCACGTTCTGGGCGTAATCCGCGCACTGGAGACACAATTTCTATCGCTGCTGCAAAAATTCCTTCATTTAAGGCTGGTAAAGCGCTAAAAGATGCTGTACAGTAGCGACCTCTGATGAACGACGGGTAGTTAGCTCAGTTGGTAGAGCGTCGCCCTTACAAGGCGAATGTCGGGGGTTCGAGCCCCTCACTACCCACCATCTTCATTCAGTTTTTATCGCGGAGCGGTAGTTCAGTTGGTTAGAATACCGGCCTGTCACGCCGGGGGTCGCGGGTTCGAGTCCCGTCCGCTCCGCCAACTATTTATGAAAGGATGCTCATGCAGCATCCTTTTTGTTTGTTTCAAGTTGTTCAACACAACATCGCGGAGCGGTAGTTCAGTTGGTTAGAATACCGGCCTGTCACGCCGGGGGTCGCGGGTTCGAGTCCCGTCCGCTCCGCCAACTTTTTCCATTTCATCCCCCCCTTTCTTCCTGTATGATGGCGATCTTGCGTGCGTGGGGCGTGCGCATTAATTGTTCATTAATCAACATTACACACAAAAACGTAAAAGACCATGCTGCAATCAATTCATGACAAAGCCAAAGGCTGGATTGCCTACGTTATCGTAGGCGTCATTATCGTTCCCTTCGCACTGACCGGGATCTACGACTATTTGCAAGGGGGAGACAAGCGCGTCGCGGCGGTTGTCAACGGTGAAGAAATCCCGGTGCAAGCCGTACAAAATGCGTTGGTGCAATTGAAGCAGCAATTCGGTGGGCAATTGCCAGAAGGCATGGATGATGCGCTCAAAAGTAACGCGCTGGAGTCCGTCATTAACCAAACCTTAGTTCAGCAAACCATTCGTGACGGCGGCTACCGTGCGAGTAATCAGGAAGTGGCGGATGCCATCGCTGCCATTCCGGTATTTCAAAAAGATGGAAAGTTCGACAAAGCGACTTACGAAAACTTTTTGAAAATGCAGTGGCGTGATCCGGCTGAGTTTGAGATGCAAGTGCGTACTGATCTTTCCCAACAGCAGTTGCGCAATGCGGTGCTGGCAACGGCTTTCTTGCCGAAATCAGAAGCGGAACAATACCAAGTCCTGCGCAATCAGCAGCGTGAGCTGGAAGTCTTTACCTTGAAACTGGCTGATTTTCAGACGCAAGTGCAAGTTACCGACGAGCAGATTGCCCAATATTATGAGCAAAACAAAGCGTCTTATATGACCGATGAGCGGGCGCAATTGGCGTATGTAGAACTCAAACGCGCTGACCTTGCCGCGCAAGTGAGCGTGGATGAGGCGGCTTTGAAAACATGGTTTGAAACTCATGCAGACGCTTATGCAGAACCAGAACAACGTATGGTTAGCCATATTTTGGTCGGGGTTGATGATCCTGCCAAAGACGCCGATGCTAAAAAACGTATTGATGCACTGTATGCCGAAATCCAAGCCGGGACGCGCACCTTTGAGGCGATTGCCCGCGCTGATTCCGATGACAAAATTGCCGCCGAAAAAGACGGGCAGATGGGCGCTATTGTCGCTGGTGACTGGGGTGCAGAATTTGAAAAGGCAGTCTTTGCTTTAAACGCTGGTGAAACCTCGAAGCCAGTAAAAACCGAAGCCGGTTATGAAATTATCCGCGTGACCGAAATTAAACCAGCACAGCCGAAAACCTTTGAAGAATCCCGTGCGGCAGTGGAAGCCGATTATCGCAAGGAACAAGCGGAACAGGCTTTCCTCGATAAGGGTGAAGTGCTAGGGCGTGTGGTTTATGAGCAAGACGGTGATCTTGCACCCGCTGCTAAAGAAACGGGTTTGACCGTGCAACAAACCGACTGGATTACGCCGGTGCAAGGGCAGGGCATTGCCGCGAACGACAAAGTACGTGCGGCTGCCTTCAGTGAAGACGTGTTGAAGTCCGGCAAAAACTCTGAGGTATTGGAGTTGGAAGACGGTAATGCAGTGGTGATTCGCGTGGTTAACCATGAACCTGCGGCACAGAAACCGCTGGATACGGTGCGTGAAGAAATTCGCACTGCCTTACTGGCACAAGAAGCTCGCAAGTTGACGGCGCAAAAAGGCGCGGAGTTATTGAAACAGTTGACCACCGCGCAATCCTGGGCAGCGTTGACAGCCTCTGGCTTGGGTGCGGAAACAGCGGTCGAAAAGCCGGGCTTGATTGGGCGTACTGATGCAAAACTGTCGCCTGAGATTGTGCAACAGGCATTTGCCATGACGCATCCAGCAGAAGGTAAAGCGACGTGGGGCAGCGTTGCGTTAGGCAATGGGGATTACGCTATCGTTGCACTGAAATCGGTTAAAGCCGGTGACGCTGCTTTGGGTGCGGATGCTGAAGCCATTTACAGCCAAAGCACCGGCGGGCGTGAATTGGAAGCGTTCCTGAAAGGTTTGCGCGATGCCGCTGATGTTGAAACTCACCCTGAGAATTTGTAAGTAGGTACATGAAAGTCCATCTGAAAGCGTTGGGATGCCGTCTGAATGAGGCGGAATTGGAACAATGGTCGCAGCAATTCCGTGCAGAGGGGCATGAAATTGTTCCCAACGCGCCCGATGCTGACGTATTAGTGTTGAATACTTGTGCGGTAACGCATGAGGCATCGGGTAAATCACGTCGCCTCATGCACCGCCTTTACCGCGAAAACCCTGCTGCCAAACTGGTGGTCAGCGGTTGTTACGCCAGCCTGCAAGCGGATGAAGTCGCTCAAACGTTGGGTGTCGATTTAGTCGTACCCAATACCGAAAAAGACCAACTTCCCCAAACGGTGATGCAACATTTTGCCTTGCCGGTGATGCCCACGATGGCGAGTGAGCCTGGGGAGTCGCCGTTGTTTTTGCGTGGTCGCCACCGTGCGTTTATCAAGATTCAGGATGGCTGCCGCTACCGTTGCACGTTTTGCATTGTGACGGTGGCGCGTGGTGACGAACGCAGCCGTACTGAAGCCGACATTATTTCAGAAATCAATACATTGCATCAGCAAGGCATTCAGGAAGTCGTATTGGCTGGGGTGCATGTTGGGGGCTATGGCAGCGATACGGGCACCTCATTGTATGCGCTAGTGCAAGCCATTTTGCGTGAAACCGATATGCCGCGTATTCGCTTTGCTTCGGTCGAGCCGTGGGATTTGCCGGATGATTTTTTCGCACTTTTTACCAATCCACGCTTAATGCCGCACATGCATTTGCCCTTGCAAAGTGGCGCAGATACCGTGTTGCGGCGCATGGCACGGCGTTGCAAGACCGCCGAGTTTGCGCAATTGGTGGCTGAGGCGCGGCGTAGTGTGCCGGGTTTCAACGTGACCACCGATATTATCGTTGGATTTCCGGGGGAAACCGCTGAGGAATGGGAGCAAACGCTGGCGTATGTGGAGTCGGTGGGCTTTGGACACCTGCATATTTTCACCTATTCGATCCGCACGGGAACAAAAGCAGCGGGTTTGCCAAACCAAGTGGCTGAACCGTTGAAGAAAGCCCGTAGCCAAACTTTGCACATGCTAGGCGAACGTTTAAAGCAACAGTGGCTGACGCAACAAGTGGGTCATACGGTGCCGGTATTGTGGGAATACGGTCGCGCTGGCGACGCCGGACAGCAGATTTACACCGGCTATACCCCTAATTACAGCAAAGTAACCGTCGCGGTAGCAAACCATGAGATACTCGAAAATACCGTTAGGCAGACAGTGCTAACTGGAGTACTTGAAGCGGGTGTTCTTGAAGGGAGGGTGTGAACGATGAACGTTAACAGCTATAAAATCTATTTTTTGAGTGTTTATTTACTCATAGCCAGCGTCTTGCTGTCTGGGTGTATTTTCTCTTCGGAGTCCCAGCAAGCGCGTGAAGTTGCCGATAAGTTTTGGCAGGCCGTGTTAGCCGAAGACATGGACACTGCTAAAAATCTGACAACGTGGGAAAGTGCGCAATATTTGCAATTTCTCACCAGCAAAAGTGTTGCCGCCAAGCGTTTCGAGACCGGTGAAATCAAAGTAGAGGGCACGACTGCTGAGGTGGCAACGGTGCTGCATAGCGGCGAAAAAGGCGATATGACGATACCGTTACGCACGGTGTTAATTCGCAATAAAGATGTGTGGCAAGTCGATGTGCAAAAAACCATGGGTTCAATGGTCAGCGGCGCAATGGGTGCAGTGGTTGATCAATTGAATGTATTCATGGAAAACGGTTTGCAAGATTTGGATAAAGCATTGTCTGACAGCGTGCAAGAATTAAACAAAAGCTTGAAACAAGGCGTGGATCAGTTGAAACAAGAGCTGACCGTTCCCCCAACGACGCCGCCACCTCCTGTTACGCCTCCCGCGAACGGACAAGCCATATAAGATTATATTTTAGTCAAAAAGCCAACTTCCTTGTTGGCTTTGTTCATTTCTATTGCATTCATTTACTATTCAGGCTTATATAGAAGTCATGCCCGTATGCAAGCAAAAAACGCCATTCTGTCAGTCAGTTACTGGTATAAGTTAATAAAGAGCTGTTATGTTGGCGTCGCGCTGTTGTGAATGGTCAGATCAATGAAGTGGAATGCCCCATGCCAAAATTAGTTATTAAACAAGACCTGCCTGAGCCGTCCCTTATTGAAAAATTGGAAGGTTTATTGCGGTTTGTGTTACCGGTGTTGTTGTTTATTATTGCCCTTGCTGCGGTACTATCTTTCTATTTGTCACGCGAGTCTCACGATCCGGTGATGCTGGGGAATGATGCGCCTGCTATGACGTTGCCGCACGCTTACACACAAGAAGCACAGCATTTGAGCACACTGGTGCGTGAATTTGAGGCGCAAGAAAAGGCTGGAGTGGAAGAGTACGCCAAACACGCCCGCTTGGTCAGTCAAGCCGAAGCACTCCTCGCGCAACTAAGCGTGATGGATAAGCGTGTCGAAGCCTTAGCGCTAGAGGCAGACACTAAAGAGACTTTACTAACGCGCCACCAATACCAAAAAGATTATTGGGAAGCGAAACGGGTATTCCACGATCTGCGTTTGTCGCGCTTTAATGAGCCGGTTACAGCACCCTCAATCACAGCGACATCGGCGGTAACGCCACCTGTTGAAAAACCATCAGCCGATGCACCTGTACCAGCGTCCGCGCCAAATGTTGAATTGCCTAAGGATTTCTGTCCGCTTTTTGGGCCGGGGGCAGCCGCGTGCCGACCGGGTGCTGAGGATAAACCCTGAGGTTTATTCCAAGTCGAGGATGGTTTGCCATTCGGTTGCGCTTACCGGCATGATTGATAGGCGGCAGCCTTTACGCACTAGCGGCATGTCTTGCAAAGCGGCGTGTTCCCGCATTTCGTATAAGCTTATGGTTCGGGTCAGTTTGCGCACGAATTGCACATCAACCCGATACCAGCGTGGGTTTTGCGGATCACTTTTGGGGTCGAAGTATTTTGCTTCCGGGTTGCAAGCCGTGTCATCGGGGTAGCCCTGAGTGGCGATCTTGGCAATACCGACGATGCCGGGAACGTCACAATTGGAATGGTAGAAAAATACCTGATCACCGATTTGCATTTGGTCGCGCAGCATATTACGAGCTTGGTAATTGCGCACGCCATCCCACGGTTCGATGCCCACTTTCTGTAAGTCATCAATACCGAATACATCGGGTTCTGATTTCATCAGCCAGTATTGCATGGGGTTATCCTTTACTTCCGGTGTTTTTTTCGGGGGTGATGTAAGCGACGGTGAAGTGTCCGTTGCCATGCGCCATCTGCTGGTTAAGCCAAGGTAACAAGGTTTGCATTTGTCCGGCGAGTAACCACGGTGGGTTGATGACGAATAAGCCGCTGCCAGTCATGCCCATTCCAATGCTATCGGCTAAGGGGCAATATTCGAGTTGCAAAATGCCTGCAATCCCCGTTTGTTGCAAAGCCGCTGCCATTTGTTTGACGCGCTGGCGTTCGATCACGGGATACCACAGCAAGTAAGTGCCGGTCGCAAAGCGTTGATGGGCTTTGCTAAGGGTGCTGATCACGTCGTTATAGTCGGTTTTGAGTTCGTAAGACGGGTCGATGAGTGTGACAGCACGGCGCGTGATTGGGGGCAATAAGCCGAGCAAACCTTTCAAGCCATCTTGTTTGCTAATGTGAACGCGCTTGTCGTTGCCTAAATTTTGGTTCAGTGCGCTGAAATCGCTGGGGTGCAACTCAAATAAGCGTAATTGGTCAGCGTTGCGCAGTAAATTGGCCGCTAACCAAGGTGAACCGGGGTAATGATTCAGCGTTGTGCTGGCATTGAGTGAACGGATTTGTTGCAGATAACTTTGCAGTTCGTCTGGCACATTAGGTGCTTCCCACAGGATCTGGATGCCTTGGGCAAATTCGCGGGTTTTTTGAGCTGCTGCACTGCGGAGTTGGTATAAGCCGCTGCCTGCATGGGTGTCGATGTACCAGAAGGGTTTGTCTTTGCGTAAGTAGTATTCCAGCGTTAACACCAGTACCAAGTGTTTGATGACATCCGCGTGGTTGCCTGCGTGGAAAGCGTGTCGGTAGCTTAGCAAGTTGGTCGTTCCGTGACAGTTTCGATGCGCGATATAGCAGGAAGGGGCGAATAATGATTCGCCCTTTCCAAGTGATTACTGTGTGACAGGCCCTGGAGCGGTTGTTGTTGCCGCTGGTGCTGGCGTTGCTGCGGGTGGGGCAGCATCAGTCGCGGGTGTTGCCGCCGCTGGCATTGCTGCTTGTGGTGCAGGTGCAGTGTCGGGCGTAGGTGCGGTGGTTGATGTTTCCGGCATTGCGCTAGGTGCGGTCGGTGTTACCGGCGGCATTGGCGGAATCATGAACGGTGGCAAATTGTTGTTCATGCCGGGTTGCATTCCTAACGGTGCTACCGGACGTGGGTAACGGCGTTGGTTGTTGTTGCTCCAGTCCATACCGGGGAAGCTTGGGCCGTTATTCCAGTTGAAGGGCATATTAGCGCCATTCCATGAGGGGCCGTTATTCCAGTTGAAGGGCATGGTCATGCCATTGTTCCAAGGGTTGTTGTTACCCCATGACGGGCCATTATTCCAGTTGAAGGGCATGTTCGAGCCATTTCCCCACCCCATATTCGGACCACCACCCCATGACGGGCCATTGCCCATATTGAAACCATTGCCAGGGCCATTACCCCATGATTGGTTATTGCCCCAATTCATATTGGGATTCATGTCGAAGTTGTCAAAGCCCCAGCCGCCTGCATTGGCACTGCCTGCGATGCCTGCCAAGAGGATGCTTGCGATCATTTTTTTCATGGAGTTGCTCCCAGTGTATTTTGTCACGCTAATACGAAAACAGGCCGGATAAACCGACCTGTTTAGTATAACTGCTTTGGCTAAAATTAGTTAGCAGAAGGGCCTGGGGTTGCGCCCGGAGCAGTTGGCATCGGTGGCATTGCAGGCATCGGGGCCATTTGTGGCGCCATCATTGGAGCACCCATTGGCATACCCATTTGCGGCGCCATCATCGGCATACCCATTTGCGGCGCCATCATCGGAGCGCCCATTGGCATACCCATTTGCGGCGCCATCATTGGGTAGTTGTTATTATTGCCCATGAACGGCATATTGCTGTTATTGCCCATGAATGGCATACCGCCCATGAAGCCTTCATCACCACCGCCATAGCCATCTTCGCTGTCGAAGCTGTCCATCATTTCTTCCATCCAGTACATTGGCGTCCATTCTGGAAAATCACTTTCTTCGTAGTACGGGCCTTGTGGACCCATTTTCCATTCGCCGTTGTTGCCACCAAAGAAGTCGTTAGCGCTTGCGCCAGCAGAAAAAGCCAACAGGCTCAGACCGATTAATAATTTTTTCATCTCAATATCTCCTATGCGGTTATGTCGTCTCAGGCTTACCCTGACCATGCAAACACTATATCAGCATATTCTAATATATGCCAGTGCCGAAATGAAAAAAACTCTGCTCCGAGCTGACCATATCCAACGGTATATCCCACGATTGGCGCATTAAATAATTGATTTGTTGAAAGCTATAAGCAAAGCCGCAGAGATGTGGGCGTTTGCTGGTAGACCGCGTGCGTTTGAAGCCAAAGGTTCGATCGTAAAAACCGCCACCCATGCCCATGCGTGTACCGGTGTGATCAAAAGCGACCAGCGGGGTAATAACCAAATCCAACCAAGCGGCGGGGCGACGGTCACGGTAACGCGGGTAAGGTTCAGGGATGCGAAAGCGATTCAGGCGGAAACGGGTATTGGCATCCCAGCGTACAAACCACAAGCGCCCATCTTTAAAAGGCGATAGCACCGGCAAATAAAAACGTTGCTGTGGCAAGGCGTGTTGGCGCACGTTGCGCGGGTCAGCTTCGCCTCTCACCGGTAAATACAGTGCTATGTGCCGTGCATTGCGAAATGCGCGTTGTTTGGTCAGATGTTGGACAGCTTGTTGGGAGAGTTGCGCTTGCAATGCTTGGGGCAGCGCTGCCCGTTGGCGTTGCATAGTACGGCGTAAGCTGGGGTTAGCTGGGGGCGGTGAGGTTGCTGGCATTATGATCCTTCAGGCAAAACTGGAGGCTGGTTTCTTCTACCCGCAGGGTATCGCCAGCGACCAACGTGCGGGTACGGTGGTTATTCATCGTCCCCGTTTCCCGCGTAATATACTGCCCTTGGGGAGAGCACTCAATGACGATTTGCCCCGTCGTTTGATTGCCCAGTACCAAACGTTCGGCTTTTAAGGGAATAATGTACCCGGATTTGCTGCCATTTAGCACTTGTAGCCATGCCGTGTAACTTGAATCCATCAGTTTGGGGTGGATGCTGAGGCGTTTGAGTTGCACCGCTAAACCCTGATCAGTACGGAACACCACTTGGTATTTCCCCAAACCAATGATGTCGCCATCCGTTAGCAAATGGCGGTCAATCTGTTGTTGGTTGACGTAAGTGCCATTGGTACTTTGCAAATCTTCCAAAAAGCAATCATCGCGCACCACGGTAATTCGCGCGTGGTTATTGCTGATGGTGCGGTCGGGTAGCGCAATGTCGGATTTGCCATGCCGCCCAAACGTAATGCTGGTTTTTTTTACCGCAAGGCGTTTGAGAATTTGTTTATCAAACATGACAATTAGTTCGCTCATGAGTGGCTAGTCGCTCCTTCGATCGCTGCAATCACCTCCAAACGTTCACCCACTTTTAATTTGGAGCTGCGTTTGCTGTTACGTTTCATCAAGGTTTGTACCGACGTGCCGTGGCGTTGGGCGATGGATTGCAAAGTATCACCCCGTTTCACGGTATGCACTTTGGCGCTGGCTTTCGTTTTGGCTTTGGCAATTTTACTGGATTTTTTGCCAATGCGCGTGGTCGCCAATTTGTTGTAACCGCTGGCCGAAGCACTGGCATACACCGGGTGACTGGCAGCAGGCAACGCATCAATCACGGTCATCAGTTGCTGGGCGTATTGGCGCGGCAGCACAATGCGGTTGGAATATTGCGGGGTCGTCACGCCGCTGCGGAAACACGGGTTTAAATTCAATAAGGTGTCAGCTTCCAAACCGGCTTGTAAGGCGGCTTGGCGTAAATCCACCGGCTTGTCGATGTGCAATTGCGCTAAACGGGCTTGATTCGGGGTTTCTGGCAGCGTAATGCCGTAACGCGGCGCATTGCCAATCAACTCTTTGAAGGCCAGCAAACGCGGCACGTATTCACGGGTTTCTTTGGGTAATGACAAATGCCAAAACGTGGTGGGTAAGCCTTTGGCGCGGTTGCGGTCAATTTCACGTTGCACCCGGTTTTCACCGCAATTGTAAGCGGCGAGTGCCAATAACCAATCACCGTTGAAATCGTTGTTGAGTTTTTGCAAATATGTGAGCGCCGCGCCGGTTGCGGCAAACGGATCCATGCGGGCATCGTAGGATTTCGCTTGCTGTAAGCCGTAACGTCGCCCGGTATCGGGGATAAATTGCCACAGCCCCGCTGCACCGGCATGAGAAAACACGTCCGCGTCGAAAGCGCTTTCCACAAAAGGCAGCAATGCCAATTCGTTGGGCATTCCACGGCGTTCCACTTCGTGCACAATCATGTGCAGGAACACGCTGGCACGTTCGGAGAGCAAGTTTAATTGTGCCGGATTTCGCCCGTAATAATTAACAAAGCGTTGCACCTGCGGGTGTTTGCTGTATTGATCACTGAGTTGAAAGCCCCGAAATACCCGTTCCCACGTATCGAAATCTTCATCCAAGGTCGGCTTTTGTGGTTGCGCGTCAGCAAGATTGGGCGTGTGTAAAGCGGCTTTGCGTAGCGTTGGTTGTTGGCTGGCGTGTTCCGCTTTGCCCATGGTGTTGGAGCAGCCGGTGCCGGTAAACAGTGCTAGGATAGACGCTGCCATCAGCGTCTGCTTATTTATTATTATCATGTTTAAAACCCCATTGACCTTGTTGTTCTTATGTTGCTCTTGATTCGTCGTTATAATGGTATGCACGATAGCAGCCGAGTAACTGAATACTCTTCATAAGTTTTTGTAATTAGCCTGATCTGCTGCGAATATAATACGTCTGCCACTTGTGAACAAGGAAAAATCGCTGAACGTCACCTCTACCACTTCATTGCCGCCCGCCGGAGTCAAACTGTGTCGGGATTGGTACGCTACGTCGGCAGGGCAGGCAACCTTGGCGCGGGTGCAAAGCATTGTCAGTCGGATGAGTGCGGACATTTTCGGCTATTACGCCTTAGAAACGGGCGTGTTGGCAGGCCAGCATTCGTTTTTGCAAGAATCACGGGTGGCGAGCCAGTTTTCCTTAGGCATATTGCCCGGTGAACAAGCCAGTATTGTCGGTACGCCTGAACAATTGCCGTTTGCTTTGAACAATCTGGATTTGGTCGTCGCCAGCCACGCTTTGGATTGTACCCGCAGCCCGCACCAAGTATTACGCGAAATTGAGCGGGTGTTAGTGCCGGAAGGTCATTGCATCTTGATTGGGTTTAACCCGATGAGTTTCAAGGGTTTGGCGCAACTGCGTTACTGGCATAACCCTAAAGCGCGGCCTTGCCAGTTTTATTCCACGTTTCGGGTGCGTGAATGGTTGAGCGTACTGGGGTTTGAGGTGTGTGAAACCGCATCGGCGGGATTTTGTCCGGTATTCGGTGGTGATTACCTGTTCAAACGGGCGCGTTGGTTAGACCATTTGGGCAGTCAGTACCGCTTAATGACGGGTAATGTGTATATTCTTCATGTCCAGAAAAAAGTATCCAATATGACGCCTTTATTGCCGTCGCGTAAGGTCAAACCGTTGTTGCGTCCGGGAATGATTGTGAATCCGGGGGCAGGGCGTGCGTCCCGTAAAGAGCCAAAAAATGCCAAATAATACAGTTGAAATTTTCACCGATGGGGCGTGTCGTGGTAATCCGGGGCCGGGTGGTTGGGGTGCTTTGCTGCGCTACAATGGCGTAGAGCGCGAACTCTACGGCTATCAACCGTTGACTACCAATAATCAAATGGAACTCATGGCTGCCATCCAAGCCTTGGAAACTTTGAAACGCCCTTGTGACGTGATATTAACCACCGATTCCCAATACGTGCGCCAAGGCATTACCGAATGGTTAGCCGGTTGGAAACGCAAAGGTTGGAAAACAGCAGCGGGCAAACCGGTCAAAAATCAAGAACTGTGGCAACGTCTGGATGTGGCTTCCGCACAACATAAAATTGATTGGCGTTGGGTGAAAGGCCATAGCGGACACGCCGAAAACGAACGAGTAGATCAATTGGCTAATCAAGCCATCGACGAGAAGAAACTATGAGTCGCCAAATCATTCTGGATACCGAAACCACCGGCCTCGAACCGAAAGAGGGGCATCGCATTATCGAAATTGGTTGCGTGGAAATGCTCAACCGCCGCTTGACGGGGAATAATTTCCACGTTTATTTGCAACCGGATCGCGAAATTGATGCGGGGGCGATTGAAGTTCACGGCATCACCAATGATTTTTTGGCGGATAAGCCGCGTTTTGAAGCGGTTATGGATGATTTTCTCGCGTATGTGCGCGGAGCTGAGCTAATTATCCACAACGCGCCGTTTGATATTGGTTTCATTAACCACGAATTGCGCTTGGTGAACCCGGCGCATCAGCCGATCACGGACGCTTGCAGCGTGACCGATACGTTGCGGATGGCGCGGCAATTGTTCCCGGGTCAACGCGCCAGTTTGGATGCATTGTGTAAGCGTTACGAAATCAATAATGCTCACCGTACTTTGCATGGCGCGTTGCTGGATGCGGAGATTTTGGCGGATGTCTACCTAGCGATGACGGGCGGGCAAGTCAGCTTGTTGCTAGGTGCAGAAGATGGCAATCGTGATGGGCAACAAGGTGGCGCGGTCATTCGGCGCGTGACGGCAGACGTGAGTCGCTTGCGGGTAATTCCGGCAAGTGAAGATGAATTGGCGGCACATGCGGAGCGTGTTGCCGCTATCACCAAGGCTGGGGGCAAGTGTTTATTTGCCCCGCCGTCGGTTTAAAAGTTAAAGGTTGCGCCGACGTAGATCATGTCGGTGTCGGTTTTAACGCTGTGTAAATCAACAACGTTTTTATTCGCATCCAACTCTAAGAAACGGTCGCCTTTGCCGGTGTCAAAAGTGCGATCCCACCCCACCCGAATGCTGATGCGATCGGTTACTTCGTGTTCAACGCCAAGCCCTACCGTTGGGCTAACGCCCCGGTCGGTGCTTTTGTAGCGTTCATTGATGCCATCGAGGTTGGTGTAATCCATGCTGTTTTTATTTTCCCAAGCAAATGCACCGGCTTTGCCGTAGACCGAGGTCTTGCGGGTAATACGGTGATTGGCTTTGGCGCTGATACCGATGCCACGGGTTTTTTGACGGGCTTTGGCGTATTCAGCGCGTCCGCCGGGAATGCCGAATTCCGGGCGGTACATGTCGATAGCGTAGGTGTCACCAAGATTGGCATATTCCGCTTCGACGCCAAACACCGGGTTTAAATTGGCACCCGCGTAGACTTTGTGGACTTTGGCGCCGCCGGTATTTTTCTTGTGCATGGTGAATTGTGAGCCGGTGCATTCATCACAAAATTGGGCTTCATTGCCGTTGTTTTTGGATGCACCAATGGCTGCCCCCGCGTAATAGGGGGAAAAGCCTGCTTCTGCCATGCTTGAACCCATGAGCGCGGCAAGACCAGCATTGACGACAAGAAACTTTTTCATGGGGGAGTCCTGAAAGTAGTCTAATAACAGATTTTATTGCCTTAATTGTAAGGCTGTATGATTAATTAAGAGGGGCGGGATTTGATGAAGTGGGGGGTTTTGCTGATGATTGGTGTGGTGGGTTCAGTTAATGTTTCCAGATGACATCAACCGCATAATCAGTGAAATGTCCATCAGCGCTGAGCAGAATCAGTTTCTCGCACATGGCTTGCGCAATCAGTAAACGGTCAAACGGGTCACGATGATGGAATGGCAAGGTTTGCACTTGCTGGCAATGGCTTACCTGAATGTGTAGTAATTGTACAGTATTCTCGTCACACCAGGTTTGCAGCCTTGCCAGCGCGTTATCTTCGAGTTCAATTTTGCCCAAGCTCATTTTAATCGACAGTTCCCAAAAGCTGGCAACGCTGATGAATAGAGCATTGTTTTCGTCTTCGCAGATGGCTGTGACTGCGGCGGGCAGTTTGTCGGGGCTATCGACTAGCCATAGCAGGGTATGCGTATCCAATAATGCTCTCATACCATGTATTCCTGAAAATCATCCAGTGGCGCGTCGAAATCAGCAGCGATATGTTTGACCAAGCCGCGTAGTGAACCGAGTTTGCGTTTGGCAGGTGGTTTGGTGAGTGCTTGCAGGCGTACCACGGGCTGGTTGTTGCGGGCAATGATGACTTCTTCCCCGTTCAGCACACATTGTATGAGGTGGGAAAGCTGGGTTTTGGCTTCGTGGATGTTGACTTGCATGCTTAGCTCCTTGATTAGTCATGAGTCTAGCTAAGCTTGTGGATAGTGGCAAGTAAAAAGGTCGTTCACATCCAGCCGTTAGTCTGCTATTAATGCAGCATTCTTTTTTATTAAGTGACATTGATTCCATTTCCAGAGTCTTTATCAATCATGTTGAACATGGAGGGAGCTTTGTAACGGTGGAGCAAGTAGTAATGGGCTGGCAATGTGGGAAAATATAAATGTCAGATATAGCAGTTAAAAAACTTGCCGAGATAATCGATGCCCCCGTTGAGTTTCTGCTCAAGCAGTTACAGGATTCAGGTATTCGAGTTGATGGCGCAGATGCATGGATCACGGATGCACAGAAGTTAAAATTACTGGCTCACATCCGTCAGGGAGCATCGGTGCCGGGTACCGACAGCCCTCTGAAACATAGTGAAGCGGCTGTGAAATCAGGAATTGGTCAGCGTGGTAAAAGAGTGAGTGTTGAGGTTAGACGCAAAAAAGTTTTTGCTACAAGTACCGATACATTAGCTGAGCAAGCTAGAGGTAATGCCCAATCAACTCATGCAACGAGTGGGGTAAGCCATGCTGAAGAGCTTGCACGCCAGTTATCTGCGGAACGTCAGGCTATCCAGAAGTTAAAACATGAACGCGATCAGATCGAATCACGCAGTATGGAGCATCAGCTAGTCGAAGTGGTACGGGAGGTTGTTGAGCAAAAATCTGCGTCTATAGTAACTTCGGTTGTTGATTATGAAAATAACGGGAAGAAAGCTTTTATCAGTTATGCTCGTGATGGTAGTCACGGTGAGAATCTTGCTGTTGAAATCCAGCAGCAATTGCAGGTGGCTGGTTTCGTGGTATTCCGCGATGTAAGTGGTCTGAAACCCGGTGATGTGTGGTATCACAAGCTGGAATCTGAACTCGAAACTAGCGATGTGATGGTGTTGGTGGTTTCTGAGAAAGTACGCACGTCCAAGTGGGTACATAATGAAGTGAGCATGGCGGAAGAAATTGGTATTCCCGTGATTCCGGTGCTGGCGGAGAAAGTACGGTATCCGTTGTGGCTGCGGCATTTGCAGAGCTTGGATTTTTGCGGAGTGGTGGATTGGAGTTTGTTGTTGGGGGCGATTGTGCATCATGTTGATGCCAAAAAAAGGGTACTAAGTAGTCTTACTAACTCTTTTTTGGAAGAGGATGATAATGATGTCTAATGATTTGGAATCCCAACTTGTAGATCAACCGATCAAGGCATTTGTGTCTTATTCCCAAAAAGATGAAAAATACTTGACCGAATTTAGTGCACATATGCGCCCACTGTTACGCTTAAAGCAAGTGGTCGTATGGGATGATCGAGCAATTGATGTCGGGGATGAATGGGAAGAGTGTATTTACCGAGAACTGGATGAAGCTGACATAGTGATTTGTTTGGTAAGTAGTGATTTTATTGCTTCTGATTTTTGTTATGAGAAAGAATTAGACAGAGCTTTAGATGCACATCGAAAGGGGCAGAAAGTGGTAGTGCCCGTACTACTCCGTTCTTGTTTTTGGAAAGAGTTGCCCCTATCAAAACTAGGATGGACTCCTCGGCAATGGATTACATCTCATGAAAATAGAGATGAAGCTTGGACAGAGGTAGTGACGAAACTTAGAAAAATAATTTTAGATATTAAAAAATAACCTTTTAGTTAAAACTCTCTTGAAGAATCATATATGCTAGTCTTTTCTGATCTAACCCTACGGCGCGGCTCCAAAGCCCTGCTCGAATCCGTTTCCTTCAGCATCCATCCCGGTCAGAACGTCGGGGTCACGGGTGCGAACGGTGTCGGCAAATCCACCCTGTTCGCGCTGATTCGCGGCGAATTGCACCAAGACACGGGCAATTTTTCGATACCGCCTTATTGGATCATCGCGCACGTCCAGCAGGAAACGCCCGCCACCGACCAGTCTGCGCTGCATTACGCGCTCGAAGGTGACACCGAATACGTCAGCCTGCGCCAGCAACTCGAACACGCCGACGGCGCACACCTCGGCGAACTGCACGCCCGCCTCGATGCCATCGACGGCTACACCGCTGAAAGCCGCGCTGCCACCTTGCTGCACGGACTCGGTTTCAAACCCGACCAAATCAACAACCCGGTTAGCAGTTTTTCCGGCGGTTGGCGGATGCGCCTCAACCTCGCGCAAGCCCTGATGTGCCGTTCCGACCTGCTCCTGCTCGACGAACCCACCAACCACCTTGATCTTGATGCGGTCATCTGGGTACAAGATTGGCTGAAAAACTACCGTGGCACATTGCTGCTGATTTCGCATGACCGCGAATTCCTCGATGCGATTTGCACCAACATTGCCCACATCGAACACAGCCGCTTGACGCTCTACACTGGCAACTATTCGACCTTTGAAATCACCCGTGCGGAAAAACTTGCGCAACAGCAATCCGCTTACGAGAAGCAAAAGCGCGAACGCGAACACATGCAAAAGTATGTCGACCGTTTCCGCGCTCAAGCCACCAAAGCCCGCCAAGCGCAAAGCCGCCTCAAAGCGTTGGAGCGGATGCAAGTCATCTCCGCCGCGCACGTCGATTCGCAATTCCATTTCAGCTTTCGTGACCCCGAAAAACTGCCGGATCGCTTGCTGCATGTGCGTGAAGCTCGCCTCGGCTACGGTGATAAAACCATCGTCGACAAGGTGGAGCTGCAAATTTTCCCCAGCGACCGCATTGGGTTGATCGGCCCCAACGGTGCGGGTAAATCCACCCTGATCAAATTCCTTGCCGGAGAACTGCCTGCGCAAGCGGGTGAAAGCTGGCAAGCGCCCGATCTAAAAATCGGCTATTTCGCCCAGCATCAGCTCGAACAGCTCAAGGTCGATCAATCGCCACTGCAACATTTGCGCGACATGGATAAACAAGCTCGCGAACAGGATTTGCGTAATTTCCTCGGCGGTTTTGCCTTTCAAGGTACGCGGGTGGAAGAGGCGATTGCGCCCTTTTCCGGCGGTGAAAAAGCCCGCCTTGCGCTGGCGTTGCTGATCTACCAACGCCCGAATTTGCTGTTGCTGGATGAACCGACCAACCACCTTGACCTCGACATGCGCCTTGCTCTGAGCATGGCATTGCAGGAGTTTAAGGGCGCAATGGTCATCGTCTCGCACGACCGCCATATGCTCAAAACCGTCACCGACAAGCTGTTGCTGGTCGATAGCGGCAAAGCGCTGGAATTCGACGGCGACCTCGATGATTACGCGGCGTGGTTGCAAAACCGTTTCCGCAAAGAAGAAGATGAATCCTGTAAGGGCGGTTCGCGAACCGCCCCGACGCACACCGCCGAAGGACGTAAAGACCAGCGCCGCGAAGCCGCCGAAAAGCGCAAACAATTGCAGCCCTTAAAGAAAAAGATCGACAAGTTGGAGCAGGAAATGAACAAACTCCAGCAACAACAAGCCACGCTAGAAGCACAGCTCGCCGACCCCGACATTTACAGCGATGCCAACCGCCACAAGCTCAAGCAACTGGTGCTCGACAAAAGCAACCTCGATGCCAAGCTCGAAGAAGTGGAGATGGAATGGATGGAGCGCAGCGAAGAATACGATACCGCGATGGCGGATGATGCGTAGGGGCGTATTGCATACGCCCTCTTAAATCGTGCGGGGATGGGCGTATGCAATACGTCCCTACACGTTTTGCCATAGGTGAAATTGTTGTTCGCTCAGTCCCAAGCGTTCGCACAATGCCTGTAACTGCCCCAAATCCTTATCCCTACGCCGTAAATCCAGCGGTACATCCGGCACGTCGCAATAAATCTCGGTTAATTGCCGTGCCAGCCGCACCGTGGCTTGATGTTCGTCAACCAGTTCTTGCAGGCGTTTTGCCCCACGGGTTTTCATTAGCCCGATTTCGGGAATGCGCGATAGCAACACCTCCACGCTGCTGAATTTCTGCAACAGTTTGGCGGCGGTCGACATACCTACGCCCGGAATGCCGGGGATGTTATCGGCTACATCGCCCGCCAGAGCTAACTGATCGGGGATTTGTGCAGGCCAGACGCCAAATTCTTTTTTCACGCCACCGGGGGGTAGTGGCGTGCGTTTGCCGTAATCCCACCAAATATCGCCATCATTGACCAATTGCGCTAAGTCTTTGTCGCCGCTGATAATCATGCAGGTTTTCCCGTTATCGCGTTGCTGTTTTGCCCAGGTTCCGATGACATCATCCGCTTCAAAATAGGGGCTGGCGGCTTGCACAATGCCGAGTGCATCCAAAAAATCGCGGCACAGTTGGAATTGCATTTTGAGTTCGGCGGGGGCAGGGGTGCGATTAGCTTTATACGCGGGGTAAATGGTTTTGCGCGTGGAGGTTTGCAGGCTAATGTCAAAGGCAAACGCAATGCGCTGTGGTTGTTCGGTTTGCAACAAATTGTAGATAAAGCGCAGGAAACCCAGCACCGCATTCACGGGGTTGCCTTCATGATCTAACACAATAGGCTGGCGCACAAACCAGGGGCGGAACACATAAATACTGGCATCAATCAACCAGACGGGATTTTCAGGCATGGTATTTTTCAGGTGATGGCTAAGGTTCTGGACTATAAACAGGGAAGCATAAAAATGCACGGCTGGGATTTTTGTGAAAGAATGTTGACGCGGCGATTAAGTAAAGGAGCGAATATGCAACGTTTGGCTGGAAAGAGATGGGTGTTAGGCGCAACCGTGGCGTTGTTGAGTGTGACTGCTTGCGACGATCAAGCCAATACAGTGGTGCAACCGACCGTCAAACCCATCGAAATGTTGTCGGTTGATGGCATTGGGCCGATCAATGGCAATACGCCCTTCAACCTGCATGACATTACGATGGCTTTTCAGGGCTTAAATGTTGCACAGCGCACGAATTATGCAGAAGGGCATGAATACCCCACTATCACCGTTAGTCAGGATTTAAAACCGCTGTTGAGCATTAACCCCGATGCGAAACACGAAAAAGTGTTTTCGGTCATGGTGCACGACAATTTGATCGGTAATGGCTTGGGTCATGCGCTGGGTAGCCGTTTCAACGAAGTTTATGCCTACGGTGCAACGGAAGAGTGCCGCGCTGGGGCGGAGGAATTATCTGGCAAAGTGCTGTGTTACGCCCCGAAAACCGGCAATGTACTGTATTTGTTTGGCGGTACTTGGAATGGGCCGGATGGCTCTGTGCCGCCTAAAGACGTATTAGCCAATTGGCAGATGGAAGCCATGATTTGGAAACCACCGAGTCAGTAAAGAAACCCCTCACCCCCAGCCCCCTCTCCCTCAAGGGGCGAGGGGGAGTAAGAAAGAGAATTTCTCTTAGCCCCTCGCCCCTTGAGGGAGAGGGGTTGGGGTGAGGGGATTCTTCAAACCGGCTTGAAGTTATCAATCGTGCTTGCGCCTTCGCCAAAGAAGAATTTTTCCATTTCTTCTTGCAGGAACTTGCGGTCTTTGGGGTTGATGGTGCTGAGGCGGTATTCGTTAATGAACATGGTTTGTTGTTTCAACCATTTGCCCCACGCTTCTTTGGAAACGTGTTCGTAAATTCTCACACCCAATGCGCCGGGGTAAGTGGGGCGGTCTAAGCCTTCGGCTTCGCGGCCTAAATGGATGCAGTTCACCATGCGTGTCATGTGTTTTCCTCAGTGATTCAGTCAATGGTCTGGAAAAATTGGCGGACAGCGGCTGACAGCCCGCCCGTATATTCGGTGTTTGCTTTATACCAGAGCCAGCCGTTACCTTCCATTATCCGTGCGGGTTGCGCGTCTAAATCGAGCTGTAAGGGCTGTAAATGCAGGCGATAATGGGAAAAAGTGTGCGTTAACACGGGTAAACGGGTCGCAATGGCTTGTGTCGGGGTGAAATGCTGTGCCAGCCAGTCATGCAGCGCGGTTTCATCGGCAAATTCGGGGAAACTCCACAGCCCACCCCAAACGCCGGTTGGCGGGCGCTGTTGCAGCAGCAATTCGCCTGCGGTATTGCGTAATAGCAACGCCAGTGCCGTTTTTTCGGGTAGCGCTTTTGTCGGGCGTTTGCCGGGGTAGGCTTGCGGTTTGCCTTGTTTAAAGGCTTGGCAGCCGTCTTGTAAGGGGCAGAGCAGGCACAGCGGTTTGCTGCGGGTGCAGAGGGTTGCGCCCATGTCCATCATGGCTTGGGTGTAAGCGGCATTGCGTTCAGCGGGCAGGTGTTGTTCGGCGTATGCCCAGAGTTGTTTTTGCACACGCGGTTCGCCCGCCCAGCCTGCTACGGCGTGGTAACGCGCCAGTACGCGCTTGACGTTGCCATCCAAAATGGCTTCGCGTTGCCCATGACTGAGTGAAAGAATGGCGGCGGCGGTGGAACGCCCAATGCCGGGTAAGGTTTCCATGTTGGACATATCGGTGGGGAATTCGCCTGCGTAGATGTCGCGGACTTGTTGCGCGGTTTTGTGCAGGTTGCGGGCGCGGCTGTAATAGCCTAAGCCTTCCCACAATTTCAGCACATCGTCTGGCGGTGCAGCGGCGAGGCTTTGCACGTCGGGGAAACGTTGCATAAAGCGTTCGTAGTAGGGAATGACGGTGGTGACTTGGGTTTGTTGCAGCATGATTTCCGACACCCAAACACGGTAAGGGGTGGGATTTTGCTGCCAAGGCAAGTCTTTGCGCCCGTGCTGATCGAACCACGCCAGTACTTTGTCAGCAAATGTAGCTATCATGATTGTTGTCTCGACCAAAACGCACTACAATAGCGACCTGCTGACACTATCTCAATAAGCGGGTGTAGTTCAATGGTAGAACGGTAGCTTCCCAAGCTGCACACGTGGGTTCGATTCCCATCACCCGCTCCAAATTCCCTACTTTTCCCTTCACTATTCCATGTAATCGCCCATTTTCGGCGCAAACGGATCCATGATCACAATCTTGCCATCTTTCACTTGGCGCATTAAGTTGTCGCCGTGCAAATCCCAGTTAAGGTATTGTTGGTGTTCGCGGTAATACTTGCAGAGCTTGCGCATGTCATCCGCTAATTCATCGCCATAGTGTTTGGCGACGTAAGCCCAAACTTTGATACGTTCGGCCTCTTCCATCCAGTCAATTTCGTGAACATGTTCGGTGAAAAAAGCAGAATCGGCTTCATTCAAATGTTCCAAGCGTTCCATCACGTAAATGATGCGATAGTCGGGTTCTTCAAAGGTGAATAAGTGGATACAGGCGGGGTCAAGCGGTTGCCCCTCTTCATCCAATACCCCCACGCGGCGGGCAAACGGCACACTGGTGAGCTGGTGTTTTTCGATGGCATCCAGAAAATATTCCAGCCCTAGCGACTGTTTTTCCAAGACGACGTAATTTTTCCAAGCATCACTCTCCGTATTGGCGGTGAATAGCCGTTTGCATTCGGCGCATTTCACGCTGAGTTTTTTGCCGCTATCGAAGCATTTCATTTCGTAGACTTTCGTGAGGAAGGTGTTTTCACACTGTGGGCAATCCATGCGTTTGAATTTGCCGCTGAGGAAGCAATCGAGGATTTCTTTGCTAGAGTCGAGTGGTGCTACGGTATCCATAAATCAGTACTCTATTCCGTTTCTGATAAGCAGGGGCGAGCCGAACGGGATAATTGCTGGAAAATAATCATCAATCCACAGTCCGACACTGATTCCCTGATGAAGCATGAAAGCCCGTTTTTTTCTACCATCGGTGGTGTAAATCCGCATCCCGTCACCCTGAAGCCGTTCGCGAATTTCCAGCAAGTTATCATCCATGTCATCGCGCAAAGTACACACGATCGGTTCCCAGCCACTTTCACGGTAACGTTTTATCAGCGCAAGGTAAAAGTCTGGGTCGGCGGTAATGGTATTGTCGAAGTCGATAGCGATAATCCGCGAAGTAGCGGAATCTGCCAGCACATACTGGTCAACCCTGAATTCATCAAACGTCGAGATGAGTTCATGTTCACCGTGTTCCTTAATGGCGGTTTCCAATAGGGCGAATGCAGCGCACGGCAAGCGGTTATGGTAGTAAAAAACAAGATCTGACATGCAGTTTATTCTCTAGCGGAGTGAACGTTGCTATTTTTGTGTTCCCAGCGTAGTGCTAGGCGGTAAGGCGTGCAATGATTTAAGGCAAGAAAAGGCTCCTCAGAGCCTTTTGTGTTCAGAAGTGTGGCTGAATTTCGGCAAACGATACCGAGCCAAACTTTGCCAGCGCAATCCGCAATGCTGACGGGGAAGGTGTCAGCAATTTATCGGGAAATTCCGCAAACCACAGATTGCCATCCGGCGTGGATTCCACCACGATTTGGTGTTCATTTTCCAACTGCACCAAAGACATTTGGATGCCACGAATATTGGTGTCGGGGATAATTTCCATCCGCACAATACCCGGTTTGCCGGAATCTTTAAGCAGCATCGAAAGCTTCATCTTGTCGTGTTGCAGCAAGCACTGGTTGGTAGCGAGAAAACATTCGCCCTGCAATTGCAGCGGTAGCATGGCAATTTGCTGTTCTGGCTTGGGGGCGGGTTGGTCTTTTGTGACCCACAAGTCCATCATGCCCCAGCCGCCGATGGCGAGTATTGGCGCAATCATAATGGCAATGCGCATGTGTAAAGGTTGGGCAAAGAACCAGCGTAACATCAAGCAATCTCCAGTTAAAACACAGCGATTAGCATACACGAGTCATCACGGTATCGCTGTATTTTGCGAGCTGATTTCCCTAGAATGCAGCGCTTCTGCTGTTTGCTTCGCGCACTCACTCTTCAAT
Source organism: Thiothrix subterranea (assembly GCF_016772315.1). Classification (NCBI taxonomy): domain Bacteria; kingdom Pseudomonadati; phylum Pseudomonadota; class Gammaproteobacteria; order Thiotrichales; family Thiotrichaceae; genus Thiothrix; species Thiothrix subterranea. Next base: position 1,178,876 of record NZ_CP053482.1, on the reverse strand, counting down.
AATGGAATCTAGCACCATGAAATCTCTCCCACAGGATTGGTTCGGCAATGTCAAAAATGACCTGCTTGCCGGACTCGTCGTCGCGTTGGCACTTATTCCTGAAGCCATCGCTTTTTCAATTATTGCGGGCGTTGATCCGAAAGTGGGGCTGTATGCCTCGTTCAGTATGGCAGTGGTGATTGCATTTGCGGGCGGTCGTGCGGGGATGATTTCCGCTGCGACGGGCGCAATGGCCTTGGTCATGGTGATGCTGGTGAAAGATCACGGTTTGCAGTATTTGTTTGCGGCGACTTTGCTCACGGGGGTGTTGCAGATTGTGGCGGGGATGCTGCGGCTGGATTTGCTGATGCGCTTTGTGTCACGGGCGGTGATTGTCGGGTTTGTGAATGCGCTGGCGATTCTGATTTTTATGGCGCAATTGCCGGAGTTGATTGGGCATGGTTGGTTGGTGTATGCAATGGTTGCCGCCGGTTTGGGGATTATTTACCTGTTCCCGTATGTGACCAAAGCTGTGCCATCGCCGTTGGTGGCAATCATTGTGTTGAGCGCGGTGGCGATGGTGTTTGGGCTGGAGATTCGCACGGTCGGCGATATGGGCGCATTGCCGGATAGCTTGCCGGTGTTTTTGTTGCCGGATATTCCGCTGAATTGGGAAACGCTGACGATTATTTTCCCCGTGTCGGTCACGCTGGCGGTGGTGGGTTTGCTGGAGTCGTTGATGACGGCGACGATTGTGGATGATTTAACCGATTCCACCAGCAATAAACAACGCGAGTGTGTGGGGCAGGGCGTGGCGAATATTGCCACGGGTTTCCTTGGTGGCATGGCGGGTTGTGCGATGATTGGGCAGTCGGTGATCAATGTAAAATCCGGCGGGCGTGGGCGGTTATCTACGTTTGTGGCGGGTGCATTTTTGCTGCTGATGATTGTGTTCATTGGTGATTGGGTGGCGCAAATCCCGATGGCGGCATTGGTGGCGGTGATGATCATGGTGTCGATTGGCACGTTCAACTGGGATTCGGTGCGGAAATTGCGTGAACACCCGAAAAGTTTCAATGCCACTATGATTGCCACGGTCGCCGTGGTGGTGGCGACGCATGATCTGGCGCAAGGCGTGTTGGTTGGGGTGTTGCTGTCGGGCTTTTTCTTCGCCAACAAGATTGCGCGGTTTATGTTTGTGAAATCGCGTTCGGAAGACGAAGGGCGGATGCGGGTTTACGAGGTGGTGGGGCAGGTGTTTTTTGCTTCAGCCGATGCGTTTATTGCGTCGTTCGATTTCAAAGATGTGCTGGATAAGGTGCAAATTGATGTCAGTCGGGCGCATTTTTGGGATTTAACCGCCGTCGGTGCGCTCGACAAAGTGGTGGTGAAGTTCCGTCGTGAAGGCACGGAAGTGGAAGTGGTCGGTTTGAATGAAGCCAGTGCTACCTTGATTGACCGTTTCGGGACGCACGACAAAGCCGATGCCACCGACCCGCTGGCAACCCATTAAGGCACAATCCCATCAGGCTAACATGACCCAAAATTATCAGATCATACGTTTTTTACGCCGCAATATTCCTACGTTTGCCTGCGAGCCGGGTTGCCATGACTGTTGCGGGCCAGTCACGGCCTCCAGTGAGGAAATCGCAGAGCTACCCGTCAAAAGTGAAGCGGAACATGCTGAGGCATTGGCTGATTGGTGTTGCCCCTATTTGGGGGAACAGGGTTGTACGGTGTATGCGGAGCGTCCGCTGATTTGCCGCGTATTTGGGACAACGCCGCGCTTGGCTTGCCCTAGGGGTAGAAAGCCAGAGGTGTTGCTTGCCCCCAAAGTTGAGCAGCAGGTATGGCAGTTTTTGCGGGAAACCCGGCAAGTGCTGTTGTGATGCATTTTGCAGATTTCAAGTTAAACTTGAGATTTGCAAATGTGGGCGTTAAGCTATTGTCTTTATAGCGTTTAGTGTATTAAAACATACCCATGATCAAGCGTGATATTGCGCCAGAATTACTGGAAAGCAGCCGGGAATACCCCGTTGTTACCCTCTTTGGGCCGCGTCAGTCTGGGAAGACGGTATTGGCCCAGCAATGCTTTCCTGACAAGCCTTACTTTTTGCTGGAAGACCCTGATACCCGTCTTGCCGCCGAAACCGATCCGCGTGGCTTTTTATCGCAAATGCCTAATGGCGCGATTCTGGATGAAATTCAACGCTTGCCGATTTTACTGTCTTATTTGCAAGGCATTGTGGATAAAGCGCAGCAGCCGGGTATGTTTATCCTGACTGGCAGTCACCAACCGGATTTGCATACAGCGGTTAGTCAGTCCCTAGCGGGGCGCACGGCTTTGCTCACTTTGTTGCCGCTGACGCTGGAAGAAATTCGCCAAGTGCAGCCGGAAGTGGATGTTTTTGAGCTGATTTACCAAGGCGCATTTCCGCGCTTGCACAGCCAGCAATTGCAGCCCAACCGTTTCTTTAATGGCTATTTACAGACTTATGTGGAACGTGATGTTCGAGCCATTTTAAACATCAAAGATTTGAGCCGCTTTCAGCAGTTTTTAGTCTTGTTGGCAGGGCGGGTAGGGCAGGTAGTGAATTATTCATCACTCGGCAATGATGTAGGGGTGTCATCGACCACTATTCAACACTGGGTAAGCGTGTTAAAGGCGTCGTATATTTTGTTTGAATTGCCGCCGTTTTTCGCCAATATCCGCAAGCGCGTGATTAAGTCGCCCAAGTTATATTTTACCGATACCGGGCTGGCGGCATTTTTGCTGGGTATTCAGTCAGCGGAACAGGTGGCGCGTGATCCGTTACGTGGCAATTTGTATGAAAACCTGATGATTCTGGAAATTCTTAAGGCACATTTGAACCGTGGATTGCGCCCGGATTTGTACTTTTACCGGGATTCGCAGGGCAATGAAGTGGATTTGCTGATTCGGCAGCGTCAGGGCTTGTTGCCGGTGGAAATCAAATCCTCCGCCACATTTTCCCCGGCGTTTCTCAAAGGAATCGACGCATTCCGGGCGGTTTCCCCGGATTGTTTGCCTAACGGGGTCGTGCTATATAACGGGGAGCAAACCCATCAAATAGGACAGACACGGGTGTTAAATTTAACGCGGGAAAAACAGGGATTGGCTGTATGGGCTATGGCTTGAAACCTAGCGCCATAGCCGTTACAGCGCTGCCAGCTCGCCACTCAAGACCACTTCACCTTGCGGTTTGTCGCTGGGTGGCTTATCCATCGGTTCGAGGCTGATCGCAAATTGGCTGACATTCGCCATTTCCTTCCAAGTTGCCTTGTCAATCGACATCCGGTTTTCACCTTGCGCAGTTAGCGTACCCATGCGCATCAGCGGTTTATTGCGGTCTTTGGGGATGCACCATACGGTGGGCATCATGTCATCTTTCACAGGTAATGTGCCGCTGGGCATGTTGAAAGCAATTTCCATCGTGTCATGATAAACGGTTACTACCAGCATTTTATCTTGCTGTAGAGGTGGCTTGAGCATTGCCATGTAAGCCGCAGGTTCTACATTCATGTTCAGTAATAACACGGTCATGGCAGCCGCCGCAATCGAGGCAAGCGCTGTCATTGACCAAGGCAGGTAGTCTTTCAGTTTGGTTAACCAATGAGCGGATGCGAGGGCGGGTTGTTTGCCTAACTGCAATTCTTGGCTGATCGCATTCCACACCCGTGCCGGTGGCGCTTCACTGGGGATCAGGGTTGCCAATGGCGCAAATTGTTGCTGGTAAGCGTTGGTGACTGCCCGCAGATAGAGGTGTTTGCGCATCAATTTTTCAAAGCGCAGGCGTGCTTTGCCCTGCAAGGTGCCAAGCGCGTAGGACATCGCGAGGTGTTCAAAAATGTCTGGGTTTTGGTAACGCTTCATTGTAAGCACCCCCGTAATTGTTCCAATCCGCGCCGTATCCACGCTTTCACCGTGCCTAAGGGTTTTGCCAACGATTGCGCCAGCTCATCATGGGTTTGCCCGTGGTAAAAGGCTTGCAGAATGCATTCGCGCTGTTCCGGTTTTAGCTGGTCTAAGCAGTACAGCAGCCGCTGGGCATCTTCGCCCATTTGTTGCAACGCATCAGGCTCTGGTTCCAGCGAGGCAAATTCTAGGGATTCGTATTCCACATCATCAACCACCGTCGGGCGGCTTTGGGCTTGGCGCAGTTTATCGAGTGCTTGGTTGCGTATAATCGTGGTCATCCACGTCATGGCACTGGCTTTGCTGGCGCTGAATTGCGCGGCGTGATGCCACACTTTGATAAAACCTTCCTGCAACACGTCTTCCGCGAGTGCCGCGTCACGCAACAGCCGTTTGCACAGCGCAAACAAGCGGGGAGAGGTCGCGTCATACAGTTGCCTGAAGGCGGCTGCATCGCCCTGCCCGCTGCGTTGCAGCAGTTCGTTCAGTGGTTCCATGATGTTCCTTATGCATTCTTATACGTTGGCTGGCTGCTGTTGGATGCACGCCACACAGGAAAAGCCGATTGTAGACAGATTTCAGGCTTGCTGCATCTGCTATCCGAACGGGGGCGTATATCGACATCATTAACACAATAGGACGAAGGAGTTCTCGATGAAACAAGCTATTACATTATCCGGTTTTCTGATGGGGGAATGCTGGCCTTTAGACGGGTTTGTGAAACCGCTGACCTTGCTGGGTTTTCGCCTGTATGTTGCTTGGGTGTTTTTCGCATCCGGTTTGACCAAAATCCAGAGTTGGTCAAGTACTCTTTATCTGTTTGAAGACGAGTATGCCGTGCCGCTGCTATCGCCCGAATTAGCCGCGTATCTGGGGACAGCCGCTGAATTGGTCTTGCCGGTATTGTTGGCAATTGGGTTATTGACTCGCCCAGCGGCGTTGGCACTGTTCGTGTTCAATATGGTGGCGGTCATTGCCTACCCGTATTTGTTTACGATTGAAGGGGCGGGTGGTTTTTGGCAACACGTTTTCTGGGGCGCAATGATTTGGACGGTATTCGTGTTTGGCCCCGGCAAGTGGTCGTTGGATTTTCTGTTGACCCGTCGTTTGAGTCGCTAAATTGGCGGTGACATAACGCGAAGAAGGGCAGTCAAAATGGCTGCCCTTCTGGTTTTAACACAGTAAATTTAGTGATTACTTTTTCGCACCACAAGAGCCGTCTTGTTTGGCACCGCAGCTACCGTCTTTTTTCGCACCACAAGAGCCGTCTTGCTTGGCTCCACAACTGCCATCTTTTTTCGCACCACAACTGCCATCCGCCGGTTTGGTGTGGGTCATCGTGGTATCAGCACCTTTTTCAGCAGAAAACGGATTGCTGCCGCAACCGGCAAGCGTAGTACCAGCAATCAGCACTGTACCCAAAGACAGGGCAAGGGAAAGTTTATTGGATTTCATCGTGAACACTCCTTTTGTTTTGGTTCGGGGGGATATACGCGCTTGCCTGATATTTGGATGCAGACGGACATCTATTTTTAGGGAAAAAGTTAAAGGCTTATGCCCAGTTGGGTCAGCTACGCCGGATCATGGTCAAATAACTATTTCCCCGTCAATGTGTCAGGGGGTTGTCGTTATGGCTGCGGCAGTCAGCTTGTTGAGGGCATCCGCCAACTGAGGCAGCACCGCACTGTCTTTCAACTCAAAATTGACCGCCAGACTATCAGGTGCGTGGTAGGCAATATGTACATCCCCAGCCTTGTCTGCATACACGGCTACCCGCATGGGCAGATCCAGTGCCACTGCTGCATCCTGTTGCATCAGGGGAGTACCCGTTTTGGGGTTGCCGAAAATCAGCACTTGCGCAGCGTTCATTTCCATTCCGGCTGCTTTGGCATTTTGCTGGTGGTCGATGCGGGCAAATACCTCCAACCCTTTCGTCTTGACGATGGACTCGAACTTGTTCATGGTCTCGGCGACGGAATACGGGCTGGTTTTAGTGACAATATCGGTTGCCGCAACCGTTTTTACAGCATCAGCGTCGGCGAATGCTACCAGTGAGAACAGCATCAGGGGGAAAATCAGCAAAGTGGGTTTCACGGGGAATATCCTTGTTGTGGGTACATGCAGTAGTCTTAAACTTGTACGCTGATTGTTGTGTTGTGGATGCGAGATGATCGAAATGAACGCCTATGGTTAGATTTTGCCTTGTACTACTGATTTTTTGCATCCAACAAGCGAATTGGTGTGTATATGTCCTGAATTCACACAACAGGAACCAGACATATCATGCACACCAAAACGCAAAGACTTTCACTCTGCTTACTCAGCGGAGCGCTAGTTTTCACAACACCGCTTTGGGCAGAGGAAAAAGTAGTCACTGCCGATGAAGTCGTATCCGCCTTGGAAAAAACGTATGGTGTTCATGTCGGTGAACGCCGCAACCATACCAAAGGAACGTGTGCAACCGGTGACTTTACCGGTTTGCCGGAAGCCGCCGCTTACACGCGCTCAGTACTCTTTTCAGGCAAAACCATCCCGGTGATTGCCCGCTTCTCCATCCCTACGGGTAATCCTAACATACCGGACACCGCCAAAAATCCACGGGGCATGGCCTTGGAATTCAAGCTACCCGACAACAATCTTCATCACATAACCATGCTCAACACGCCCGTATTTGGAGCGGCTACCCCACAAACCTTCCTTGATGACATCGTTGCTAAAACGCCTGACCCCGCTACAGGCAAGCCGGATCCCGAAAAAATTAAAGCTTTCAAGGCAAGCCACCCTGACAGCCTTCCACAAGCTGAATTTCTGGAAAAAAACAACCCACCGATTAGTTGGGCAAACAGTAGCTATTTTGGCATTCACACCTTCAAATTTATCAATAAGGATGAGAAAACCACCCCGGTACGCTGGCGTTTTGTCCCACAAGATGGCGAAAAATCCCTAACCGACAGCGAACTCAAGTCTTCACCTGCCAATTTCCTTGAACAGAAATTGATTGATCGTGCCAAAGAAAGTCCGATTCGTTGGGACATGATGCTAACCCTTGGCGAACCCGGCGATCCCGATAACAACCCCACCTTGTTATGGCCAAAGGAACGCAAAGAAATAAAAGTCGGCACCTTAAGCATTACTTCAGCACTGCCACAAAAAGGGGCTGAATGCGAAAAAATCAACTTTGATCCACTGATCATGGCTGATGGTATTAAGCCAAGCGATGACCCTGTGCTCCTGTTCCGCTCACCCGGTTACGCCGTCTCCTTTGGAAAACGCCTAAGCGGTAAATAATTTTCCATTTAGCACGAGATTTAAGGAAAACGATGACGTTATTGAATGAATTGCTTGTCCGCAGTGGACACGGTGAAATCAAGGCATTTCAACAATTATATAAAAAATCTTCACCTAATTTACTGGCTATCTGCAAGTATATATTACGTGATACCAGCTTGGCGGAAGATGTGCTACAAGAAGGTTTTATTAAAATCTGGAAACATGCATCACAATTTACCGCGAGTAAGGCTGATGCCATGACATGGATGGCGGTCATCGTGCGCAACCAAGCGCTAAACAAGCTGCGGGAGGCAAAAAGCCGCCCGCAGCTTGCTGACGTGGAGTATGAAACACTTGAGTTTCTTTCTAAAGAACCTGAACCCGATACCTTGTACCAACAAGGAGACGATGTACGTAATCTATTAAAATGTTTGGAACACCTTAAACCCGATCAGCGGGAATGTGTTTTACGTGCATTTTATCATGGGCAAACCCATGAAGAACTTGCGAATACCCTAAAGAAACCCTTAGGAACTGTAAAGGCATGGATACGCCGAGGCTTGGAACAATTGCGAGGATGCCTCCAATGAAACGCTATAGAAACCCCGATATTTTTGAACCTCTCGCCATGTCTTATGTCGTGGGAACCTTAAAAGGCAAAGCCCGCTTACGCTTTGATAAACTTATGGAAAAACACCTGTACTTACGCGAAGTAACGGCTGCTTATCAACAAAAGTCAGCACCATTATTAGGCTTGTTACCTCCACAACAACCGTCGGCACGTATTTGGAAAAATATCTACAAAGAGATCAAAAGCCAAAAAAATCAACATGAAAAAACGTGGTCGTTGAATTTGAAAAACTACCTGCCTTGGTCAATTGCCGCGTTTTCCTCGCTCACGGCAGTCGTGATGACCGTGCTTTTTTTAAATGTTGAGCATCAGCCGTCTGCTTATATGTCCTTGATGACATCCACTGAACATGCCAATAAGATGGTCGTGGCAGTCGTTAAAGAGACACCGATGGAAATATCATTTGACATGCCACGTAAAACGCTGCCACCAGATGAAAATATGATCCCGACCTTTTGGCTTATCCCTAAAAACAATGATCTACCGATTCGAGTAGGCACATTGGTACGTGGTGGGAAATACCGAATGCCTATTAATAAGACGTTATGGAAACAACTGGATAATACCAGTACATTTGCCATTAGCATGGAGCCTTTAAATTCCAGTCAGACAACGACGCCTTCAGGAGAAATAATATTCACTGGTGATATGATTTCGCTCTGATATTATTTTTAGATGAAACAATTTTATTCATAGGAGACTTTTCTGCATCCATAACTGGCTCGGAGGCGTAAATGATTAGGCACAGGCAATATTTTTCCTAATAGCCTGTGAAAAGCCTTTTTATAATCGAAGTTATGGAGTATTTGTATGTTCATGTCTAAAACTGTCACAACATGCTTAAGTGCGGGTATCTTATTGAGTTTGGCACCTTACGCTATGGCGGATAGACCAATTACTTATCAGGTGGAAATTACGAATATAACCCAAGATCAGGTATTTAGCCCACCGTTGCTGGTATTGCACTCACCTCAGCACAAACTGTTTTCACTGGGGCAGGCAGCTTCTCCCGGATTGGCAACATTGGCAGAAACTGCTGGCACTGACTTATTGAAAGAGGAAATCACCAGTCTGTTTAGCAATGCCCAAGTGACCACGGGTACAGCCCCCATTCCCCCCGGCAAAACGGCCACTTATGAACTGTCTGGTGGTAATAAGCTTAGCCGTCTAAGCCTTGCTTCCATGCTGGTCAATACTAATGATGCTTTTGTATCCCTGAATGCGATTTCACCTCAAGGCAGCCACGTAGCCATTGCCTATGACGCGGGTAGCGAAGCCAACAATGAATTATGCACCCACGTACCCGGCCCTGCTTGCCCTGGGTCTGCCAATCTGCGGGCGACAGACGCTGCGGAAGGCTTTATTCATGTCCATAACGGCATTCATGGGCAGGGCGATCTGAGTGCTGTTAAGTATGACTGGCGCAACCCCGTCGCACTGGTGAATATCCGCCGTATACGCTAAGCCTTCAGGGTTACGCTTGAACCCATCTAGGAATTCTACAAATGAAAATATTCTTGATTACCGCAATCACCTGCCTGATTGCCAGCTCGGCTGCTGTCCATGCGGGCAGCAACGCCTGTGCGCAGCCAGATGTCATCGGCGTGCAGGTATTGGGTTCAGGTGGACCGATTGCCGATGATGGGCGGGCGAGTTCTGGAAATCTGATCTGGCGTGATGGTAAATCCATCATGCTGATTGACGCGGGCGGCGGTGTTTTTTTGCGCTTTGGGGAAGCCAAAGCAAAGATCGAAGACCTCGATCTCATCGCAATCACCCATTTTCATACCGATCACTCGGCGGATTTGCCAGCACTCATGAAAAGCGGTTTCTTCACCGATAGGACGCGAAATCTGCCGATTTCTGGGCCTTCCGGCAACCGCTTTTTTCCGGGAATAAACGATTTTCTGAACGCGATGTTTGGTAAAGATACCGGAGCATACCGTTATCTTTCGGGGTTCCTCCATCTTTCGCGACCCCTTGATGGTGAGGCAGGGTCTTTTTCACTCCAGCCTGTAGAAGTGGATACCCGTAAAGAAACGGCAACGCAGGTATTTTCTGATGGTGATGTGCGCGTCAGCGCAGTAGGCGTTCCTCACGGGCCTGTGCCTTCGGTCGGTTATGTCATCGAAATTGGAACATACAAGATTGTATTCAGTGCTGATCAAACCACGCTTGATACGCGCTTGGCAAAGATCGCTCAGGATGCCGACTTGCTGGTGGCCAACCTTGCCATATCGCAAGAGACGACGGACGCGGTCGCCAAACGACTCCATGCAACGCCCTCCCAGATCGCCGATTTCGCTACTGCGATTAAGGCGAAAAAGCTTGTACTGTCGCACCTGATGGCACGGAGTATCGAGCCACTGGATGAGAGCCTAAAAATCATCGGCAAGCACTATTCTGGCAAGGTTGTTGTTGCGGAGGATCTGATGTGTATCCCGATGTGATGAAAGGCATGAATGCCGAAAAAATACGGCTGGCTTGCATCCAAACCGCTGCAAGACCCGTATAACCCTATACCTGACACAAGACTGACAGGTAAACGAGAGAAGATTATTTTTTAGTATATTTAAGGAGTTAAGACAATGAACATGAACAAACAAGTAATGGCAGCAGCACTGATGGCACTGGGTATGGCTGCAACCTCTGGCGCATTGTATGCCGCTGATGATGCCAAAGATGCCAAGGTCGAAATGGAAAAATGCTCAGGTATCGTCAAAGCTGGCATGAATGATTGCGGCGCAAACGGTCATGCGTGCGCAGGTCAAGCCAAGGTAGACAGCGACGCGGCTGAATGGATCAAGCTCCCCAAAGGTACATGTGAAAAAATCATGGGCGGTGTTGTCGTCGAAGAGAAGAAAGGCTAAACCATGTCAAATCCAGTCAACGGTTGCGGTATTGGCTTGCGTTTCCAGCATATCGACACGATTGCGGATAGCAAGCCGCGCATTCCTTGGCTGGAGATTTTGACCGACAACTACCTGCTGCCCGGTAGTGTGCAGCAGGATTATTTGTTTGAAATTGCGGAACATTATCCGCTCACTTTCCACGGGGTTGGGATGTCGCTAGGCTCGACCGATCCGCTGGATACCGAATATTTTAGCCGTGTCAAAGCACTGGTGGAGCGGGTGAACCCTGCATGGGTTTCCGACCATTTGTGCTGGACATCGGTGCACGGGCTGGTTACGCACGACCTGATTCCGTTGCCTTATACCGAAGAAACGGTGCGTCACGTCAGCCAACGCATTCGCCAAGCGCAAGACTCGTTGGGGCGGCGACTGGTGATCGAAAACGTTTCCAGCTACCTGCAATACCAACAGTCGGCGCTGAGCGAATGGGATTTTCTGTGCGCGGTGGCGGAAGCGGCGGATTGCGACATTTTACTGGATGTGAACAATATCTACGTCAGTGCCTGCAACCACGATTTTGACCCACTGGCTTATTTAAATGCCATTCCGGTGCAGCGAGTGCGTGAAATTCACCTTGCGGGCTACGAAGACCGGGGGACGCATTTGCTCGATACCCACGGCTATCCGGTCAGTGACGCGGTTTGGGCATTGTATGTGCAAGCCATCCAGCGCTTTGGTGCAGTGCCGACTTTGATTGAGTGGGACAATAACGTACCCGAATTGCCCATTTTGTTGGCAGAAGCCGCCAAAGCAGCGGAGGTACAAGCGCGTGTCTTTGCCTGAACTGCAACAGCATTTCATTGCCGCTATTTTTAACCGTGATCAGCGTGACGCGGCGGCGTTGCTGGTCAAATCGCATGGCAAACTCGATGCGGCGCAACGGGTGGGCATTTACCGCAACAGCGTCCACGGCATTTTGTGGCAATACCTCGAATCGTTATATCCGGTGTGTCAGCAATTGCTGGGGGCGGAATTTTTTGAAGCGGCGAGTGACCGTTACATTGATCAGCAGCCACCGACGCGCCCGTTTCTGGCGGAATACGGGGCAGGGTTTGCCGATTTCCTCGCTGCACACCCCGCTTTGCAACAGATGTTGTGGATCGCGGATGTGGCACGCTTGGAATGGGCGCGGCATCAGGCGTGGAATGCGGTGAATCAACCGGTGGGGGATTTTTCCCAACTCGCTACGTTGGATGCGACGCAACAAGCGTGTTTGGTGTTGGCGTTGCCCGCTTCCGCACAATTATTGACGTCGGCTTACGCGGTTCATGAGGTGTGGCTCGCGCATCAGCCGGAAGATTCCCCCGAAAAAGTAGCGTTGGAACAACTTGAACTCCACCAGACCCAGCGCGTATTGGTATGGCGAGCGGGGCGGCGTTTGCATCAAGTGGTGTTGGATGAAATGGCGTGGGAATTTCTCAGTGCCATCCAGCAAGCGCAGAAGCTGCCGGAATTGGCGGAACGTTTTCAGGCGCAATTGCCCGCGTTGTTGATGACAGCGGTGCAACGCGGCTGGGTATTGTCGTTCACAGTACTTTAGGTGCGCTGATCAAACGCGGCACAATCTGGCGCACCACATCCATCGGCACGGCAAAACCAATCCCGTCTGACCCACCGGATAAGCTGTAAATCGCAACATTCACCCCAATCACGCGCCCGCTGCTGTCCAGCAAGGGTGCGCCGGAACTGCCGGGATTAATCGCCGCATCGGTTTGAATCAAGTTGCTGATACCGCCGGTTTGCGGATCGCCGAAATTGCGCCCTAACGCGGAAATAATACCCGACGTGAAACTGCGGCCTAAGTCGAACGCATTGCTAATGCTGTAAACGTGCTGCCCGACTTTTAAATCCTTGCTGCTGTGGGTGTGCGCGGGGGCGGGTAGGTTGGTAATATCGCGCAGTTTTAAAACGGCTAAATCGTATTCATTGTCTGAATTAACCACATCGGCTTGGCGTGTGCCTTGGTCTTCAAAGCTGACGGTCAGCGTTTTGTAGCCAGAAACCAAGTGCTGCGTGGTGACAATATGTCCTTTCGCGTCCCAAAGGAAACCCGTACCCGTGGCAATTTCCCCAAACGCATCCGGCTCTTGTTCTTCGGCATGAATACAGACAACGGCGGGGTTGGCGCGGTCATAGATAGCAATCGTTTGGCGTTCTTCAATGTGCAACAGGCTACAGCCACTTAGCACAAAGCCCAATAAAGCGATGATAAGCAGATTTTTTTTCATTGTGTGACCAGTTTTTTGGTGACTAAGAGTCGCAAGGGTAACACAAATGACACGCGGGCTAGTGTCGTAAATGCATCAAATGTTGTTAAAAAGTAACATATTTTCGCTGAACGGTGGGGGACATATTGCCCCGCACCCCATTAACGTTGATAAATTTATAGCAACGCCGCATTAATCCACAAGTGCGCGTAAATACTGACGATGTAGCCCAATGCCACTGCCCACGTCCATTTCAGGTGAGACATAAATGTGTAAACACCGCGTGCCTGACCCATCAATGCAACCCCAGCGGCTGAACCAATCGACAGCAACGAACCACCCACACCCGCCGTCAATGTGACTAACAACCATTGCCCGTGCGACATATCGGGGTGCATGGTAATGACCGCAAACATTACCGGAATATTATCCACGACGGCTGACAGCAAACCGATCATCACATTTGCCCAAGTCGCGCCCATATCGGTATACAGCACTTCGGAAACCAGCGCGAGGTAGCCAAATGCCCCCAAGCCACCGACGCACAGAATAACGCCGTAGAAGAACATCAGCGTGTCCCACTCGGAACGTTGCAGTTGATTGTAAATATCGAAACGTCCAACACCTTCATCATGATCATTGCTAGGGTCATGGTCAGAGACTTTCAAATACCAACCAAATACTTGCAGTACCCCAAGCCCGGTCATCATTCCCAAAACAGGGGGAAGGTGCAGTGAATTATGGAACATGACGGCGGTTGCAATGGTGGCAATAAACAAACCCAGCACCACGAAACCGCCACGTTTGATGGTCACCACATCCTTCATCGCCGCCGGTTTTCCTTTTTCAATGAAAAACGACATGATGAAAGCAGGCACGAGCCAGTTGAGCACTGAAGGCACGAATAAAGCAAAAAATTCTTGGAATTTTATTAAACCCGCTTGCCACACCATCAGCGTCGTAATATCACCAAACGGACTCCACGCACCGCCTGCATTGGCAGCCACCACGATATTGATACAGCCCATGGCAACAAAGGCGGGCTTGTCGGCAGCAACGGCCATCAGCACGGCTGCCATCAACAGCGCCGTTGTTAAATTATCAGCGATGGGTGAAATAAAGAATGCCATCAGCCCGGTGATCCAGAAAATCCAATACAGTGAAAAGCCTTTGGATACCAACCAAGACCGTAACGCCGCAAACATATTGCGCTCTTCCAAGGTATTGATGAAGGTCATCGCGGCGAGCAGGAACAGGAACAACTGCCCGTATTCCAGCAGGTTGTGATTGAGGATTTCAGTCATCTGTTCTTGTCTGCCTGCGCTGGTATACGCAATCGCAACCAGCACCCAGATAATGCCCGCCGCAACAATAACGGGTTTGGATTTGCGCATGTGCAAGTGTTCTTCCGCAATCACCAAGCCATACGCAAACACAAACAGGATTAACGCGGTTAAACCCAATGCGGTGGCGGTCAGATTAACCACTTCAGCACCACCGCCGCCGCCACTGGCGAAACTGAGCGCGGGCAGTAATAACGTAAGAAGTCCGGTAAAACAGGCTAACGGGAACGTCGATTTCATGTATTCATCACACCTTTTTGCTGCATAACAGCACGATTATGCCATAAAAAAAGGCTCCCGAAGGAGCCTTTTCTCAAACCGAGTGGAGAGTCGGTTTAGTGAGTAGCAGCACCCGCACCACGTGGTACGCGAACGTCTTCAACCAAGTGTTGAATATGCTCTGGTGGCGCTGGTGTGAAGCGAGAAACAACAAATGCAACCACGAAGTTCGCAATCGCACCGACTGTACCAAACGCTTCAGGGGAGATACCCAAGAACCAGTTAGCTGCAACGTTAGGTGCCATTTCTGTACCCTTGATGAAGAACCAGCCTTTGAACCAGAAGATGTACAACAGGGTCAAGCCGATACCCGCTAACATCCCGGAGATAGCACCCGCAGTGTTCATGCGCTTAGAGAAGATACCCATCATCAACACAGGGAAGATGGAGGATGCCGCCAAACCAAACGCCAAGGCCACGACTTCTGCCGCAAAGCCCGGTGGGTTCATACCCATATAGCCTGCCAGAATAATAGCGATGGTAATCGCGATACGGGAAGCCATCAATTCGCTCTTTTCAGAGATGTTTGGTGTGAAAATACCTTTCATCAAGTCATGAGAAACGGAAGAAGCGATAGCCAACAACAAGCCTGCTGCTGTAGACAATGCCGCTGCGATACCACCGGCGGCTACCAGTGCAATAACCCAGTTAGGCAGTTGAGCGATTTCTGGGTTAGCCAGTACCATGATGTCATTGTCGACCTTAGTGACTTCGTTACCTTTCCAACCGAGATCAGCAAACTTTTTGGTCTTCTCGTCCGTCATGTACTTGGTCATGGCTGCGTCAGCGGCAGTCTTAGCAGCGTCAACCTTAGCTTGAGCGGCTGCGGTATCACCAGCTTTGTCCTGTGCTTCTTTCAACGCTTTCTCAGCAGCGCCCAAGTCAGCTTGTGCTTTGCTTAATGCGCCATCGTTGTAGTACTGGATTTTGCCGTCGCCGTTCTTGTCTTGGAATGCGATCAAACCGGTTTTTTCCCAGTTTGCCATCCATTGTGGACGTGCATCCATTGCCAAGTTGCTATCAGCCGCACCGATTTCACCGGTTTGGATGGTGTTCACCAAGTTCAAACGTGCCATTGCGCCGACTGCCGGAGCCGTGGTGTACAACAACGCGATGAAGATCAATGCCCAACCCGCAGAAGAACGTGCATCCTTAACAGTGGCTACCGTGAAGAAACGGATAATAACGTGTGGCAGACCCGCAGTACCGATCATCAGCGTCATGGTTAACATGAAGACGTTGATGGTGCTGTCATTCTGCATGGTGTATGCCTTGAAGCCCAGGTCAGTGATGACTTGATCCAATTTATCCAACATGTAAATACCGCTGCCATCCGCCATTGTCGAGCCTAAGCCCAATTGTGGAATAGGGTTGCCAGTCAGGTTGAAGGAAATGAATACCGCAGGAACAGTAGACATTATTCCAAAATTTCAACTTATTGATGGTTAAATGAATTCAGTAGTTTTTGATCCGTATGGCAGTGCGCAAATTATGCAAACCACAAGCGATTTCCATCACTAAATCATCAAAGTCTTCCACGTAGTTGCGGAAAATATCTTTGACGCACCGACACCGTTTGATACCGCTGTTCACATGTTCAATGATCACCCGAATGCTAGAAATAGTGCGATTATGCGCTTTATCCTTATCACTCAAGGGTTTACCCCGTGGCTTTTTCTTAGGTTGGTGGACAACTGCCCCGTCACCCGAATTATGCCCAAGATAGCCCAAATCTCGGTAAATCTCATACCCTTCCGGCACTTTCACCCCCTCCTCATCCGCAATACGTTTGTCATGATCTTTGCCACGTCGTGTTTCACCTAAGTATTTGATTTCACGATCGTCCAAGCCTGCTATTATGTTGTTCTTCACCGAATGGAATTTTTTTTGCCACTGTAGTATTCCTCCTGAACCCCAAAGTCAATGGGGCGTTGGATACGGCGTTCGGTCGCATCCAAGCCAAGCGCTTGCGGCATTTCATGCGTAAGCCGTTCCAATACCTCTTCGGGGAGTCGAGTGGGGGAATGCCCCATGCTTTTTAAGCTCGATTGCAAGACGGGACACAGGCGATGTATCCAGCGATTCGCTAATCCTTGTGACAAGTTGAACGAGTAACCCAGCACTTCTTGCAGCGGGTAAGTCTTCAAATAATACAGAATAAAGAATAGCTTATCTTCTATTGTTGACAGATTGCCGGGGCGACCTCGCTTCGTTTCACTGTCATGACCATCAACAATCAACTGCGCCGTGTATGCCCGTTGAAAATGGGGCAACAGTTGGGTGAATTCACCCAAATCAATGCCCGTCATGGCGCGGAAGGTTTTGCTCTTGCCTTTGAGTGCTTGGTAGCTGTACTCTGCCATGACTATTAGTTCCCTTGGTGAAAATGATGATCATAGGTTGTAGCGCATTTCCATTGATTTTTCATATGATTTGTTGACTAGGGACAAGTGCGAGATTTTGGAATAATGTCTAGTGTAAGCCAAGATCAACACCACGTATTGCGCGATTTGCGTGTAAGTGATGCCTTTCATGCCGCCGAAAGCTGCATAGAAGAACACGATAATCATACCCACAACCAGACCTGTTTCCATGGAAACGCCCAAGAAACGGGAGAAGGTAACGCCTACGCCTTTCATCTGACCGATTACATACGTCAGAGAGATAACGATCAAGCAAGCTACTGCTACGATACGCGCCGTCTTGGAGTAGTAACGGTCGCCAACGAACTCAGGTACGGTAAATTTACCGAACTTGCGCAGGTAAGGTGCTAACAGCATCGCCATCAGTACGTAACCACCCGTCCAACCCATCAGGTAAGCCGAAGCGTCATAGCCTTTGAAAGCAATGATACCCGCCATCGAGATGAAGGAAGCCGCTGACATCCAGTCCGCTGCTGTCGCCATACCGTTTTGGATAGGGCCGATGCCGCCGCCCGCTACGTAGAAATCACTGGTAGAGCCAGCACGCGCCCACCATGCAATACCAAAATACAGCACGAAACTCGCGCCGACCAATATATAAGTCCAGATTTGAAGTTCAGTCATGTGTGTCTCCCTTTATTCGTGAACGTCAAATTTGCGATCGATTTGTCCCATGCGCCATGCATAGAAGAAAATCAAAACCACGAATACGTAAATTGAACCTTGCTGAGCGAACCAGAAGCCAAGTTTGTAACCGCCGAGTTGGATGGTATTCAGTTGATCAAGCAACAAAATACCAAAACCAAACGAGACGACGAACCAAATAACCAGGCAAATAGAGAGCAAGCGAACATTCGCTGCCCAATATGCCTTTGCAGATCTATCCAACATATATAAGACTCCTCCGTTGTTGTATAAACGCGATGAGTTTAACGTGAATGCAAATCATCAAGCAATCATCAAAACAAACATTTTTAACGATTGCCTAACATTTTGTAGATTCTTGTGCGGTGTTTTAGCGGATAAAAGGCGTGTTTTCGGGGTATACTCGGACTAATTGTCGACAATCTTGGATTGTTACCGCGACAAGGCACTGACAGTGTGGTGTCGCGTTTATGCCTAGTCGCACGAATCCCCCCTATTTGGTGCATATAATAACATGCACTTTTTTAGTGCTTTTCTGGGTGGAACAGCGAATACTTAAGGATACCTTAATCATAAAACACTGAAAATCATGAGTAAATTTTTATGGCACTGAATTTGCATTGTTTTCGTGATGAATAATACTAGCCTGAAAAAAAGTGATCTACTGGATACCCTGACTTGCTCCATTGTGGTGCTAGACACAGGGCTTGCGGTTGTTTACATGAATCAATCGGCTGAAGTGCTGTTTGGTCAAAGTCAGCACCGGGCGATGGGAATGCCTATTTCGTCATTATTGCGCAGCCGAGAAATCCTTGAACATTTGGAACTGGCATTGCGTTTGAGCGATCCGCAATCCATTCGCGAATGCCCGATTGAATTGGCGAATAATGAATCAATCACCATTGATTGCGTGATTACCCCGATTACCTTGCGTGACTGGCAAAATCACTTATTGTTAGAAGTCCACCGCATTGACCGCAAGCTGCGCATCGTGCGCGAAGATCAGGTGATTCACCAACAGCAAGCGGTGCATGAGCTGGTACGCGGCATTGCGCATGAAATCAAAAATCCGTTGGGCGGGTTGCGCGGTGCGGCACAATTATTAGAAAGTGAGTTGGATAACCCCGAACTCAAAGAATACACCCAAATCATTATTTCTGAAGCCGACCGCCTCAAGCATTTGGTTGACGGCATGTTAGGCCCTAGCCGCTTGCCGCATACCGAAAGCGTTAACATTCACGAAGTGTTGGAGCACGTCCGGCATTTGGTGGGGGCAGAAGTGTCGGCTGATGTGCAATTTGTGCGCGATTACGACCCCAGTTTGCCGGAATTTCAGGGCGACCGTAATCAATTGGTGCAGGTAGTGCTGAATATCGTCAGTAATGCTACCCGTGCCTTGGCGGGCAGTGGCTTGATTTTATTGCGTACTCGCATTTTGCGGCAATTCACCATCCAGCAAATTCGCTACCGCCACGTCATGAAAGTTGATATTTGCGACAACGGCCCCGGTGTGCCGGAGCATTTGCTGGATAAATTATTCTTGCCCATGGTGAGCGGACACCCAGAAGGCAGTGGTTTGGGTTTAGCCATTGCGCAAACCTTAATGCGCCGTCATAACGGGCTGATTCATTGCGAATCAGTTCCCGGCAATACTTGTTTTTCGATTCTGATCCCGCTGGAGGAAGACCATGCTGCCTATTGAAAATGTCTGGGTTGCTGATGATGACCGCTCGATCCGCTGGGTATTGGAGCGCACCTTGCAAAAAGCAGGCATTGATGTGCGCAGTTTCGAGACAGCGGATCAGGTCATTACCGCCTTACGCAGCGAACAGCCGGACGCGCTCATCACCGATATTCGGATGCCGGGTACGGACGGTCTGATTTTGCTGGAGCGGATGCAGCGCGAACACCCGATGATTCCGGTGATCATTATGACGGCGCATTCCGATCTCGAAAGCGCAGTATCGGCGTATCAAGGCGGCGCATTTGAATATTTGCCCAAGCCGTTTGATGTGAATGACGCGCTGGAATTGGTGCGGCGTGCCTGCAAAATGCGCCGTGAGCGTGAAGGTGAAAAAGCGGCTGACCCCGTGCTGGAATTGCTGGGTGGACGCGACATTATCGGTCATGCGCCCGCGATGCAGGAAGTGTTTCGTGCCATTGGGCGCTTGTCCAAATCCAGCATTACCGCGTTGATCACCGGCGAATCCGGCACGGGTAAGGAATTGGTCGCCAAAGCCTTGCATACGCACAGCCCACGTTCCACCAAACCGTTTATTGCGCTGAATACCGCCGCGATTCCACGCGAGTTATTGGAGTCTGAATTGTTCGGGCACGAAAAAGGTGCATTCACCGGTGCGTATGCACAACGCAAGGGACGCTTTGAACAAGCCGACGGCGGCGCACTGTTTTTGGACGAAATCGGTGATATGCCCGCCGAATTGCAAACCCGTTTGCTGCGCGTGTTGGCGGAAGGCACGTTCTACCGCGTCGGTGGGCATACCCCCGTGAAAGTCGATGTGCGCATTATTGCCGCCACGCACCAGCATTTGGAGGAATTGGTGCATAAGGGGCAATTCCGCGAAGACTTGTTCCACCGCTTGAACGTGATCCGCATTCACAACCCGCCACTGCGCGAACGCCGTGAAGACATTCCCTTGCTGTTGAATCACTTCTTGCACCGTGCAGCAGAAGAGTTGCAGGTCGAAATGAAAGCGCTCTCAGGGCGCGTCACCGAGCATCTGCAAACCTTGCCGTGGCCGGGGAATGTGCGCCAATTGGAAAATACTTGCCGTTGGTTAACGGTGATGGCATCCGGTCGGGAAATCGTCATGGATGATTTGCCAGCGGAGTTGCTGGAAGTTGACCCCGGCAAAACCGAAGTGCCGGATAATTGGGAAAAAGCCCTCGCGCAATTTGCCGATTACAAACTTAATAAAGGCGACATTAATTTGCTGACCGAACTTAACCCGATTTTCGAGCGCATCTTATTGCAAGCAGCCCTCAAGAAAACCGGCGGGCGCAAGATTGAAGCAGCGGATTTGTTGGGGTGGGGGCGCAATACCCTCACGCGCAAGCTCAAGGAATTGGAGGTTGAAGACGTTTAAGCATTGCCTGATTTTTGGGTAGCGCGTCTTCAAAGCCACAGAATGCCCCCGAACAAGCTTGTAAATGTACCAGCTTGTCGGTCAGGTAGCGGCTCTCAAAGCCCGCATAGCGCAGGGTGAGCGCATCCAACATGGCCACGTCGATGGTTTCATATTCCATTCCGTCCAGCAACTTGTGGGTGACGTAGCCTTGCGCCGAATCCCACACATTGAAATAGGTGCGGAAACGGTCTTGCTTGTAAAAATCCGCTTCTTTGAAATGTGCCGCCACATCGCCGGGGATGTGATCGCCAAAGGTCACAACAATGGTGCGTTCGGGGAGCTTTTTGAGTTGCTTGAGCAGGCTTTCGTAGGCTTTTACCGATAATTTCAGACGTTCGTTGTAATCCAGCATAATCGAGCATTGTTTGTCGGAAAATGCTGGTGCGCAGCGTTTGGCATCCGGTTTCCTGCCTTTTTCGTGCGGTGAATGCTGGCGCATGGTCGCTACGAACGTAAACAACGGCTTGTCATTGAGTTTGACTTGCTTGACGGCTTCATCGAAAAAGATTTCATCGGGCAGCTTGTTCCAGCGGCGTTTATCGCATTCCGGCATGGCTTTGCAGTCGATGAAGTCTTGAATCCCCAATTGTTCGTGAAAGCGTTTGCCGCCGTAAAACCGCCCAGCAATGGGGTAGATGGTTTTGGTTTTGTAGCCTTGTTGCGCGAGTTGGTGGGCAATGCGTCCATCCAGCCGTCCGGGGGCGAACAGGTTAATGGCTTTCCAGCCATTGCCGTACAGCGGCGGTGCTACCCCGTGTAGGAACGCGATTTCTTGTACCCACGTCGAGCCGCCAGCGGTGTAAACCTTGAGCGGGTAGGCATCCTTGAAGAATTCACCTTGTGGCTTGAAACCGAGCACTTGTTCGGGGCGAAAAGTTGATTCTTCCAAAATCACGATAATATTGGGCTTTTTCTCCGGCGCGGTCGTGAAGGTTTCGGCTTGCTGATCCGCTTTGAAACAGCAATAGCTGGTGTCGTGCGGTTGGGTGGGTTCGGTGAGCTGGGTACGCCAGATGCTTTGTACAAAAATCGGCAATGTTTGCTTGTATTGCGTCGTCCATTGCAGGTCAATGTAAAACGGTGGCAAGTTCAGGGCAATTAACAACGCGGCACTGCTGGCAAAGCCGACAGCAAAGGTTTTACGTTCCCAGCGCAACGTGGGTTGTTCTAGCACGAAGCTCGCGATTAACAATACCACATAGCCAAGGATGAGCAGGGTGGGGAGCAAGCCCATTTCCAAGAGCGTTTCGGCACTTAAGGCGGCAACGATCAGATCCGGCGCGACCAGTTGCGAGCCAAGGAATTGGTATTTAATCGCTGCGCCCACCCACAAGCCCCCAATGACGACGGAGGCGACACCAGCGGCTGACCATGGGCGGCGTGACAGCCAGAGCGTCCCGCTGAACAGCACGCTCCACGCCATGAGAATGTACAAACGGTTATACGCAAATCCCCACAGCCCTGCATGACCTTGGTCGGCAAATAGCACATACGCCATACCCAGCGTCGCGGGTACGGCAATGATTGCGGGAATCTGGTGAAGCCTGAATGCCAAGGTGGTAATTCCAATCCGTGAAGCGGTGATACAGAATAACCAGTTTGTCATCAATTTGTAATATTAGTTGCAGTTCACCTGTCTTATTTTTACAACGCCGCCGTTGGCACAGCAAAACGCGGCAATTTACACCAAATGTTTACGCTGAGATAAGTGGTGGCTGTACAGTACGCTGAAAAATAGTGTGCTCTCCAGCAGGCGTTTGAGCCGGAACAGGCGCGGTTCGGTGACTAACCGCCAGAGGCATTCCAAACCTGCGCGTTGCAACAAGCGTGGCGCACGTTTCACTTGCCCGGAAACAAAATCGAAAGTGCCACCACAACCGACCACGAGATGCACCTGTTGCTGTTGCAGGAAGTCGAAGTTGTCGTTAATCCAGTATTCTTGTTTCACCGCCCCAAATGCCACAAATAAAAAATCAGGTTTGAATTGGCTAATTTGCGTTTTAATGGCTTCATTGTGGTCAGCCGTGAACGGATAGGGCGCGTAGGGTGGCGCATAGCCCGCCACGTCCAAGCCGTAAGTATCGTGGATATTTTGCACCGCCAAAGCATTCGCCTTGGCATTGCCGCCTAACAAAAACAGGCGTTTACCGTGTTGTTGCGCGTGTTCACACGCATCATAAATGAGGTCTGAGCCACTGATCTTGCTAAAGTGTTTCCCCCGATTCAGTAAGCGTGCAAAAAAATAGGGAATCTGCCCATCGAAGGTGGCGTAATTGGCGCTGATGATGTCACGGAACGGTTTATTGCGGTTGGCTTTAACGATGAACTCGGCGTTGACGGTAACAACAAAGTGCGTTTGGATGTCTTCCTTGAATAATTGCGCTTGCTCCAAGCCGCGAAACTTGATTCCGCAGAAATGTATTGAATCCATGAGCTTTCCCTCGGTTAACAAACAGATAGCTGTTATTTGCTCGGCTACACGACCCTTTCTTTGGTATTTGAATAATTAATTTCACGGAAAGTAAAAATAATCATTTTTGGTTTGTTATAGGGTTAATTATAAACAAATATTTCTTATGAATTGGAGCGATTTTTGGTCTTTTGACCAAAAAAAATTGATTACAAAAAATAAAGCATGTTTTATTTTTTGGGATGCTATTTAAAATAAAATATCCGATTAGTAATGTTAATTGCTGGTTTTTAATTTGCTATATAAAAAATAATCAATCTTCATTTAAAAATTTTTGTTTAAAAAGAACAAATGTTGCTTGAATATTGCGAAATATGGCTTATGCTTATTTAGTCCCCAGCGAGGGGCGAGTGTAGATTAGTGAAATAGTATGGAGTATTAAAGTTATGAAAGGGATTGCAGCACTTTCTGCCGCGTTGGTGTTTTCTAGTGCCTCCGCATTTGCTACTGATGTTGATATTGAAATGTTGGTTCATGACGTTGAAATTTATCAAGCGCAAGATGGCACTGATTTATCACAGCGTGCGATCATTTCGCATGTTAATGATAGTTTTGATGGTCGGGCAAAGATTTACGTCCACAACTCAAAAATTTATCAAAAACAACAAGGGCAAAAAGGCTCTCAGTCGGCTACGATTGCGACTATTTATGAAGACACTACCCAGTCTAAATAAATAAAAATGTCCCTGCTCTTATTAAGGAGTGGGGGCTATTTGTTAGGGAGGTGATTTATGAAATACTTATCAATACATTGTGCATTGTTCGCTGTTTTGGCTTTGAGTGCTACCTCGGTTTCCGCTTTGCCCGATGGCAGTGCGCCGCCTTCCATGATGGATATGTCGGCTACGTTTGCGAAGACTCGCGCTCAGTTGCGGGCTTACGATATGGATGTTCGGGATACAGGTACTGATGTTGACCCGTTTGAGGTGGGCGCATTGGATACGGCAGGTTGTGATATTAACGTTGGCAATGTCGTGTTGGATGACACAGCGGGAGCGCCAAACGATATTATCATTTTTGTACAAGGTGATATTATGCAAGCCAATAATTGCCGTTAACTGGAACATGCCTTTTGTTATTGACATCCTTTCTTTTAGGGTGGGGTAAATAGTGAATTAATTAATATAAAAAATAATAAATTTGGAGTGTAAAAGCCTGTCTATGAAAAATATAAAAAAACCATTAATAATGGCGTGCGTTGCAATGATGTGTGGTTGTGCCAGTGTGGATTCAAAACTAGAAGATAAATTGGAGAGTGAATTTGCTGAAATAAAGCAGGGGCCAAACGGTGCACCTTATAAGAACGTTACCAATTTTTCAGATTCATTGAGTTGTATGGATCGCCTTATGTTGGCAAGGAACGTTCGCGATATTCCAGTAATGGTCGAAGACATTGATGATAAAACTGAAGCACTTAAAACCGGCGTTAGGGATATGTTAGTTTCAGCTATTTCTGAAATGACATATAAGAGCCACGGTATTAAACTTATTTTGTATGGCAAGGATTCGGGTAATCTCATTTCTTTTTTAAAAGCAGCCAATAATAATAAAGTTTATGAATCTTTACCCCAGTATGATATTCAAGGGTCAATCAGTCAATTTGATAAAGGCGTTACCAGCGTTGACGCGAGTATTGGTTTGTTTGCGCGGCGTGATGGTGGTTTAGGCGCAGCACGCGGTTCTTCTTTAAGTGTGGTGGCTTTAGATTTGAATGTGGTGAGCACTGAAGACATGAGTGTTGTACCCGGTGTGTCCTCGAAAAACTCCGTGGCGATTTTCCAGCGCGGTGATTCATTGGATGCGGACGCGAGTATCAATAAATTCGGCGTCTATTTCGATATAAACCTGAATCGCAATGAAGGCCAAGCGCAAGCGGTGCGTTCGCTGGTGGAATTAGCAGCGGTGGAAATTGTGGGTAAGTTGACGCAAGTGCCGTATGAGCAATGCTTGAAGAATTGACGTGTTAAACACAGAAACGCCCCACAACGGGG
Source organism: Thiothrix subterranea (assembly GCF_016772315.1). Lineage (NCBI taxonomy): Bacteria > Pseudomonadati > Pseudomonadota > Gammaproteobacteria > Thiotrichales > Thiotrichaceae > Thiothrix > Thiothrix subterranea. The sequence continues at coordinate 1,153,643 of NZ_CP053482.1, read as the reverse complement.
GCGTTTACTGTTGCTTGAGTGCGTAAAACCGCTTAGAGCGAGTAGTACATATCAAACTCAACCGGGTGAGTGGTCATGCGGAAGCGGGTCACTTCCTGCATTTTCAACTCGATGAAAGCGTCGATCATGTCGTTGCTGAATACGCCGCCTGCGGTCAGGAATTCGCGGTCTTTGTCCAGCGCATCCAATGCCATGTCCAATGAATGGCAAACCCGTGGAATGAGCTTGTCTTCTTCCGGTGGCAGGTCGTACAAGTCTTTATCCATCGCTTCGCCGGGGTGGATTTTATTCTTGATACCGTCCAAGCCCGCCATCATCAGTGCCGCAAACGCGAGGTAAGGGTTGGCAGAAGGGTCAGGGAAGCGCACTTCGATACGACGACCTTTCGGGCTGGCGACGAATGGGATGCGGATAGACGCGGAACGGTTGCGTGCTGAATAAGCCAACATAACCGGCGCTTCAAAACCCGGAACCAAACGCTTGTAAGAGTTCGTGCCAGGGTTGGTGATCGCATTCAGCGCTTTGGCGTGCTTGATGACACCGCCGATGTAGTACAGCGCGGTTTCAGACAAACCGGCATAGCCATCGCCTGCAAAGGTGTTCACGCCGTCTTTTGCCAATGACATGTGGACGTGCATCCCAGAGCCGTTGTCGCCAACGATGGGTTTAGGCATGAAGGTGGCGGTTTTGCCGTATTGGTGAGCGACATTGTGAATGACGTATTTTTGACGTTGTGTCCAGTCAGCGCGGGTGGTCAACGTTGAAAAACGTGTGCCGATTTCGCATTGACCGGCGGTAGCCACTTCATGGTGATGCACTTCGACAGGTACGCCGACTTCTTCCAGAATGTTACACATGGTGGAACGGATGTCATGCAGGGAATCCACTGGTGGCACTGGGAAATAGCCGCCTTTAACGCCCGGACGGTGCCCCATATTGCCGTCAGGATACACTTTGTCAGAGTTCCAACCCGCCTCTTGTGAGTCAATTTTGACGAAAGTGCCGCTCATGTCAGAACCCCAGCGCACGTCATCAAAGATGAAAAATTCAGGTTCTGGGCCAAAGAATGCGGTATCCGCAATGCCGGTGGATTTTAGGTAAGCTTCGGCACGCATTGCAATGGAACGTGGGTCACGCTCGTAGCCTTCCATGGTGGTTGGGTCAACGATGCCGCAGGTAATATTGACGGTGACGTCTTGGAAGAACGGGTCGACGAAAGCCGTTGCCGGGTCAGGCATGAGGATCATGTCGGACTCGTTAATGCCTTTCCAGCCAGCAATAGAAGAGCCATCGAACATTTTACCTTCGGTGAAGGTGTCTTCTTCGACCGTGTAAGCGGGAACGGTAACATGATGCTCTTTGCCGCTGGTGTCAGTGAAGCGGAAATCGACGTATTTGGCGTCGTTGTCTTTGATCATGTTGAGAACGTCTTGTGCAGACATGATGTGTCTCCTAATGAATGGGTAACGGATGGTTTTTCTGATAAACAGGGATGTTACTCAGACTAAGGGGGGCTGTAAATAACGGGCAAAAGAAAGGCGTGATAAATCACGCCTCTCCAGCAGGTATTACGCCTTACTTAATGAACAGCATTTCGCTGTACTTTGGTAACGGCCACATCTCATCAGAAATCAGGGTTTCCAGTGTGTCAGCATGAGCGCGGACTTCCGTCATTAAACCACGCACAGTGTCAGCCAAGAATGTCATGTGCTCTTGAATGCTGTCAAAGTCGTGTTTAGCACGCGCTGCGCTCAGTTTACCGACAGCAACCATCAGTGCGTTGGCTTCAGTGGCAACGTTGGTGGCAACGCTGTTATCCAGCGTGATGCCCAACTCTTGCAGGTTGCCAGCGGTAGCCGCGAGTTCAGACAGGTAACTGACGGCTGCCGGATAGATCATGGTGGTTGCCATATTGACCATCAGCTTGGCTTCGACGTCGATACTGTTGACGTATTGTTCAGCGTACACTTCAAAGCGGCTGTGCAGTTCGGTCGGGGTCAAAACGCCGGTGCGTTCAAACAAACCGGAGACTTCCTGGCTTAACAATTCTGGCAGGGCATCCGCAGAGGTTGGCAGGTTTTTCAGACCGCGTTCTGCAACGGCGGCTTTGTGCCAATCCGGGGAGTAGCCGTTACCGCCGAAAACGACGTTACCGTGTTGTTCCATTACAACTTTCAGTACTGACAGCGTAGCCGTGGCAACGTCTTTGCCGCCGTTGAGTTCGGCTTCCAGTTTGTCTGCCATCCAGTTCAGGGAATCTGCCAGCATGGTGTTCATCGCAACCAATGGGCCAGACACGGATTGTGACGAGCCAACCGCGCGGAATTCAAAACGGTTGCCGGTGAATGCGAACGGTGACGTGCGGTTACGGTCGCCGGGGTCACGCTCAAATTTCAGAATTTGGGACAGCCCCAAATCCATTTGTCCGCCTTTTTCCGTTTTGAGGATTTTACCAGCTTTGATGTCGTTGAAGACTTGTTCGAGTTGGTCGCCCAAGTAGACGGACAGAATGGCCGGAGGCGCTTCGTTTGCACCCAAACGGTGGTCGTTAGAGGCAGAAGCAATAACCGCCCGCAGCAATGGGCCAAATTGATGCACGCCACGGATGACTGCACCACAGAATGCCAAGAAGTGCAGGTTTTCTTCCGGTGTGCTGCCGGGGTCAAGCAAGTTACCTTGAGTGCTGTTACCGACGGACCAGTTGACGTGTTTGCCTGAACCGTTGACGCCAGCAAACGGTTTTTCATGCAACATGCACAGGAAGCCGTGGGCTTTCGCGGTGGTTTTCATAATGGTCATCAGCAATTGCTGGTGATCGGCTGCCACGTTTGCCGCTTCAAAGTAAGGGGCAATTTCAAACTGACCCGGTGCAACTTCGTTGTGATGCGTTTTGGCTGGAATGCCGAGGCGGTAGAGCTTGTCTTCGATGTCTTGCATGTAGACTTGCACGCGCTCTGGGATTGCGCCGAAATAATGGTCGTCGAATTGCTGACCTTTCGCTGGTGCTGCACCAAATAAGGTGCGGCCTGACAGTAAAATGTCAGGGCGAGCAGTGGCGAAAGCTTCATCGATCAGGAAGTATTCTTGTTCCGCGCCACAGCTTGAGTTGAGGGTGGCAACCTCTGTTTCGCCCATCAATTTCAATACGCGCTGTGCGGCATTGTTCATCGCTGCATTGGAGCGCAGTAAGGGGATTTTCTTGTCGAGTGCTTCGCCCGTCCACGACAGGAAGACGCACGGAATCATCAGCGTTGCGCCATTGGCGGTGTGCATAATGTAAGCAGGGCTGGTCGGATCCCATGCCGTGTAACCACGCGCTGAGTTGGTGGCGCGAATGCTGCCGTTCGGGAACGATGAGCCGTCCGGTTCACCTTTGATCAGCAGGCTGCCGCTGAAATCGGTGATGGCATTGCCTTCTGGACTGGTGATAATGAAGCCATCATGCTTTTCAGCGGTGGCATTGGTCATCGGGTAGAAGATGTGCGAGAAGAATTTCGCGCCTTTGGACATTGCCCATTCTTTCATCGCTGCCGCCACCACGTCTGCTGTGGCAGGGTCTAACGTTGCGCCCGTTTGGAAGGTTTTCTTCATCGCTTTGAACGCATTCTTGGAGAGGCATTCTTCCATGCGTGCCAGATTGAAAACGTCACAAGCCCAGATCTTGCTCAATGGATCGGTCTTACCGAGATCCATCGGGGAACGCTGGCTGATGGTTTGGATTGCTTGGGTACGCGCGAAATTGCTGCTCATCTATTAACCTCGTTCAATACAATAAATCAGAAATGATGAGGTTTAATGCAAGTTTTATGCCATTTTTAAGAAATCCCTCCCAGCCTCTTCTTATAAGGGGAGGAGCGAAGAAGCGCAGTCTTTCTGGTCTCTCCCCTGATAAGGGGAGGTTAGGAGGGGTTTCTTTGTAATCACCAAAAAAGTGCTTAATTTGCGCTTAATGCACTTTTTTAGTGAAAAAGTTGACGCACTCAATGGCGGGAATGCTGCGACAAGCGTTTTTGAATCCTGAAAGTGCTGTTGCGGGCGGCGTTGTTAGCAAAATAACGTCGAGTTGAAGTTTGCCGCCTTGGTAATGCAAAGTGAGGTCGTCGATGCTGTCCCATAATGCCGCCGTTTCTGGCTGTGTGTGCAGTGCAGCTAATAATTCAACCCGCGAGGGCAGGTTTTTACTGGGGTGTACCGTTTCATCGTCTTCGGGATCAATATGAATAATAACATCGCTAATCGCCGGAAATTGCCGCCGCAAACGGTACATCACGGTATCACTGATGTGGTGGCCTTCGGAAACGCTGATGCGCCCATCGACTTGCAAATGCGCATCGGCCAATACCCGTCCCCCCATGCGGCGCGTGCGCAATAAATGCACGCTTTCCACGCCGTCGATGGCACAAATAAAATCACGCATCTCTTGGACTTCCTGCGCGTCTAACCCGGTATCCACCAATTCACTGGTGCTTTCCAAAATGAGCTGAATGGCCATGTAAAAAATCATGGCGGCGACCAAGATAGCCGCTACCGAGTCCAGCCAAGGGAAACCCAATTGCGCCCCGCCAATTGCCAGCAACACCAATACTGAGGAAATCGCATCCGAACGGTGATGCCATGCACTGGCTTTGAGCATGGGCGAACTGATGCGTTTGGCAACGTGAACGGTGTAGTGGTAAAGCCCTTCCTTGCCAATAATCGCTAATGCTGCGATCGCCATTGCCCAGGGTTCGGGGGTGATGAGCGGTTCGTCGCCGGAAAGTCTGTCCCATGCTTGCAGGAAAATCGCCGCCGCGACCCCGCCCAATAGTAAACCGAGAATAACGGTGGCAAGTGTTTCAATACGCCCATGCCCATAAGGGTGGTTGGCATCGGCGGCTTTGCTGGCATGATGTGCGGCAAATAATACCACCACATCGCCGACCAAATCCGACAGGGTGTGCATGGCATCCGCAATCAGCGCTTGCGAATGGGTAAGAATGCCGCCGATGATTTGCACAATCACCAGAAAAATATTCACACTCATGCCGACAAAAGCGACGCGCTGGGTGACGGCTTTACGGCTATTATCGTCGGTGCGGGTATCGGTGACGGTATGCTGATGTCCGCTCATTGTGTCCAACCTGTTTGTAAAACGATGACGTGTTCGCGCCCTTCGCTGTGCGTTTCCAATACCGTATGCCCGTGAATCCGCGCCCATGCGGGAATGTCGTGCAATGCGCCGGGGTCGGTGCAAATCGCGGTCAAGTGAACGCCAGCAGGCAAATTGTCGACGGCGGTTTGCACCCGAATCACGGGCAGCGGGCACAAAAGCCGCCGCGCATCGACCGTTACGTTGCTTGCGTTAATGCGCTGTAACAATTTGCGACGGAATTCTGCCGGGTCTTTTTGCAAAACATTGTCGCCTGCGCGTGGGTTCAATTGCGCGTCCAGACGTGAGAGCCAGAAACGTAAGGCCGCCGCCCGTAATGTTGCGTACCAATAACGTCGCTCGATGGCTTGCCAGGGGCGCACCGTTTGATAAGCATTCAGGCAAGCTTGTACCCGCAAATTATCCAGTGAACCATCCGCGTGGCAGCACCAGTCATTGACCACGATTGCTAAGTCATACAACCAGTTATCGTAGCAGGCAAAATACACATCCAAAACGCCGCTCAGATGATCGTCGTGGAACAGCACATTATCCCGAAACAAATCCGCGTGAATCGTACCGCTGGGAAGTTGCGCAAACGGAATGCTTTGCTGGAATGCCATTTCGGTTTGCAGCAAGGCGGCATCGGCTGGGTTTAAGTGTGGCAGCAAGCGGGACGCCGTGTGCATTCGCCAATCATGCCCACGATCGGGGGCGCGTTGCTGCGGGAAGGTTTGCCCCGCAAGATGCAGGTGCGCGAGTGCTGTGCCGAGTGCGGCGCATTGTTTGGGGGTAGGGTGCTCGATGTGTTGCCCCGCTAAACGCAGCACTAACGTAGCGGGTTTGTGCTTGAGCGTACCCAATAATTGCCCCGCACGGTTGGGAATGGGGCGAGCCACGGGAACACCGGCATCCGCCCAATGTTGCATGAGATCGAGAAAATAGCCCAGTTCTGCCGGGGTATGGTGCTCAAACAGGGTGAGAACAAATGCCCCTTGCGTGGTGGTGACGAAAAAATTGCTGTTTTCGACACCTGCACTGATACCGGCATAATCCGTCAGCGCTCCGACGGGGTATTCATGCAGAAAGGTTTCGAGTTCGGTGGCGCTGACGGGGGTATAAACTGACATGCATTTACCAAGAGAGGACGTTCCAGCTTGGAATCATCATGTCACGGCTTTGGTGAGCATTTTGACTTTTGCCTTGGGAACTGACTGAATCGACTAAGTTATAACCGCCTTCGCCATCAGCCGGTACGTAGCGGATTTCGCTGCGCATGGCGGCGACGCGCTCTTCTTCAATCGTGCCGAAATCGTCGGTGACACGGATCGTTTCCACCTTCATTTTGCTGGCAATATCCGTATCGGTGGTAGTTTCATCGGCATGAATCGTGGTGCTGAACAGCGCGATGAATGCCAGTGTTAGCCATTGTTGTGTGTTCATTGTTGTTATAACTCCATAAATTTAGCGCGTTCTTCAGCGGATGGCCCCGATACCGCGCGTTCGTAGTAACCAAAAATATGCTCGACGATTGCATCGGCATCGTCCAACAGGACAAACAGATCCAAATCGCCTGCCGAGATTGTACCCTGTTTTATCAGGGTGTGCTTGAACCATCCGACCAAGCCTTCCCAGAATGGGGTGTGCACCAGCACGATGGGGATTTTGCGGGTTTTAGCGGTTTGCACCAAAGTCAGGATTTCTGCCAATTCATCCAGTGTACCAAAGCCACCGGGCATGACCACGTAGGCGGAAGCGTGTTTCACGAACATGACTTTGCGCGAGAAAAAATGCCGGAAATACAGCGAAATATCCTGATATTGGTTGGAATGTTGTTCGTGTGGAAGCTGGATATTCAAACCAATGCTGGGCGATTTGCCACGCTTAGCGCCTTTATTGGCGGCTTCCATCAAACCGGGGCCGCCGCCACTGACGACAGCAAAGCCCGCATCGGAAAGTTTGTGGGCAATGGTTTCGGTCAGGTGATACAGCGGATCATCCGGCGGGGTGCGGGCAGAACCAAAGATGCTGACGGATGGGCGTAAGTGGGCAAGGCGTTCAAAACCGTCCACAAATTCGCCCATGATTTGGAAGATTTTCCAGCTTTCGCGGGCTAATTCCTTGTCACTGATGGGTTGCAGCACCGGGTGTTGGGTACGGGTTTTGTCATCCATTACGCAACTTCCGCAGGGGTTTTGGCGCGAATCGTCAGCGCATGAAGTTGACCCGCCGTAATCGCGTCATTGACGGCGGCGTATACCAGTTGATGGCGCTTGAGGGTGTTTAACCCTGCAAAGGCGTCACTGATCACGTCCGCTTCGTATTTGTAGCCATCACCGTTGATGGTGACTTGCGCTTCGGGCAAATGGGCTTGAATCATGGCGGCGACGGCTTCGTTACTGATGCTCATAAAAGGTATTCCTGTTTGGGTTAAAGTAAAACGATTATACGCTGTGCCTGCCGACAACGCTTATTTCTGCGCGTATAATACAGGCAATTTCATTTATTGCCGGATCACGCACCATGAACCATGTAAATTCTCAATTATTACAGCAAATTAAAGACACCTGCCCGGAATTTTGTGCCGCGCTAACCGACGATGAAGTCGTGCGATTTTTGCGTTATACCCGCATTCGTGAACTGGGTTCGCAAGAAATTGTTGCTGACATCGGCGAAATCAGTGACCGCTTTTACTTGGTCATCGGTGGGGCAGTCAAATTACTGCAAGTCGATGGTGAGCGCGAATTTGAAGTCGGGCAATTAGACCCCGGCAGTTTGGTGGGCGAAATGTCTTTCTTTGACCGCCAGCCACGCACCGTGCGTTTGAAAGCACGGCGCAGCGGGGTGCGTTTGCTGGAAATTAACCGCCAGATGTACAACCGTATCCGTATCGAAGAGCCGTACATTGCCACCAATTTGCTGGAATTTGTGGTGCGCAGCCTCGATTTTCTGGTGCGCCATTTGAGCGATGAAAACGCCAAGCTGCACAAACAAGTCACGGGCTTAGGCTACCGCTGATTCAGTCTGGCGAGTAGTTTTGTCAGGAAATACCTGCTTACTGTGGTGTGAGCAGGCAATAATGCCGAGATATTGAATACTATAACGTTGGCATTATGAGCATTTCTAATCACTTCGATATTACTGACGAATTTTCGCAGGCGGTGTGGCGCTTTAATTTCCGCCCGGATTCGTACATTCATCCCAGTTGGTTGGCAACCATGCCCGATGGCAAAGTGATGCAGTCGTTGTTAGGGCAAGAACGCGGGGAAAGCCGCTTATTGAAGCACATGATGCAGCGTTTGGGCTTGCATGACAGCGTATTTTTTGATTTCAGCAAACCCTTGACGCGCTTGGCCTTATGGCGTGGGCAAGAGTTAGGGCAATTGGTGCTGTACTTAGGTGCGATGTTCCATTTTCAGTTATTGCGCCGCATCGTGACTCGCGAAGATTTGCTGAAAACCCAGCAGGTGCTGGGCGATGACTTATACCGTTTTGTGCAACAACGTGCGCCGTTGCTGACACACAATATCAGTGCAGACATTGCGTTTCCTGCGCCCATCGGTTTGAAAAAGCGTTTTGTGTTGGCGGGAATGCTGTGTTTGCGGGCAGCATTTGCCGGTTATCCACCGTCTTTCTGGAAGCGTTTGGTCTATAAGTTGGAGCGCGAATATTATGTGTTGTGGAAGCGTTACGCAAAATCTGGGCAAGCCTTGGATGCACAAGCCGCTGAATGCGCGGTATTAGTACAAAAAGTAGCAATAGAAATTAAAATGGGGGTCAGTCGCGATGGCAAAATTCTTTTCAATTAAGCCGGTAGAGGCACAATTACGCGCCGGTCAAAAAGTCCTGAAAGCGGCGGATTATGAGGAATTGGTCGCGTATGAACGTTTAGCGTCCGATCTGGAAACGCGTCACCGCCAGCGCGAAGAAGTCATGTCGGTGGCGCTGGGGCGTTCGATTAAACGCGGTTTAGAACAAGGGCGTGAACGTGCCGATCAGGAAGCCGCCGAAAAAATGGTGCTATTTACCGGACGGGTCAATGACACGCTGATGGCACTGGAGGGCGAGTTGGTGGAATTGGTTACAGGTGCAGTGCGCAAAGTGATTCACAGCTTTGACCAAGATGAACGGGTTCGGCAAGCGGTGTTGGGTGGTTTGGAATTGGTGCGCGGCAGCCATAAATTGTTGGTTCGGGTTCACCCGCAGATGCAGGCAACGATTTCGGAGCAGTTGGATGCCATTCCGCACCGCTTTAGCAGCTTGGAAGTGGTCGGCGATGACCAAGTAGCCGTGGATGGTTGCATTCTGGAGTCGGATTTGGGCATCGTGAATGCGAGTCTGGAACAACAAATCCAGATTATTGAGCAAGCTCTTCGTGGGACTTTTTATCGTCCTGCATTTTAATCATTTCCTTGAGCTTTTCCAGTTTCAGGTTGGCCTCGCTGGAATGCTGCTGTGCGGTTTGGACTTGCGTCGCAGCCGTTTGCAAGCCTTGTTGCGCAGCGGCGAGTTCAGCGCGTAAGCGTTCTTCTTCCAAGCGTAAATCTTCCAGATTTTTTTGGTATTCAAACAGCATTTGCGGGGCGAACGGCTGATTTTTCAGGTTGGCAAATAACGCTTCCTGATGCTCCAGTCGCCATTGCCCAAAGCTGACCAGTTGTTGTTCCTTTTCATGCAGTTGTTGTTCGTGTGTTTGCAAGATGCGGCGTTGTTCTTGCAATTCGATGAAACGTTGTTCCATGCGGCGGGCGCGAATGGTTTTTAATTGTTCTAAGCTCATGGCGATTATCCTGCCAGTTGGATTAGCCAGTTGATGGTGTCATCAAAACTGGAATATTCGTGGGAAGGCTGTTTAAGAAAGCGCAAAATTTCATCCATTTTACGGATGGCTTCGTCTGCAAGCGGGTCGGAACCGTGTTTGTATTCACCGACGCGCAGCAAAAATTCGATTTCTTTGTGTTTCGCCATCAAAGTGCGCAAGTGTGCGGCAGCGGCACGGTGTTGGGGGCTAACCAATTGCGGCATAATCCGGCTCAGACTCGCGAGGATGTCGACCGCTGGATAATGATTGCCCGCCGCTAGGTCGCGTGACAGCATAATGTGTCCATCCAGCAAGGAACGTACTTCATCCGCAATCGGGTCGCTCATGTCATCGCCTTCCACCAGCACGGTGTAAAACGCGGTGATTGAGCCTTTGTCTGAATTCCCTGCGCGTTCGACCAGTTTGGGCAATTCCGAAAATACCGACGGTGGAAAGCCGCGTCGGGCGGGAGCTTCCCCAGCGGCTAAGCCGATTTCGCGTTGCGCTCGTGCAAAACGGGTCAGCGAGTCCATTAGCAATAAAACATTATTGCCTTTGTCGCGGAAGTATTCGGCAACTGCGGTGGCAACATAAGCGGCTTTGAGACGTTCAATCGCTGGGCGATCAGAGGTGGCAACGATGAGAACGGTTTTTTGCATCCCCGCCTCGCCCAAGGCTTCTTCCATGAATTCGCGCACTTCGCGCCCACGTTCGCCGATGAGGGCGACCACGTAAACGTCCACCGCCGCGTGTTGCACCAACATGCTAAGTAAGGAACTTTTACCGACCCCAGCACCGGCAAATACACCGATGCGCTGCCCGATGCCGCAGGTAATCAACGCATCCATTGAGCGAATCCCCAGCGATAGCGGGCTACTCACCCTATCGCGGGAGAGTGGATCGGGTGGATTGGCGTAGATGGGGTAGTATTCGGTGAAAGTCGGTAACGGTCTGCCAGGATTTTCTTGCACGCGCCCAATGCCATCGAGCACGCAGCCGCGCAGGTGTTCGCCAACGCCGACCTCAAGCATTTTGCCGGTGGTAATCACTTGGGTGTGCGCGGATACGCCTTGCATATCGCCGATCGGGGCGAGTAGTGCAATATTTTGCTCAAAACCGATGACTTCCGCAGGAATTTCGCGTGGATCGCCGCTGTTTTTTAGCAAGCATAATTCGCCGAGTTTGACACGCGGCACAATGGCACGAACCACCGTGCCGGTGACTTGCACAATGCGCCCGTGTAATACCAGTGGCGTGCATTTTTCGAGGTTATTGCGCAAGCGTTCGGTGACGTGGCTCAGTGGGGTACGCGGTCTCATGTCAGCCTGATCTCGCCAATCGGATTGAGGGAAATGCTGGTAGTGAGTTCCTGCACTGAGATGACCGGCAAGTCGGGGAAGCTGGTTTCGAGATGGCGGCGAATATGGCGGCGCAATTCCAAATTAGTGAGAATAACCGGGCGCACTTTGTCTTTGGCATGTTCGGTTTCGAGTTCCCGCAAAGCGCTGGTGAATTGTTCGGTGGCTTCGGGATTAAGTGCGAAAAATACGCCATTGGGGGTTTGGCGCAGGCTGTTTTGCAGCAATTTCTCGGTTTCGGGGGCGAACATGTAGACCGGCAATACGCCCGTGCCATTGGTAAAGGTGTAAGACAACTGGCGTTTGAGGCTGATGCGCACCCGTTCTGCCAACATGCTGGTGTCTTTTTCCATTTCGCCAAATTCGACCAGCGTGCCGAGAATTTGGCGAAGATCGCGGATGGATATGCCTTCATTCAGCAAGCGCCGGAATACATCCACGGTTTTCGGGGTGTTGACCGCACGTTGCACTTCGCGCACCAGTTCGGTGTAACTGGATTGTTCCAGCTTGTTATAGAGGGTGTGCATTTCTTGAATGCCGATGAATTCCGACGCATGTTTGCGTAATACATACGCGAGGTGGAAGCTAATGGCCTGAATATTGTCGGGTGTCGGGCGCGTGCCACTGGCTACCAAGTCAGCCGCTGTTTTGTCGCTGGAGGGGGGCGTAGCGGGTAATGCGGTTGCACTCGCGGGTTTGAGGTTGCCTTGTGCCACAGGAACGCCGCGAATTGAAATCTGGTAGTTGTCATTATTCAATTGCGAGGAAATTCGCAGGCTGATGCCGGGCAATGGCACACCCATGTCTTGGTAGAACTCGCGGCGGATGCGCATGAAATCTTGATTCAAAGTGTCGAGTGAGAACAAGTTTTTGGCTTGCGCAGGCAGTTCGACTAAAGCGGGTGAGAGTGGCTGCATGTCTTCCAACGCGGCTTGAGGTTCGCTGCTGCCAAGCGCCATTTTACTGCTATCTTGTTGACCGATGACGGTGGTGATTTCGGCATCGGCGAATTCCATCTGATTTTGCACTTTGCGCAAGGCCATACCGGTGAAGCCTAGCAAAATAGCGAGGAAAAAGAACACCATGGTCGGAAAGCCGGGGACTAACCCCATTGCGCCCACAATACCGGCGGCGGCAAGCAAGGCACTGGGTTGCGCCAGCATTTGCCCACCAATGTCGCTGCCTAAGTTGGCATCATCTTCTCCCCGCACACGGGTGACAATAATGCCGGAGGTGATGGAAATGAATAGGGCGGGAATTTGCGATACCAGCCCGTCACCAATGGTGAGAATGGAGTAGAGTTCGACGGCTTCGCCCATTGGCATTCCGCGCTGCATCGTGCCAATGGCTATGCCACCGAGGATGTTGACTAAGATAATAATCAGCCCCGCAATCGCATCCCCTTTGACGAATTTCATCGCGCCATCGAGAGCGCCGTACAATTGGCTTTCTTTTTCAAGGTTAGAACGGCGATGACGTGCATCCGCCAAAGTAATCAGACCTGCCCGCATATCGCTGTCGATACTCATCTGCTTACCGGGCATTGCGTCCAAGGAAAAGCGGGCGCTAACTTCGGCGATACGTTCTGAGCCTTTGGTAATGACGATGAATTGCACAATCGTAATGATTAGGAACACGACCAAACCGACAATTAAATTACCACCCACCACGAATTCGCCGAAGGTTTGAATAATGTGACCGGCATCCGCTTCCAGCAAAATCAAACGGGTAGTAGCAATACTTAACGATAAACGAAACAGCGTGGTCAATAATAAAATCGACGGAAACGAGGAAATTGCCAGCGGGTGTGGAATGTAAATACCCAACATCATCAATAAGATCGCAATGCTCATGTTCAGGGCAATCAGCATGTCCATGACCAAGGTGGGCATGGGCAAAATCATCATGGCAATGATCGCGACCAGCAATAACGCCAGCGCTATGTCACTGCGCCGGGTTAGGTTGGTGAGAAACTCTTGTGAGGCGCTCGACTGCATGAAAACGGTGCTCCTGATCCTTGTAATGGCTTATGCGGTTTGGCTGAGGGGCGTTATGTATAAAGTCCGGTCGTTAATGGCAATAATCTTGGCTTGCGTTCCCGCAGGGCAATCGTCTCCCGCCAGTTGCCATTCGAGATTATCTAAACGGATACTGCCTGCGCCCTCCACAATTCCTTGTTCTAACGTAATCACTTGCCCGATAAGCTGTTTGCCGGGGTATTCGGTGAACACTTTTTTCAGGGAATGCCACAAGTCAGCTAACAGTGGCGCGATCAACACACCACCAAGAACGAGCACAAACTGCCAGCGCCACAGCCCGTCAGGGTTGAGTAGCATGAAAACGCCAGTGATGCCTGCGCCGACACCCAGCCATTTTTCCCACCCAGCGGCAAAACGTTGCTGGTATTGTTTTACCAAGCCATTTTTGTTTTTGATGTGCTGGGTGGTACGAAAAACCGTGTAGTGGGCTTGCGCCCGCACATTGGTTTGTCTTAAATCTGCCCAGCTTTTTTGTAAGCGCTGCGCCAAGGTCATTGGCTGTTTTTCTTGTTCCATAATACATCCATTTATTTTTTGACCTTCCCTTGGGTTTGGCGCAATAAATTAGCGACTCTATCAATGGTTTTTTCGGGTATGTATTGGTCTAATTTGCCCTCGCTAAGCAAATCTTGCACCAACCCAGGGTCACTGACGACGGGTACATTTTCAAGGGTGGCAATTTCTGCCATTTTACGTGACATATTATTTTTACCAATGGCCACGATAATGGGTAATGGGGTCTTACCCGCTTCGTATTGCAACGCAACCGCAACCCCCATGTCGAGAATCACCAGCCGAGCGGTACTAATACGCTTCTTGATGTCCTGTTCGGAGAGTTCGCGCCGAATGCCTTGGCGTGCCGAACGCACATGCGGATCCCCAAAGATGTCTTTCATTTCTTTTTTGACTTCTTCTTTGGTCATGCGCTGATCTTTAATGAATTGCTGGCTTTGAAATAAAAAATCGAGTACGGCGATAAAAATAAGTATGGGCAAAATGTACAACATGAGTTGACTGGTTAAGTCTTCGATGACGGTTTGTTGGCATTCAACGTTGCATTGTTTAATGGCGTGCAATAACTCGCTCAACCCCGCGCGTAACACAATCAGCAAAATTGCCCCAATAATGATGGTTTTCAACAGCGAGAGTAAGGTCGTGACGAATTGCTTGGCGGAAAAAATGCGTTTGAAACCACTGGATAAGCTAACTTTTTCCGGCTTGGGAATAATGGGTTCAAAGGAAAAGACGAAACCAAATTGCACAATATTCCCCAGAATACCCGCCACTACTGTGATCATGGCAAAGGGTAACGCGATGCCGTATAGAGCGCTTTCCAGCATGGTTTTAAAACCGACTTCCACTGCTTGCGGGAATGGCATGGTGTATAGGCGGGGTACAATGCTGAACATTTCTTTGAACTGATCGACGATCCAATCCCACGCCAACATAAAATAGAGCACGGTGAATAGCATAATCAGCGCCGAACTCACGTCATTACTACGTGCTACTTGCCCTTGTTTACGCGCTTTTTCCAGTTTGCGTGAACTGGGTTGTTCGGTTTTTTCTTGGCTACTATCACCACTCATCGCAATAGCGCATCCAATATCGTGAGATTATTGCCCATGCGGAAAAAGCCGTCTTTGAGATATTCCGCTAAAAAGCCGATATACAGCGTTAGCATGAAGAACGTTAGGCCACTTTTGACCGGCATAGCGGCTAAGAAAACGTTTAGTTGCGGTAAAAAACGTCCGACCATTCCCAGCCCGAAATCGACCAGAAACATCATCCCAAGAAAAGGCCCCGCAATTAGCACGCTGGTGTATAACAGCAAGTCCAATTGTTGCAGGAAAAATGAGGCAACTTCCAGTGTAAATTGTGGGAAAAACTGATCTATTGGCCAAGTTTGGTAACTGAAATAGAGTGTTTGTAACAAGATTAAAAAGCCGCCTGATACCAGTAATAATGTGGTCAGCAATAAACTAAATAATCCACCCAGCGGCGACACCATATTTGCGGTAACAGGTGAGAAATAGAGAGCGCTCATCACACCGCGCTGCATGTCGATCAAAAAGCCAGCCGCTTTAACCGCCCAAAACGGCACACTCAGGGTATAACCTAATAACAGCCCTAAGAGTCCTTCTTTTACCAAAATACCAAGCATGGTGAGCGTGTTAATTTCAATGTTGAGAAACTGTTCGTGTGTCAGCGGCAAAATAAACAGACTCATGGTCATAATGACCCCGTTGCGTAAGGTGCGGGGTACAACGGGTTCAGTCAGAATCGGTAGGAGCGCGAACGCAACCAAAACCCTTGGGGCGGTAAATGCCCAAGCCAATAGCCATGATTGCAGTGCTTCGATTTCCATCAGTTATGCCGTATCACTGCAATTTGATCAAAGACGTTTTGGGTGAAAGTGAGTAATTCTGGGCCTAACCAACGCACAGTCGCTGCCAGTGCCACCATGGTGACGACGAGCTTAAAACCGTGCGGCAGTGTTTGTTCCTGAATAGACGTTAAAGCTTGCAACAAACCGATGAGCAAACCCACCACGGTTGCGGCAATAATGGCAGGCAGTGACAGGTACAGAATGAGTTCCATCGCCAATGAAGTTTTGTGGATGATGTCGGTTTCATTCATGGTGTCAATAACTCAATATTAGGCCGTGGATCAGGCGTGACCAACCATCCACGAGCACAAAGAGCAACAGTTTGAAGGGCAAGGAAATGGTCATGGGTGATAACATCATCATACCCATTGACATCAATAAGTTAGAGATAACCAAGTCAATCACTATAAACGGGAGAAATATCAAGAAACCGACTTGGAATGCGGTCGTTAATTCGCTTACCATAAAGGATGGAATCAATACCAAGAGATGTTCGGTGGTGATTTCCGCTGAATATTTTTCAGGCCAAAGTTTTTGGGTGGTTTGCGTGAAAAATTCGCGTTCACTATCACTGGAGTGGTTAATAAGAAATTTTCGTAAAGGCTCAGTACTGCCTTCCAATGCATTAATTAACAAAGGATTGCGTATATCTTCAATAGCAACACCAAAGCTATTAAATTGCTCATAGGTTTCCATTAACACCGGTGCCATGATGTAGATAGACAGAATGATGGCAATACCGCTAATCGCAATATTCGGTGGCTCTTGTTGCAAGCCTAAAGCACTGCGGAGGATATGCATCACAATCACCAGCTTGACGAAAGAGCTAACCATAATCGCAATAAACGGCGCTAAACCTAAGATCGTGAGCGCCGCCAGCAATATGATCGGATTCGGGAAGCTTTCCATGCTTAAGCGCTCTTCGCTTTTTTGTTAAACAGGTTGATGATGCGTACCGCAATGCGCCCGTTGATTTCGACCAATTCTCCCGTGCCAATCAGCCGATGCTGTGAACGTATCTGAATGATTTCTGGCAAGGATTTCCCCAATTCGAGAATATAGCCGGGGCGTAATTGCCGCACTTCGTTGAATGACAGCGTTTTTTCCCCCACATCGAAGGAAAGCTGTACCGGTATCTGGCTAATGTGTTCTATGTTTTGTTTTTGTTCATTATCGGACATGGGCATCCACTCGGTAATAATGGTCAGGGTTGCGGGGGTTGTTTCACTGAGCGTCGCTTCGCAGCAATAACCGGAATCGAGGCATAAGCGCAGTAAACCTTCGTCTTCAAAGCGGGTGTCTTCCAGCAAAATCAGGTCAGACGGTTGCAGTTCGTTGATCTCTTGCATGGAAAACACAATGTGGCTGATTTCAAGCCATAGCGGGGTGTCATGTTCTTCCCAATCCAAGTTGGTGTCAGAAGGCCAGTGGCGCAGGCGTTCTTGTAGGTGCAAATAAAGGTGCGGGTCGAGCATCAATACCCCAAATACTTCTTGCAATACCGGTGAGTTTTCTTGCTCAAGTATCTGAATAGTAAAGCCTAATGGCATGGTGTATTGGGTGCTGAGTGGGTCTGCTGACATGGATTGTAAGGTTAACTGCAACCCTAAGCCGGTTTCCGCTTGATGCAACAGGGGAGCAAGTGCACTTTCAATAATGCTAATGGCGAGATTTTCCGGCAGTTCATGCAGCAAGCCGTCCGGTAAAAATTGCTTAATGCGCTCTACCAATGGCCAAGCTGACAACCATAAACCCGCCATCGTGCCACCTAATTCCAGCGTCATACTGATGGGGCAAAGGTGTTGCGTGTCTGATTCTCCAGGTTGTATCCGACAATGCGCGACACGCTTGTTATCCACCGGGACGTGCATCCCTGTGGATTTGTTCAACAGAATATTGTTCAGGCGCATGGCAAGCGCTGCCTGAGTGGGAAACTTAATAGGGGTGAACAGAATCTGCCGGTTTCTCATTATGATTGTTATCCTGATTGCTGTTCGCAAACACAGCAAGGCGTGGTTTATGACTGAAAACGTGCAATGTCCACGGTAGTCTGCCGCTACGTTTTGCGAAGTTCAACTTTCTTTAGCCATACGGTCTCAATCTCAGACTGAACGGTTTATTGCTGGTGGCGTTGTTCCACTGAGTAGGGTTTCTAGTACGGTTTGTCTTCTTCAGCGTGAATATTTGTGAGCGAAGGCATAGATTCATGTTTGTTTCTATTTGCCGGGGGATGACTTGGCTATGCATGACACATTGTTCACGTTTCGATGGGCTATTTTATCCCTGCTATTAGCAGGTAGTGCGGCGGTTGCGGCTCCCGTGCCGTGGAAGTCGGATAACTATTCGCACTTTTCTGATCAGGAGCCATTGCCAGAATTGTTGAAAACCTTGGCATCATTACAAGATTTGCCGATTGTGGTTAGCCCTAAGGTCAAGGAAGTGGTGAGTTTGCATCTCCAAAATCGTAAACCTCAGGAGATTTTCAATGAACTGGTCAAAAATTACGGTTTGATTTGGTACTACGACAAAGAAGCGCTGTTTGTTTACAAGGAAGAAGAAGTGCAATCAGCGAGTGTGAGTATGAAAAAAATGTCGCCGCAAGAATTCACCAATGCTTTAAAACGGTTGGAGGTGTTGGAAGAGCGCTTTCAATGGCAGATTTCTGAAGTCGATAACATTGTGTATCTGACTGGCCCTGAACGTTTTGTCAGCGCGGTACTGGATATGGCGAAGGTAATGGACACACAGGATCTGGCGCGGCGGCAAGTGTACCGCTGGAAAGATAAAGCCGGTGTGATGAATTACAGTTCAGAAGATCCGGTGGGTGGTATGGGCGCTGAGTTTGATGTCAAGACGGATGAAAAATTTCCGGGCTTTGATGTGGTGGATGTCGTTAAAAACAAGCAACAGGCCGAATAAATGGCAAGTCAACACACTTCGTTTATTCTCAAAGTTCTCAATGGCATTAACAGTGGTGCGTCGGTTCGCTTGAGAACCGGGAGTGTGGTCATTGGACGTTCGATGACCAGCGACATTATTTTGCATGACGACAATATTGCAGATCAGCACATTCAATTATTGATCACACCGGGTTCGATTACGCTACAACCCTTGGCTCGCCCGGTATTCGTTGAGGCGCAAGAGATTGCTGCCGAAAGCATTGAGTTGGCACCGTATCAGACGGTGAAATTAGGCAATGTCGAGTTTTTGGTAGCCGACAGTCGAGTGTCCGCCCCGCGCACTCAAGCACAAAAATCACCTGAGACTAATGCTAAGCGTGCCACTGTTGCGGGTACTAAGAGTAATAATGTTCCGCCCCCGGCGAAAAAATCGTCAGCCGCTAAATCATCCGCTAACAAAGGCATGAGCGGTAAGACTTGGTTACTTTTAGGGGTGGGCTTATTGTTGTTGGCTAATCTCATTTATTGGGCACCGCAGTTCAACCGTTTTCTGGAAACGCTGGGCTTACGTGATTCCGGCGAACAACAGGCCGCAGGCTTGCTGAAAACACTGGGGGAACAGGATTTCAACTTGGTGAATGAGGCCGATGGTTCGGTCAGTTTGCGTGGCTACACCGATACGGTTGAAGAACGCAATGCCATTATGGGCAAGATTCAGGACGCGGGCATCAAAGCCAATGTGTACGTCTGGGCGCAAGATGAGATGGCGAATAGTGCCAATATGATTGCCCGTGCCATGGGGCAGCCGGGCATTAGCTTCAAGCCGGGCGCGACCGAGGGGATTTTGGTTGCTCAAGGTTTTGTCACTAAAAAGGCCGATTGGGAGCGCGTCAAAACCACTATCCTCAATGATATTGGGGGTATCCGCTCCATTGGTGAGGCTGATTTTCAATCGCTGGACGGTTATCTAGCGTCTTTTGTGCAGTTCATCGAGAAAAAAGGACTGTCTAGCCGCATCACCGCTACAACCGACGGCAAGAGCGTTATAGTTAATGGCGAGTTAACGCAGTCGGAAATTCAAAAATTAACAGGTTTGCGGCAGGAGTTCATTGGAATACAGGGCGATGGCCCGGCAATTGTGCTCAATGTCACGGATATACGCGACCGCATTACATTGGCGATACGCAGTGTCAGCGTCGGCAAAATACCGTTTCTGGTTGCGAAAGATGGTAAGAAATACATGGAAGGTTCGGCACTTGGCGAAAAATATTTCGTAAAGTCCATTAAGTCTGATCATGTGGTATTGACTAACAATGGAATGGAAATTCCTTTTTATTACGGTATAGACAAGGGGAGAAACGATGCTAACAGTCGAACAGAATCTCAAAAATGATAGTTCTGGTATGTATAAAAATGAGCTTCTGGATAAGTTTAATCAAGCAGCATCCGAAGTTCGCTCCGAGTTGAACCAAGGGGTTTCCCCTGATGAATACGATAAATTAAATAGATTTTTGCAGGCATTGGATGCCAGTTGCGAAGTGGTGGAAGAGTTTTGGTCGCAAACCCATCACTAGGTTGGCGTCAAAAGCAAGCATGGAACGCAATGTATTAACAGGAAGTTATGGATTCCCTGCGTTTGATGAATAGATCATCGGGAATTTGATTTTATGGATGATTAATTTTTAGGAGATATGAAAATGGCAGATATAGCCGGAACCATCGCATTATTGAATCAATCGGCTCAAGATAGCGTGCAGTTAATGGATGCCCAGACAGCATCTCAAGCGCTTACCACGCAGGCAAGTGTGAGAAATCAAGCTCAGCGTGCGACGCTTGAAGTAGTGAATGCTGCGATGTCAGGACACAAGTCTTTGATTCAAGCATTAGTGCAAGGTATTAGTCGATAAGAAAATATATTAATTTTATATTGAAAATATCGTTATAGACTTTGGGCGGCAAAGTATGCTTATTTTGCCGCCATTAACAGGGAATAAATCTTATGCAAGCTAGTGTTCAATTACTCCAACTAATGTCAGAAATCGGCTATATGGCTTGTTTTAGTGGAGATGCCTCACGTTCTCAAACGATTATGGATGGTGTCAGTGCTATTGGTGTTGAGCAAATACCCATTAAAATGGGTTTGGCGATTACCAAAGTATATGGCGGGCTGTATGATCAGGCGATTAATATTTTACGTGATGACATTCTGGTGAAAGAGCCAGAGCATATGAGTGCAAAATGTTTTCTCGGTATTGCGTTAATTCAAAAGGGTCAAAGAGCGGAAGCCAGAGAGCTGTTGGAGAATGTGGTTCAGTATGGCAACAAAGACGAAAGTAGCATTGCCGCTGCTTACTTAAATAGTTAAGGTAATTACCATGTTTGACATGAGTACTTTAGTGACTCCTGCATCACCTTTTAATAACCAAGGGTTACAACAATTACCAGAACCACCAATGCAAGACGTGTTGCGTTTGGAAAATGTATTAAATGGTCAAATGGAAGCAGGAAATAATGACTTTTTGAGTTCATCAACTCAAGATTCTCCTGTTCTACGTATTGAGAAGCAAGTGACTTCTGAGTCTTTTGATTTTAAAGATTTGATGATTCAGAAAATAGCTACTATGGATGAAGAACATCATCATATAATGTCGCAAATGAGGAGTATGCCAAGTATTTCAGATGCTTTGCAGGGTTTAAGTCAATCCAGAGTTAATGAGCAAATACGTACATACCCTGATGTCTCCGCTGATCAGGGTATAGACGCCACCATTAAACAAATAAAAAATTCAGCCAAAGAAACGGTAGATGCTTTACAAGTATCAAGTGATCATCAACACGCCATGACAAAATGGGGTATTAATTCCCAGTTATGGATGAGTAAAATGAGCATAGTCACTGCGGTGGTAGGGCAGGTGTCTCAAGGTTTTAAAACACTGTTTCAAGCAGGTTGAATTCTCATCAATACATTCTTAAGTAGTTTGAGAAACGCATGACAACTATAAATAAGCGATTGCTCCACTTTTTAGCTATTTTCAGTATGATTATATTAACAGGCTGCAAAACTGAGCTTTACAGTAATCTGCTAGAAAATGACGCCAATGCTATGCTCTCCATCTTGCTCAATAACAAGATTGGAGCAGAAAAGACTTACGATAAAAAAGCAGAAGCCTATTTTCTGCATGTGGAAGAATCACAAATTCCCCAAGCGGTACAGCTTCTTAAACAGCATGGTTACCCCAAAGAAAAAATCGCGACCGTCGGCGAATTATTCAAAAAAGAAGGATTGATTTCTTCCCCACTGGAAGAACGTACCCGTTTCATTTTCGCCTTATCGCAAAGTGTACAAGAAACCCTATCGCAAATTGACGGCGTGTTGGTCGCACGGGTGCATGTGGTATTGCCTGAAAACAATCCGCTTGAGAAAGAAATCAAGCCATCTTCGGCCTCGGTCTTCATCAAATACAATCCTGCCTACCGTTTGGAAGACATGAAGTCAGACATTAAGCTGATCGTTGAAAAAAGTATTGAGGGCCTGACTTACGATAAAGTGTCGGTGGTAATGGTTCCAGCACAGTTTACGGCGACGAATTAGTAGATTGGTGGTTCGTTTTCTGAGCGAGTGCGGAACAATTTGAGTACCCACATGTATTGCTCAGGGTGTTTTGTGATCAGTGTTTGTAGCCCTGTATTCAGAATCTGCGCATTCTGGGTTTCATCTTTACCGGGAAAATCGGTTAAGGGACTGCCAATGACAATCTCATAATCGCCCTTTGTTGGATTAAAAAATGCCATGATCGGCAGGGCAACCGCCTTACCCAATTTTGTCAGCCGTGCGGGTGTGGTGAGCGTGGCTTTGGGAACACCGAAAAACGGCGCGAACACCGAATGTTTGCTGCCATGATCTTCATCCGGCAAAAAGAACATGAAGCGTCCCGGTTCTAGCGCTTTCACCAGTTTCATCATGCCTTCTTCACGCGCCACCACGAATTCCACATCTTGCAGGCGGCTGCGGGCAATGAGCCAATTGATGACAGGGTTGTGGAACGGTTTGTACGAGCCGTAAGCGCGGTAATATTGCCCGATAGCAACCGGCGCGAATTCTAGCCACACCGAATGCCCTAACATGAGGATAACATTCTGTCCGGCAGCAATGGCTTGCTCCAAATGTTCACGTCCACTAATGCGGGTGCGTTGGTACACGTGGCGGCGGGTGCGAAAAAATAAGATGCTGTAGTCCAGCATGGCGCAGGCATATTCTTGTAAATGGCTGTGCGCCATTTGTTCACGTTGGGTGTTAGTCAATGCAGGGAGGCATAGGTGCAAATTACTCAACACGACTGCGCGGCGTTTGCGATTGTGGCGGTAAATCCAGTTGCCCAAGTGTCTGCCCAGCCAGCGGCGGGCTTGCCAAGGCAGCCAGGCGATTCCGGCGAATATCCCAACACCCGCCCAGGTGAGCCAGTGTCGCGGGGCAAGTAAATCGCGGGGGAATGTGGTCACGCTTGCGGTATGCAATCAACGTTCTCCGCCTGCATTCGTGCTGTAAACCACGCGGCGGCAGGGGCTACGTCAGCGGCGCGGCCTTTGATGCCAAAGTCGATTTTGCGGCGTTCAACCGTGCTGGGCAGGCTGGAAATACGCACGGCGGGAAAGGTTCTGAGCAGTTCTTCCATCATCGGAATCAGCTCGCTTTCTTGCACCGCTTGCAGCGTCCAACGTTGTTCAATCGGTGGCGTGGTGTCGAAATACTGTGCGTAATACGTGTCCAACGCCCACTCGACCATCGGCCATGCCATATTAGGGAAGCCGGGGACAAAGTGGTGGTGGCGCAGCTTGAAACCCGGAATTTGATTGATGGGGTTGGGAAGCAAACTGGCACCATCGGGCAGTTCACTCATGCGAATGCGGTTAGGGTAAGCATCCGTACCGAAGCGCCCTTCGATCAACGCGACGGCTTGCGGGTGGCGCAATAACCTGACTCCCGCCGCCGCCGCCGCCGCTTGGCGCGTCAAATCGTCGGGGGTTGCCCCAATGCCGCCGAAACTGAACACAATGTCGTCACTTTGCAGCGTTTCGCGCAGGGTTTGCAGCAATAAATCCCAATCGTCGCCGATCATGCGCATCCATGCCAGCGCCAAGCCGCGTGCTTTGAGGAAACTCATGACTTGCGGCAGGTGTTTGTCTTGGCGCAAGCCACTGAGCAGTTCGTCGCCGATAAGGATTAGCCCGACTTTCATTTTTTTGCCCCTTTAGCGATGGCGTTTTGTAAGGTGTGTTCGGCTTGTTTTTGTTGTCCCGCTTCTGACCAGTTAGGTGAGGTTTCTGCCCAGCCGACGGTGTGTTGCTGGATAATATCCGCGAGTGCTTTAATGTGGTCAGGGTTGGCATTTAGCGCGGGAATGTAGTGGTACGTTTCGCCGCCCGCGTGTTGGAAATATTCGCGGTTTTCTTCGCGGATTTCTTCCAGCGTTTCGAGGCAGTCGGCGGCAAAACCTGGGCAAATCACGTCAACGTGTTTGATGCCTTCAGCGGGCAGGGCTTGCATGGTTTTATCGGTGTAAGGTTGCAGCCATTCCGCTTTGCCGAAGCGCGATTGGAAGGTGACGCGCCATTCGTTGGGGCGCAGGTTGAGTTCTGCTGCCAGCAAGCGTGCGGTTTTGTGGCATTCGCAATGATACGGGTCGCCGAGCATGAGGTTGCGTTTGGGGATGCCGTGGAAGGACATGACCAGTAATTGCCCGCGTGGGTGGTTGTCCCAGTGGGTCAGCACGCTGTTGGCGAGGGCTTTGATGTAGCCGGGGTGATCGTGGTAGTGATTCACCAGACGCAATTCGGGCATCCAACGCCAGCGTTTGAGTTCGTCGAATACTTTGTCGAAGGTAGTGGCGTTAGTGGCGGCGCAGTATTGGGGGTAAAGCGGGAATACCAGCACGCGCCGTGCTCCGGCTTCCTTGAGCTTTAGCAAGGTGGCAGGAATGGAGGGGTTGCCGTAGCGCATCGCTAGTGCGATTTTTACCGGTCCGTTGAAGCGGATTTCCATTTCTTTTTGCAGCGCTTTTTGTTGTTGCAGCGAAATGCTCATCAGCGGTGAGCCGTCTTCTGTCCATACGGTTTGGTATTTTGCGGCACTTTTGGCGGGGCGGGTGTTGAGGATAATGCCGTGCAGGATGACGTTCCAAATAATGCGTGGAATTTCCACAACACGCGGGTCAGAGAGAAATTCTTTCAAATAGCGCCGCAACCCGGCTTTGTCAGGGCTGTCGGGTGTGCCTAAGTTGGTGATCAAAATGCCAGTGCATTCGGATTTGCCGTGGAAATAATCCTGTTCATTGATAAAGCGGCTCATGGGTGGGGCGTTCCTCTGCGGTTCTTTTCATAGGGGTATTTCACATGACCAAAGCGCACGATGAGTACCGCCAGTGAAATCAATAAGATGGAGGCGGCAATCGCTAACATTTGCCATTCGGTCATCGCTTTCATGTCGAGGATGAGGTAGCGGGCAAGGGCGACCATGCCGATGTACAGGGGCATTCGCACCGGTACTTCCCCGGATTGCAGGTAAACGACGACCATGGTGATGATTTCTAAATAAATAAACAGCAGCAATAGGTCAGCAATCTGTACTTTGAGATGGACGAAAATGGTATAAATTTCCTGTCCCACGGCAATAACAGTGGCAAGGGTAATAATGCCGAGGAGTAGGTATTCGATCCCATGCAACAATTTCTGGCTGGCAGAAATGTTCGGTTTGTCCATGTGTGGGTATCCTTGTATTGTTAGCGTTTTGGTAACGCTGGGTAGGTTAAATGATGCAGCCTGATTTGCAAGTATTGGTGCAGGAAATACGTCAAATTGCACGCGAGGAAATTTTACCGCGTTTCGAGCATATCGGCTTTGCGGTAAAACAAGACGGCAGTTTGCTGACCGAGGCGGATTTGGCGACGAATCAGCGCATTGCGGCATTTTTGCTGCAAGAGTGGCCTGAGATTGCGTTTCTGAGTGAGGAGATGGAGCGCGAGGAACAGGCGCGTTTATTGCGCGAAGCCGATGCGTTGTGGTGTCTTGATCCCTTGGATGGTACGAGCAATTTTGCGGCGGGTATCCCGTTGTTTGCGGTGTCACTGGCATTGTTTCAGCGCGGTGAAGTGGTGCTGGCGCTGACTTACGACCCGGTGCGTGATGAAATGTTTACCGCACAGCGGGGGCGGGGAGCGTGGTTGAATGGCAAGCCTTTGCGTTGTCAGCCCAGTGAGTTTCAGTTGTGCAATGCGGTGGCGATTGTGGATTTTAAGCGCTTATCGCCTGCCTTGAAGCAAGCGTTGATGACGAACCCACCTTACGGTTCGCAGCGTAATTTGGGCAGTTGCGTGCTGGAATGGGCGTGGATGGCGGCGAATCGGGGCAATTTGTATTTGCACGGTGGCATGAAGTTGTGGGATTTGGCGGCGGGGTCGCTGATTTTGGCGGAAGCGGGGGGCTATGCCGCGACCTTGCAGGGTGAACCGGTGTTTGTCGCAGCGTTAGCGCCGCGTTCGGTGGTGATCTCCCCCGATTCGGTGTTGTTTGCGGCGTGGTTGGGTTACTTGCAGGCGCAGCAGTGAACGCGGCACGGCACACACAGCCCATTGGGGTATTCGATTCGGGTTTGGGGGGCATTTCGGTCTTGCGTGAAATTCACCGCTTGTTGCCTGCGGAACACCTGATTTACGTGGCGGATTCGGCTCATGCGCCTTACGGGGCAAAAACCTCGGATTATATTCGGGCGCGTAGCAAACGGGTGGCGGATTTCTTGTTGGAACAAGACGTTAAAGTGTTGGTGGTGGCGTGCAATACGGCGACGGTTCATGCAGTGGCGTATTTACGCGAAACCTTGCCGATTCCGGTGGTGGGGATTGAGCCTGCGGTGAAACCTGCTGCCCGCTTGACGCAAACCGGGGTGATTGGGGTGTTAGCCACGCAACAAACGGTGAATAGCCCGCGTTTGCAGCAGTTGATTTGCGATCATGCGGCGGGGGTGCAGGTGATGACGCAAGCCTGCCCCGGTTTGGTGGAGCATGTGGAGGCGGGGGATTTTAGTAGCACGGCGGTACGTCAATTGCTTAAAGTTTATACCTTGCCCTTGCTGGATGCGGGGGTGGATACTTTGGTGCTGGGGTGTACGCATTACCCGTTTCTGGCGGACGCACTGGTGGATGTGACCCACGGCAAAATGACTATCTTGGAAACCAGTACGCCGGTGACTCACCAGTTGATGCGGGTGTTGGAACAAGAAGATCTGCGCCGCCCGCAAACAGGGCAGGGCAGCGTGCAATTCTTTTCCAGTAAAGCCGATGCGCAGCATCTGAGCAGTATGCAAACCTTGTGGCAACACCGGATCACAGTGGGACTGCTGCCAGACGCTTACCGCTGAACGGTTTTAATGGTGGTGATGACCACCTTCACCGTGGGCATGACCGTGGGCAACTTCTTCCGCAGAAGCCGCACGTACATTGAGGATGGTGACATCAAACGTCAGGGCTACGCCTGCGAGTGGGTGATTCGCGTCAATGGTAACGCTATTGTCATCGACGGCAGCGATGCGAATGGTTTGATTGCCAGCCCCGGTTTGGGCGTGGAATTCGGCACCGGCAACGATTTGTTCAGCCGGAACGCCTTCAAACATGCTGAGCGGAACTTGTTGGGTCATGCGTTCGTCGTATTCGCCGTAGGCTTCGGCGGGCGGCACAGTGACAGTTAGGCTGTCGTTGGCTTGTTTGCCGACTAACTGTTTTTCCAGCCCCGGAATAATATTGTCAGCACCGTGCAGGTAGGCGAATGGTTGAGCGGCATCCGCTTGATCGAGTACTTGACCTTGGTCGTCAGTCAGGGTGTAGGTCATGGTGACCACGGTGTGTTGTGCGATTTGCATCGGTTTTCCTTAGAGTAGAGAGACTATTGGGGTTATTGAGCGACGTTTTGCTGTCAAGTATGGCTTGGCTGGGAAATTTTTCAAGTGCAGGAATGGAACGTGATAAACTTTCCCTCTGCTTTTTCTGGTTTTATGTGAAAAATAACGATGAGCTTACAAATTCCTCCTTTTGAACGGGCGCGGGTATTGGTGGTCGGTGATGTGATGCTGGATCGCTATTGGTCGGGTCAAACTTCGCGCATTTCCCCCGAAGCCCCCGTACCCGTGGTGCATGTCAAAGCCAATGAAGAGCGCCCCGGCGGTGCGGCAAACGTGGCGTTAAACATTGCCAGCCTTGGTGGGCAGGCGGTGTTGCTGGGTTATGTGGGCAATGACGAGGCAGGCAGGTCGTTGGCGAATACCTTGCAAGCGCGTGGGGTGCAAACCCATTTTGTGGCGCTGGATACTGCGCCGACGATTACCAAATTGCGGGTGCTAAGTCGGCATCAGCAATTGATTCGCTTGGATTTTGAGGAAGGGTTTGCGGGGCAAGATCATGCAGCACTCTTCAGCCAATTCAATGCGTTGTTGGCAGCGGCGGATGTGGTGGTGCTGTCCGATTACCGCAAAGGGACGCTGGAGCGGGCGCGGGAATTGATTGCCTTGGCGCAAGCAGCCGGTAAGCCGGTGGTGGTTGACCCCAAAGCGCAGGATTTTGCGACGTATCAGGGGGCAACGGTGATTACGCCGAATCTGGCAGAGTTTCGTGAAGCCGTGGGCGAGTGGGCGGATGAGGCGGATTTGGTGCAACGTGGGCAGGCATTGCTGGCGCGGTGTGAACTGGGGAACCTGTTGCTTACCCGCAGTGAACAGGGCATGACCTTATTGCGCCATGAGCTTGCGCCATACAACTTGCCGACCCGTGCGCGTGAAGTGTTTGATGTGACCGGGGCTGGGGATACCGTGGTGGCGGTGTTGGCAGCGAGTATGGCGGCGGGTTTGCCAATTGAGCAGGCGATGGGGTTGGCAAATCTTGCAGCGGGAATTGTGGTGGGCAAGGTGGGGACGGCAACGGTTAGCGTGCCTGAATTGCACAAAGCCTTGCAGCAACACCATGCGCAGGTGAAAGGCGTGGTCAGTGAGGCACAATTGCTGGCTGCGGTGCAGGAGGCGCGTATCCACGGCGAACGCATTGTGATGACCAACGGTTGTTTCGACATTTTGCACGTTGGGCATGTGACGTATTTGGAAGAGGCCCGCAAGCTCGGCGACCGTTTGATTGTGGCGGTGAATACGGATGAATCGGTGCGAGCGCTGAAAGGCCCGACGCGCCCGGTGAATACCATGGCAAACCGGATGCGGATGTTGGCAGCGTTGGCGTGTGTCGATTGGGTGGTGGATTTCAGCGAAGACACGCCCGAACGCCTGATTTGCGCGGTCAAACCGGATTTGCTGGTGAAAGGTGGGGATAACGATCCGCAAAAAATCCCCGGCAACCGTTGCGTGTGGGATAACGGCGGCGACGTGGTGGTGCTGAGTTTTGTGGATGGGGTGTCGACGACTAACACGATTGCACGGATTCAGGCGATGGAGAAAGAAGCGTAATGCAGGTTGATGTTCTGATCATTGGTGGCGGCATTGCCGGGTTGTGGTTGCTGGCGGAATTGCGGGCGCAAGGCGTTAATGCGTTGTTAGCCACGGATGAATTGGGCAAGGGGCAAACCATTGCATCGCAAGGCATTATTCACGGTGGCACAAAATATGCGCTGACGGGCAAAGTAACCGGCGCAACCTTGGCGATTGGCGATATGCCGCGTTTGTGGCGGGCGGCACTTAATGGTGAAGGTGCTGTCGATTTGCGCAAAGTTAAGGTGTTGGCGGAATCGCAGTTGTTGTGGACATCGGGTGGACTCGGTTCACGCATGACCGGATTTTTTGCCAGCAAAGCGATGCAAAGCCGCATGGAGGCTGTGCCACGCGATGCTTACCCTGACTTGTTCCAGCATTCTGAATTTCACGGCGGCTTGTATCGCTTGGATGAGCCGGTGTTGGATGTGCCATCGTTGTTGGAAACGTTGCGCGAACAGTTAGCGGATGCCTTGGTGCAGGTGGATGTGCAGCGTTCCGGTTTGCAACAGGCGGGGGATGCGTACTGCTATCGGGCGGTGTTGTCGGATGGTGGTGAGTTAATGGTGGAGGCTGGGCAAATTATTTTAACGGCGGGGGCGGGGAATGAGGCGTTGTTGGCTTCGGCGACGCTCAGCCAGCGTATGCAACGCCGTCCGTTGCAAATGGTATTGGTGCGCGGCAACTTGCCGATGCTTTACGCCCATGCGCTGGGGATGAGTGATAAGCCACGCGCCACGATTACGTCGCATCGGGACAGGCAGGGCAACACGGTGTGGTATATCGGCGGGCAACCGGCAGAGCAGGGTGTGGGCAAGCCTGCTGCTGAAGTGATTGCCGCCACGCAGCATGAACTGGCGGAACTGTTACCGTGGGTCGATTTCACAGGCATGGAATGGTCGACTTGGCATGTTGATCGTGCGGAAGGTTGCCAGCCGGACGGTAGCCGCCCCGATCAGCCGATGGTGCAACGCTTTGCGAATGTGACGGTGGCGTGGCCTACCAAATTGGCGTTTGCGCCGATGTTGGCGGCACGATTGCGCAAGGCGTTGGGAGTAATGGCAGCCGTGAATGCTTCTCCTGTATCCGACGCTGGTCAGTTGCCAACACCGCCGGTTGCGTCCAGCATTTGGGATGTTGGGTTAACCTGAAGGATAATTTCGTCGGCTGTTTAGCACCATTCACAGGGTGTTTCCCGTGACAGGCTAAAGCGCAGCGTTATGATCATTGGACTGTTATCTGTCTATTATTCCAATGCACCATGATAAAGATTACGCCTCATGTCGATTACGAGTTTGCCTTGCAACTTGCGCGGAGCAATATGGCTGCCTACTACCAGCAGCATGGCATTGTATGGGAAGAGCCTTACTTCGCTAAATTTTGGCAAGAATCCGAGAATTTCGGGATTTATCAGGAAGGCCAATGTGTTGGGTTTGCACGGTTGCGGAATGAGCAGGAGGTTTGCTATTTGGCTGACTTGCAAGTTAGCACTGCTTTTCAAGGCAAAGGACTCGGTGCGTATGCTTTGGGCTATGTGTTGCAATTAGCCAAGATACGGCGCAAAGCACGGATGCGTTTGGTGGTATTTGCTGATAACCCCGCACAGAGTTTGTACCAACGCTTTGGTTTTCAGGTGGTGGAGCGTGCGGGCAGCTTATGGAAAATGGAATGTGCGTTAGCGGAACAATGATAGCACCACTTCGACTTCCAGTGATTGGCGACCTTCACGCAATAAGCTGACTTTTACCTTGCTGTGGCGCGGGTAGTTATCTAGAATTTTGTTTAATTCGTTGATATTATTAACGGGTTGCCCGTCCAGCGCTTGAATGATGTCACCTAAAATCAGGTCATCTTGCGCGGTGAGTTTGGTTTCACGAATGCCTGCCAGTGCCGCCGGGGTATTCGGTTGCACTCGCAGCGCTAATACCCCATGCGTGTTTAATTTGGCGGTAATGCGTTCACTGATATTGTCATCCATCACTACCCCTAACACGGGGCGGGTGTAACGCCCATCTTTCACCAAGCGCGGTACTACCCGATTCACCACATCCACGGGGATGGCAAAACCAATCCCCGCAGAAGCACCGGATGGGCTGTAAATGGCGACATTGACGCCAATCAAACGCCCCGCACTGTCCAGCAAGGGACCGCCGGAGTTGCCGGGGTTAATGGCGGCATCGGTTTGAATCAAACCATCCATGCTACCGCCTTCTTCTGCATCAATGCTGCGACGTAATGCCGAAATAATGCCCGACGTTAGGGTGTGGTCAAGGCCAAAAGGGTTGCCAATTGCTAACACATTCTGACCAACGCGCAAGTCACTGCTGCTGCCAATTTGTACCGGCGGCGGGGCATCCGCCATATCGCGCAACCGCAAGACGGCTAAATCGTGTTCGGGGCTGGCACCAACCACATCGGCTTCAAAGACACTTTGATCGGCAAACCGAATTTTAGCGGTGTCATGGCCTTCGACCACGTGGTAATTGGTGACAATATGCCCAGCGTTATCCCAGACGAAGCCCGTTCCTGTGCCTTGCGGAATTTCACGAATATTGCGATTCCACAGGTTTAATACCCGCTCCACGGTGGTGATGTACACCACAGAAGGGCTGTTACGCTCGAAAACGGCAATCGTGGCTTGCTCATCCGCTGCCAAATCACCCCGTGCGGTAATTGCACGCGGCTGATTTCCCGACGTGGCTTGCAACCACGAAACCCAGACCGGCTGCGCCACCCACAGCAATAGCACTGCCAGCAACACCCACAAAAACAACGCCAGTGAACGGTTTCCACTCATATTCTTACTTCCCTAAGTCAAGGGTGAAGAGGGTTAGCGTA
Organism: Thiothrix subterranea; assembly: GCF_016772315.1. NCBI lineage: Bacteria > Pseudomonadati > Pseudomonadota > Gammaproteobacteria > Thiotrichales > Thiotrichaceae > Thiothrix > Thiothrix subterranea. Next base: position 1,121,680 of record NZ_CP053482.1, on the reverse strand, counting down.
GTGGGCAAGAAATCTTCATTGCCATCATCGCCGACCATTAAATACTGATTGCCTTGAATATGGGTCAGCCCTTCGTAATTATCAACCAGCAAATGACTCGATAACACCTGCAAATCTTGCAACGTGCACGCCTGATCTTGCGCACATTGTTGGAAATCCAAATAGCGCAAGCTTACCACAAGTGGGTTGAACAGCCCTGACCATGCCCGTTCCATGACCAATAAATTGCCATCTGGCAAAGCTTCCAGCGCACTGATGCCGCTGTTTTTGGCAGGGTAGGCCGTAAACGACCAGTGCTGTCCCTTGGTGGAGTACAGAGTGTGCAAAGTGCGCGGTTCACCTTTGAGCGGCATTTCGGGGGCAGTCATGAAGCCGTAACGGGGGTGAAATGTGACGGATTCCAACGAATCATTACCGTGTTGATAAGCGTGTTTATTGTCTAATACCGCCGGTAAGCTAATGTTTTTGATGGCTTTGCCTGGTGGGGTAAACCGAATAAGGCGTGGAATGCCTTCAAACGCAATCACGAGTTGCGAGTCGCCAGCTTTGCCATTATTGGCATTCAGCAAGGTTAACCCTTCGGAATCGCGGCGACCTTTTTTGATACGCTCACCTTCTTTATCTGTCAGGTTGGCGGCATATACTGCCTTAACCGCTTTTAGGCGATTGCCTCGGATGTCGAGTGTGAAGTGAAAAATCGCGCCTTTGTCGGAAATGGCGTAGAGCAATTGCTCATCCTGATCCCACGCTAGACCCGATAGCTCGCTGATTTTGACACCATTGACCGTATGCGGTGGAATCACCAGACTGTTTTGCACTTCCAATGCGGGGGCGGCGATGACACTGGCAGCGGCGAATGTTGCCCACGCTAACAGCCCTGTAACTAATCCAACACGTTTCAAACCGGCTCCTATTCCTTGGCAGGCAAATGCAATGTAGGTCGCATCTTAATGGGTGGACTTTGTGCTGTAAACCTGTCGTTCATCCTCCGAATACTACCGCTAATAGTGCTAATAAATACAATCAGATAACGATTTTTTAAATTAACACCTATACTCTTTTATGGCAGTTGCCAAAAAATAAATTTACCACGGTTTAAAAAGGAGTGTACTGATGAGTGCGGAGATTACTCAAATTCTAATTATGTTAGGCATTGGTGCGGTCGCAGGCTGGTTAGCTGGCATCATTATGAAAGGTGCAGGTTTTGGCTTGATCGGTAATATCATTGTCGGGATTGTTGGCGCATTTATCGGCGGTTTCGTTGGAACATTCATCGAAGGCGCAGCCGGTTTTCATATCCCCGACATTTGGGGCGCAATCGTATGGGCAACTGTCGGTGCTGTTATCTTGTTATTCATCATACGTCTAATCAAACGGGCATAGTAGAAGCCCCTATGGTTATTCGTGCAAAATGCCGCTCTCGTAGCGTTATTTTTGTGGCATTATGACCACATGCCTATACCTGACTACCAAACCTTGATGCGCCCTTTGTTGCAACTCGCGGCAGATGGGCAAGAACACAAATTGCGCGATGCGACGCACATCCTTGCCGAACAATTTCAACTGAGCGAAGCCGAACGCACCGCTATTTTGCCCAGTGGCACGCAATCGGTGTTTGGCAATCGCGTAGGGTGGGCGCGTTCCTACCTCAAGCAAGCGGGCGCATTGCGTTCACCCCGACGCGGCTGTTTCGTGATTACCGCACGCGGGCAGCAATTACTCAACGCTAATCCGGTCAACATCCGTATTGCCACACTGGCAGCCTTCCCCGAATTTCAGGACTTCAAAAACCGCCGCCACTCCAGTAAAACCGAGAGCGGGCAAACCTTGGATATGGATTCCGAGGTGATTTTCGACGATACCCCCGAAGACATCCTCGCTTCCGCACACCGGTTATTGTGCCGCAACCTTGAACAAGAAGTGCTGGAAACGGTGAAAGAAGCCTCGCCGACCTTTTTTGAAAAGCTGGTGGTCGATTTGCTAATCAAGATGGGCTACGGCGGCAATCGTCAGGATGCCGGTCGTGCCATTGGTAAAAGTGGCGACGGCGGTATTGACGGCATTATCAACGAAGACCGCTTGGGCGTGGATGTCTTGTACATGCAGGCGAAACGCTGGGAAGCGACGGTGGGTCGCCCTGAAATTCAGAAATTTGCCGGGGCGTTGCAGGGACAGCGGGCAAGGAAAGGGATTTTCATGACGACCTCCAACTTTTCCCGTGAGGCTAAGGAATATGCTTGCTCGATTGAGACACGGATTATTTTGATTGACGGGGAGAAGCTTGCGGCGTTGATGGTGGAATACAATGTGGGCGTATCGGTGGTTGAGCATTATGAGGTGAAGAAGGTGGATACGGATTATTTTGAAGGTGGGTGAAACCCATCACTCCGCTGACTTGTATTTAATATCAAACTTGATATATTTCAGCAACAATGTTCAGATGAAGGATCACATGAAACAAGCTATTTTTCTGGGTGATTCGCTGGAAACCATTATCCAGTTTCCAGAGGAAGCACGCCGTGAAGCTGGTTATCAGATAGGCAAGGTGCAAAATGGACTCATGCCGAGCGACTGGAAAGCCATGCCGACGGTCGGGCAAGGTGTATACGAAATCCGTATCAAAATAGACTTACCCAAAGAGCAGTATCGGGTTTTCTACGTTGCCAAATTTGATGATGCCATTTATGTGTTACATGCTTTCCAAAAGAAAACCCAGCAAACTGCTCCGAAGGACATTGACAGGGGTAGAGACATTTACAAAGAACTGCTTAGGGAGTTGAAATCATGACATTAAAAATGCAGGTATTCGCCAATGTATGGGATGCACTCGAACCTGATCCCGTCATCCGCGCCAACCTCAAACTGCGCTCGGCTCTGATGCTGGAAATCACCAAGTGGTTTGAAGCCAGCGGCTATACCCAGAAGGACGCTGCTAACGTGTTGGGAACAACTCAGCCACGTTTGAACGATGTCCTCAAAGGCAAGATTGACCGTTGCACCATCGACAGGCTGGTGAATATGCTTGAAGCAGCGGGGCAACATGTTTCTTTCAGTTTGGCGAAAGCGGCATGATCGCCTCAAGCATCAAACAAGGCTTGGAAGAAGCCATCACTTTCGCAAAGGGCAACTGCCCACAAGCAAAAGTGCATCAGTTCTCACCTGTTGATGTGAAAAACGTCCGCGCAAAAGTTGGCATGACTCAGGTGGAATTTGCGGCAACTTTTGGTATCAGTGTCAGCACTTTGCGGCATTGGGAACGCGGGGATCGTACCCCACATGGTGCGGCGAGGGTATTGCTCCATGTGGTTGCCAAAGAACCGCAAGCGGTGTTACGGGCATTGGCTCACTGAAGCAGCATATTTGAAACGCCGCACCATCTCCAACACAGCAAGCAGTGCTTCCGCTGGCAAACCGTGTGCTTCCAGAATGATTTCCGCCAACGCATCCTCTGTACAGTAAAAGTAAGCTACCGGAACATTCAACGCAGATGCCAAATTTCTAGCCGTCTCAAACGGCGGCTCATGCGTCCCTGTCTCGTAGCGGCTAATCCGTGCGCTGCTGCACCCCTCATCCAATCCAATCAAAACACCCAAACGGTCTTGTGCCAAGCCTGCACGAATTCGCGCAGTGCGTAGGCGTTGACCAAACAGGGATTGAGGATGCTTTGACATCCTACGATATTCGTAAATAACACTTGCAGCGTCTCTACGTAATTCGTAGAATTAATAGCAAGTGACGAACGGGCTATTACTCTCATAGAAATAGCTTGACTAGCACAAAAAAATTCTTGACGCGCATAGCGCATAGCGCATAGCGCATAGCGCATAGCGCATAGCGCATAGCGCATAGCGCATAGCATATGTATTGTCTATTTAACACTCACGGGCTTCAACTATGACAAAGCAAATTTTTAGTACCTGCTTGGCTATTTCTTTGATTGCCAGCAACACTTACGTTTGCGCAGCATCAACCGATACTACCGAATTAACTGACGATCAGAGTAAAGCCGTTCTTGGCGGACTGTTACTACTCGGTGTAGCCACAACTCTCTACGGTCAAACGATCACGAGAGCTGAAGAAGCAGATAAACAACAAGCTGCCACGGTCGCGAATGTTGCCACTATATCCACTGTTACTGCTTCCGCCGCAACAAATAATGATGGGGCAAAAACACTGTCTGGAGAAGAAAATGAGACTACACCAGTAGATTCAGCAAATGGCACTATCTGGACATCTGGTACTTATTCTGATGGTCCCGCAGAAGCAGGTAAAAAATGTAAATTTGCAATGCCATTAGGTTTGTTAGGAAATGCCAACTTATTTAAGCATCCAATTGCAAAGAATGACATCATCAACTCTTATGCCAAACGTTCTTGGTGGAATTATGAGTGTGTAAATGGTTACATGGAAAGTCCTGATTTAACAATGCGCATCGAACTTCACCCAAGTTATAAACAAAAAACACACCTACCTCTTCCATCCGAGAAATATTATCCAAAATCTTTTTTGCAACCACTTGGAATTAGCTTAAGTGGAAAAATGGAAAAAGGAATGTATACGGGAGATGTTGAAATATCGTTTCTTGATACTTTAGAATCAGGAAGTATACCTGAAATAAGGCGTGTACCTAAAGAAAATCTAAGTTACTTATTAAATGAAAATTATAAGATAATTTCTGATAATTCGGATTATTTTGACTTAAAAGCTTATGCCGATGGAAAAAATAATTATTTTCTCGACAGAGGCAAGTATGTAGAAGACGGTTTGGGAACATCTAATCCAGCCAGAGATTATTTTAACATAGACACTAAACTGCAAAGTGGCAAGTCAGAAAAATTCAACATAAATGACCCAGAGTTTTTTGGAAAAACAATTACATCAAACATGGAAAAAGAGATCCAAGATGTTAATTTGCTTTATTCTGTCAAGCCAAAAAATCTAGCCACTGTAAAAGGCAAGAAGTATAAAATCACTCTGGTTTTTGACATGAAACTTGAATATGCCTTAACATCCAACATGAAAGTTATAGGAATAAATCCAGTTACATTAGACATTATTCCAAAATCTCGCACTTGTCCCTAGTCAACAAATCATGTGAAAAATCAACGGGAATGCGCTACAACCTATGATCATCATTTTCACCAAGGGAACGGAACACCCATGACAGAGTACAGCTACCATGCGCTCAAAGGCAAGAGCAAAACCTTCCGCGCCATGACAGGCATAGATCTGGGTGAATTCACCAAACTGTTGCCCCATTTTCAACGGGCATACACGGCGCAGTTGATTGTTGATGGTCATGAGAGTGAAACGAAGCGAGGTCGCCCCGGCAACCTGACAACGATCGAAGATAAGTTGTTCTTTATTCTGTATTATTTGAAGACTTACCCACTGCAAGAAGTGTTGGGCTACTCCTTCAATATGTCCCAAGGGTTAGCCAATCGGTGGATACATCGCCTGTGTCCCGTTTTGCAGTCGAGCTTAAAAAGCATGGGACATTCCCCGGCCAGACTCCCCGAAGAGGTATTGGAACGCCTTTCGCATGAAATGCCGCAAGCGCTGGGCTTGGATGCGACAGAACGCCGTATCCAACGTCCGACTGACTTTGGGGTTCAGGAGGAATACTACAGTGGAAAAAAAATTCCATTCGGTGAAGAATAACATAATAGCAGGCTTAGAAGATCGTGAAATCAAATACTTGGGAGAAACACGACGCGGCAAAGACCATGACAAACGTATCGCGGATGAGGAAGGCGTGAAAGTGCCAGAAGGGTATGAGATTTACCGGGATTTGGGCTATCTGGGGCATAATTCGGGTGACGGGGCAGTTGTCCACCAACCCAAGAAAAAGCCACGAGGTAAACCCTTGAGTGATAAGGATAAAGCGCATAATCGTGCCATTTCTAGCATTCGGGTGGTCATTGAACATGTGAACAGCGGTATCAAACGGTGTCGGTGCGTCAAAGATATTTTCCGCAACTACGTGGAAGATTTTGATGATTTAGTGATGGAAATCGCTTGTGGTTTGCACAATTTACGCACTGCCATGCGAATCAAAAACTACTAAATTCATTTAACCATCAATAAGTTGAGATTTTGGAATAATGTCTACTATTCAGCGGACAGCAAAGCAGCAGAAATTCGCAAGACAAAAGCAAAGTTAGCAGAACTTAAAGCGAGAATTAAAACTCAAGCCAAAACAAGAGCAAAACTTGCCAAACTTAAAGCTAAAGCCCCCAAACGGGTCAAAGCAAAGGCAAAAATAATTCACAAAACAATGACTAACTAAACTCAGAAAATATAGCTTAAAGACAAGCAAAATAATGGAACGCCGCTTAATGCGGCGTTCTTTTTGTTGGATAAATGGAATTTATGTTGCTTCCACCAACGCCGTAAACGTCAGCCTGCCCTCTTCCACCCCCACCGCAATCGTATCCCCCGGCATAAACTTGCCACCAAGAATCTGCTGTGCCAGCGGATTTTCGACCTGCTGCTGAATTGCCCGCTTCAACGGACGTGCCCCGTACACCGGGTCAAATCCCGCTTCCGCCAGCAAATCCAGTGCCGCATCGGTAATCTGAATCCCCAAATCCCGCGCTGCCAACCGCTTACGCAAGTTGTTGAGCTGAATATCCGCAATCTTGCGAATCTCTGCCTGATCCAGCGGATGGAATACCACCGTTTCGTCGATGCGGTTGATGAATTCAGGGCGGAAATGCGTGCCGACCACCTCCATCACCGCTGCTTTCATGCGCTCATAGTTGGCTTCGCCCGCCATCTCTTGAATCAAGTGCGAACCGAGGTTGGAGGTCATGATGATGACCGTGTTGCGGAAATCCACCGTGCGCCCTTGCCCGTCGGTCAAACGCCCGTCGTCCAGCACTTGCAGCAGCACGTTGAATACGTCGGGGTGGGCTTTTTCCACCTCGTCCAGCAGGATCACGGAGTACGGGCGGCGGCGCACCGCTTCGGTCAAATAGCCGCCTTCTTCGTAGCCGACGTAGCCCGGAGGCGCACCGATCAGGCGAGCGACGGAATGCTTTTCCATGAATTCGGACATATCAATGCGCACCATCGCATCGTCGGTGTCGAACAGGAACGTCGCCAATGCCTTGGTGAGTTCGGTTTTACCCACGCCCGTCGGACCCAAGAACAGGAACGAACCGCTGGGGCGATTGGGGTCGGAAAGCCCGGCCCGCGCACGGCGGATGGCGTTGGAAACCGCGACCACCGCTTCGGTTTGCCCAATCACGCGCTTGGCAAGCACCTCTTCCATTTTCAGCAGCTTGTCCTTTTCGCCTTCGAGCATTTTGCTGACCGGGATGCCTGTCCAGCGTGACACGATGTCGGCAATTTCGTCTTCCGTCACCTTGGTTTTCAGCAACTTAGGCACTTTAGATTCGGTGTGGGCGGCGGCATCGTCAGCTTGCGCCAACTGGCTTTCGAGTTCGGGGATACGCCCGTATTGCAGTTCCGCCATGCGTTGCAAGTTACCTGCGCGGCGGGCGGTGTCGAATTCGAGCCGCGCTTGATCGAGAGCTTCCTTGATGTGGGAAGTGCCTTGCACGTCGGCTTTTTCACTTTTCCAGATTTCTTCCAGATCGGCGGATTCGATTTCCAGACGGTCGATTTCAGCCTGCAAGTCGGCAAGGCGCTTTTTGGAAGCGTCGTTATGCATTGGAAAATAATTCAGATTGCCTTTCCCAACAAAATTAATGATTTTTCCAATTCTGCTGACCACGATTTAGCACAGTTCAAGCGAATACAATTACGATACTTTTGTGTTGCGGAAAATATTTGTCCGGGGGCAATACTTATATTATGCTTCAACATATGATGACTAAGTTGCAAAGTATCAATATCCTCTGATAGCTCCACCCAAAGAACGAATCCTCCTTGAGGTTGCGATACTCGTGTCCCAGCCGGAAAATATTTACTGATGGCATGGGTGAATAGACTAATTTGTCTTGAATATCGTATTTGCACTTGTCTCAAATGGCGATCATATCCATTTTGCGTTAAGAAATCCACAACCATTAATTGAGGAATACTTGGCGTAGCAAGATTGTTTACATATTTCAAATATTCAGCTTTTTTAAAATAACGATGTGGCAATACCATCCATCCTACCCGCAAACCTTGAGAGATGGTTTTCGAAAATGAAGAACAATAAATTACATTGCCATCATTTCTTTCAGAAAAACTGAATAAACTACATGGGCGTTTACCACTAAACCCAAGATCACCATAAATATCATCCTCAATCAATAATAATCCATGACGATGAGCTAGTGCTATCAATTGCTGTTTCTTATTGTCAGGCATTAAACTACCTAGCGGATTGCTGAAATTAGGTGTTAGCACACAAGCCTTCACAGGCCATTGCTCCAATGCCAATTCAAGAGCTGCGAGACTAAGACCTTCTTGTGGATCAGTAGGGATTTCCAACGCTTTCATCCCCATAGCCTCAATTACTTGTAATATACCGTAAAAGGTTGGCGATTCGATGGCAATAATGTCTCCCGATTTAGCCACAGTTTGAAGTGCCAACATTAATGATTCTTGGCAACCATTAGTGATAAGCACCTCATCTGGCTCAACAGTAGCTCCCGTAAGATACATACGACGGGCTATCTGCCCCCTTAACTCCGGTATCCCTGTTGGGAAAGCATAATTGGCATTCAATTGTTCATAACGACGAACAATTTTGCTAAGACTGCCTTGCAATGCACGTATCGGCATGAAGGAAATATCCGGCACTGCCGCACCTAAACGCACGAAATCTGACTTGTTAGCAAGATGAGTAAGTTGTAACACCAATTCTTGGCCACTGACAAAAGCAGGTTTCAATTCCGGCTTTGAAGGTAGCGGTAATTCCAGCTTCAGCCACGGATTCGTGCAAACGTAGTAACCTGAACGTGGTCGAGCCTCAAGCAGACCACGGCTCTCCAGTTGTTGCTGGGCTTGCACAATTGTCGAAACGCTAACTCCAAACTGCTGACTAAGACAGCGCACACCCGGCAAGCGCGAACCAGGCAAAAACATACCATTATTGATATGGTCATTGATTTTATTAGCAATATCTTGATAGAGCGTCATGTGCAATACAGTTTTAAGTTATAAATGGCAGTACAGATTACAATTTTAGCAAACTGTACCTGTAAGTTAAATATTTTCTGTCACTGTATTGATAAATTAACAACTGATAAATTATTACCTGCATAGCACTCATGGTTGAGTCATGCAAAAGCGCAAGAAGCGCAGTTATTAAGAGTCTTGATTTAGTTGTCCTCTCATACTCGTTGATCTTTTAATTTACACCAATCAAACATGGATGAAAAATATTAATGATTCAGGAAATACACATTAGTCATAAAGAAAAACTCAGCATCACAAACCACTTAAAATCGATGTCATCAAGATTCAATACCGACGAACATGATTTATATGAAATTTTTTCAGAAATAGGAAGTTCAATACTTCAGTCATCTCTAAGCAAGAACAATTCTGATACTATTAAGTCATTGGCAAGTAATATTTATAATGCTCCGGCATTTATTATCAGGGGAATGCCATTACCACTAGAGCTTCCCACCACTCCAACAAAGAATGGACATATTAACGATAGACTTATCTATCAACCTCTTGCTTTATTATTTGGCTTGTATTCTATGTGCAATGTTCATCCCGTTGCTTATTCTGGTGAAAACAAAGACAGAATAATTAGGCATGTCATTCCAAATGAACAATCCAAAGATGAAGTCAGTTCCCATGGATCGGAATTTGAATTTGGAATGCACGTTGACAATCCTCATTTACCATTGGATTGTGAAAACGTAGTGAATATTTCAGGCCGCCCTCAGTTTTTGGCTTTGCATTGTTTAAAAACAGATACAAGTGTCCCGACTGAACTAATTTTTTTAGATGATATATTAGAAAATATGCCGAAATTTATCATTGATGGACTTAAAAAACAAAACTATCGCATATTAAAGCCAGATTCCTTTGGAGAGAATCAAGAGTACATTGAATCATTAAGCATTTTAGGGAAATCAACTGATGGATACATGCTGAACCGATTTGATAGTAAATTTGCTACCGCCCAAACTAAAGAAGCAACATTCTGCCTTAATGTATTTTTCAATGAAATAAAAAAAGCAACTTCAAATAAAATCATCCTTACACCCGGAGATATTTTAATATTGCACAACCAGAGAACATTACACGCAAGAGGAGCATTCAAAGCAAGATTTGATGGTTCGGATCGTTGGCTACTAAGACTTTACGGCACTAAGCAAATAAATAGACATATTCTCATCGAGAATAAACCAAAATACCTTGGCAAAGCATAAACATAAAGGATGCAATCATGAAAAAATCTGATTTTTTACTAGGATTATTAGTTGCGGTAATATGGGGAGCGAATTTTTCCGTCATAAAACTAGGATTAAACACATTAGACCCATTCTTGTTAACGGCATTTCGTTTTTTATTTTGTGCGTTCCCTTTGATTTTCTTTGTAAAAAGACCAATCATTCCATTACCAATCGTTGCTTTATATGGAATTTTATTCGGTGTTGGTCTCTGGGGAATTGTGAATCTGAGTATAGTTAGTGGTCTTTCTGCTGGAATAGCTTCTCTTCTTTTACAATTTACAGCTTTTATTACAATAATAATGAGCTTTTTCTTTTTCAAAGAGAATATATCAAAAATTCAGTATACGGGAATGGCTATAGCTTTTGCTGGACTGATTTTTATTACTTCATTAACCGATGGCAATATATCAAGTATTGGTGTTGCTTTGGTTTTATGTGCGGCATTTGCGTGGGGCTTCTGTAATATGCTTTTGAAGAAGTATAAACCAAACGATATGCTCTCCTTTGTGATTTGGTCTGGATTTTTCGCTACAATTCCTTTATTTGTAATTACTTTTATTATCAAAGGCGATCTTCCATTTATAATGCTACCACAAAGCCTCAATTCAACTGCCATATTTTCCATTGGATTTCAATCTTATATTACAACAATATTTGGGTATTGGATATGGAATAACTTAATAAAAAAATATCCCGCAACTAGTGTAGCTCCTTTATCGCTTTTTGTTCCTATTTCTGGATTAGCAACATCATCCATCATTTTTAATGAAGTTGTATCAATAGAAAAAATGGCGGCGGCAACTATAATTCTTATTGGAATATCCATTGTGCTATTTTCCAAAAGAATCGAATCATTGCAACTTTTTAAGCAATTAGCTACTAAAATATAGTATATTAGCCAGTGATGGATATATGATCTCAGTATATTAAAAAGTAATACTTTAAGGAAAAGCATCATGAAATCAAATATTTTTAGCCTATCAGCATATTTAAAGCGAATTGAAGCTGTACCACATGAGAAAGGATGCGAAATTAATATAGATTACATCAAATACTTAATGCGTCGCCAATTATTTACAATCCCTTTTGAAAACATAGATGTACAACAAGGGAAAATAGTATCTCTTAACCCAGATGATATTTTTAAAAAAATCATTGAAAATAAAAGAGGCGGGTATTGCTATGAATTAAATGGATTATTTGCAATGGCCTTACAAGCGTTAGGCATACATTATCAATTCGTGGCTGCACGCCCAATGTTTTATCCAGTTTTACGTCCAAAAACACATATGGCTCTAGTAATAAATCTTTCTGGAGAATATTGGCTTTGTGATTTAGGATTTGGTAGTTATGGAATTCGTGAGCCAGTATCATTGCAACAATTAAGCGACCCCATTAATCAGGATTTTGACCACTTCATGCTTACACAAGATAACTCAGGAGAATATCTTTTGCAGGCATTGATAGATAACGAATGGACAAATCAATACGCCTTTAATTTGTCACCGCACTTGTGGATAGATTTTTCTCCTGCGAATTACCTAAATTCAACGCACCCAGAAGCAATTTTCGTCCAAAAATTATTACTCATTAAGCACAGCGAAGCTGAACGTATAACGCTGCTAGGCAACACACTCAAAATCACTGACAGCACTGGAGTACATATAAAAGAAATTCAGCCTAATGAACAGAAACATATCGTTTCCAAATACTTTCAGTTGGAAATATAAACCTTTCTCCGTAATGCGATACCGCCCGATAATGGGCGGCATCTTTATTTCCCAAAAGAATTAGATTTATACTGTTTCGTCAGCCTCCACCAACGCCATAAACGTCAGCCTGCCCTCTTCCACCCCCACCGCAATCGTATCCCCCGGCATAAACTTGCCGCCAAGGATTTGCTGCGCCAGCGGATTCTCAACCTGCTGCTGGATCGCCCGCTTCAACGGACGCGCCCCGTACACCGGGTCAAATCCCGCTTCTGCCAGCAAATCCAACGCCGCATCGGTAATCTGAATCCCCAAATCCCGCGCCGCCAACCGCTTACGAAGGTTATTAAGCTGAATATCCGCAATCTGGCGAATCTCTGCCTGATCCAGCGGATGGAATACCACCGTTTCGTCAATCCGGTTGATGAATTCAGGGCGGAAATGCGTACCGACGACTTCCATCACCGCTGCTTTCATGCGCTCGTAGTTGGCTTCGCCCGCCATTTCCTGAATCAGGTGCGAGCCGAGGTTGGAGGTCATGATGATCACAGTGTTGCGGAAATCCACGGTGCGACCTTGCCCGTCGGTCAAACGCCCATCATCCAGCACTTGCAGCAGCACGTTGAATACGTCGGGGTGGGCTTTTTCCACCTCGTCCAACAGGATCACGGAATACGGACGGCGGCGCACCGCTTCGGTCAAATAGCCACCTTCTTCATAGCCGACGTAACCCGGAGGCGCACCGATCAGGCGGGCGACGGAATGCTTTTCCATGAATTCGGACATATCAATCCGCACCATCGCGTCGTCGGTGTCGAACAGGAAGGTCGCCAACGCCTTGGTGAGTTCGGTTTTACCCACACCGGTCGGCCCCAAGAACAGGAACGAACCGCTGGGGCGATTAGGGTCGGAAAGCCCGGCACGCGCACGGCGGATGGCGTTGGAAACCGCGACCACCGCTTCGGTTTGCCCAATCACGCGCTTAGCAAGCACCTCTTCCATTTTCAGTAGCTTGTCCTTTTCGCCTTCGAGCATTTTGCTGACCGGGATGCCTGTCCAGCGTGACACGATGTCGGCAATTTCGTCTTCCGTCACCTTGGTTTTCAGCAACTTGGGTGCTTTGGATTCGGTGTGGGCGGCGGCATCGTCGGCTTGTGCCAACTGGCTTTCGAGTTCGGGGATGCGCCCGTATTGCAGTTCCGCCATGCGTTGCAAATTGCCTGCACGTCGGGCGGTTTCAAATTCGAGCCGCGCTTGGTCGAGGGCTTCCTTGATGTGGGAAGTGCCTTGCACGTCGGCTTTTTCGCTTTTCCAGATTTCTTCCAAATCGGCGGATTCGATTTCCAGACGGTCGATTTCAGCCTGCAAGTCGGCAAGACGCTTTTTGGAAGCGTCGTCGGATTCCTTTTTCAAGGCTTCGCGCTCAATCTTGAGCTGGATCAGGCGGCGGTCGAGCTTGTCGATTACTTCCGGCTTGGAGTCGATTTCGACGCGGATGCGGGATGCGGCTTCGTCAATCAAGTCGATGGCTTTGTCCGGCAACTGGCGGTCGGTGATGTAACGGTGTGACAGCGTGGCGGCTGCGACCAGCGCGGGGTCGGTGATTTCCACGCCGTGATGCACTTCGTATTTTTCCTGCAAGCCGCGCAGGATGGCGATGGTGTCTTCTACGGTTGGTTCATCGACCAGCACTTTCTGGAAGCGGCGTTCGAGTGCGGCATCTTTTTCGATGTATTGGCGGTATTCGTCGAGCGTGGTTGCGCCGAGGCAGTGCAATTCGCCGCGAGCAAGGGCGGGCTTGAGCATGTTGCCAGCGTCCATCGCGCCGTCGGCTTTGCCTGCGCCGACCATCGTGTGTAATTCGTCGATGAACAGGATGATATTGCCGTTGGCTTTGGCGATGTCGTTGAGCACGGCTTTGAGGCGTTCTTCAAAGTCACCCCGGTATTTTGTGCCTGCGAGCAATGCGCCAAGGTCGAGCGAGAGCAGGCGTTTGCCTTTCATGCCTTCGGAGACTTCGCCGTTGACGATGCGTTGCGCCAAGCCTTCGACCAGTGCGGTTTTACCCACGCCGGGTTCGCCGATCAGCACCGGGTTATTTTTGGTGCGGCGTTGCAGGATTTGCACCATGCGGCGGATTTCTTCGTCACGCCCGATGATCGGGTCGATCTTGCCCTGTTCGGCACGTTCGGTGAGGTCGATGGTGTATTTGTCGAGGGCTTGGCGTTGGTCTTCGGCGTTGGGGTCGTTGACGGTTTGACCGCCACGCATCCCTTCGATGGCTTTTTCCACCGCGCCTTTGGTCGCGCCGCATTCACGCAGAAGATTGCCGAGCGTGCCTTTGTCTTCCAGTCCGGCGAGGATGAAGAGTTCGGAGGAAATGTATTGGTCTTTGCGTTGCTGGGCAATTTTGTCGGTAACGTTCAGCAGTTTGCTGAGGTCGTTGGATACGTGGACGCTGCCTGCATCGCCGCCGGAGACGGATGACATCCGGTCGAGGGCTTCGCCGAGTTTGGAGCGCAATTGGTTGGCATTGACATCGGCTTTGGTGAGCAAACCGCGTGTCGAACCGCCTTCTTGATCGAGCAGTGCGATCATTAAGTGGGCGGGTTCGATGAATTGGTGATCACGCCCTAACGCGAGCGATTGCGCGTCTTGCAGGGCGAGTTGGAACTTGCTGGTGAGTTTGTCCATTCTCATGTGGGCTACCTATTGATTTGGGTTGGACGCGAATGCGTCGGATGGGACAAATCTTGGGTGGGAAGTGAGGGAATTCAAGGTGGGGTTGTGGATAAGTTTGATGTGCATCAAGAAAATTGAATGCACCACAAACTAACCGCTCATCATAATTCAATTGACTTCCATAAAAAAAGTTGACGCGCATAGCGCATAGCGCATAGCGCATAGCATACGCATTGTCTATTTAACACTCACGGGCTTCAACTATGACAAAGCAAATTCTTAGCACCTGCTTGGCTATCTCTTTGATTGCCAGCAATACTTACGTTTCCGCAGCAACGATTACTGGTGACTCATCATCTAGCACGACTGAAATGTCTGATAAAGAGGCGGGAGCAGCACTCGGCGGTTTAGCGCTAATCCTTCTGGCAACGAGCCTTTATGGTCAATCTGTTACCAAATCAAACGAAGCTGCCGATGCACAGGCAACCAAAACCTTGGAACTCAAACCGGGGTACACTTATCTTTGGTCGAATGGCAGCAACGACACTTCACCTGTCATCGAATACGTTGAAAGCTGCACCCCAGCAAAGCAATACAGCGTAACCAGTAAGCTCGTGAATGGCACGGCTGAAGTAGAAGATGGCAATGTCAGCATGAAAAGCGAAAATTGCAACAAAACCTACGATTCCAGAAAAAAATCCATGAGCGAGCAAGCTGGCGATCCTTGGAGCTTGAAAACACGCCACGCACAAGCGGAAGCCAAGAAAAAAGTGGATGAAGCTCACGAGGCAGCAGAATCTAGAGTGCGAGAAGCAAGAGAAACGCAGGCTCAAAACCAACGAAAGGCAGCAGCAGTGGCAAAAGGATGCTCAGGACTATATGTTAATAAAGTTGTCAAAACTGGGAGTGCTGGGGGATTCGCTAAAATGATAGGTTTAACGCATGAATATGTCATCATCGGTATAGACAATGCCAGCAAAAGCGTTACCCTAAAAAACACCTATGATGGCAGTATGCTTAACACAGTGTGTGCAGATATTCAGTACAATGCATTTTAGTTGATGGCATGAAAGAAAATCGGGGTTCGTCCCCGATTTTTCTATTCATCTAATCGTTGCAACGCTGCTTGATACACCGCATTCCGCTCCCGCTTGCCGACAGCAATCACCGTAATGGTCACGATATTGTCGTCCACGTGGTAAACAGGGCGATAACCCAACTGCCGCAATTTGATCTTGTAAATGTTCGGCGCACCACTCATGAAGGCACATGCGGTTCTTCAGCTCATAGCTCATCTAACGTCACCTTGATGCTGGGTTCATGTTCACGTTCGCGGACTTTGGCAAGCAATTCCAGATTATCAAGTTGTGCCAACCAAAATTCCCGTTCCGCCTTCAGCGCACCCAATCCATCAACTAGCCCCAGCTTGTCACGCCGCCAAACTTCGTTCCGATACCAAGCATATTTCAAGCGGATATACATCTGGTCATAAACATCCACAAAACCAAACAGATGATGCCAATGACGACTACTTTCGTTACAAATGTGGTAAGCACTGCTCAATGTCTCGACACCCATCGCAGCAAGATGATTGACCGCCATAGCAACCATGCAGGTAGCAATTTTCTGACGTTGATAAGCAGGCACAACACACAACAAATCCAAGCATACCTCCCCAGCTTCGTCTGTCAGCAATAACGCCAGCCCAATAATGCTACCATCCCGAGCCAATGCCATCACGGAAGCAGGATGTGGTACACCACGCTTCCCTGCAAAATAACCGCTAATACTGCGGGCAGCGAACTCCCGAATATGGCTCTCATTCCAGTCAAAAAACTCAACCGTATCGTGAAAAGCGTCAAAGAAGGTTTCAGCCATTTCCGGCTGGCGGTTGGTGTTGCATAGGGCTGACTTCAAAAATCCAAATAGGTATACTCTACTTCTTTTAGCCAAAAATGATGAATCTGGATAATTTCGAGCAACACATTAATGCCGTCATCATGCAGCGCGGCAGAGGCTACACGCAACGCGTCCATAATCTGGAAGAAACCGAACCCGAATTCTGGCAAGCCGAGGTAAACGGGACGCGCGCCTACGACGTAGAAATCCAACTGGATGGCAAAGAAATCAGCGAGTGGTCATGCACCTGCCCTTATGATGGTGACATCTGCAAGCACGTCGCCGCCAGCTTGCTCAATATCCGCCAACAACTGCGGGTAAAACCAACGTCCCCAGCGCAACCAACCAAACGCCAACAACTGGATCAGGTACTGAACACCCTCAAACGGGAAGACTTAGCCGCCTATATCCGCCAACTGCTGCACGACGACCGTAAAATGTTGGATAAATTCTTGCTGCGTTTCCAAGTTGTTACCCCCACTACAGAAGCGCCCAGCAAACAATACCAGCAATTGTTTGATAAAATCGCCCGCCAATATTCCAGCTATGATTATATCGACGAAGACGATGCCAGTGCGTTCGCAGATGAAGTGCAGGAACTGCTGGACACATTATCAGCCTCTAATCTTGCTTCTGCTGCCAAGGTAGAAATCTGCTTCACCATTGCCCAAGGCATCGCGGGTATTGCAAACAACGTTGACGATTCCAACGGCGAACTTAACAGCCTGATGTACAGCATCAAGGATGAACTCGCCACCGCCTATCCACAACTTCCCACCTCTGAACAAGCCACCTTGTTCAAACGCGTACTTGCCACCCAATTTGACTCCCGCTACAGCGAATACGGGCTAGAAGATACCTTTACCGAACTGCTGGAAGAATGGGCGCAACATAGCCAAACCGATCAGAACACTTACCTACAAGCGCTCGACAAACACATACAATCCCGCCCCAATGATTGGCAGCGAGATGCCTTATTGCGTCAAAAACTAGAGCTGCTCAAAACGTGGAACAGGCTGGACGACATGGAAGCGGTTGCGACCACACACATGGAAATCCCTGATTTCCGCGACACCTTCATACAGAAAGCTATCGACGCTAAAGACTACGACAAAGCCCGCAGCCTGTTGCAAGACGGTATTCACTTAGCAGAACAACAAAAAAATGCAGGGACAATTAGCCGATGGCGCAAGCGCTCGTTAGAAATCGCCTATTTGCAGAACGATATACCCGCCATTCGCACCGAACTGGAACATTTGTATCAAACATCCCATTACTCACTGGAGCATTACCGCGAACTCAAAGCGACCTATCCAGCGGAAGAATGGGTAAATGCGCGGCAACGGCTGTATGGGCTGATTCCTGTTCCACGCGGTTACGATTCCGCTAGAGCCATGTTATTGCAGGAAGAAAATGATATTCCCGCCCTCTATGAACTCATCAAACAGCCCACGATACCCGGTCAAAGCGCATCCCTTTTCAAACGCTACGCACCCTTGTTAGCGATAGCATTTCCACACGAGGTTAAAGCAACCTACGCCAGCCAGATTTGTGATTACCTGCGCGACAACACGGGGAGAGCGGTCTACGAGCGAGTCATTGACGAATTGAATGTGCTTGCCAAAATGCCCGATGGCGCAAACATGGCGCATAATTTGGTCAAGGATTTTTGTAACCGTTACAAATCACGCAAAGCGATGGTGGAGATGTTGATAGCAGCGTTTGGGAAGGGATAACGATCCCCCTCCCAATAAAACCAAGTTTAGTTTAGCCTACCCAAACCCGCGCATTGCGGAACATCCGCAACCACGCACCATCTTCACCCGTATCATCCGGCTTCCATGAATGCTGCACCGCCCGAAACAAGCGTTCGGGGTGCGGCATCATGATGGTAAAACGCCCATCCGCCGTGGTAACGCCCGTGATGCCCAACGGCGAACCGTTGGGGTTTTCGGGGTAATGCTCAGTGGCATTGCCGCGATTATCCACATAACGCAAGCCGACCAAGCCTTCCGCCAACATCCCTTCAGCCGTAGCGGTATCAAACACCGCCCGCCCTTCACCATGCGCTACCGCAATCGGCAGCTTCGAGCCAGCCATGCCTTGCAGGAACAACGACGGCGATTCCAACACCTCGACTGCCGAATAACGCGCCTCAAACTGCTCGGAACGGTTGCGGTAGAAACGTGGCCAATGTGCCGCACCGGGGATCATGTCACGCAATTGCGAGAACATTTGGCAGCCATTGCACACGCCCAGCCCGAAGGAATCTTGCCGCGCAAAAAACGCCGCAAATTCATCACTGGCACGCGGATTCATCAGAATGGTTTTCGCCCAGCCGCCGCCAGCGCCCAACACATCGCCGTAGGAGAAGCCGCCGCACGCCACCAAGCCTTTGAAATCTTTCAACTTCACACGCCCACTGATAATGTCGGTCATGTGTACGTCAACCGCCTTGAAACCGGCACGGTCAAACGCCGCCGCCATTTCCACCTGCCCGTTCACACCTTGCTCACGCAATACCGCAATCGCCGGACGTACTCCGGTACGGATATACGGCGCTGCCACATCCTCATCCAACTCAAAGGTTGGCGCGAATGGCAAACCGGGGTCTTGCACATCATCCAGCCGCTCAAATTCTTGCGCGGCGCAATCGGCATTGTCACGCAACGCCTGCATCCGGTAGCTGGTTTCTGCCCAGATTTTTTGCAAAGTAGCACGTGGAGCGCGGTACACTTCTTTGTTAGCAAAGGTCAGCACCAATTCGTCGCTGTCGTTCAATTCGCCAATGACATGAGTGCAATGCGCCAGCCCAGCTTCGCGGAACGCTTCCAACACCGCATCCGTATCGCAATGGCGCACTTGCAATACCGCGCCGAGTTCTTCGCTGAATAGCGCGGGCAGCAATTGCTCACTCACCTGCCCGATGCAAGCGGTCACGCCCACATGCCCCGCAAAGCTCATTTCTGCCAGTGTTGCCAGCAAGCCGCCATCGGCACGGTCGTGGTACGCCAAAATCAGGTTTTCGCCACGTAAATCTTGCACGGTATCGAAGAAGGCTTTGAGCGCGTCAGGGTTATCCACGTCCGGCGCGTGATGCCCGACTTGTCCGTAGACTTGCGCCAGTGCAGACGCTGCCAATCGGTTACGCCCTTTGCCGAGATCCACCAGAATCAGGTCGGTATCGCCAACGTCGCTGCACAATGCCGGAGTCAGGGTTTTGCGAATGTCCTGCACAGGCGAAAACGCGGTGACGATCAAGGAAAGCGGCGCGATCATTTCGCGGTTTTCGCCGTCTTGCTGCCATACGGTTTTCATCGACAGGGAGTCTTTGCCAACCGGAATTGCTAGACCCAAACGCGGGCACAGTTCTTCGCCGACCGCTTTCACGGTGTCAAACAACGCGGCATCTTCGCCGTGATAGCCTGCCGCCGCCATCCAGTTGGCGGACAGACGAATGTTGCGGATATTGGCAATGTCTGCCGCTGCAATATTGGTGAGGGCTTCGCCAATCGCCATGCGCCCCGATGCTGCCGGATTCACCAGCGCAATCGGGGTGCGTTCACCCATTGCCATCGCTTCGCCGAAATTGGTGGTGTAATCGCTGGAGGTGACCGCCACATCCGCCACCGGCACTTGCCATGCTCCGACCATTTGGTCGCGGGTCACCATGCCCGTTACCGTGCGGTCGCCGATGGTAATCAGGAAGGACTTGGAGGCAACAGTCGGCAAGCGCAATACGCGCTCAATCGCCTCCGGCAACTCAATGCCGCTCAGGTCGATTTCCGGCTTGTGGAAAGTTTGGTGATGCACGTCACGCAGCATTTTCGGCGGTTTGCCGAGCAGCACGTTCATCGGCAAATTCACCGGATTGTTGTCAAACAGGGAATCGCCAACCAGCAATTGTTGTTCAACCGTAGCATTCCCGACCACGGCGTAGACGGCGCGTTCGCGTTCGCACAGGGCGCGGAAGGTGTCGAGGCGGTCTTCGGCAATGGCGAGAACGTAGCGTTCTTGCGCTTCGTTGCTCCAGATTTCCATTGGTGCCATGCCGAGTTCGGCGTTGGGAACGGCACGGAGTTCAAAGCGTCCGCCGCGTCCGGCATCGTTGACGATTTCGGGGATGGCGTTGGAAATACCGCCAGCGCCTACGTCGTGGATGGAGAGGATGGGGTTTTCCGCGCCCAAGGCTACGCAACGGTCGATGACTTCTTGGCAACGGCGTTGCATTTCGGGGTTGCCGCGCTGCACAGAGGCGAAGTCGAGGTTTTCCGCACTCGTGCCGCTTGCCATTGAGGAAGCCGCACCGCCGCCTAAACCGATCAGCATGGCGGGGCCGCCGAGGACGATGATCGGTGTGCCTTCAGGCAGCGGGTTCTTATTGATGTTGTTTTCGCGGATATTGCCCATGCCGCCTGCAATCATGATCGGCTTGTGGTAGCCACGCAGTTCCGTACCTTTTGCGCCGGGGGCTTGCATTTCAAAGGTGCGGAAATAGCCGGTGATATTGGGGCGACCGAATTCGTTGTTGAACGCGGCGGCACCAATAGGGCCTTCGAGCATAATGTCGAGGGCGGAAACGATGCGGTCGGGTTTGCCAAAATCGTGTTCCCATGGCTGGGCGTAGCCGGGGATGCGCAGATTGGATACCGAGAAGCCGCTCAAGCCCGCCTTGGGTTTCGAGCCGTTGCCGGTTGCGCCTTCATCGCGGATTTCGCCGCCCGAACCTGTTGCAGCACCCGCAAACGGGGAAATGGCGGTGGGGTGGTTGTGAGTTTCCACCTTCATGAGGATGTGGACGGGTTCGTTGGTGTAGTGGTATTCGCCGGTTTTTACGTCGGTCAAAAAGCGCGTTGCCAACGGGCCTTCGATGACGGAGGCGTTGTCATGGTAGGCGGAAAGAATGCCTTCGGGCGCGTGCGCGTGGGTGTTGCGGATCATGGCAAACAGCGATTTGGGCTGTTCTTTGCCGTCGATAATCCAGTCGGCGTTGAAGATTTTGTGGCGGCAATGTTCGGAGTTGGCTTGCGCGAACATCATCAACTCTACGTCGGTGGGGTTGCGCTGGAGTTCGGCGTAGTTTTCCGCGAGGTAGTCGATTTCATCCGCTGACAGCGCCAAGCCCCAGTCGGTGTTGGCTTTGGCGAGCGCGGCTTTGGGGTCATTGCTGATGTCAACGTAGCGTAAGGCGGCGGGTTCGGCTTCGCTGAACAGGACGACGGCATCTTGCAGGTCGGTCAGTACCATTTCGGTCATGCGGTCGTGCAACAGCGCGGCAATGGCGAGACGCTCGGCTTCAGACAGGGCGGCAGTGGTTTGGATGTCGTAGGCAATGCCGCGTTCGATGCGTTCCACCATCGTCAAGCCGCAGTTGTGGGCGATGTCGCTGGCTTTGCTTGACCAAGGCGAAATCGTGCCTTTGCGCGGGGTGACGAGCAGCAATGTGCCGCTGAACGCGTGGCTGCCTTGCACTTCTTCGTAGGTCAGCAACGCTTGCAACTGGGCGTGTTCGTCGGGGTGCAGTTCGCGGCTGTTGCGCACGAAATGGACGTATTCGGCTTGCACAGCGGTGATCGTGGGCACGATGGCTTGCAAGGCGCTCAACAGCTTGTTGCGGCGAAAATCGGAGAGGGCAACGCTACCGGGGAAGATCAGCATGGGGGTAAACCAATGGGCAGTTCATCAAGCGGCTATGATAGCGGAAATTGGGGGGCTGTAGTAGGCACTTGGAGTCGCGGCTCTTACAAGTCAGTAATTTTTATGATCGCTTACAATAATACTTGCCTTAAATCTGCTCACTCCATTAAGATAAACTATTACTAGGGCTTCGATAAGAACATTATTTGGATTGAAATATGACACTTTTATTTTTAGATACATCTGTTTTAGCAGAAGAAGTTGATGTTATTCAAAGAGTTATATTAAATCATGGCATTCCTGTTGTCACATCTATTGTATTGGATGAATTAAATCATTTAAAAGATAGTAAAAATAGTAGTGAATTAGTCAAATCCAATGCGCGAAAATTTTTTCGGGAAATTAAAAATAGTAACTTTGATAAAATGAAGTCTTTTCCAAACGGTTTTGGTCTAGTAAATGATGATAGTCTTTCAAAAGTAAAATTTCACAGCCATGAAATTTATTTAATACAACGAAACAATTTTAATAATCCTTCTAATAGAAGTTTAGATAATGACTTAAAAATCATCATGACAGCAAAAAGTTATAATGGTGTTGTTTTAACTTTGGACAACGCTTTTGTCGCAAGAGCAAAGCTGGAGAATGTTCAATGTTATTTTTGGAATAATTCACCAAAAAAAGAACAGAAAAACCATAACCAGAGAAGTTCATCACCTCCCACCCTTAAAGTAGAGCCTTATAAAATAGGAGTCAAAGCTAATAACAATGGACATTTAATTTCCTTAAGATATATGCCCAATGTGGGTGAAAACGTAATCGGAATAAAAAGCAGGAATATTTATCAATTAACTAAACAAGGAAAAAGTGGAGGTGAGGGGAAAATTTTCGAGATAAAAAACGAACCCAACATTGTAGCAAAAATATACCACAAAGATAAACTAACAACTAACAAATTAGAGAAGCTTACATTAATGACATCAAAAAACATTGCTATTGATGGAGTTTGTTGGCCTATTGAGCTTATAAAAAATGAAAAAGGAGAAGTTTTAGGTTATATTATGCCTAAAGCAGATGGAAAGACCATTCAAACACAAATAATGACAAAACCTGCTTTGTTAAGAAATTTTCCAAATCTAGATAGAAAAAATCTTGTTGAACTGTGCATGGATTTCTTGTTTATGGTCAGAAAACTACATGATTTAAATATAATTATTGGCGACATAAATCCAAACAACATTTTGATTAACAAGCGCGGCATTCTTTACTTTGTTGATACAGATAGCTATCAAGTAGAAAATTATCCTTGCCCAGTAGGGACAGTCAACTTCACAGCTCCTGAAATACAAGGAAAGAATTATGCTGATTTTTTAAGAACGAAAGAACATGAGTTATTTGCTGTTACAACCATGTTATTTATGTTGTTATTACCCGGAAAGCCTCCATATGCTCAACAGGATGGCGAAGAACAAAGTAAAAACATTAGAGCAATGCAATTTCCATATCCTTTTTCTGATAAATCCACAGGAAAAGCACCAGAAGGGCCATGGAGAAATATTTGGAGCAACTTACCCTATTCAGTAAAAGAGTGTTTTTATAAAACCTTTAGTGATAACAAACGACATACAATTGAAGAATTAATCAATGTCATGAAAAAATACTACGAACTTTTAAACAAAAATCATGCAAGTAATATTTTATTTCCTGACACATTAAAAATACTTGACCCAATTGATATAAACTGCTCAAAATGTGATAGAGTTCATGTGGTTTCTGAAAAAAAATATAAAGATCGTCAAAAACAAGGAAAAAGTATGCTTTGCGGGGATTGTCTGATAGAAATCAGAGCAAGGAATATACAGGGTTCTTCTAAGAAAGAAAACGATAATAAAATCAGAAAGCCTTACATAAATGTATCAACACACCAACAGACACCACCACATCAGAAATCAAACAACCCATACTCTAATTCGAGTAATCTTCTTAGCAATATTCTTAATCTTTTTTTCAAATAGGAGTAAATCATGAATAACGATCTAATTTTAAAATATGAAGAACTTACCGACAATCCAACAGCAAGAGTTCCTATTTGCTTAGTTCTGGATGTTAGTGGATCAATGTCAGGGGAGCCCATCAGAGAATTAGAAAATGGTGTTTCCATGTTTTTTGATGCGATAAAAGATGATGACATTGCACAAGATTCTGCTGATATATCTATTGTCACATTTGGCTCACAAGTTCAAGTAGCTTTAGATTTTGCTTCTATTCATAGACAAGTTATTCCCAATTTAATTGCAAGTGGGACTACACCTTTAGGAGAAGCTGTTTCAATGGCGATAAGTATACTTGAAGATCGAAAATCACAATATAGAAAAACAGGCGTAGATTACTATCAACCTTGGTTAGTAATTATGACTGATGGTTCTCCCACAGATGATATAAGCAATGCAAGTCAACGAGCATGTACATTAGAATCCGAGAAGAAATTAGTTATATTCCCTATTGGAATTGGCAATTCTGCTGATCTTACTCAACTTTCAAAATTTTCTGGCAAAAGACCCGCATTAAAACTTAAGGGAATGAATTTCAAAGAGTTCTTTCAATGGTTAAGCCAAAGTGTTTCTAGAGTGTCTCAATCAACAGTTGGTGATTCAGTAAAACTTGATACAGATGGTATTAAAAGTTGGGGTGAAATATAAATAATGAAGATAAAAATAGTCAAAAATATCATGATAGGTAGAGGGCATAGTTCTAGTAACATGCCTTGCCAAGATTCAGTTTACACAAATAAAGGTAAAAAACATCTTGGCATCGCAGTTTCTGATGGTGCAGGCAGCAAAAAGCTATCAGGAATTGGTTCAAAAATAGCAGCCAAACAATCTATTGGATATGTTAGTAGTTACTTTTCTGAACTTTACGATATAACTAGCGAGAAATTAATTGCTGATAAAATTAGATCTCATATTATAAAACACATAAGAAAAGACAAATTATTTTCCTCAAATGATATTAATGACTATTCATGTACACTCGTGTTTGTTGTTATTGAAAAAGCAACGAATAGATATATAGCTGGTCACATAGGTGATGGCTTAATCATATCAAGAAGTGAACAGGAGGCTTTTATTTTCTCTCATCCTCATAATGGAGAGTATAGCAATACAACTTTTTTCATAACTGAAAATGATGCTATTGACAACTTCTTCATTTATAAGGGTGAGTTAAGTAAATCTACCGGATTTATGGTAATGACAGATGGTACTTCTAGCAGCCTATACGATAATAAGACGAAACTACCCGCTCCTGCAATAAATACAATATTTGGTTGGTTGGATAATGAAAGTGAACGAAAAGTTCAAATCGCATTATCAAATGCAATGAAAGATTTTTTCATTAAGAAAACACATGACGATTGTTCTATTGCAATATTGAGTTTGATTTAATATTAGATTTGCTAAGACTTCAATGGTCTATCGCGCGAATTATTGTACCGGCAACCTGCAACTGGCTCTCTTGCTGAACTGCTCGAATTTTTCGAGTAGTTGAATTTTCGTCAAGCTCACCGTTGGCAAAGATTTCTTTCAGGTGGTAGGTGATGGTATTCGATTCGACCCCCAAACAGTTCCGCCATGCGATTTTAAGTGAGCCAGAAAGTTTCATCTTCGAAATGCACTTCAATGCAAATTTTGTGTTTAGGGGGGTAAAAAATGACATTTCCTTGTCGGTTCATGTATTTTGACTTCCTCAATGGTGTTACACAGGCGGAAACCGTAACTGCGAAAACGTCCGACCTGCCTGTATTGCCCTACGTTCAATCTCAGCAGCCGATTCCACCAAGCCTTTTTGTTCCAGAAATTGCAAAAAGGCACGAGTGCTGATCTTGTGGCAATGTTCCGGTAACAAAAAACTAGCGCGGGCAATCTTGTGGTCTTCAAACAGAAAAATGCCCGTCGGTGGCTCAGAAATTAAGGCAAAATCGGTCATCACCTCCTGTACCGCCAGTTCGCCGAGATTGGCTTTACGCGGCAATGCGCCCGTCGCTAAGGCTTGCGTGTAGCGTTGGAAAACACGGGTTTCCCGTACAACTAAAGGCTGTTGTGCTACCCACTGGGCAATCTTTTGACTGGTAGGTGTTGCATGACGAGTCACTTCATACAGCACCATATCGACCATTTGCACCGACCAACCGGGTAACAGCAGCACGTCCAATGCATTTGCGTAAGCCAGTGTGATCAAGGGGCCTGCATCTGCCAACAGGATGACGGAACGATCAGCCATGTGCGACCACCGCCAGAGGCAACGCATTCAGAACCTCGACCATCCCCTGCGTCACGCTATCCGGCAAGCGCGGCATGGGTAGGTGTGCCTGCACCATCAACAGAAATAAATCTTCGGCACTCTCAATCCCCAATGCCTCCATTGCTTGCAGATCATCAACCTTGCCCAATGAAAAATTCAATAGCGTGCGGAAATTTTGATTACTGACAACTTCCGCAGCCTCAAAAGTTTCCACCAGATAACGTAATTCAGCGTTAAACAGTGCGTTAATGGAAGTATCGGATTTCGCCGCAATTACCTTGGCACGGCGCAACAAATCGCGGTCAACAGAACCAGTGAAATTAACGGTGGTAGACATAGAAATACTCGCTTATCAGTAACACAGAATAGAGTATAGCACATGATTCTGTGTTAAATGGCGCAGAGGAATACAGTGGTGGCGTTTGTTAATGCCGCCCGCGCCACACCAACGGTTCCCGCAACCGCGCCGCATAATCCGCAATGTGCAAATGACCTTCCGGCTTAATCTCAGCAGCAACATCATACTGTTGCGCAATCGCCGCCACTTGGTCTGTTTCCAGCTTACCCGCTTCGGTTAGTGCTTTGGAAAGGGCGTGTAAGCAATGCACGTATTGCCCCAGTAACTCCTTGGTTTCGCTGACCAGACGCATCATCATTTTTTCCACATCCATATCCGTCACCACGGTATTCATGCGGTGTGGGTAATCTTCGATGGTGTACGTGGCTTGAAATTCATCGTCGAAACCGTAACGGCGCACATAATCCATCGCCAATTCCGTGGCGCGTTCGCGGTCATTTTCACGCCCGGTCGATGCTTCCAAATGCCCAAACAGCAATTCTTCCGCAATGCCGCCCGCCAGATACACCTTGATCATATCCAGCAAGGTGCGCCGTGTGCGGTGCAATTGGTGTGGGAAGGTGAAACCGCTCGCGTAGCTGCTGGCAACCTTGCTTTGCAATTGCAACGGCACCAAACCGAACAGCACCATGTAAGCCACCGCATGACCGGATTCATGCACGCTGATATTCGCCACGGATGCTTGGGTATTGTCCTGCCGAATTTTGTCGATGCGCCCCACATACGGGTGTTCCACTGTGGTGATCTCACCTAACCGTGCCACAATCGCTTGGCGTTCTTCGGAATAGCTCAGGTGAATGGTGTCAATACCGTCGCTGAGGGCTTGCAGTAATAAGCGCGACAAATTGACTTCCAAAATATCGGTCACGCTGGAAAATAATGGGCGCACCCCTTGCACCGGAAATACGCCATTACGGTAAATCAACTGGTTCATGCTCACATCCGTCACCAAACGAATGCCGGTACGCTCAAACGTGTCGGTTTGTACCCGCTGGATTTCCCGCGTAATCAGCGTGTGAAAATCCTGTTTGCGCAAACTGGGGTAAACGAGGTGGATATTGCCAAACCGAGCCACTTGTTCCGGGCGGAACTTACGTAGCAGCGCGTCTTTAATATTCATCAGCGTCACTTTGGTGGTGAAGGCGTGAAAAATATCCGCATCCACATCCGCTTCCGCCGCTTGATGCGACATGTGAAACGCGTCATCCAAATTGCCCGAAATCAGAATCAGCGTTTGGGTGTGATTAATGGGTTCGTAAATCACTTTTTTGCGCTTGGCGGTAAGAATCATGCTGACCATTTCCTCTTCGGTAATGTCGAGCATATCCACCACTTCCATGTCCAGATTCAGCGCTTTTTTCAGATTCACCGCATCCCAGGTGCTGATGTAACCGGGGCTGTCGTCTTCGTCCTCTTTTTCGCCTTTGCTGCGGCGGCGTTGGGCATTGCGTTCGCGCTGATAATATTCGTGCAGAAAACTGTCGAGGTCATCTTTTTGCTTTTTGGACAAATGCCCGTCGGATAACAGTTCCCAAAAGTCCATGAATTTGGTTTGCGGCAACTGTTCGCCTTTGGAATCAATGGTGTTAAAGCGCTGAATTTCATCAAATAACACAATGCACGGTTTGCCGTTATGAAAACCGTAATCGTCTAACACGCTGGAAACGGACGAACTCCACGAGGTTTGCCCAATATTGGAAAGTTCCACTTCGGCAAAGCGATCTTGAAAATGCAGGTGTTTGACCAGTTGGCGCACTAAGTCGGTTTTGCCAACCCCTGTCATTCCCCACAGGTTCACAATGACGGGACGCTTGAGCAATTCCGGCATTAGATACCAGACTTGGATGCAGTCCATCAGCTCGTCGATGATCGGGTCGATCCCCACGAAATGCTGTTTCAGGGCGTGTTTGGTGGATTCTAACTCGGCTTTGCGAGCGTGAATCAAGGCTTTATCAAGTTGTAACATGGTGTGATCTTACTACGTGGTCACAACCTATGCTACTGCTCCGTGTTGCGCTTGACTGGTTTAATGATGAGATGTTTCGCCACCGTTTGCGCATGAGATTCCAGCAAACAATCGGCAAATGTGACTTGCAGGGTTGATAACAGCAACATCTGCTTAGGTTCACCAGAAATTTGCGCTAAGTGCATGGCTAAGATAATAGACACACTGTTGGAGGCGCGTACCGCTTGATGAATCAAAAAAGGAGGATAGCCTTTGCTATGACGGTTTAATACATGAATGCCGCCGTGTACGTAAGAACTCAGGGGTTTCCATGAATACTCTTTGAATTGCAGCAGCAAGTTCATTATATCCGAGGGCGCTTTGCCTTCCAGTTCCTGTAGCATCTGAGTCATCATCGATAATCTATCGGCTTGTTTGGCTTTTTCGTGAGTGAATTCCCCCATGAGTCTCTGTGTTACCTTGTCACTCGCCGCGTATTGCAGCCATACCGCACGTACCAGTGCTTCATACTGAAGCCGTAACAGGCTGATTGCTGAAGTAAAGTTATCGTTAGTAATCAGTATTTTGACACTCTCAGCGTGTTCAAAGCCGACCCCGCACATAATACGGCTGGAAGCCACGCGGTCAGATACGCCCTTAAAATGGGCAGGTACAAAACGTATCAGAGCCGCATCCAGTAATGCTGAGCGCCTTAATAACTGTTGGAGTTCGTCACTCGTTAGGGTCATAACACTCGCTTGTTACCAAAGGATAAAAGTAGGCTTGATTCAACAACAAAAACGATTATAACGCTAAAGCCACGTAGATTTTCCAGTAAACTGGATAGACTGTCGATTATTGGAAGGTTTTATGCGTTCAACTCGCTGGCAACACAATCTCGCCTTGCTCACGTTATTCTACTCCGCCACCTTGTGGGGCTTGTTTTGGTATCCATTCCGCTTATTGGATGACCTAGGGGTAGGTGGATTACTCGCTACTTGTATTGCGTATACCTTGCCCACGTTGATCATTGGCTGGTATTACGCCAAAGGGCTATGGCAAGTGCGCAGCCAGTGGTTTTGGCTGCTGATCTTGGCGATCACTTCCGGCTGGAGCAACGTCGGTTACGTATTGGGCGCATTAGACGGCGAAATCATGCGTGTCTTGCTGCTGTTTTACCTATCACCGTTATGGACGGTGGTATTCGCCCGCGTTTTTCTGCATGAACGTTTGAACCGTGTGGGGTGGTCAGTCATTGTGCTGTCGTTGTGGGGGGCAGTCATTATGTTGTGGCAACCCGATGGGCGTTTACCGCTGCCGAGTAATCAGGCGGAATGGTTGGGCTTATCCGCTGGTGTCACCTTTGCGTTGAGTATTGTCGCCGGTCGTTATCTGGGCGTAGAAGTCAGCGAAGGCGTGAAAACCTTAAGCGTATGGCTGGGGGTGAGCGTCTTGACAGGGTTGGGTTTGCTGCTCATGCCGCATAGCGGTGGCTTGCAAGTATTTTCAACATCAGCGCTGGTTTTGTTACTGGGTTTGGCGGTGTTGGTGGGGAGTGTCACTTATGCGGTGCAATACGGCATTGCGCGAGTGCCAGCCAGCCAATCCAACGTCATTTTCCTGTTTGAACTGGTGGTGGCGGCGATTGCAGCCTATTGGTTAACTCAAGAGCGCATGGATTGGAATGAATGGGTCGGCGCAATCCTAATTCTCGCCTCCAGTCTGTTTTCGGGGCAGATGCAAGCCACCACGCTGGTCAAGGAAACGTCACTACCGTCCACCCCTCTGGATTGATACTGCCATCGGATAGCAGGATTTTTTCCACAGCAGGCGTTGAGGCATAACGCTGTAAATTTTCCACGCTCATCCGCCCAAAGGCGGTGCGGAAAATGGCCTCTCTGGATTTTAGGGAGGCAAGTTCCCCCAGTAACGCTTTATCCGTTCCCACCACAATCTTTTTGTAACGGGTACTCGCTTCCCGCGCCGCAATCCAGTGTTCCATCGCTGCGAATTGCGGTTTCAACGCATACGAGGTATCGACCACGATCAGCACATCCGGCTGGTGTTGGCTCAGGTAAACGTGCGTACCCGCCCAAGCTGCCGCGTGCAGCACTAAAAATAAACCAAAGATTTTCAAGCCTTTCACGCGCTGCCTCCTCTGGCTTACATTTCCGAATTCAGCAAGTTACCGATGCGGAATGAGGCCGAACCCGCACTCGATTCGGTATACGCGCCTTCTGCCAGACTCGCCATTTCCTTGAGTTCGGGCGAGCTTAGTTCGTAAGCAATGGTGTGAATCGGGATGCCGACCAATTCCAGCAAGGTTTTGGTTTGCTCGAAATCCACGCCCATATTGGTTTCGCCATCGGATAATACGAAGATCACGGTTTTGTAATCCGGGTGGGTCTTTTTGAATTCGCTCAGCAAATTCGCCGCCACTAAAGTGGCACTGTAAGTTGCGGTTTTGCCGCCCACCGAAAGCTGTTCCACCGCGCCGTTAAACAAGGATTTTTGTTGCACGTTGAACGGGTTAATCGGCAAATCCACGTTCACGGTATCGTTGTACGACACCAAGCCAATCGCGTTATTGGCACTGATCAGGTCGGAGGATTCGATCAGGGCTTTTTTCAGATTTTTAATGCGTTCGCCTTCCATTGAGCCGGAAATATCGGTAACAAACACTGCCGCAACCGGTTTGCCACCGGACTTTTTCTGTTTCCAAAGTTTTTGCGCTTGGGCAAGGGTGTTGCCATCGGGAATTTTGTAGGCATCGCGGAAATCGGGGCTGGTTTCAAAGCCGTACTTGGTTAGTACCGATTTTTGGGTGGCAATGTAGTTAGCAAACAGCTTCAAGGTTTCCAACTCCGCCGGGTCAGCCTCGCTGGTGGCGTACAGCGGATTGTCGTGGCGTACCCCGAACGGCACGAATTGGTAATCATCCATGCCGGTGGCACTTAACCAAGTTTGTTCGCTGCCCACAAAACCATCCAATACGCCGCTGCCCATGGCGGCATCACGCATTTGCAGGGTGTTTTGCGCCACAAACGGCACACCGAGCTGGAAGGCTTCAAACGCGCTGGCAACATCCGGCGACAACATTTGACTGTGATCGCCTTTCGCAAACGCATCCAGCACCGTGATTAAGAAGTTTAAGCCAGTGGCGGATTGGTAAGGGTTGGTGTAACCCATCGCAAATTCGCCGCTGCTGACGTTGGTGAGCAATTTGGCAACGTCAAGCTTACCATCGGTGGTAATCAGGTCGAGTTTGGTTTTCCGCGCAATTACCCCGCCGACGCTGGAAGCAGTTACGTCGGCAATGGTGGTAAGTTTATTGCTGCTGCTATTCACCAAACTTCCCCACAAGGCATTCGCGGGGGAATACGCTTCGGCAATGTATTGCCCGGTCATAATGAATTGCGCCCCTAACCCGGAATCGAGTTTGCGGATGGTAATCGCGGCTTTTTTACCGTTGCTCAGGGTTTGGCGTTGTTGGTTGAAATTTTCGGCTAACTCCAGATACACGCCGTCCAAGCCTTTGCCTGCTTTGTCGGCAGAGGTGAAAATTTCTGCGACTTCGGTGTCATTATTGTCGGTTACGTCCAGCAACAGCGGGTATTCGGCTAAATCCGGCAACATTGCCAGCAAATTGGTGCGGGTCAGTTGGATATTGGCGCGGTATTGATTTTCACGCTGGGTGGGCTGAATTTCGGTTTGTACCAGTTCGGCGACTTTGGCTTCGGCTTTTTCTTTGGTGTCGAGGGTTTCGCCACAGCCGCTTAACGTGGTGGCGACTAACCAAGCGATGGCGGTGAAAGTAAGGGTGTTGCGCATATTCATGACTGGGTTCCTGTGTGGCTGGCGGTTTGCGCCAAACTGACTAAACGCGCCAAGGTGTCGAGCCGCGCAAATTCGCTGACTGAGCGAATATTGGCGACTTCCACGGCGGTTTCGTTTAAGGCAGTGAAGAATTTATCGTTTTCGGCGAGTAACGTGGTGATGCGTTGTTGTTGTTCCTGATGCAAATCCGATTGTGCAGCTTGGCGGTTTAATCCGGCAAGGCTATGCCCAACCGCCACCATGTCAGTGAGATTTTGCACGACGTGTTCCTGCACACTACGAGCGGCATTCAGGTAGGTAATCGGTGCGAATTGTTTGCCGATAAAACGGGTTTCCACCACCGAACGGTAATCGTCGAGAATGTCGGTGAGGATATTGGCTTGTTTCACACCGGCAGTAATGTTTAATTCGGTTAGGGATTCGCGGGCATTGTCCAAGCGTTGCATCAGGGTGGCGTGTTCGCGCAGATTGCGTTCGTGCAGCCACAACGCTTCGTCCTGCATTTTGTAACCGAATAGGCGGTACAATAGCGGCACGCTGAGCGCGATTAAAACCGCCGCTACGGTATAAATACCCAGCAGCCACCAAGGGGCTTGAAACCACCAAGCAAACAGACAGACTAACGTCGCCGAGAATGCCAGCGCGATCAGGGTGTATGCCTTGATGGTGTTATAAGGATTTGGGGCAGAAATAAGCGTTCTCCTCGCACAGTCTTACCTAACGGCTATTGTAGAAGCATATTGCCTCGTTGTCCTAAGGGTACGATAAACTGTTGCATAAGGGGTTAAGTTTCAGTGTATTCAGTTATCATTAAGTTTGATTAATTTGCATAAGAATAAATCATGACCAATTTGGTACTGTAAGCGCTAAAATCCAAAATACTGAATCTCCTTATCTAGTGACTTGGTTGAGAAGCTATTCAGTTTTTCACGCCTCCGATTCCCCCTGTTTCGGAGGCGTTTTTGCGTCTGCTCTCCTCGCTTGATTCACCGGCGCTCATTTTATTTTCTTATGGACTTTTTTAGGGTTAACCCTTGCCTAACTTTGGGTTATGCGTAGATAATGAAAGCGCACGACTGAGAGAGTGGGTAGAGGAGAAGTGGATGGATTATTTGTATCTTGCCGTACCTATTGCCATGTTGTTATTGGCATTTTCGGCTATCGTCTGTTGGCGAACAACGCGCAAAGGGCATTTCGGTAAAGTGGATGCGGCAGTGAGGTGCGGTTTGCGGCAGGCATTCTTGGATAAGCAGCAAGACAAGGTGTAACCCCGTCATTGCTGCCCATGATTAAAGGCTGTGGAGGCAGCCTTTAATCATTTGGGGTAATTAAGCTTGGTGATACAACTTTCCACCGGTTTTGATGAATTCCACCGCTTTTTCCTCCATGCCTTTTTGTAGCGCTGCTTGCGCGTCCACACCTTGTTTAGCGGCGTAATCACGCACGTCTTGGGTGATTTTCATCGAGCAGAAATGTGGGCCACACATGGAGCAGAAATGCGCCACTTTCGCGGAATCTTTCGGCAAGGTTTCATCGTGATATTCACGCGCCCGATCCGGGTCTAGCCCCAGATTGAACTGGTCTTCCCAGCGGAACTCGAAACGTGCTTTTGACATGGCGTTATCACGTACTTGTGCGCCCGGCCAGCCTTTCGCCAAATCCGCCGCGTGTGCCGCAATTTTGTAGGTGATAATGCCGACGCGCACATCTTCCTTATTCGGCAAGCCTAAATGTTCTTTCGGGGTGACGTAGCACAACATCGCGCAACCGTACCAGCCGATATTTGCCGCACCAATGCCGGAGGTGATGTGGTCGTAACCGGGTGCAATGTCCGTGACCAATGGCCCCAAGGTATAGAACGGCGCTTCAAAGCAATCCTGCAATTCCTTGTCCATATTCTCTTTGACCATGTGCAACGGCACGTGACCAGGGCCTTCGATCATCACTTGCACGTCGTGTTGCCAAGCAATTTTGGTCAATTCACCCAAGGTTTCCAGTTCAGCAAATTGCGCCTCATCGTTGGCATCCGCAGCAGAACCGGGGCGTAAGCCGTCACCCAGTGAGAAGCTCACGTCGTAAGCCTTCATGATCTCGCAGATGTCTTCAAAATGCGTGTACAGGAAGTTTTCTTGGTGATGTGCCAAGCACCATTTCGCCATGATTGAGCCGCCACGTGACACGATACCGGTCAAGCGTTCGGCGGTCATTGGAACGTAGGCTAAGCGCACGCCTGCGTGGATAGTAAAATAATCCACGCCTTGTTCGGCTTGTTCGATCAGGGTGTCGCGGAAGATTTCCCAAGTGAGGTCTTCGGCTTTGCCATTCACTTTTTCCAGCGCTTGATAAATAGGCACTGTGCCGATGGGCATCGGCGCATTGCGCAGAATCCATTCGCGGGTTTCGTGAATATTTTTGCCAGTGGATAAATCCATTAAGGTATCGCCGCCCCAACGTGCCGACCATGCCATTTTTTCGACTTCTTCCTCGATGGACGAGGAAACTGCTGAGTTGCCGATATTGGTGTTGATTTTGACGCGGAAATTGCGCCCGATAATCATCGGCTCAAGTTCGGGGTGATTGATATTGGCAGGAATGATGGCGCGGCCTTCCGCCACTTCTTTGCGCACGAATTCGGGAGTGACTTCCGCAGGTAGGTTTGCACCCCAAGCTTGTCCACCGTGCTGGCGTAGCAATTTGCTATAACGCGGGTCAGCGCGTAATTCTTGCAACCGCAAGTTTTCGCGGATGGCGACGTATTCCATTTCCGGGGTGATCGTGCCTTGGCGGGCGTAGTGCATTTGCGAGACGTTTTTGCCCGCTTTGGCGCGACGCGGGGCGCGAAGGTGTGCAAAACGTAAGTGTGCCAGTTTTGGGTCGTTTTGGCGGGCTAGGCCAAAATCCGAAGTGGGGCCGTCGAGTTGTTCGGTATCATTGCGCTCCAAAATCCAGTTGAGGCGCACATCGGGGATGCCTTCCATCAGATTGATGCTGACGGCGGGGTCGGTGAACGGGCCGGAGGTGTCATATACCGGAATCGGTGGATTTTCTTCTGCACCAAAGCTGGCGGCGGTAGGGTCTTGGTCGATTTCACGCATTCCCACGCGGAGGTCGGCGCGTGAACCTTGCACGTAAACCTTACGGGAATTAGGGAAGGGTTGGGTGACTTCGCTAGACAATTCAGCCGTTTTTTTCAAGAAGGCCGCAGGTATTGCACTCATATTATTTGCTCCATTGTGGCGGGGAATAGCACTCCAATGGAGCATTCCCTGCGCCGGTATCATCCGTATCAGGTTCCAAGGGTCTAATCTCAGCCTGCCCATGCAAGCACCCCTAGCTCGTTTGAATTCTAACTGTAACAGATTCGGCGCGATGCCGGTATAACCCGACAAATTGTCGCAGGAATAGAGCCCTTGATCGGCACTTTGCGTTTTCTAAATTTGTATTTAAGCAAAGTCTTATATTATGCTGTGGTTTTAGAATGTTAAGCAGGAGCTTCTGCATGAACGATTTAGTTGCACGCACCCACTGTGCCGTGCCGTCGGAAGTGCTTAAAGCACTATTGATAACGGGAATTGCTGGGGTGATTTTCCTCAGCATTGCGCGTCTGATGGGGGTCGACGTACCTGCCGTGTTAATCATTGGTGTGATTGGCTTTTTCTTCGTGGGCGCTATTTTGGCATCGCACGGTTTATCCATTCTCCGTAAACCCGGTTTGGTTTTGTTGGTCGGCACGGTCTCGATTGTGGCGGCAGTACAATTGCAAGATGCCATTTTGAGTGTTATCTAGCTGTTTTATGCGGTTTCTAGCGGGCAATTTCAGACAATCTGCGCTATATCTGTATTCTTTCGGTCAGGTGTCGAGGAAGTGCCCGTGCTCCAGTGGCTTATTAATAGTGTAACCGATGTATTGATTGCGTTTGCTTTGGCAACGTTGTTTTTGTTTGTGGGTGCGGTGAATTACCCTGAGTTTTTTCCACAGCGGTTTTTCCACTATTGGGTAGTTGCTACGCCTGAGGTAGCACCTAAGCAGTCAGTGGAAGCCGCTCAGCAAGTTTCTGTGGTTACACAGGTGCAACGTTAGCGCTTATCTGTTATGTTGCGCCCCAGAGCTGATCGGGCAATCGCGGTTTCTTGCGCAAGTAGGAAATGGAGGAAAGTCCGGGCTCCATAGGGTAGAACGCCAGGTAACGCCTGGGCAGCGTGAGCTGACGGAAAGTGCAACAGAAAGTAAACCGCCTGTGAGTTCGCTCATCGGTAAGGGTGAAAGGGTGCGGTAAGAGCGCACCGCGTCGCTGGTAACAGTCGATGGCACGGCAAACCCCGTTCGGAGCAAGACCAAATAGGGATGCATTGGTGTGACCCGCACTGCATCCGGGTAGGTTGCTAGAGGTGTACGGCGACGTACATCCCAGATGAATGATTGTCCATGACAGAACCCGGCTTACAGATCAGCTCTATCTTTTTATTATTATTTATTCAGTCTATTAATCCAAAATAATAGCCATCTGAATTTTAATCCAAGTTCTTAGAATTTCATTCCAATTTTTTGATTATAAAGCAATTTGCCAAGTTAGTCTTGGTGAATTTGTTTTGTTTTTGTCCTTCATTATTTTATTTAAAGCAATTTTGATCTGATTTTATTGACAGGTAGATGCTGTCTGCCTATATTCCTTCTCAAGTGGAAGGAAGTGGAAAAAAGTGGGGTTTGTTCCCATCGTAAGTGGAATCAGGTGGCATGTTTCGTGGTATTTCCAACATTTCGATTGATCCCAAGGGCAGGCTCGCTATGCCCGCTAGGTATCGCGATGATATTGCAGAAAATGCGGCGGGGCAGGTTGTTATTACGGTTGACCACACCGATAAATGCTTGCTTATTTACCCGATTTATCAATGGCTTAAGATCGAGAAAACCCTGATGTCTTTGCCCAATATGAATCGTCGGGTACGCAATATGCAGCGTCTGATCTTAGGTCACGCCGCTGAATTAGAGCTGGATGCGCAAGGCCGAGTGTTATTGCCAGCACCCTTGCGCGAGTATGCCAATCTCGACAAGCGTGCGGTGCTGGTCGGTCAGGCGAATAAATTAGAACTGTGGGACGCTGATACGTGGGAGGCGGCTCGTGAATCGTGGTTGCTGGAAGCGCAAGACGATGCCGAAGCGACCGAAATCTTGAATCAGGTTTCCCTATAATGTCGATAAAAGGTGGTTGATTCCGTGTTGAAACATGACACAGTGCTATTGCAGGAAGCCGTGCAGGCATTGAATGTTCAAGAGTCAGGCACTTATGTCGATGGCACGTATGGTCGTGGCGGTCATTCGGCATTGATTTTGGAAAGTCTGGGAGCGAGCGGTCGCTTAATAGTGATTGATAAAGACCCTGTGGCTATTGAACACGCTCGCCAGCGCTACGCCGCCGATGCACGTGTGTTTGTATGGCACGGTTCGTTTCGGGATTTTCCGCAAGCGCTGCTGGCTGCCGGTATAACCGATAAAATTCAAGGTATCTTGCTGGATCTAGGGGTTTCTTCTCCACAATTGGATGATGCGGAACGTGGTTTCAGCTTTATGCGGGAAGGACAACTGGACATGCGCATGGATATTACCAGCGGTGAAAGTGCCGCGCAGTGGTTGAATCGGGCAGACGAAGCGCAAATTGCCGATGTGCTGTGGCGTTATGGTGAAGAACGTTTTTCCCGCCAAATTGCTAAAGAAATCCTGCGTACCCGCGTGAATACTCCCTTGGAAACCACAACACAGTTGGCTGATTTGATCGCCAGCGTGGTGCGCAAGCGTGAGCCGGGTAAAAATCCTGCCACCCGCAGTTTTCAGGCCATTCGTATTAAAGTTAATCAGGAGCTGGATGATGTCGAAGCGTGTTTGCAGCAAGCGCTGGAATCGCTGGCGTCAGCCGGGCGCTTAGTGGTCATTAGTTTTCACTCCCTCGAAGACCGCATCGTTAAGCACTTTTTGCGTGACGCTTCCAGCGTGCCTAATTTGCCGAAAGGGTTGCCGGTTATGCCCACCTTTATTCAGCCGCCGATGAAACTCATCGGTAAAGCCGTGCGAGCCTCAGAGGAGGAGGTGGAAGGCAATGTTCGCGCGCGTAGCGCCATTATGCGTATCGGGGAGCGGTCTGCATGAATAGAAGCGGCTTGCTGCGTGTGGCGTTACTGTATTTTTTGGTGATTGCTTTGGCGCTGATGATTGTAGTGAATCGGCATCATTCGCGCCAATTGTTTGCCGAATTGCAAAAATTGGAAAAAGAACGCGATGAACTGAGCGCTGATTGGAGCCGCTTGAAATTGGAACAAAGCACCTTGTTAAATCAGGTACACGTGGAAACCCGTTCTAAACAGGTATTAAAAATGCAGAAACCCAGTGCTGATAATATTAAGGTGATTCGCGAGTGAGGCGTAAAGCACTTAAATCCCCGGTGTTCCAAGGGAGACGCTTATTTTTGATGTTGGCTTTGCTGATCGTCATCGGCGTGCTGATGTTGCGAGCCGCTTGGTTGGAAATCTTTCAGCAAGAATGGTTACAACAGCAAGCCGATAAGCGTCAGATGCGCGTCGTCACCGTGCCTGCTTACCGAGGGATGATCACTGACCGTAATGGCGACCCGATGGCCATTAGTTCTCCGGTTTCTTCCTTGTGGTGCAACCCGCAAGAGTTGTTGCAAGCCCGCGAGGAATTGCGCCGTGAATACGATCTGTCACGCCAGTTAACGGATGCGACCGTTGGCGATAATGCGGCGGAAGAGCGCGAAGCTCAAGAGTTAGCAACCACCCGCTTTGCGCAGTTGGAATCCGGGTTTCGCCAGATTGAAAAAGAGCTGGGTTTGGAAGAGGGCAGTTTGCCCGCTAAATTAAAAGAAGCCAGTAGCAAACAATTTTATTACCTTGGGCGTCAATTGCCGTTGGAAGTGGCTGATACCATTTTAGCGTTGGATTTACCCGGTGTGGCGGCGACCCGTGAATACCGGCGGTATTACCCGTTAGCCGAAACAGCGGGGCATGTGGTGGGCATGACCAATGTGGATGGCAATGGCATTGAGGGTATCGAAAAAGCGCGAAATGAATTATTGGCGGGCAAAAACGGTCAAACGCGCGTCGTGCGTGATGCGAAAGGCAAATTGGTTGAAAGCGTCATTAGCATGGAAGAAATGCAGCCGGGGCAGGATATACAACTTAGTATTGATCGCCGTATTCAATACTTGGCCTATAAAGAACTGAAAACACAGGTTTCACTGCTCAATGCAAAAGCGGGTTCTGTGGTGGTATTGGATGCGCATACCGGGGAAATTTTGGCGATGGCGAATGTGCCTTCATTCAATCCCAATAACCGCAAAGAGCTTGAACCCTATCTGTATCGCAACCGTGCCGTTACCGATAAATCCGAACCCGGCTCAACCTTAAAGCCGCTGACCATTGCAGCCGCATTGGAAGCGCGGGTATTGGGAGCAGATGTTGAAATTAATACCTCACCGGGTGAAATTAAATTCGGCAAATACAGTGTTAAAGATCCCAAAGATTACGGTTCAATCACGTTATCCACTTTATTAGCGCGATCCAGTAACGTGGGCGCAAGCC
The DNA here is from genome assembly GCF_016772315.1 of Thiothrix subterranea. Taxonomy (NCBI): domain Bacteria; kingdom Pseudomonadati; phylum Pseudomonadota; class Gammaproteobacteria; order Thiotrichales; family Thiotrichaceae; genus Thiothrix; species Thiothrix subterranea. The sequence goes on along the minus strand of NZ_CP053482.1, from coordinate 1,081,348 downwards.
GCGTGGCGTTGCTCATGAACGCGCGTGATCAGTGGATGTTTCTCAGCCGCTTGGGGTTTGGGCAAGCGCCGAATGCAGGTTTTTCCGGCGAAACAGCGGGGCTATTAACCAACTACACGCAATGGAGCAAGGTTGACCGTGCTTCGCATGGCTATGGCTACGGTTTGTCATCCAGTTTATTGCAGTTAACCCATGCTTATGCACCGTTTGCCGCTAATGGCGTATTGATGCCAACCTCTATCAATAAGCTCGATAAACCCGGATTGGGTCAGCAAGTGATGGCTCCAGAGACCGCTCGTGCTGTGCTAGGCATGATGGAAGCGGTGGTGCAAAAAGGTGGCACGGGTGAAAAAGCCATGGTCGACGGCTACCGGATTGCGGGTAAAACCGGAACGGCTTATAAATACATTGATAATAAATACCAAAATGACCGTTATTTAACGAGTTTTATCGGTGTTGCGCCCGCCAGTCGCCCGCGTTTGGTGGTGGCGGTGCAAATTGATGAACCCAAAATTGACGACAGCGGCGGTCGTGCTGCCGCGCCGGTTTTCTCGAAAGTGATGGCGGAAGCGCTGCGTTTGCTGGATGTGCCGCCCGATAACTTACCGGATCCTCGGCAAGCCGTTCAGCAAGCACCAATACCCGTGTCAGCGCCAGCAAATTCGGCGGGAGGAGCAACATGAAAACCGTTTCCTTGCGTGAATTGTTACACGGTATTGCAGATGCTGTGCCGGATATTCAAGTCAGCGGTTTGACGCTGGACAACCGTGCCATTCAACCCGGCATGGCATTCATTGCGTTGCGCGGCACTCGTCAACACGGTTTGAGTTATGCCGCTACCGCCGTACATGCGGGTGCGACGGTCGTGCTTTACGAGCCAGAAGCTGGATTACAACCGCCACCCTTGTCGGTTGAGTCAGTGCCGGTGCCTTCCCTGCGGGAGCATTTAGGCACGCTCGCCGACCGTTTTAATGCCAGCCCCAGTGCCGAATTGTTCATGGTGGGCGTGACGGGTACTGATGGCAAAACCTCGGTGAGCCATTTTGTTGCCGAAGCTTTGAATGCTATTCACCCACAGCAAGCCGCCGTGCTTGGCACATTGGGTATTGGTGTGCCGGGGGCGTTACAGCCTGCCACGCATACCACGCCGGACGCGCTCACCTTGCACGCTTTATTGCGGCATTTGCAGCAGGGTGGATTTACGACAGTGGCGATGGAAGTTTCTTCGCACGCGCTGGATCAGGGGCGAGTCAATGGGGTGCGCTTTAACGTGGCAGCATTGACGAATCTTACCCGCGACCATTTGGATTACCATGGCACGGTTGAAGCGTATGCCGAGGCGAAGCGCAAGTTGTTTCACTGGCCTGATTTGCAAGCAGTGGTGCTGAATCTGGATGATGCCTTTGGGCAGCGTTTGGCGGCGGAATTAAGCGGCAGTGCCATTCAAGTGATTGGCTATGGTGTTGGCAAGGTGGCTGATTATCCGGCTGGCACTTTGGTGGCAAGCAATCCGGTATTTGATCACAGCGGTATTCGGGCAACGGTATGCACCGGGCAAGATGAAGCGCTATTGCAAGCCCCTGTATTGGGGCAATTTAATTTGCATAATTTGCTGGCGGCTTTAGGCATATTGTTGGCGAAAGGCGAAACACTGTCAGAGGCGTTGCAAGGGTTGCAACAGGTGCAGGTCGTGCCGGGGCGCATGGAACGTGTCACTTCGACTTCGCTCAGTGACCGGGGTGAAATTACCGACACGCTGGTGGTGGTGGATTACGCGCATACGCCGGGTGCATTGCAACAAGTATTGAAGGCGGTGCGGGTGCATACCCGTGGACGCTTGCTGTGTGTGTTTGGTTGCGGTGGCGACCGTGATCGCGGAAAACGTCCGTTAATGGCAACAATTGCTGAATCAGATGCTGACGTGGTGATTGTAACCGACGATAATCCGCGCTCTGAAAATCCGCAGCAAATATTTGAGGACATTATGCAAGGCTTCCACAATAAAACGGGTGTGACCTTTGAACACGACCGTACTAAAGCCATTCGTCTCGCTATTGGGCAGGCACAACCCGGCGATACCGTGTTGATCGCAGGCAAGGGGCATGAAACCGTGCAAATTCTGGCACATGGCACAGTGCCGTTTGATGACCGCACCCAAGCAGCGTTGGCGTTGCAGGAGTGTGGCGCATGACTTGGCTGACGTTGGGCGAGATTGCGCAAATGACAGGCGGCACGCTTCATGCCCCGGATGTTGAGCGTAGCCGAAACATTGCCATTGAACGTGTGGAACGTGATTCCCGCCAAGCAAAGGACGGCGATTTGTTTCTTGCTTTGCGCGGTGAGCGTTTTGATGCTCATGATTTTGTGCCGCAAATAGCGGATAAAGCCAGTGCCGCTTTGGTGTCGCGGGTTGTTGATGCGCCAATTCCACAAGTCGTGGTCGATGATGTGCGTTTAGCGTTGGGGCGTTTAGCGGCGGCTTGGCGGCAACGTTTCCAGCAACCGTTGGTCGGTTTGACTGGCAGCAATGGCAAAACCACCTTGAAGGAAATGCTGACGGCGATTTTGTCCTTGCAAGGGCAGACGCTGGCAACGGCTGGCAATTTGAATAATGACATTGGGATGCCGCTGACCTTATTGGGTTTGCGTGACACGGATGCGTTTGCGGTGATTGAAATGGGTGCTAACCATTTCGGTGAAATTGATTATTTGACGCGGATTGCTTGCCCAGATGTCGCCGTGATTAATAATGCCGGAGCCGCCCATTTGGAGGGTTTCGGGGATATTGCCGGAGTATCACGCGCAAAAGGTGAAATTTTCAACGGCTTGAGTGATGCGGGAATTGCGATTATCAATGCCGACGATACCTACGCCGATTATTGGCAAAGCTTGAATCAGCAGCGCAAGGTGTTGCGTTTTGGCATGAATAATACGGCGGATGTGCAAGGCGGCAGCACGGCTGACATGCCATTTTATGTGCAAGCTCAAGGGCAAACGGTCGCGGTTGATCTCAAATTATTAGGACGGCATAACCAGATGAATGCATTGGCCGCCGCCGCGACCGCATTAGCGTTGGGTGTGCCATTGGAGACGATTTGTCAGGGCTTGGCATCTTTGCAACCCGTCAAAGGGCGCTTAAATCCTAAACCGGGTAAACACGGCTGTCGGGTGATTGATGATACTTACAACGCTAATCCAAGCTCGACGGCGGCAGCGGTTGAGGTATTGGCGGGTTTGGCGGGCAAAAAAATACTGGTATTGGGTGATATGGGCGAATTAGGGCAGACAGGCGAACAATTACATGCAGCAATTGGTCAGCAGGCGGCGCAAGCCGGTATTGATGAATTGTTTACCTTGGGGGCGTTAAGTGCTCATGCGAGTGCCGCTTTTGGTGAAGCCGCACACGCCCATCGTGAATTGGAGCCTTTATTGGCAGCGTTAGAAGCCAGCTTGCAACCGGGTGCTCAGGTGCTGGTGAAAGGGTCGCGTTCGATGCGGATGGAACGGGTGGTGGATGCATTGACAGTCGCGGCTGTCCAAGGGGCTGTGTAATGTTGGTGTGGTTGTTTGATTTCCTGAGCGATTTTTACAGTGGCTTTGGGGTGTTCCAATATTTGACCTTGCGTTCGATTTTGGGCTTATTGACAGCGCTGTTTATCGCCTTGTGGACTGGCCACAGCATGATCCGCGCCCTGACCCGTTTGAAAATTGGGCAATACATTCGTGAGGATGGCCCGCAACATCAAATGAAAGCGGGTACGCCAACAATGGGTGGCGTGATGATTATTTTAGCTATTTCAATCGCGACTTTGCTGTGGGCGGATTTGTCGAATCGCTATGTATGGGTAGTGTTGTTTGTCACGCTAGGCTTTGGCTTGGTCGGCGGTTTAGACGATTACATTAAGCTCAAAAAGCGCCGTAATATGGGTTTGACTGCCCGCCAGAAATACGTCGGTTTGAGCCTGATTGGTTTTGCAGGTGCGTTTTACTTGTTTTTTACGGCGACAAATCCGATTGAAACCACGTTTTTCTTGCCGGTCTTCAAAGATGCGCATTGGCAATTGGGGTGGTTGTTTATCCCTTGGGTTTATTTGGTGGTGGTGGGTTCGAGCAATGCGGTGAACCTGACCGATGGGTTGGATGGCTTGGCGATTATGCCGACGATTATGGTCGCGGGCGGTTTGGCCATTTTTGCTTATGTGAGCGGACACGCCACCATTTCGCAATATCTGGGTGTGCCGAGAATTCCTGGTGCAGGCGAGTTAGTGGTATTTTGTGCGGCAATATTCGGTGCTGGTTTGGGGTTTTTATGGTTTAATACCTACCCTGCGCAAGTGTTCATGGGTGACGTGGGCGCATTGGCACTGGGTGCTGCACTGGGTATCGTCGCGGTAATCGTGCGTCAGGAAATCGTGCTGGCAATTATGGGCGGGATTTTTGTATTGGAAACGCTCTCGGTTATTATGCAAGTCGGCTATTTTAAAGCCACGGGTGGCAAGCGGATTTTCCGCATGGCGCCCTTGCACCACCACTATGAGAAAAAAGGCTGGCCCGAACCACGGGTCATTGTCCGTTTTTGGATTGTCACGGTGATTCTGGTGATGATCGGTTTGGCAACCTTGAAAATTCGTTAAGGCAATGAGTGACGCTGGTATGACAATGCAAATGCACAATTGGGATACGCTGGTGGTTGGCTTAGGTCAGACCGGGTTATCGGTTGCGCGGCATTTGCAGGCGCGTGGGATGGCGTTTGCGGTGGTGGATAGCCGTGCTAACCCACCGGGCAAGGCTGAGTTGCTGGCAGAGTTTCCACAAACGCCTTACCACTTTGGGGCATTTGCTGAAGCCGCTGCTTGGTTTGCCAGTGCTGCGACCTTGGTGGTCAGCCCCGGCATTGCGATTGCGACCCCGGAAATCCATGCAGCCGGTGAACGCGGTGCGGCAATCATTGGCGACATTGAGTTATTTGTGCGCGAAGCCTCAGCCCCCGTGATTGCGATTACCGGCTCTAACGGTAAAAGCAGTGTCACCACGCTGGTGGATTTAATGGTGCAAAAAGCCGGGATGAAGTCTTACGCGGGTGGCAATTTGGGCTATGCCGCGCTGGATTTGCTGGCACAGCCCACGCCAGATTTGTATGTGATGGAGCTTTCCAGCTTTCAATTGGAAACCACCCAATCACTACGCGCTATTTCAGCGGTGGTCTTAAATGTCAGCGAAGACCACATGGACAGATATTCCAGCTTTGCTGATTATGCCGCCGCCAAGCAAGTTGCGTACCAACATTGTGGATGCGCGGTAGTAAACCGTGACGATGCGGTGGTAATGGCGATGCTGGCAGACTTGACGGACGCTGAGCGCAGTCGAAGCGTCAGTTTTGGCTTGGATATTCCGACAGACGGTCAATACGGTCTGCGTGAACACGCGGGTAAACGCTGGTTAGCCAAGGGTGAAACCCTGTTGCTGGACGTGGATGAAATGAAGTTGCCGGGTGAGCACAACTACGCGAATGCACTGGCGGCGCTGGCGTTGGGTGAGGCGGCAGGTATTCCGCTGGATGGTATGTTGGCAGCTTTGCGCGAATTCAGCGGCTTGGCACATCGCACCCAGTGGGTTCGCGAACGCGCTGGGGTGAATTGGTATAACGACTCCAAAGGTACGAATGTTGGCGCGACGCTGGCGGCTTTGGCTGGTTTGCCCGGCAAAACCGTGTTGATTGCGGGTGGGCAGGGCAAAGGGGCAGATTTTTCGCCCTTACGTGCGGTGGCAATGGCAAAAGCACGAGCACTGGTTTTGATCGGCGAAGACCGTAACAAAATCGCGGATGTGGTGGAAGGTTACGCCCCGTATGTGTTTGCGCATGATATGGCGGATGCCGTGGCTATCGCAGCAGAACTGGCGCAAGCTGGGGATAACGTGCTTCTGTCACCGGCTTGTGCGAGTTTTGATATGTTCAAAAGCTATGTGCATCGCGGTGACGTGTTTACTGCGGAAGTCAGGAGCCTGCCATGATTAAACTGCCTACCTTGACGTTGGATGCCCCGGATAACAATTTTTGGTCACGTTATGTGGATCGTGATTTGCTGATTGCGTTGCTGGCAATCATTGGAATTGGGATTGTGATGTTGGCGTCAGCGTCGTTATGGGTGGCAGAAAAGCAGTACAACGACCCGTATTTTTACCTGCAACGCCAGACGTTCTATCTGGCGATTGGGGTGGTGTTGGCGCTGGGGATGTACCAAATTCGGGTGGATTTCTGGCAGCAATTAGGCGTGCGTCTATTGCCGCTGGTGCTGGTGTTGTTGGTGTTGGTGCTGATTCCCGGTATTGGCAAGGAAGTGAATGGCAGTCGGCGTTGGCTGAATTTGGGCTTTATGGCGATACAGGTGTCGGAGCTGGCGAAACTGATTATGCTGCTGTATCTTTCGGGTTACTTGATTCGCCACGGGAAAAGCTTGGCAACGTCGCCGTCTTATCAGCCCTTATTGATTCCCTTGGTGGTGTTGGGGGTCACGGGTGGCTTGTTATTGCTGGAGCCGGATTTTGGTTCGACGATTGTTATTTTCGTCACGGGTTTGTCGTTGCTGTTTTTGGGCGGCGTGCCGCTGCAACGGCTGGGTATCCTGATTGGTGGCGCGATTTTGGTAATGATTCCGGTGTCGATGATGGGCTATCGCGGCGATCGTTGGGATGCGTTGATGAACCCGTGGGCGCACGAAGCCGATAAGGGGTATCAGACCGTTCATGCGCTGATGGCTATTGGTGACGGCGGTTGGTTTGGCAATGGCTTGGGTGGCGGTATCCAGAAGTTGTTTTACCTGCCGGAAGCGCACAACGATTTTATTTTCTCGATATTGGCGGAAGAGTTCGGCTTTATAGGCATGTTGGTGGTGTTGAGTTTGTACGGCTGGCTGGTGTTACGCGCGTTTGTGATTGGCTTTCAGGCGGACAAAGCGGGTAAACATTTTGGCGCGTATGTGGCTTATGGCATTGGGTTTTGGATAGGGTTTCAGGTCATTCTGCATATTGGGGTGAACTTGGCGGTATTGCCCCCGAAAGGTTTGACCTTGCCGTTGATGAGTTATGGCGGGAGCAGTTTGTTGATCACGTTGATGGCAATGGCGTTATTGATGCGGGTGCATCGTGAAACCCAATTGGTGCAGTTTGGTTTGCCGGAGGTGCGTGCGCCCAAACCACCCAAAGCCCGTGCGATTCGGAGGACTACCCGTGGCGAGTAAACAGCAGCGTCCGATTATGATTACCGCAGGCGGTACGGGTGGGCACGTTTACCCCGGTTTGGCAGTGGCGCGTGCCTTGATCGCCCAAGGGATTCCCGTGGTGTGGATGGGGACGCGCAAAGGCTTGGAAGCACGAGTGATTCCCGAAGCCGGTATTGAAATGGTGTGGTTGGATGTCAGTGCCTTGCGTGGCAAAGGCTTGCGGGCATTGTTATTAGCGCCGGTGAATTTGGTGCGGGCGTTGTGGCAGGCGCTGCAAATCGTGCGCAAACATCAGCCTGCTGCGGTATTGGGCATGGGCGGATTTGTGGCAGGCCCCGGTGGATTAATGGCGGCATTGCTGGGCAAGCCGGTAGTGATTCATGAGCAAAATGCCGTCGCAGGTTTAACCAATAAGCTGTTATCGCGTGTCAGTCGGCGGGTGTTGGAAGGTTTCCCCGGCACGTTTGCTGCCAGCCAAAAGGTGATGGCAACCGGCAATCCGGTGCGTTTGGATATTGCCAGTTTGCCCGCGCCGCTGGAGCGCTTGGTTGACCGTGACGATGAGCCGGTACATGTATTGGTGGTTGGGGGCAGTTTGGGGGCGCAAGCTTTGAATCAGATGGTTCCGCAAGCCTTGGCGCAGTTGGATGCAGTAATTCGTCCGAGGGTGCGTCACCAAGCTGGCGTGAAAAACATTGACGATGCCCGCCACCAATACGCTGCCGCCGGTGTTGAAGCAGACGTGATGCCGTTTATTGAGGACATGGCGGAAGCGTATGCATGGGCGGATTTGGTGATTTGCCGTGCCGGTGCGCTCACCATTGCTGAATTGGCAGCGGCAGGCGTGGCGGCAGTGTTAGTGCCTTATCCACACGCGGTGGATGACCACCAGACCGCGAACGGCAATTACTTGGCGGAAAACGGCGCAGCGTTATTGATTCAGCAGCGCGATTTAACCCCGGAAAAACTTGCGAGCGTATTAAAAGAGTTGTGTACGGATCGCGCCCGTTTGCGGCAAATGAGCATCGCTTCGCGCACGTTGGCTAAGCCTCATGCAACGGCACAAGTGGCAGCGATTTGTGCCGCTTACGCCGGTTATGATTTCGATAATTCAGCAGGAAAACAACAATGAAAATAGGCAAGGACGATCTGGCTCGCAAACGCATTAATCGGCTGCATTTCATCGGTATCGGTGGTGCGGGGATGGGCGGTATTGCTGAGGTGGTCGCCAATTTGGGCTATCAGGTATCCGGTTCGGATGTGGCAGAGGGCGCGATGACGCGCCGCTTGGAATCGCTGGGGATTACGGTTTACAAAGGTCATGCCGCAGAAAATGTTGAGGGGGCGGATGTGATCGTGGTGTCGACCGCGATTGATGCGACTAACCCTGAAATCGTGGCGGCGCGTGAAAAACGTTTGCCGATTGTGCGCCGTGCGGAAATGTTGGCGGAATTGATGCGCTTCCGGCAGGGCATTGCGGTGGCGGGTACGCACGGTAAAACCACGACGACCAGTTTGACCACGAGTTTGCTGGTGGAAGGCGGGATGGATCCGACTTACGTAATCGGTGGCAAGCTGAACAGTTCAGCCAGCAATTCCAAACTCGGCACGGGTGAATATCTGGTGGCAGAGGCGGATGAAAGCGATGCGTCATTCCTGCACTTGCAACCGATGATTGCGGTGGTGACGAATATCGACGAAGACCACATGTCCACCTACGGCAATGATTTCAATAAGTTGAAGCAAACGTTTGTGGAATTTTTGCATCACTTGCCATTCTATGGGTTGGCGGTGTTGTGTGTGGATGATGAGTACGTGCGCGAAATCATGCCGGACGTTGGGCGACCTATCGTCACTTACGGCATTGATCAGGAAGCGGACGTGCGGGCGACGAACCTGCGCTTTGTGGGGACGGAAAGCCATTTTACGGTGCATTGCGTCAAGGGCAATCGCACCTTGGACATCGTGCTGAATTTGCCGGGGCGTCACAACGTTTTGAATGCACTGGCAGCGATTGCAATTGCGGCGGAACTGGACGTGTCCGATCAGGCCATTATGGATGGTTTGCGCAAATTTGACGGGGTGGGGCGACGTTTTCAGCAATACGGTGACATTACTTTCGCGCCGGGTAAGCAGGCAACTTTGGTCGATGATTACGGGCATCACCCGCGTGAAATGAAAGCGACGCTGGAGGCTGTGCGGAATGCCTGGCCGACGCGCCGCTTGGTGCAGGTGTTTCAGCCGCACCGTTACACCCGTACTCGCGATTTGTTTGAAGATTTCGCGCAAGTGTTGTCGGAAACTGATGTGCTGGTGTTGATGGATGTGTATCCCGCCAGCGAACAGCCGATTCCGGGCGCGGATGGGCGGGCGTTGGCACGGGCGATTCGTATCCGTGGCAAAGTTGACCCGATTTTTGTGACTGATGTGGAAGACGTACCTGGGGTCTTGAAGCATGTGTTGCAGGATGGCGATGTGATTTTGACTCAAGGTGCGGGCAGCGTGGGTGCATTAGCCGCGAGTTTGCCCGAAAAACTGATGCTGAAACCGGAGGGTGGCGCATGAGTCAGAATCTGGCGGCTAAATTCGGCAAAGTCGCGGTGTTGTACGGTGGTTGGGCAGCCGAGCGCCCAGTTTCGCTGAAAAGTGGCGCGGCAGTGCTGGCGGGCTTGCAAGCCAGTGGCGTGGATGCGCACGGCATTGATGTTGACCGTAACATTATTAAGACACTTCAAGACGGTGGCTTTGATCGGGTATTTAATATTCTGCACGGTGCTGGTGGCGAAGATGGCGTGTTGCAAGGTGCGCTGGAAATTCTCGGTTTGCCCTACACCGGCTGTGGCGTGATGGCTTCGGCGATCAGCATGGATAAGCTTATGACCAAACGGGTCTGGGCGGGCGCGGGTTTGCCAACACCGGCGTATCGGGTGCTGACGGCGGCTACCGATTTTGATGCCGTGGTTGCCGAGTTGGGTTTGCCGCTGATGGTGAAACCGGCTACGGAAGGTTCCAGCATCGGCATGAGCAAAGTGAAAGTGGCGGCGGATTTGGCAGGCGCTTACCACAAAGCGGCACAATGCAGCGCAGTGGTGATTGCTGAGCAGTGGATCACGGGTGCGGAATACACCGCCGGAATCGTTGCTGGCGAGTCATTGCCCCTGATTCGCTTGGAAGTGCCGGGTGAGTTTTACGATTACGAAGCCAAATACATCTCGAATGACACGCATTATTTTTGCCCCTGTGGTTTGGATGCGACGGAAGAGCAGGCCATGCAAGTGCTGGCACAGCAAGCTTTCGCCGCAGTTGGCGGGCGCGGCTGGGGTCGGGTTGATCTGATGCGCGATGCCCAAGGCAAAGCGTGGCTGATCGAAGTCAATACAAACCCTGGTATGACGGATCACAGTTTGGTGCCAATGGGCGCTCGTGCGATTGGAATGGATTTTAACGCGCTGGTTGTGCGCATTTTGGAGACGACGCTGTAATGGCAACACCACCACGCCGTAAAACTGCTAAACCTAATCATGCAAGCTTCCGTTTGGCTGAAGTTTCGCCGGTTTTATGGAAGCTGATTGCGGTGTTGGTGGTGGGTGTTATGTTGCTGGCAGGCAGCTTAGGGGTGAGAGCAATGCTCAATAACCCCGAAAACCTATCCATTAGTCGGATTGATCTACAAGGCGAGCGCAAGTTCATCAAAGATACAGAGTTACAAGCAGTTACGGATAAGTATCAGCAAACCAATTTATATCTGCTGGATGTGAATGTGCTAGAAACTGAACTCAAAGCGTTGCCGTGGGTACGTGGGGTTAGTTTGCGTAAAGCTTGGCCTGATCGCTTGATTGTGGGCATCGAAGAGCAACATCCGGTGGCGTTTTGGGGGCGAGAACGCCTGATGAATAAATACGGTGAATTATTTAGTGCTGACCTATCCTCTATACGTGGGTTATTGCCAACGTTATATAGCCCAGAGGATAAGGGGCGCGAAATCGCTGAACGCTATCTGCAAGTCAAGGAATGGCTAAAAGGTTTACCACTGGAAGTTTCGGAACTGACCGAGGATGTCAGCGGTTCGTGGCGTTTAAAAATTAAAGATGGCCCGGAAGTCATGATCGGCAGCGAAGATCAGGAACGCCGGATACAACGCTTTCGCGTTGGTTTTCAGCAGGAATTAGCCAAAAAACTAGGCAATATACGGCGAGTAGACTTGCGTTATACCAATGGTTTTGCAGTGGAATGGAAGAAATCCCCAGTCGGCTCGCGGGAGTCAACGCGCCGATTCGCAGGAGTGAGTGATGTCAAAGAAAGAACATAACGTGATTGTAGCGCTGGATTTGGGTACATCTAAAGTGGTGGCCTTGGTCGGTGAAGTCAATGACGCAGGACGTTTGGAGATTATCGGTCTGGGTTCTTACCCTTCACGGGGCATGAAAAAAGGCGTGGTGGTGAATATTGAATCCACCATTCAGTCGATTCAACGTGCAGTGGAAGAAGCCGAATTGATGGCGGGCATCCAAATTCGCTCGGTATACGTCGGTATCGCCGGTAGCCATGTGCGTAGCCTGAATTCTCACGGGATTGTGGCGATTAAGGATAAGGAAGTCACGCTCAGCGATGTCGATCGCGTGATGGATGCGGCACGGGCGGTGGCAGTGCCTGCTGATCAGCGTATTTTGCATGTATTGCCCCAAGAGTACATCATTGACCAGCAGGAAGGTATTCGTGAGCCGATTGGCATGTCAGGCGTGCGTCTGGAAGCGCGGGTGCATTTGGTGACGGCGGCGCACAGTGCGGCACAGAATTTGGTTAAGTGCGTGGAGCGTTGCGGTTTACACGTGGAAGACATTATTCTGGAACAGGTCGCGTCTAGCTATGCCGTGTTGGAAGAGGATGAGAAGGAACTGGGCGTTTGCCTCGTGGATATTGGTGGCGGCACTAGCGATATTGCGGTGTTCATGAACGGTTCGATTCACCACACGGCGGTGATTCCGATTGCAGGTGATCAAGTCACCAATGACATTGCGGTCGCGGTCAGAACGCCAACGCAACACGCGGAAGAGATTAAGATTAAACACGGTCGGGCGCTACGCCAGCTTGTTGATGAAGACGAGTTGATTGAAGTACCGGGCGTGGGCGAACGCGAACCACGCAGTTTGTCGGTACAGACCTTAGCGTCGGTGATTGAACCGCGTTACGAAGAATTATTTTCACTGGTGCTTCAGGAACTGCGGCGCAGCGGTTATGAGGAACGCATTGGCGCAGGCATCGTGTTGACGGGCGGCTCTTCCAAAATGCGGGGAGTGCGTGAGTTAGCCGAAGAAGTGTTTCACATGCCGGTACGCATCGGTATGCCTCGCAACATGGGCGGCCTGCGTGGTGAAGTTGAAAACCCTATCCATTCCACTGGGGTAGGCTTACTGCTGTACGGGATGGCACAGCAGGCATATGGCACCAAGCGCACTTATCCCACTCCCGGCGTTATGTCGACGGAAGATGGCTGGTGGGATCGCTTGAAAAGCTGGTTTAACGGTAATTTTTAACAGTCGGAGATACGGGCATGTTTGAATTAATGGACAGTGCAGCCAAAGGCGCTGCAATCAAAGTCATCGGTGTCGGCGGTGGCGGCGGCAATGCGGTCAAGCACATGTTGGCATCTGGCATTGAAGGCGTTGAATACATTTGTGCGAATACCGATTCCCAAGCCTTGGCTGGCATCGGCGTGAAGAGTGTGTTGCAACTGGGTACTTCGCTGACCAAAGGCTTGGGCGCGGGTGCTAACCCTGAAATCGGGCGTGAAGCCGCGATTGAAGACCGTGAGCGCATTAAGGAATTGGTGAGCGGTACCGATATGCTGTTTATTACTGCCGGGATGGGCGGTGGCACGGGTACGGGTGCAGCTCCCGTCATTGCTGAAATTGCGCGTGATATGGGGATTCTGACGGTAGCGGTCGTTACCCGCCCGTTCTTGATGGAAGGTTCACGCCGCAAGAAATCGGCGGATGCGGGAATTACGGAATTGCACAAGCATGTGGATTCTTTGATTACCATTCCTAACCAGAAATTGCTGACGTCGTTGGGCAAGAATGTGTCATTGCTGTCAGCGTTTGAAGCCGCTAATGATGTATTGCTGAAAGCGGTGCAGGGCATTGCTGAATTGATCACTAACCCCGGCTTGATCAACGTTGACTTTGCGGACGTGCGTGCGGTCATGATGAACGGTGGTGTTACCATGATGGGGTCGGGTGAGGCGCAAGGTGAAGACCGTGCGTCTAAGGCCGCACAAATGGCGATTTCCAGCCCGTTATTGGAAGACATCCGCTTGGACGGCTCGCATGGCATTCTGGTCAGCATTAGCGGTGGTTTGGATATGACCATGCACGAGTTCGAGGAAGTGGGTGCGGTGGTGAGTCAATTCGCGGCGGATGATGCGAATGTGATCATTGGCACGACGTTGAATCAAGAACTCGGCGACAGAATCCGTGTCACCATCGTGGCGACGGGTTTGGAAGAAGGCGGCGTGACGGCGGCAGCACGCCCAGCGTTGTCGGTTGTCGGTCAGCAGCAGCCTGTCAGAGGCATGGATCGTCACGCGCAACAGCAAGCAGTGGTCAATGAGCAACGTAACCGTGTGCGCGATCTACCACCGGTGGTATTGGCGCAGGATGTGCCTGGTGTCAGAGGTTCTTACGGGGCGGTGCGTGATACCCCCACGTATATCCGCAATGGCACTGAAAGCAGCTTGGATATTCCGGCTTTTCTACGCAAGCAAGCGGACTAAGTGTGCAGTTTTGAATTTCGTTGATTAATCGACATGCCCGTCGAGGCGTTGAGGCTACTGCTTCAACGCCAGCGGGGGCGTCAATGCTACGCTATTGATAGAAATAATGATTCTATACAGCGATTTGTGAAAGTTTATGGAAACTTGTTCAGGCTCTAATAACTCAAATCGACTAGAATTCACGTATTCTAAAAAATAACGCGCCAACAACGAAAGGGAGTTTACCTTGTTAAGGCAACGCACACTTAAAACAACCGTATCGACTGTCGGTATCGGTTTGCATTCCGGCACGAAAGTCTCGATGACATTACGCCCTGCACCTTCTAATACCGGCATTGTATTTCGCCGGGTTGATATGACTCCCCCCGCATTGATTGAGCTTCACCCCGAATTGGTGGGTGAAACCATGTTATGCACGGCGCTCATTCATCACGATGCTAAAGTGGCAACGATTGAGCACTTGCTGTCAGCGTTAGCGGGTTTAGGGATAGATAACCTTTACGTGGATTTGGATGCTGCTGAAATTCCTATCATGGATGGCAGCGCCGCACCGTTCCTGTATTTGCTGCTCTCCACAGGCATTGAGGAACTCAAAGCACCCAAGCGTTTTATTCGCATTAAAAAGCCCATTGAGGCAAGCCGTGGCAACGGTTGGGCAAAATTACTGCCTTATGCCGGTTTTAAAGCCAGCTTTGAAATTGAATTTGATCATCCGGCGGTCAGCGCCACGGCACAATCCTTGGAAATCGACTTTTCGCGCCAAGCGTATGCCAGCGAAATTGCGCGGGCGCGAACCTTTGGTTTCATGCGCGATGTGGAAATGCTGCGTTCCCGCAATTTGGGATTGGGCGGCAGTTTGGAAAACGCGATTGTGTTGGATGAATTCCGCGTGCTGAATCAAGACGGTTTACGTTATCGCGATGAATTTATTCGTCACAAAATTTTGGATGCAATCGGCGATTTGTATACCTTAGGGCATGGCATTATCGGCGCTTATCAAGGGCATAAGTCGGGTCATGCTATTAATAACTTACTGGCGCGAGAATTGCTCCAGCGCCAAGATGCGTGGGAAATGGTGACGCTGGCCGATAAACAAAAAGAACAAGCCATTTTCGCCGATAGCTATGCGTTTGCTGGCATCTAATTGATCCCTT
This sequence comes from Thiothrix subterranea, assembly GCF_016772315.1. Taxonomy (NCBI): domain Bacteria; kingdom Pseudomonadati; phylum Pseudomonadota; class Gammaproteobacteria; order Thiotrichales; family Thiotrichaceae; genus Thiothrix; species Thiothrix subterranea. Next base: position 1,066,202 of record NZ_CP053482.1, on the reverse strand, counting down.
GCACCGGGCGGCTGGCAGTCTTTGCCAGTTGCTCTATCGCTTCCCTAAGTTCTTTATCATCAATGCTTTGCGCGATACTTTTCATGATACTGGCTGTATTGCTGGAAACCCTAAATTCGCTCGTTTTTTGTTCAATGCTTGCAAGATGTAAGCCGATGACCTTAATATCTATTCCGCGAATGTTAGTGTTTAAGCATTTGCTTAAATATTTGCATAACAAGTGCTGCTGAAAGCGGGCTTGCGTAGCAAAATGAGGGTCATCGGTCAGGAGTGTTATGCGTTGGTTTTTTAATAAAGGCCAAAAACGGTTTTCTGTTGGAACGGCAAAGAAACGTGCGATTTCTACCGTGAGTCGATCCAGTTGATGCAATCTCTCATCAAACCCCTTGCTAATCAACCGATCAATTTTTTTCATCATATTTGGTGAATTCCTGAACCCGCAATATTCTATTATAAACCCTATGGTCGCATTTTTTGAGTCAGTGAGGAATCCAAGAGATTTACTATCATGCAGGTAATCTGTCTTAGTGATGACGGCACACGCCGTTCGTCGTTTATGCTTCACCCGTGGAAGCACCTAATTATCCCCGCAGGCATGGTTGCTTTGCTATTGGTGGGGCTTTCGGTTAACCAAATGTTGGGGCTTTACCGGCTCGATGCGACGCCACCGAATGCGGAAGTGTCTGAGAACGATGCGGGTAAGCTGTTGACGGCATTAGAGCAACAAATTTCCACGGTTGAACAAATTAAAAAGGCATACGCCAATTACACCGTGGATGTGGATACGCTTTCCGCCCGTTTAGGCACACTCGAAGCCGAAATAGCGCGTTTGAATGCCTTGGCTAAACGTGTGGCTGATAAAGCTAAACTCGACCCGCAAGAATTCTCGCTGGATGCCAAGCCCGCTCGTGGTGGTTTGGCGAGTGATGATGTGGAAGTAATCGTTCCCAAGTTATCGTCGAATGAGTTTCTGGCATCGTTTGAGTTGGTCGAAAACAACCTTGACCGTCAAAAAGGCATGTTAGCGACGTTGGATCAAATTCTGGAAGGCATGAGTGTGCAATCCGAGATCTCGCCGAGCGGCAGACCGGTGCGCAGCGGTTATATTTCCTCTGAGTTCGGTTTTCGGCGTGACCCGTTTAACGGTCGCCAGAAAATGCACAAAGGCGTGGATTATGCCGGGCCGCATGGCACTGAAATTTATGCGGTCGGCGGCGGTGTCGTGTCTTTCGCAGGCAATCGCAATGACGGCTACGGCAATGTGGTGGAAGTGGATCACGGTGACGGTTTAATCAGCCGCTACGCGCATTTAAGCACGACTAAAGTTGCCGAAGGCGAAGTGGTGAAAAAAGGCGACAATGTGGCATGGATGGGTAGCACTGGGCGTTCCACCGGCTCGCACTTGCATTTGGAAGTGCTAAAGCACGGTGCACAGGTTGACCCGCGTGAATACCTTGGTCACGAAGAATAATTCACCGTACAGCCGGTTAAACCGTATATAATATGACACAAACCGTCCGGTGTAATGCTGTGTTTGCATGGCGTTCATCGGACTTTCTGTTTGGAAAGGATACAAGAGAGTAAACGTATGCTGGGTTCTGTAGCCAAAAAGATTTTTGGCAGCCGCAATGACCGTCTGGTCAAGTCTTATTCCAAAGCCGTCAAGAAAATCAATGCGCTGGAAGAACAGTACAAAGCGCTGTCTGATGCCCAATTAGCGGCAAAAACCACCGAATTCCGTGAACGCCTGCAACAGGATGCAACGCTGGAAAGCTTGCTGCCGGAAGCGTTTGCGGTGGTGCGTGAAGCGGGGCATCGCGTCTTGGGAATGCGCCATTACGACGTGCAAATGATCGGTGGCATGGTGTTGAATGACGGCAAAATCGCCGAAATGAAAACCGGCGAAGGTAAAACTTTGGTGGCAACACTGGCGGCTTACTTGAATGCGTTGCCGGGTAATGGGATGCATGTCATCACCGTTAACGATTACTTGGCGCAACGTGACGCGGCGCAGATGGCGCAGTTGTACGGTTTCTTGGGGCTGACCACGGGTGTCATTATCAATGGTTTGAGTTCTGAGCAACGCCGTGAAGCGTATGCGGCAGACATTACTTACGGCACGAATAACGAATTCGGTTTCGATTACTTGCGTGACAATATGGCGTTCCGTAAAGAAGACCGGGTGCAGCGCGATTTGTATTACGCGATTGTGGATGAGGTTGACTCTATCCTGATTGATGAAGCGCGTACCCCGTTGATTATTTCCGGCCCTAGCCACGACGCTTCGCAGCTTTACATGGCGATTGATCAGCTTATCCCGACCTTGACCAAGCAATTGGAAGAGGAAGGCGCGGGCGATTATTCGGTCGATGAAAAAGCCCGCCAAGTGTATTTGACCGAAGCAGGGCAAGAACGTGCTGAGCAATTGCTGTGGCAAGCCGGTGTTTTGCCGGAAGGTCAGGGGCTGTACGATACTGTCAGCATCAGCGTGTTGCATCATTTGGGGGCGGCGTTGCGTGCGCACGCCTTGTTCCAGCGTAACGTGGATTACATTGTGCGTGACGGCAAAATCGTCATTGTCGATGAATTCACCGGGCGTACCATGCCGGGTAGACGTTGGTCGGAAGGCTTGCATCAGGCGATTGAAGCCAAAGAAAAAGTCGAAATTCAAGCTGAAAATCAGACGCTCGCATCCATTACTTTCCAGAACTATTTCCGTTTGTATGAAAAACTATCGGGGATGACGGGGACAGCCGATACCGAAGCGTTCGAGTTACAACAAATCTATAACTTGGAAGTGGTGGTGATTCCCACGCATCGTCCGATGGTGCGCATTGATTCCAACGATTTGATTTACTTGACGGCTGAAGAAAAATACGACGCTATCATTAAAGAAATTGAAACCGAAGTGGCGAAAGGTCGCCCGGTATTGGTGGGCACGGCATCCATTGATACCTCGGAATTGGTTTCCAATAAGCTCAAAGAACTGCGTATTCCGCACGAAGTTTTGAATGCCAAGCAGCATGAGCGTGAAGCACACATTGTCGCGAATGCGGGTCGCCCCGGTGCGGTCACGATTGCGACCAATATGGCCGGTCGTGGTACCGACATCGTGCTCGGCGGCAGTATGGAAGAGGAAGTTAAGCAACTGGGTGAAAACCCTGATCCCGAAGCATTGCGCAAACTCCGTGAATTATGGCAGAAACGCCATGATACGGTCGTCGCATCGGGTGGTTTGCACATTCTCGGTACTGAACGTCACGAATCCCGTCGCATTGATAACCAGTTGCGCGGGCGTTCCGGTCGGCAAGGCGACCCCGGCTCTTCCCGTTTCTTCCTGTCATTGGAAGACAACCTCATGCGCATTTTTGCCTCTGAGCGGGTGAAAAGCATGATGCAACGCTTGGGCATGGAAAAAGGTCAAGCGATTGAGGCGGGGTTGGTTTCCAAATCCATCGAAAATGCCCAGCGTAAAGTGGAAGCGCACAACTACGACATCCGCAAACATTTGCTGGAATACGATGACGTCGCCAACGATCAGCGTAAGGTGATTTATTCCCAGCGCAACGATTTGCTGGAAGTGGATGATATTAAAGACACCATTGATGCCATCCGCGAAGATGTGGTCGATGCGATGATGGCGGCACACATTCCACCCGGTAGCATTGATGAGCAATGGGATGTGGAAGGGCTTTACAAGCAACTGTACACCGATTTCGGCGTGGATTTGCCACTCAAGCAATGGTTGGCAACTGAGAAAAATTTGCACGAAGAGGGCTTACGTGACCGGATTCAAGAACAGGTCGCGGCAGTACTTCAGCAAAAAGAGGCGATGATCGGTGAGCCGAATATGCGTCGGTTGGAACGCGATGTGATGTTGCATGTGTTGGATGGTGAATGGAAAGAACATCTGGCAGCCATGGATTATTTGCGCCAAAGCGTCGGTTTGCGTGGGTATGCGCAGAAAAATCCGAAACAGGAATACAAGCGTGAAGCTTTTGAAATGTTTGAGCAATTGCTGGATCGCGTCAAGCACGATGTGGTGGCGTTCCTGATGCACATTCAATTGCAAGAGCCGCAACAAGCCCTCGCAGCGTTGGAAGAGCATGAGCCACAGCCGATGGCATTTTCGCACCCTGATGCGGGCAATGCCTTGGAAGATGATGAAGTGGTGGATGCGGTTGTGGGCGATAAACAAGCTTACGAACGCGATGGCGTGAAAGTAGGGCGGAATGATCCTTGCCCGTGCGGTTCTGGCAAAAAGTACAAGAATTGTCACGGTCAATTAGTCTAAGTTTATTCGGGAGGCGCTCAGATGGCAGTGAATTTACAGGCACCTGATACCTTATTGCCGATTGCTGGGGTGCGCTTGGCATCGGTCAATGCGGGCATTCGTTACAAAAACCGTAACGATGTGTTGCTGATTGAGTTGGAGCCGGGCAGTCATACGGCAGCGGTATTCACGCGCAATGCGTTTTGTGCCGCACCGGTGCACGTGTGCCGTCACAATTTGCTGCATTCTAATCCGCGTTATTTGCTGATCAATGCCGGTAACGCGAATGCGGGAACGGGTGAGCAGGGAATGCAAGCAGCGCGTGCTTCGTGTGAGCAAGTGGCGCAACAGGGCGCGTGTTGGGCGGAGCAAGTGTTGCCGTTTTCGACCGGCGTGATTGGTCAGCAATTGCCGGTGGATAAAATCACTGCTGCCTTGCCGGAAGCTTTTGCTAAGCTGGATGCAGCGGGCTGGATGGAAGCCTCGCGTACCATTATGACGACCGATACGGTGGCGAAAGCCATCAGCCGTCAGGTGCAAATCTTTGGCGAAACCATCACGATCACCGGGATTGCCAAAGGTGCGGGCATGATTCACCCCAATATGGCCACCATGTTGGCGTATGTGGCAACCGATGCATTGGTTGAAAAGACTATTCTGCAAGACTTGCTGAATGAAGTGGTGGAAGAAACCTTTAACTGCATCACGGTGGATGGCGATACGTCAACCAATGATTCCCTGATTGTGATGGCAACCGGCAGTTCCGGGGTGTATGTGGGTGGCGATGGTTTGCCCGCATTCCGTCAAGCATTGCTGGAAATTTGTCTGTATTTGGCGCAAGCGATTGTGCGTGATGGCGAAGGTGCTACCAAATTCATCAGCATTGAGGTGCAAGGGGCGGCAACCCGTGCCGAAGCGCGGGTGGTGGGTAACACGGTTGCGTTGTCACCATTGGTTAAAACGGCTTTGTTTGCCAGTGACCCGAATTGGGGGCGTATTCTTGCTGCTGTTGGGCGTAGCCAAGTTGACGCTTTGGATGTCAGCCGCATCAGTATTTGGTTGGGAAAAACCTTGCTGATCGAAAACGGCGAACCGGCTCCCACTTACTACGAGGAATTGGGCGCGGCAGAAACCAAGCGTGATGAAATTCCTATTCGCATCCATTTAGGGCGTGGTGAAGCGGCGGCAACCACGTGGACGTGTGATTTTTCCTACGATTACGTCAAAATCAATGCCGAATACCGCAGCTAAGTATTTGCACGTCGTCGCGGCAGTTATCCGTGACGCGGCGGGCAAGATTTTATTAGCGCAACGCCCTGCCCATAAACATCAGGGCGGCAAGTGGGAGTTTCCCGGCGGTAAAGTCGAATCCGGCGAAATTCCGCTGCACGCCTTAAGCCGTGAGCTTGAGGAAGAACTCGGTATTCAGCTTCAACACGCACAGCCGCTCATTAAGATTCGCCACGTGTATCCTGAGCTGGCGGTGTTGTTGGATGTGTGGGAAGTGACGGCCTTTAGTGGCACTGCTCACGGGCGCGAAGGTCAACCCGTGGCGTGGTTTGATGCAGAACAATTGCCCGCATTGGAATTTCCGCCTGCGAATGCGCCGATTGTTACTGCGGCACGTTTGCCCGCCCAGTGTTTGATTACCCCTGAGCCACACGATTCCACCGAATTTTTGCAGCAGTTGCAGCAATGTTTGCAGGCTGGGGTGCGTTTGGTGGTATTACGGGCAAAGACGTTGGCGGCTTCAGAGTACGTGGCTTTGGCGCATGAGGTTATCCAGTTAAGTCATGCGTTTGGTGCCAAGATTGTGTTGAATTCTCCGCCGGTTATGTTGGCGGAGGCAGATGGTTTGCATTTAACCAGTCGGCAATTGTTGACAGCAGAAGCCGGTTTGCGCGACACCTTATTGCCGGGGCAATGGTTATCGGCGTCTTGTCATGGCTCGGCAGAGTTGCAGCAGGCGGCAGCGTTGGGGGCGGATTTCGCGTTTCTCTCGCCAGTATTGCCGACATTATCGCATCCGGGTGAAGCCCATTTGGGGTGGGTAGCATTCGCCGCAACGGTGGAAAACGTCAATCTGCCGGTTTATGCACTCGGTGGCATGACCTCTGATCATGCAATAACTGCTCGGCAACATGGCGGGCAAGGCATAGCTGCCATCCGCAGTTTGTGGTCAGGCGTTTAAATCGGGAATCAACTGGCTATTGATCCGTGAAATCATGTCTTTTAACAGCAGTTTGCGCTTTTTCAGGCGCGAAACTTTGAGCTGATCCGTATTCGATTCTTGCAGCGATGCTGCAATCATTTCATCCAATTCGCGGTGTTCTTGGGTGAGTTCTGCCAGTTTGCGATGCAGTTCTTCCGTGTCTTGCAGCATGAGGGTTCTACTTTATTTCGTCAAAATACGGCGTTTTTCCTTGTAACGGATAACGACTTGCTTATCGGTTTTAGGCTTTTCGTCTTGCGGCGTGTAATTGGGTTTTTCCCAACTGCCGATTTCGTAAGAACCGCCTTGTTCGCGGCGTGGCGCTGGATTGCTGCCACCGGTGTACGGCCCGCCGTCACGCTTGCGTTGTGCGCCACCGTTTAGGCGACCATAAGGGCCTTTGCGTTGTTGACGATCAGCGGCATTGGCTGGCGATTGTTCTTGACCTGTGGCAGGACGGTTGTCACGCCGTGGCGCATTTTGTTGCTGGTTGGGGTTGTTGCTGCGCCCGCCGCCTTGCCCTTGATGTGCGGGGCGGTTTTGCGGTGCGCCGCCGGAAGAACGGTTCTGTGATGGACGTCCGCGTTCGCCTTGATTGCCGCCGTTGCCGCTGTGTTGGCGTTGTCCGCCGCCGCTATTGCTGCGGTTGCTGCGAGGGGAACGCACGGATGGCGTGAAGCCAGAGGTGTGTTCCAGCGGCGCCAGACCCGGCAAGGTGCATTGTTCGATCGAATCACCCAAAAAGGTTTCAATCAATTTTAGGTTGTCGCGTTCACGCGGTAATACCACGGCAATCACGGCTTCTTCACGTTCTGGGCTAAGCCCTTGCAGACGTGCTTCGTAATCTTCTACCTTGTGCGGCAGCTCGAAGTTGATAATGTGTTCAGCGCCTTGCAGGTTAGGGTGCAAGCCGTCTTGATCGGCATAGATCAGAATCGGGGCGGAAGTGCCATTGCGTTCGGATTCGGGAAGGTCGGATGCAACCTCGGCGGTATGCCCGTGATTCGCAAGGCTTTCGGCGAGTGCTTTAGCAACTTTGGTGGTAATCGTGAAAATAACGGTAGGTTCGCCGGAAAACTCATCCAGTAAATGATCCATCAGGGCAATTTTGTGGGTGTAATCGTCTGCGAGATGCACGACTTGTGGAATCAGCAACAGCGGGTTGCGGTCATCATCGACTTCCAGCTCTTCGGCACCTGCTAACACGGCACGCGCATAGCCGGTAATGTCATTTTCCGGGCGTACAAACGCAATGACGGGGCAGGCAGTGGTGCGTTCCGAGAGAATTTTGTTTACCAAGCCATGCAGACCTTTGTGGTAAATCGCGCTGAGGTCATCAATGACCAGCATTTCCAGCTTGGAAAAATCGGCTTTGTTATTGTCAACCAGATCATTCAAACGTCCCGGCGTGGCGATCATTAAGTCCAGTGGGCGGCGTAATAAACGCATCTGCGGCTGATAAGGGCGACCGCTGACAATGAAACCGGAACGAATTTGCTGTTCATCACCCATCAAGCGTTTAATCGTGTAATTGATCTGATTCACCCGGTCGCGCCGCGAGGTCAAGATCAGTACACGGGTGTGGCGCTGCTCTTCAATCGGATTGGTTAACACGTAGTTGATGGCAGGAATCAGGAATGCGCCGGTCTTGCCGGAAGCCGATTGTGTCCACACAATGACACTTTTATTGTGGGCGATGAGAGGAATCAACTGCTTTTGTAAGTCAGTCGGATTCTCATAACCGGCAGCTTCAATTTTAGCCGCAAACTCTGGATTTAAGCCTAATTCTGAAAAAGACAAGATGGATACTCCCCGTCTATGAATGTGGGTGAGAGTAATTAATAAATACTATCAAGCTGGAGAGGTAACGTTAACAATAAAATATTTCTAGCGATTGCCCGTACCCGTGTCTGTAACGTTTGTATGACCCGAACCGAATAATAAAATTATTATATCTGTTGTTGGGAGTCAACAAATTATGCACGTTATTGTTGCGAATTTACATCACAATTTCTATCGCTTTCTCCAATCTGGCAATGGCGACCACTTTCATCCCCTCAATCGGGTGACGTGGCTTGTTTCCTTTCGCTACGATAGCCTGTTTAAAACCGTGTTTGGCAGCCTCACGCAAACGCTCCTCACCGTTTGGAACTGGGCGAATTTCGCCAGCCAGCCCAACTTCTCCAAAAACCACCAGATCAGCAGGCAGAGGACGGTTGCGAAAACTTGAAAGTGCCGCTAACAACAATGATAAATCAGCAGCGGTTTCCGAAATCTTAACACCACCGACAACATTAATGAATACGTCTTGGTCAAACATTGAGATTCCGGCGTGCCTATGCAGCACGGCCAGCAACATCGCGAGGCGATTTTGTTCCAGTCCCAAGGTCACGCGACGCGGTACTGCACCGTGACTTTGGTCGACCAGCGCTTGCACTTCCACCATGAGTGGGCGTGTGCCTTCGCGTGTGACCATGATGACACTGCCGGAAACGGGTTCTTCGTGGCGTGACAGGAAAATAGCGGACGGGTTGCTGACACCTTTCAAGCCTTGTTCGGTCATGGCGAATACGCCAAGTTCGTTGACCGCGCCGAAACGGTTTTTGACGGCGCGAATAATGCGGTAACGTCCGCCAGGGTCGCCTTCAAAATACAGCACGGTATCGACCATGTGTTCAAGGACACGCGGCCCTGCCAGTGTGCCTTCTTTGGTGACATGACCGACCAGAAACATGGCGGTATTGGTTTGCTTAGCGAAACGCACCAGTTTAGCCGCTGATTCGCGGATTTGGCTAACCGAACCGGGCGCCGCTTGCAAGCTGTCGGTAAACACGGTTTGGATAGAGTCAATCACCATCAACTGCGGTTTTTCTTGCACCACCAAACTGAGGATGGTTTCCACACAGGTTTCGGTGAGCAGGCGCAAGTGGTCGCTGGGTAGCCCTAAACGTTTGGCACGTAAGCCCACTTGTTGCAGCGATTCTTCGCCGGTCACGTACAGGGTTTTCATTTCGGTTAAAGTGGCAAGCGTTTGCAGCAAAATGGTGGATTTGCCAATGCCGGGGTCGCCACCGATGAGTACCACCGAGCCTGACACTAGTCCGCCGCCGAGTACCCGATCCAGTTCGGGTTGGTGGGTGAGGATGCGCGGTGCTTCACTTAAGCTCACTTCGTTGAGGGAGCGAATCACGGCGGTTTCACCCGCGTAGCCCCCCGCCCGTTGATTGGCTGCTTGCTTGCTTGCGGGTAGGCTTATGCTTTCCTCCATCGTATTCCATGCACCGCATTCACCGCATTGCCCGCTCCATTTGGGGTGCAGACTGCCGCAGGCGGTGCAGTGGTATTGAAGCTTGACCTTACTCATCGTTATCGGCTGCTTTGCGCTGAATTTTGGGGTGAATGATCAGCGTTTTGACCGCATTATTGCGGGTTTTGCGAATCTCCAAAGGGTAATCGTCAATCAGCATGGTCATGCCGGGGACGGGAATGGATTCGAGGTATTCCAGAATTAAACCGTTGATGGTATTGGCTTCTTCCGAGGTGAAGTTGCTGCCCACTTCGCGGTTAATGTCACGGATGGGGATGCTGCCATCCACCCAATAACTGCCGTCTGCCATGCGGCGAATTTCGCGCGATTGACTGCTGGGTACGCTGGAAAACTCACCGACAATTTCTTCTAAAATGTCTTCAAGGGCAACCAAGCCTAAGATTTCGCCGTATTCATCCACGACCAAGGCAATGCGGCGATTTTCGGTTTTGAAGTTGATTAATTGTTGGGTTAATGGGGTGCTTTCTGGGATGAAGTACGCGGGGCGAATGCTGGCTTCAAAGCGTTCTTTGTCCAAATGCCCGTCACGGAACAGTGGCAAAAGTTTGCGTAGGTGCACAAAGCCAATGACGTTATCGAGACTTTCGCGATACACCAGTAGGCGGGTGAAATTGCTGTTGGTGATTTGTTCTTCGAGTTCGTTCCAATCGTCATCCAGATCCAAGCCGACCAGTTGGTTGCGGGGAATCATAATGTCTTCCACCGTGGTGCTTTCCATGTCCATGACGCGCAATAGCATGTCGAGGTGGTTGCGTGGAATCTGCGCTCCGGCAGAGCTGACTACCGTGCGCAATTCTTCGTGACTGAGGGCGACGCGGCTGGTTTCATCACTGTGCGCTCCGAATAAACGCAGAATGCCATTGGTAAATAAATTCAGTAACCAGACGAACGGGAACATGAACTTCATTAAAACCACGTAAACCCGCGAAGCCACAAATGCAATGGGTTCTGGATGCATTGCACCGAGTGTTTTGGGGGTGATTTCGCCGAAAATCAGCAGTAAAAACGTCAAAATACCGGTTGCAATCGCTAAGCCCGCATCGCCAAACAAACGCAAGCCTAGTAAGGTCGCTAATTGCGTAATCAGGATGTTAACAAAGTTGTTGCCCAGTAATATTAAGCTAATCAAACGGTCAGGTCTTGCTAGTAGTTTTTGTGCCAGTTTTGCGCCTGAGTGACCTTTCTCTGCAAGGTGTTTGAGTTTGTAGCGGTTGAGTGACATCAACGCGGTTTCAGAACCAGAGAAAAAAGCCGAGAGCAGAAACAGGATAAACAAGACAAAAAACAGTATGCCTAGCGGTATTTCATTAATGTCCACAATTATTTTACCAAAAACTCTAATACAAATTTGCTGCCAAAAAACGCCAGCATGAGGATGAAAAAGCCACTGAGTGTCCAGCGGATGGCGATGCGCCCGCGCCAGCCATAGCGCCAATGACCCACCAGTAGGGCGGTGAATATAACCCATGCCACAATGGATAGAATAGTTTTATGTGCCAAATGTTGCGCAAACAGGTTGTCGACGTATAAAGCGCCGCTAAACAACCCCAGTGATAACAGCATGACACCCAGCAAAATTAATTTGAACAGCAAGGCTTCCATGTCCAATAGCGGTGGCAAGGTGCGAATGAGGCCGCCCGGCTGGTGATTGTGCAGGTGCTTGTTTTGCAGCGCCAGCAGTAAGGCTTGCAATGCCGCCAGTGTTAACATGCTGTAAGCCAATAGAGACGTGAAAATATGCACGCCTAAGCCATTGTTTAAGTTAATGGTGTTGGTTTGACTAGGGCTTAATAATGGCAAAAGCATGGTAGTTACCGTGAAGGGCACGATAAAAAGCCCCAAGGTTTCCAACGGTCGCTTTAGCATGGTCATAAAGAGCAAGAGATTGCAGAGCCACATGACGATCGAGCTGGCGGTGGCAAAACTGATGGATACGCCATCTACTTGCCAAACATGGTTTACAATACTCCAACCGTGCAGACCCAATGACAGCAGCCACAGTGCCACCAGTACATGACGGTATTGAGGGGAGCGCGTTTGCAAGCGATCCCGCAGGCGTACTCCAATCAGTAGCCAAGTTGCCAGCCATGCCAGTGTAGCAAACAAGTTAAGTGTTATTGTCATTACTCAAACGGATTTCGTGGGTTAGGTGGTTCGGGAACGCATTCGTCGTTGCTTTAATGCTATGATAGCAACTTGTGCCTGAATGGGACTAGCAAGAAGTCAAAATCATGTTCGAGAATTTAAGTGAACGTCTTTCGCAGACGGTAAAAAAACTACGCGGTCAGGCACGTCTGACCGACGACAATATTAAAGATGCCTTGCGTGATGTGCGGATGGCACTTTTAGAAGCTGATGTGGCGTTGCCGGTGGTGCGTGAATTCACCAATCGGGTGCGTGAACGGGCGATTGGGCAGGAGGTGTTGGAAAGCCTTAGCCCCGGTCAAGCTTTGATCAAGGTGGTCAACGATGAGTTGATTGCACTCATGGGCAAAGCGAACGAAACGCTGTCGCTAAATGCGCAACCACCTGCTGTTATTCTCATGGCGGGTTTGCAGGGTGCGGGTAAAACGACCACCGTCGGCAAATTGACCCGTTTCTTGAAAGAACGTCAGAACAAATCGGTGATGGTGGCGAGTTGTGACGTTTACCGCCCAGCGGCGATTAAACAGCTTGAAACCATTGCGGGGCAGACGGGCGGGATTTTCTTCCCCAGTGAAAATGCTCAGAAGCCGGTGGATATTGCTAAAGCGGCGGTGGCGCAGGCAAAACTCAAATACATGGATGTGCTGATCATTGATACCGCCGGACGCTTGCACGTCGATGCGGAGATGATGGCGGAAATCCAGGCTATTCATTCCGCTGTAAATCCGGTGGAAACGCTGTTCGTGGTCGATAGCATGACTGGGCAAGATGCTGCCAATACCGCTAAAGCCTTTGGGGATGCACTGCCGCTGACGGGCGTGGTGTTGACCAAAGCGGATGGCGACGCACGCGGTGGTGCGGCTTTGTCAGTGCGCTATATCACGGGCAAACCGATTAAGTTTGTCGGGATGGGCGAAAAGCTGGATGCGCTAGAGCCGTTCCACCCCGAACGGATGGCATCGCGCATTTTGGGCATGGGTGATGTGCTGAGCTTGATTGAAGATGCGCAGCGTCAGGTTGATCATAAAAAAGCCGCAGAACTCGCCAAAAAGCTCAATAAAGGCAAATCGTTCGATTTTGAGGATTTGCGTGACCAAATGTTACAAATGGAAAAGATGGGTGGCATGGCTGGTTTGATGGATAAGTTGCCGGGGATGGGAAATTTGCCCGCTAACGTCAAAGATCAGGCGAATGACAAAGAAGTGCGCCGCATGATTGCCATTATCAATTCCATGACGCTGGAAGAGCGCCGTAACCCGGACATTATTAAAGCATCTCGCAAACGCAGGATTGCTGCTGGTTGTGGGCTGCAAGTTCAGGACGTGAATCGCTTGATGAAACAGCACTTGCAAATGAGCAAAATGATGAAACAGTTTTCCAAAGGTGGTTTGCGCAAGCTCATGACGGGCATGAAAGGTAAGTTGCCGATGGGCGGTGGTTTCCCTCCGATGGGTGGATTTCCGGGGTAGCTATATTAGCTTTTTTCGATATTCCTAACGACCATTAAGGAAATTTACGCTAAGATGGGTTTGCCTACTGAATTGTCTAGTTGTATGATGCGCTTCATCCAGAAAATTCATGGACTGGATTAAGGCTTAATGCTATCGCCAATGTTGGTGAGGCTTATTTTCCCTTTTAAGATCAATTATTTAGAGAGTTTTACTACTATGAAAATCAAATCTCAAGTGGCTATCGCTGGTTTGTTGTTCGCTGGTTTGCTGACAACAGGTTGCCAACAAATGGGTCAACAGACTTCTCAGCAAGCAACTGAAGCACCTGCTGCTGAAGTACCTGCTGCTGTTGCTCCAGCTCCAGCTCCTGTACGTCCAGCACCTGCACCAATGGTTCCTAAAGTTAAAGCTAAAGGCAACTACAAAGGTCCAGTCGCTATGGATCCAGCTTCTCAAGGTGCAATGCAGCAATATCAACAGCGTTAATTTTAAGCTGTTGATGTTTGGCACCAGAGACACGCTATTGTTTGGATAGTGGTGTCGCGTAAAGCCTCTTGTTACGGCAAGAGGCTTTTTTTTTGCAAAGCCTTTTTGATGATTAAATTTTATAATTTAATCAGTGGATTTTTGTTTGAACCGCGTTTGTATTTAATGCAATCTATTTATCAGGCTTGAAAATTCGCCAGCAACACCGCATCACTTTAAGAATCTAGCGTTTCGGAAAGTTTTTTGTGGTAATTCGTGCTAAATTCACTCCTGTGTGTGGTAAATAACCCCTTGAGTTTTTGCTACACAGTGTACATTTTCCTTAAACAATGAAAGAGACTTAAGCCGATGAAAATCAAATCTCAATTGACACTTGCAACCCTGATCGTTGCTGCTATGTTTGCGACAGGTTGCCAACAAATGGGTCAACAGACTGCACAAACAGCACCTGCGGCGGCAACTGATGCGCCAGCCGCAGCAGCTACACCAGCCGCTGGTCAACATTGCCATGATGAAGCCCCTTCTTGTGCAAATAAGTGCCATAGCCATCCGGGTGCTGTCGCTGGTCATAAGCACGTTTATGGTTGTGTGGCAGGCCAAGGTCAGCGTCCAATGGTGCCTAAGGTTAAAGCCAAAGGTAACTACAAAGGTGCAGTTTCCATGGATCAATCTTCTAAGTCTGTTATGCAACAGTACCAGAAGTAATGCCTAAAAGTGGCTGATGCGCAATCATTAGCTGCTTGTGGCGATCTGAAACGGCTCGACTATTCAATAATCGAGCCGTTTTTATTGAAATCCTTGATAAGCTGAACTACCCTAGCAATCTTTAGGAACTTATGGGCATGTTTCCTATCCTAACGTTTGTATGGGGATAGCCTGTTGGACGTCTGTTTATTTAGTGTTCTTCTGATGAACCGTATCAAGTTGTAAATTTCATGAAAAAAGCGTTTATTCTGGCATGGTTGCTGGCAGTGATTTCATTCATGCCTTCGTTTGCGGTTGCCGCCGTCTGGCCTAGTGAAAATGTGTGGGATGATGTGTGGGAAGAGCGTTACCACCAGTGGGTACGTACTCAGTGGAAAGACGATATTTTCATGGATCCCGCTAAGCCAATTTACTACAAATTTGAAAACGATTGCGCTGATGCCGTTTACGCGATGCGGCTTATTTTTGCGTTTGAGCACCGTTTGCCGTTTGTCATCGGTAATCGCGACAAAGCCGGTCGCACTGTTAGTAATGACATGTCGACGTGGGATAACTTGCCGCCTGATCGACGTGTGCGTAATTTTCTGGATTATGTCGCTGATATGACCAGCACCGTGTCATTGCGTAATGACACTTATCCCATTGCTTTGCATGATATTAAGCCCGGTGATATTTACGTAGCACCCGGTGTGCATTCTTACCAAATTGTGGACGTTACCGACGCGGGTATTGCCGAGGTAATGGCATCTACCACCCCGAAGCAGGCACGTTATTTACTGCGCACGCCGTCTTTCCCGTTTTATGTGCCAGAAGATAAACAGTTTGGTGATGGTTATCGGCGTTTCAAGCAACCGCAAAATATTATGAAATCCGCTATGCAACAGCCGGGTTACAGCGAAGAGCAGTTCAATCTGGCGAATGAAGTGGCTTACGATTACGTAAAATATACCGATGTTATCGCTGGCAAGCTGGCAAAGCGCCCTGAAACGTCAGATGAGAAATCGCAGCGTTTGTTGTTGGCATTGTGCATGTACGCGAATGACCGTGCTGTTTATGTCTATGATGCATTGTGGTACTTGCAAAAAATTCGGGGTGAAGGGCGTCGTTGCATGAATGCACGCGAATATGACGACCATTCAACGCCGGGTCGTGATAAGCGCTTGGGTTTGTTTTTCAGTTCCATTCGCAGTCACTTGGATCGGGTAGGGCGCTTTGATCCGCATTCGCAGCCTGCGCGTTGGGCAAAAGCGGTGTTTTCTAATGATCAACCACCACCGCAAGAGTTGAAAAGCCTTAACGATTTTTGCATGGTGCAGATGACGTTGGGTGAAGAATACTATATGACGTTGCGTGAATTGCGTCAGAACGTGGAAGCGGGATCGCTGGTATCTGATCCACACGCGCCATTGCCATTCCGCTGGGGAATAGTAAAAGAGCCGTACCGTGCGGATTGCCCTACTTATTAAGGTATGGTGTTCTTTTGTCGGAATAGACTGGCATTCCATCTGCTTACGGTATAAAAATCATGATAATAATTAGTTGTTCTGATGAGTCTGTTTATTGGGGATATTTGAATCAGGAGTGGGGTAAATGAGTAGTGTTTTTGCTATACCGCGCTTGTCGAAATGGGGTTTTCCTGTCGTTTTGACGGGTGTTATGTTGCTGGCTGGGTTGGCAGGTTGTTCAACACAGCAAGCGGCGTCAGTTGATGTGAAGCGTTCGGCAACTGTGCGTAGTAATGTGGCAACGCCAGAGCGTCTGTCGTATGCGGCATTGGATCGTTTGCGACACCGTGTGGTGTATGATGGGCGTTATATTCCCATTAGTTACCCTAATGGTGATGTGCCAGCGAATGTTGGGGTATGCACGGATACGGTGATCCGTTCGTACCGCAAGTTAGGGATTGATCTTCAGCGTTTGGTGCATGAGGATATGTCGCGTAATTTTTATAATTACCCGAATTTATCAAAATGGGGTTTGAACCGTCCCGATCCTAATATTGATCATCGGCGTGTGCACAATTTGAAAGCCTTTTTCCAACGTCATGGCGCCAGTGTAGCCGCGACGGGTAATCCGGCAGATTACCGCCCCGGTGATTTGGTGACCTGGAGTTTGGGGGGGGATCAAGAGCACATCGGCATTGTAGTGAATCGTAAGTCATCCGCTGACCCTCGGCGTAATTTAGTAGTGCACAATATTGCTGAAGGCGAAAAGATAGAGGACGTACTATTTGCGATGCCCATTACCGGGCATTACCGTTATTTCCCCGGCAATACTGGGCTAAAGTACGTGTCTGCGAAGTAAACTTAATCGGTCAGTCAGCGATTTATCAGGAAGCCTCCAGGTCTTGGGGGCTTTTTTGTGGATAAGCGCTTAATCAACGCTTCACTTTTTCTGAAATTAACGTAGAATTGCGCGTTTACTTCGGGCAGCCTCGGTTGCTACGTATTAACTGAATTTGGTAAGGTCTTCACATGGTCAATATTCGTCTGGCAAGAGGTGGTGCGAAAAAGCATCCATTTTACCACATCGTCGTTAGCGACAAGCGCAAGCCGCGCGATAGTGGTTACATTGAACGCATCGGTTATTTTAACCCGGTTGCGCGTGGTCAAGAAGTCCGTCTGCATATCGAGCAGGATCGGGTTGCTTACTGGGTAGGATGTGGTGCACAGCCTACTGAACGGGTGACTAAGCTGCTGAAAGAATCCGCAGAAACTGTGGCGGCGTAAGCTATTATGTCCCAGCCGGATATGGTGACACTCGGCAAAATTTCTGCCGCGTTTGGCATTAAAGGTTGGGTCAAAGTCTATTCGCATACCCATCAACTGGACGGGATTTTAGGGTACGCCCCTTGGTCTCTGAAAGTAGCCGGTGAGTGGCAGCCTTGCAAATTGCTCAATGGGCAAATTCAAGGCAAAGGCATTGTCGTGCAACTGGAAGGGGTGATCGACCGTAATCAAGCTGAAAAGCTAGTGGGTTGTGAGATTGGTGTACCGCGTAGCCGCTTGCTGCCATTGGATGCAGATGAATACTACTGGGCTGATTTAATCGGCATGGAAGTTGTCACGGTAAATGGCGTGTTGCTAGGAACCGTGGATCATTTGTTTGAAACCGGCGCAAATGATGTATTAGTGGTTCAAGGTGAGCGGGAACGTTTATTGCCTTGGGTGCTGGGTACATTTATTCAAGCGGTTTCCTTGGATGAAAAACGCATTGTGGTGGATTGGGATCCAGACTTTTAATGCCTATGCGGTTTGATGTCATTACGTTGTTTCCTGAATTGGTTGAAGCGGTGACGAGCAGCGGTGTGACAGGTCGGGCAGCAGAGCGTGGAATTATTTCACTGAAACAGTGGAATCCGCGTGATTACGCAACGGATGTACACCGCACGGTGGATGACCGTCCTTACGGCGGCGGCCCTGGCATGGTGATGAAGGGTGATTGTCTGTTACAGGCGATTCGTGATGCGCGTCAAGTCAATCCGGGTAAAGTGATTTATCTGAGCCCTCAGGGTGTTACGCTCAACCAAACGGTGGTTAACGCGCTGGCAGCAGAGCAGGGTTTAATTCTGTTATGCGGACGTTACGAAGGCATTGATGAGCGTGTTATTCGCTTGGAAGTGGATATGGAATGTTCAATTGGTGACTATGTGCTGAGCGGCGGTGAGCTGGGAGCCATGGTGCTGATTGATGCAATAACCCGCTTATTGCCGGGTACACTGGGGCATAACGAGTCGGCAGCTCAGGATTCCTTTTTTGATGGATTACTGGATTGCCCGCACTATACCCGCCCGGAAGAATTGGAAGGGCTGGCATTACCCGCCGTACTGAAAAGCGGTAATCATGCCCAGATTGCCCGTTGGCGCAAAAAACAAGCGCTGGGAAAAACATGGCGACGCAGGCCGGAATTGTTACAGGCACGACAGTTGACCGACAGTGAGCGTGTGTTGCTGAACGAGTATATAAACGAGTTTGAAAGCAGTGAAGAGCTGCATTAGAGGATTATCATGAATACGATTATTCAACAACTTGAACAAGAGCAGATGACGAAGGTAATCCCGGATTTTAACCCCGGCGATACCGTTATTGTCAGCGTGCGTGTTAAGGACGGCGACAAAGAACGCCTACAGGCTTATGAAGGTGTGGTGATTGCGAAGAAAAATCGTGGTCTGAACTCTGCTTTCACTGTGCGTAAAATGTCTTACGGTGAAGGCGTCGAGCGCGTATTCCAAACATACAGCAATGGCATTGCCGGTATCGTGGTGAAGCGTAAAGGCGATGTACGCCGTGCGAAGTTGTACTACCTGCGTGGTCTGACTGGTAAATCTGCGCGTATCAAAGAAAAGCTCTAAGCATACGTGGCGTATGCCGATTACAAAGCCGACAGTACTGAATAAGTCTGTCGGCTTTGTTGCGTCTACGCTTCGTCGCTGAACACTGTACATAATCACGGTTTGAGCCTACTATCGACTGTGAATAATTTTTATAAAATAAATACGCTATAGTAGGTGGGGGCTTTTGTGGCCGATTTTGTTGATTTTGCATCTCACACTGTCATTTTAGGCGGGTTGCTTACTTTTGGTATAGCGGCTACTTTGGCGTGGTGGTGGTTTGTTATGCGGCGTCAGTCCAACACTCAATTGCATTTGGCTCAGCAAAATATGCTGGTGTCTTCTTTGTCTGACGTGCAAGAATCCGCCGTATTGGTGAATAGCAATGGCGTGGTGGATTTCGTTAATCCGGCGGCTGAAAGAATTCTAAATTATAAACTCCGCAGTGCGCGTGGCAAACATTACGGTGAACTGTTTACGTTGGTTGATCCCTTGACGCGCAATCCGGTCAGTTGGTTGGATACGGCGAAATCAAATGATCGTCCTTTATTGCGTTATGCGCTGCTCAATACCACTAGCTTAAATGATATACAAGTTACCTATACAGTACAGCCTGTGTTGTTTGAGGGCAATGACAAACCTTGTTACATGTTGCTAATTCGTGACCAGACTGAGCTGCACGCAATGCAATTGCGTCTGGATCACGTGGAAACGCACGACCAACAAACCTTGTTATTGAATCGTAAAAGCTTTGAATTGCGTTTGAAGGTGGCGATTGATCAAGTGCGGCAACACGGGGTGAAACATTCATTCTGCTTGATTTCAATGGATCAATTTAAATTGGTCAATGATGCAATGGGACACACAGCGGGAGATGCGTTGATTGAGCGCATTTCGCGAATGTTAAAAGAAGAAATTGATGCGCGGCGTGATGTGTTAGCACGTTTGGGCGGCGATGAGTTTGGGATTTTGTTTCAGGAAATCGAGCCTTCTGTCGCGATTCGGGCGGCGGAGCAAATTCGTATTAAATTGGAACAATACGATTTTGATTGGAACAAGATGCGCCAGAAAGTTACGGCGAGTATTGCATTTGTACCGCTTTATAAAGGCTTGAAAACCCCTAATCGTATTTTGGCGGAAGCGGATGCAGCTTGTCGGGTGGCGAAAGCCAAAGGTGGCAACCGTATTCATATTTTTAAACCCAACGATCAGGAAGTGACCAAACACCGTGGCAATATGGTGTGGCTGGGGCGGCTGAAAAAAGCCATTGATGCCAGTAATTTCAAGCTGGTAGCGCAGCCGATTCATCCGTTAAATCCGGTGGGTTTTAAAAAACCCTTTTGCCATTATGAAGTGCTGATTCGTTTGTATGACGAAAGCAATCAGCCGGTATCACCGGATGAATTCATTCCTGCGGCTGAATATTATTCGATGATGCCGCGTTTGGATCGCTGGGTGGTGCGCAAACTATTGCAAACCTTACGTGAAGTGACCCAGAAAGTGCCGCGTCCGGTATTCGCGGTGAATTTATCCGGGCAGAGTTTGGATGAGCCGGATTTTCTCAAGTTTGTGCTAGAAGAGATTCAAGCAGCAGAGATTAGCCCAGCGATGTTGTGCTTTGAAATTACCGAGCGGGTCGCTATCCATAACCTTGAATTGGCGCAACATTTTATTCAAACCTTGAAAAATTTAGGGTGCAGTTTTTCGTTGGATGATTTCGGTACTGGGGTAAGTTCATTCGGGTATTTAAAGTCCTTGCCGGTGGATTATTTAAAAATTGATGGCAGTTTTATTAAAGACATTGCCCACGATGATGTGGCGCACGCCATGGTGCAATCAGTCAATCAGGTTGGACATTTGATGGGTTTGCAGGTGATTGCGGAGTACGTCGAAAATGAGCGCGTCATTCAGATATTGCGTGAGATTGGTGTAGACTACGGGCAAGGTTACGGCATTTCCAAACCGATTCCTTTGGAAGAAGCTGTGCGCAATCACATGAGTCAAGGTTAATAAATACGCATGAAAATTCACATTTTGGGCATTTGCGGTACATTTATGGGTGGCATTGCGCTTTTAGCACGCGCACAGGGGCATGAGGTGACGGGGGCTGATACCAATGTTTACCCGCCGATGAGCACGATGTTGGCAGAGCAAGGTGTCGATATACTGCAAGGTTATCACGCGCAGGATTTTCCCGCTGATGCCGATGCCATTGTGGTGGGCAATGTGATGCGGCGCGGTTTGGCGGTGGTGGAGCATCTGCTGGATCACAACCTGCCGTATACGTCTGGCCCGCAATGGTTGGGTGAACATATCCTGCGGGAACGTTGGGTGTTGGCGGTGGCGGGTACACACGGCAAAACCACCACGGCGAGTATGCTGGCATGGATTCTGGAATACGCGGGCTTGAAACCGGGGTTTCTCATCGGTGGTGTGCCGCAAAATTTCGGCGTGTCGGCTCGCTTGGGTGATTCGCCATTTTTTGTGGTGGAAGCCGATGAATACGACACGGCGTTTTTCGATAAGCGTTCTAAGTTTGTGCATTACCACCCGCGTACCGTGATTCTGAATAATCTGGAATACGATCACGCCGATATTTTTCCCGATGTGCAGGCGATTAAAACCCAATTTCACCATTTAATGCGTACCGTGCCGGGCAGTGGTTTGGCGGTGGTGAATGCGCAGGATGCGAATCTTAGCGACACGCTGGCGATGGGGTGCTGGACGCCGGTGGAAACGTTTGCGGATGGCGATTGGCGAGCGGACTATTTGCAAGCCGATGGCAGCGAATTCCGCGTGTTTTGCCAAGGGGTGGAACAAGGCGTGGTGCGTTGGGATTTGTTGGGCGAACACAATGTGAATAATGCGTTGGCGGCGATTGCGGCGGCGCGTCATGCGGGCGTTCCAGCGGAACATGCGATTGCGGGTTTGGCTGAATTCCAAGGGGTGAAACGGCGGATGCAAGTGCGCGGTACGGTGCGTGGCGTGACGGTTTACGACGATTTCGCGCACCACCCGACTGCGATTACCACGACCTTGGCGGGTTTGCGGGCGAAAGTGGGTAAGGCACGAATTATTGCGTTGCTGGAACCGCGTTCCAACACCATGCGCATGGGGACGCACGGAGCAGCGGTCGCTACCGCTTTGCAAGTGGCGGATTATGCGTTTATTTATCAGTTGCCGGAATGGGGTGATATTGATGCTTTGGCAGCAACCGTGGCGCAATTGGCACAAGCGGGAGACCATGTTCTGGTTATGAGTAATGGCGGTTTCGGTGGAATTCATGACAAGCTGTTAACCTTGTTGGCAAGTTAAGAGAACGCTTTTGACCATTACGTTGATTATGACAGGCGCATCGGGTGCGCAATACGGCTTGCGATTGCTGGAGTTTTTGCTGCAACACGGGCATCGGGTGTATTTGCTGTTATCACGCCCCGCACAGGTGGTGGTGAACATGGAAACCGAGCACCGTTTGCCGGGGCGAGCCAGCGAGATTCAAATTTATTTCAGCGAATTGTATGGCGCAGCGCCGGGGCAGTTGCAGGTGTTTGAGCGCGAGCAATGGGCAGCCCCGATTGCCAGTGGCAGCGGAGTGGCGGATGCCACGGTGGTATGCCCGTGCACCACGGGTACATTGTCAGCGATTGCTTGTGGCAGCAGCCGCAACTTGATTGAACGTGCGGCGGATGTGTGTTTGAAAGAGCGCAAAAAGCTGATTTTGGTGGTGCGCGAGACGCCGTTTTCTGAGATTCATCTGGAAAACATGCTGAAACTGGCGCGGATGGGGGTTATTATCATGCCCGCCAATCCGGGCTTTTATCAACGCCCGACATCCGTGCAGGAATTGGTTGATTTCATGGTGGCGCGGGTACTGGATCATTTGGGTATTTCTCATGCGTTGTTACCCCGTTGGGGCGATGCGCCGGTGGAGTAGCCCTAACACTTTTTATTGTTACATACAGGAGCGATGCGATGGCAACTATGGAAATGACCGCGCAGGATTTTGAAGAAACCATCACCACCAATGACATCGTGGTCATTGATTTCTGGGCACCTTGGTGTGGGCCGTGTCGGTCTTTCGCCCCGATTTTTGAAAAAGTGTCTGACAACCACACTGACATCGTGTTTGCGAAAGTGAATACCGAGGAAGAACAGGAGTTGGCGGGGCATTTCCAGATTCGTTCCATCCCGACGCTGATGATTTTCCGTGAACAGGTGATCTTGTTTGCAGAAGCGGGGATGTTGAGCGAACCGCAACTGGAGCAAGTGATTGCCAAGGTACGCGAGTTGGATATGGCGAAAGTTCATGCGGATATTGCTGCGCAACCACAGCAGTAATTGACAAACTCCATTAGTACCGTTTATCAGAAAAGCCGGGTTTAGCTCGGCTTTTTTATGCACACGCGCTTTAAAGTGTGGGACACTATTCAGGCATATATAAAATATTAATGCTTGCTTGCTGATAAAACGATAAAAATTGGGGTTTCTCATGTCTCATTCTCCATCCCTGCTTGGGCGGCGCGTGCTGTGGTTGTGCGTGTTCCTGCTATTTCCCGCACTGGCAAATGCTACGCCGTTGCTGCAATTAGGGCCATTTGGACCGAACGATGGTACGGTCGATGGTACTGCACCTTTCAATGTGTTCAATGGTTGTGCTGGTGATGCGGCTAATCGCCAAACGGCGGGTGAAGACTGCGGTGAGGGAAACCTTGTGGTGCGAAACCAAGACGTGGTGGCGCATTCATGGTCAGTTGTTGCCAAGAACTATGCAGGCGCGGCAAACCTAAAAAATGTCGTATTAGAGCAAACGATTAAACCAGAGACTGGCGCAGTTATTGCGTTTGAGCGGATTCCGGTGGTTTGTACGGCAACAGGTGGGGGTGGCACAGCACCCGTTTCTAATATCGTGAATAACGCCGATGGTTCAAGTACGCTCACGTGTAACTTAGGTGAGTTTACGGAAGGTCAGCAGAAATCTTTTTCAGTTTTCGTGAAGGTTTCGGGTAAGTCACCCAATAATTCGAGTTATACCTCAGAGCAGCGTCTTTACTCTAAGGATGATGCCGGGGTTGAAAATGCAACGGGAGCGAGTAGTCCGGTTGTCGGGCCGATTCTTATTTCAGCAGCTCCAGCCTATGACTTGATCCATTCCATTTCCTCCACCCAAGGTTTGTATAACCGTGATCCGGGTAAACGTGATGTCGGCTATGGTTTGGAAATGGGTTATTACACGTACATGATGATCCGTGTGGCAGCAACCCGTAAAACCGGGGTGGAATCCATTACGCAGCCGTTTTCATTTGATAATGTTGTGACAGCCGTGCATACCGATGGTGTGACACCTTATCCTGAATTTGAATACCACATAACACAGTGTATTCCTCAGCCATCGGGTTGGGGCGGTGAAGTTTGGGGTAATGAAACCATGTATGCGGATCAGCCGCTTAATACCAAAGTTATTAATTCAGGAACTTGTGAATATACACGCAGTAATCCGTCTGACCCTACGTCTGATTACAGCTTTACCATTAAGGATGCAGACCTTTCAGGTAATCGCTATCCCACTAAAACCGTTTACGGTGGTGCCGACTTAACGGCTGGACCTTATTACGTGGTCAACCATCGCGTGCAAGTGTGGATTCCATTCCGCACTATTGAGGCAGAGGATGGCAATCCAAGTAACAACAATGGTCAAGTGAAGGTGTCAAGTGCGTTGACAGGGTTTGATCCTAACGGCGTTTCAGGTACATCTAACTTTGGAGCGCTGAAAGAGCCGGGATTTGATGGCGCGTTGATGGATGATAATACCCGCAGTAATAACCTGTTGGGGCCAACGGATTACCCAATTTTCCCAGCCGGTAGCTTCTGTGACTATATTTTTGACAGGGAAAATGGCAGCGGGGCAAGTTACACTTATTTGCCGACACAGAGCGGTTGGCACTCCGGTGATGGCGAAGTAGAGCCGGGGCAGACTTACCACAATATGCTGCATTACGGTAATAGCGGTTCAGTGAATTTAACTAACCCGGTTGCTTGTACTGCGTTTGATAATTCCACACAGAAACCTGTTACTCGTGACAAAATCGGTGCGCCTGCGGATGGGGTGTATGCCTATGTCGGGACGTATGCCGGTGAAGGTTTTGATGCCACCAAGTACACGGTCGAATATGGTCATGCGGATACGACCAGTGATGACATATTGGATGGTGATGGTAATGGCACGAAAGATTACGATCTCGCCAGTGGGCGTTATGACGGGGATTGGACAAAATCAGCGGCAGTGCGCTGCGATGATGCGGTTTCCCCCGGTGGTTGGCATACTGACATTAACGCAGTTTCAGATGGTGCTGTTAGTGGTGTTGATGCTGTTAATATTGTGCGTGTCCGTCTTAAAGACCCTGTGGCTGACAGCCTTGATCCGGGACAGTACATCCGCTTTGCGATACCCTTAGAGGCGCGTAATACCTTTAACGGTGGCCCTTATAACGGTGAGCAAATTCCCATCGGTACGGTATTAGCCAGCTTTGGTGCGGTAAAATCTGACCAGTGGGCGCAAACATGGTATCCGGGCAATCCACGTGATTATAACCCAATGCCAGAAACAGGCGCGTGTGACGGCGACCGTGTAACCTTAAACCGCGTTTCTTTGCGGATTGATTCTGAATCTCTGACACCCGTTGCGGCATCCGGTAAAACCGCATCGACCTTGGCAGGTAAGCAGATTGTGTGGAAGTTAAATACCTCTGCGCAATCACGTCAAAGCACGGCAGTTGCCAACAATGTGAAAATTATTGACGTATTGCCACCGCTGGCAAGTTATAACGCCGCCTGCACTCTTGCACAAGCAGGTGGCACGCTCCCCAGTTTAGTGGAATACAATAAAGATAAAGACGGTAATGCCGCTCCCGGTTATACACGTCTCAGTTGGAATCTGGGAGATGTGACCGCCAATACAGAAATTCCCCCGCGTATTTTCTGTACGGATACCGACTCACTTGCCGCTAACAACAGTAACGTGGTGAACTGGGCAACAATCCGTGCGGACAATGTGTCGTTCTCAGCGTCACGTCAGCAGGATGATCACACGATTACCTTGGAACAATCCGGCTCAATCCAGCTCTCGAAGAAAGTCGATATGCCGCTGGATGATATGAACGATGACCAAGTACATACCATTTCCTGGTCAAACTTTGCGGCGTCGTTCTCTATCAATGCACCTACCGTGATTGACGTTTTCCCGTTCATGTCCGGTGGTGGCGATGGGTTGAGTTCAAAATCGCCCCGGACTCCAGCTTCTAATTTCCACGGTAAATTGGTCTTAACAACAGTACCAACCATTACTTGGTTAAACGGTACAGTGCCAGGGGCTGCTGATCCTAATCCAGAATTGGGGACATGGTATTACTCGGCGGATGCGCCTGAAACGATCAATTACGATCCCGATACCAACACCTCTAAGTGGTGTACCGAAGCGCAATTTGGCAGCGGTGGCGGTTGCCCTGCGGCACTCGATAACGTAACGGCGGTTAAATTTGTTTCCAACTACGCGCTAGAACGCGATGGCAACCCGCGCCAAGGGATGACTTCCACCTTTACCTTGCAAGCAGGTGATACCGTTGATCCGAATTCGAGCCTAGCGAATAAGGCTGGCGACTTGTACGTCAACCGTTTCACGATGGATTCAACCTCATTACCAGCCGATCAATTCCTTGCATCCAACAATGTGTCAGTGCAAGTCGCGGCGTATTCCATCGGCGACTTTATCTTTGCCGATAACAATCAAAACGGCCTGTATGACGTGGGTGTGGATGCGCCAGCACCCGATGGTATCACCGTGGATTTGTATGACAGTGCGGATAAGAAAGTGGCAACTACCACCACGGGTGTTGTGGGGGCAGGGCGCTTCTTGTTTGAGCCATTGGCTTCGGGACAGTATTACATCAAGATTCCGGCGGGACAATTCCAGAGCAGCGGTAAACTGTTCGGCTGGCAAGCCTCGGTTGTGCCGGATGGCGCAACAGAAGAAGGCAATGGCAATGAAACCGTGGATCAACACGGTTATGCAGCGGGCGCGTTGACGTCCACCGGCATCCGTACTGGCTTGATTACGTTGTCTGCCAATCCACCGCCACCGGGTGGTGTACCCACGGGCAATGAACCAATGGGTGATAATGCAGGCAGTATTACCGATCCTACCGGCGATGATTTCTCCAACCTGACCTTGGACATTGGTTTAGTGCCACCACCTGCCAGCCTTGGCGATACCGTTTGGAACGATGTGAACCAAAACGGTATGCAAGACGTGGGTGAGCAAGGGCTTTCCAATGTGCTGGTAAAATTGCTGGATAAAGACGGGGTAGAGCTGAAAAACCTGCGTACTGATTCCGCAGGCAAGTATGAATTTACCAATTTATCGGCCGGTAGCTACTACGTGGAAGTGGTACGCCCTGCCGGTTATAGCTTATCCGCAAAAGATCAAGGAGCAGATGACACCAGCGACAGCGACATGAATCCGGTCGATGGGCGCAGTGCGTTGATTACCTTGGGCTTTGGCGTGCATGACCCGAATGTAGATGCGGGCTTGTTCCGTGCTGCCAGTATCGGGGATCGGGTGTGGTTGGATGCCAACGGCGATGCCGTGCAAGATGCCAGCGAAACCACCAACCTTGCCAATGTCACCATTCTGTTGCAAGACAGTGCAGGCAATACCTTGGATACCACCGACACGGATACCAATGGTGCTTATCTGTTCAGTGGTTTGCAACCCGGAAATTACAAAGTCAAGATTGATACAACGGATGCCGATTTAGTGGGTTACACCCTCACGACGGACAATAATCCGCACAGCGTGACCTTGGCGGAAGGGCAGGCGTATGTGGATGCCGACTTTGGTTTCGTGAATTTCGCCAGCGTCGGTGATCGGGTGTGGGAAGACCGCAATGGTAACGGTATTCAAGATGATGGCGAACCCGGTATTGCCGGTGTCACTGCGCGTTTGCTGGATAGCACCGGTACGGCGGTGGTTAAAACCACGACCACGGATGCCAGTGGTTTGTATCTGTTTAGTAATGTTACGCCGGGTAATTATTTGCTGGAATTTGCTAAGCCTGACGGTTTTGCCGGGTTTGTTACTGCCAGCCAAGGCGCAGATTTAGCCAAAAATTCGGATGCGGATGTGTTAACCGGACGTACCGCGACCTTTACCTTGAGCGGTGGCGCTACGCTGCGCGATTTCGACGCGGGCTTGTACCGGGCGGCGAGCGTGGGTGATTTGCTGTGGTTTGATGCCAACGGCAACGGTATGCAAGACGTGGGTGAGCCGGGTGTGGCGGGTACAACCGTGACACTTAGCGGTACACGCGGGGATGGCGCAGCGTTAGCGGCGATCAGCAAAACCACCGATGCCAGTGGGGTGTACGGTTTTGAAGATTTGTATCCCGGCAATTACACCGTGACGTTCAGCTTGCCTGCGGGCATGACGTTCACTAGCCAAAATCAAGGTGCTAACGATGCGCAAGATAGCGATGTTGGCACGGATGGTATTACCAGCGCGGTGGTGCAATCCGGTGAAAAGAACCTGACGCTGGATGCTGGGGTACGTCCGGCAGCGGTAAGCGGTCGGGTATGGATTGACAATAATGTTCCCAATGCACAAGACGACGGCATCAGCGCGGAAGATGGCGTGGTCGGTGTCTCGGTCAATTTGATTGATACGACCAGTGGCGCTGTGGTGGCAACCACCACCACGGGGGCAGATGGTTTGTATACCTTTACCGGTGTGTTGCCAGGCAGTTATCAGGTGCAAGTGCTAGAGCCTGCGAATATGGGCTTTGTGGCACAAAATCAGGGTGGCGATGACACCAAAGACAGTGATGTTGAGGTGGCAAACGGCAAAAGTCAGGTATTCACCGTCAGTTCTGGCGATACCGTGACCGACTTGGATGCAGGGATCGAACCGGGGCGCTTGGGTGATCGCGTTTGGTTGGATTTGAATAGCAATAATCTGCAAGACAGCGGTGAACCGGGCGTTGCCAATGTTACCGTTAACTTACTGGATGGCAGTGGTGCGGCAGTGGCAACGCAAGCCACCGATGCGACCGGTTTCTATGACTTCGCAGCGGTCTTGCCGGGCGCTTACACGGTGCAATTCATTGCGCCAGCCGGTATGACGTTGGTAACAGCGAATCAAGGCACGGATGACACCCTTGATTCTGACCCAAGCGCCGATGGCAAGATTGCGGTCACCATTGTGTCCGGTGTCGGCAATCAAACCGTGGATGCGGGGATTCTACCCGCCAAACTCGGTGATTTTGCATGGCTGGATCGCGATGCGGACGGCACACAAGGTGCAACCGAACCGCCAGTGGTTGGTATGACGGTTAACTTGCTCGATGCCAGCGGTAATCCGGTAAACGATATGGGTGGAAACCCGGTTACGGCCGTTACCGATGCCAATGGCAAATATGCATTTGTCGTATTGCCGGGAACGTATCGGGTGAGCTTTAACCTGCCTGCGGGTGCGGTATTCAGCGCGTTGGATCAAGGCGGTAATGATGCAGCGGATTCGGATGCTGTCTTGGCTACCGGCATGACGCCGGTCGTGACCTTGGTGTCGGGTGATGAAAACCTGACCTTGGATGCCGGTTTAGCGATTACCAGCGTTTCAGGTTTCGTGATCGAAGACCGCAATGCCAATGGCACGCAAGATTCGGGTGAAACCGGTATTGCCGGGGTAACGCTGACGCTGACGGGCACGGATGTGTTTGGGAATCCGGTCGCGGCATTGACCACGACCACGGATGCCAATGGTTTCTACCGTTTCGATAAATTAGCGCCTGGCACGTATGCGGTGAGCGAAACCAATCCGGCAAATTACGTTTCCAGCGCCAGCCTGCCCGGTAATGCGGTGGGTGCAGCAGTGGTGGATGCGGATGCATTAACCACACCGGCACTTGGCGGTACACCGTCAGAAAACAATAACTTCCTTGATTACCGCTTGGGCAGCATTGCCGGTCAGGTGCGCGAAGACGTGGATTATGACGGCGAGCTGGCGGATGCGGATAGCGGCATGGCAGGTGTGACGGTGACGTTGTTTACCGATCCAAACGGTGACGGTAATCCGGCTGATGGGGTGGAAGTGGCAACCACGACCACGAACAGCAGCGGCGCTTACCTTTTCAATGCGTTGACACCGGGCAATTACACGGTGGTGGAAACGGATTTTGCCCAATGGCAATCCACCGCCGATACGCAAGGCACTAATGACAACCGTATTCCGGTGGTATTGGCTTCCGCACAAGCCAGCACGGGGAATGATTTCCTCGATGCCAAGCAACAAGGCGGTCTCAGCGGAGTCGTGTGGACCGATACGAATACCGACGGGGTGCGTGATGCCACCGAAACCGGTATTCCCAGCGTTACCGTTAAAGTGTTGGATAGCAACGGTACGGTTGTGGCGACCTTGATCACGGATAGTAGCGGCGTGTATACGGCGGCGAATTTGCCACCGGGCGATTACCGCGTACAACTTGACCCCGCCACCTTGCCCGCAGGAATGCAGCAAACCGGCGACCCCGATGGCTTATTGGATCACCAAACCAATGCCGAGGTGAAGCCTGCGCAAGTAACCAGTGGCTTGGACTTTGGTTATGTGGGCAATGTCTTCTTGGGTGATTTTGCATGGCACGACTTGAATGCTAACGGTATTCAGGATGCCGGTGAACCGGGGCTGGCGGGCGTGACCGCTACCTTGTACCTCGATGCCAATGGCAATGGCTTGGCAGAGTCGGGTGAGCAACTCCAATCGGTTGTAACGCCCGCCACTGGCGCTTACGCATTCCATGATTTATTGCCGTTGGATTATCTGGTGAATTTCACCCTGCCGAATGGCTATTTACGCAGCCCGCAGAATCAGGGTGCGGATGACGCGAAAGATTCCGATGCCGATGCTAATGGGCAAGCGGCGGTTAGTCTGAAAACGGGGACGAATGCCACGATTGATGCAGGTTTCTACCAATTGGGTCAGTTAGGCGATTACGTGTGGCTGGATGCGGATGCCAACGGTGTGCAAGATGCCGCTGAACCCGTGATTGCAGGGATGGCAGTGCAGTTGCTAGACGCGGCGGGGGTGCAATTGGCAAGCACGACGACGGATGCGAATGGTCGGTATGTGTTTGCGGATTTGCCACCGGCGGCTTACGGTGTCAAGTTCACTGCCCCAGCGGGAATGAGTTTTACCTCGGCACTGCAAGGCGGTGATACGGCGCTGGATTCGGATGTGGATGGCAGCGGTATGGCGAATGCGACGCTGGTTTCCGGCACGAACTTGCTCACGGTGGATGCGGGAATTACCCCAGCCGCCATTACTGGGCGCGTGTGGATTGATAACGATACGCCGAATGCGACCGATGACGGCGTGGAAGCAGGCGTTGTCGGGGTTGGGGTTAATTTGATTGACACCAACACGGGTAACGTTGTGGCAACCACGACCACCGGTGCTGACGGTATTTACCGCTTCATTGGCGTTTTGCCCGGTGATTATCAGGTGCAAGTCATTGAGCCTGCGAATATGGGTTTTGTTAAGCAAGATCAGGGCGGCGATGACAGCAAAGACAGTGATGTCACGCCAACCGATGGCAAGAGCCAGGTATTCACGGTCACTTCCGGCAATACGGTGAGTGATATTGATGCGGGAATCGAGCCAGGCGCCTTGGGTGATCGGGTATGGCTGGATAGCAATGGCAATAACCTGCAAGACAGCAGTGAGCCGGGTATTGCGAACATTACCGTTAACTTGCTGGATAGCAATGGCGCGGTAGTCGCTACGCAAATCACCGATGCCACAGGTTTCTATAATTTCGCGGCAGTATTGCCGGGCGATTACACTGTGCAATTCGTTGTGCCAGCCGGAATGACGCTGGTAACGGCTAATCAAGGCTTGGATGACACGCTTGATTCTGACCCGGCAACCGATGGCAAGATTGCAGTTACGATTGTATCCGGTGTCGGCAACCAAACCGTGGATGCGGGAATTGTGCCAGCCAAACTGGGTGATTACGTTTGGCAAGACCTGAATGGTAATGGCAAACAAGACGCGGCAGAACCTGTGGTTGCCGGTTTGGTGGTCAATTTGCTGGATAAAGACGGCAAGCCGATGTTGGATGTGGGCGGCAATGCCATTACTACCACCACGGCTCAAGATGGCAAGTATCAGTTCATGGTATTGCCGGGCGAATACCGCGTGGGCTTCAGCCTGCCAACCGGTGTGGCGGCTACTACTGTCGATCAAGGCGGCGATGATGCAGCGGATTCCGATGGGGATCCCGCTACCTTGATGACACCGGTGGTAACGCTGGCATCCGCTGCGGTAGATGCCACCTTGGACTTGGGTTTAGCCCCAGCAACGGTCTCCGGCTACGTGATCGACGATGCCAATGCTAACGGCGTGCAAGACACGGGTGAACGGGTGATTGTCGGGGTAACGGTGACGCTGAGCGGCAAAGACGCTTTCGGTGTCGAGATCACCGAAACCACCACTACGGATGCTAACGGTTTGTACAGTTTCACCGTGCCTGCGGGTCAATACACCCTCAAAGAAACCAATCCGGCGGATTATGTTTCGAGTGGCAGCAAAGCCGGTTCAACAGCGGGTGCAACCGTGATTGGCATGGATGAAGTCATGACACCGGTCGCAGGTGGTAGCACCTCTGAACGCAATGACTTCTTCGACTACCGGGTGGGCAGCATTGCCGGGCAAGTCCGCGATGATGCCAATTACAACGGTGCATTGACTGACACAGAAACCGGTATTCCGGGTGTCACCATGACCCTGCTGCTGGACGATGTGGAAGTGGCAAGAACGGCTACGGATAGCGACGGTAAATACTCGTTTACCAATCTGAAACCGGGTAACTATGTGATTGTGGAAACCGATCTGGCATTGTGGAGTTCCACGGCTGACATCGACGCTACCAATGACAACCGTGTGGCAGTGACGCTGGCTTCAGCACAACACAGCACCGGGAATGATTTCCTTGACAGCAAACAGAAAGGCAGCCTTAGCGGGGTAGTGTGGACAGATACCAACAGTGATGGCGTGCGTGATGGCGGCGAATCCGTGCTGGCGGGCGTGAGTGTCACGGTGTTGGATAGCAGTGGCAATCCGGTTGCGACCTTGACGACCGACGCGCAAGGTGCGTACAGCGCCGCCGATTTGCCGCCGGGTACGTATACCGTGAATGTTGATCCTGCCAGCTTGCCTGCGGGTTCCCAGCAAACCGGCGACCCGGATGGGGTGAAAGATCACCAGACGCTTGCCGTGATTAAGCCTTCGCAAAATACCAGTGGTTTGGACTTTGGTTATGCAACGCTGGTGGCCTTAGGGGATAAGGTATGGCACGACTTGAATGCTAACGGTGTGCAAGATGCCGAAGAACCGGGTTTGGCGGGTGTCATGGTGGCGTTGTACCGCGATGCTAACAATAACGGCAGCCCTGACGCGGATGAGCAGGTGAAAGCGGTGCTGACCGATGGCACGGGCGCGTATCTGTTCAGCAAATTGTTGCCTGTTGATTATCTGGTCACGTTCAGTGTGCCGACCGGTTACGAACGCAGCCCGGCTAAGCAAGGCGGCAACGGTGACACGGATTCCGATGCGGATGCGAACGGTCACGTCAAGGTAAGCTTGGTCAATGGCGCGACGCTGGCAGTGGATGCCGGTTTCTATCAACGCGGTCGCCTCGGTGATTACGTGTGGCTCGACGCTAACCAGAACGGTTTGCAAGAAGCTAATGAACCTGCAATTACCGGCATGACGGTGAACTTGCTGGATAGCAATGGTGCAACGGTGGCGAGTACCACTACCGATGCAGCCGGTTTCTACCAGTTTGATAAGCTGATTCCGGGCAATTACCAAGTCCAATGGGTTGCACCGCAAGGCATTGTTTTTACCCAGCAAGATGTGGTGGGGGATGATGCCCTTGATTCTGATGCCAATAGCAGCGGGATTGCGCCGGTTGTGTTGGCTTCCGGGCAAACCATTGCGAGTGTGGATGCGGGGATTTTGCCAGCCGCTGTCAGCGGGCGGGTGTGGATTGACCGTAACGCCAATGGCCTCGATGATGCGGCGGAAGAAGCCGGTGTGCCGGGGGTACGGGTGAATTTGCTGGATGCCAAAACCGGCGCAGTGGTTGCTACCACTACCACGGGGGGCGATGGTGAGTACAACTTTACGGGC
Organism: Thiothrix subterranea; assembly: GCF_016772315.1. NCBI lineage: Bacteria > Pseudomonadati > Pseudomonadota > Gammaproteobacteria > Thiotrichales > Thiotrichaceae > Thiothrix > Thiothrix subterranea. The sequence goes on along the minus strand of NZ_CP053482.1, from coordinate 1,032,037 downwards.
ATTCTACCGGGTGACTATTTGGTAGAAACCGTGCAGCCTGCCACGATGGTATTCGTCACGCCGGATCAGGGGGACGATGATACCCGCGATTCCGATGTGCAAGTGGCAAGCGGACGTAGCCCCAGTTTTGTGCTGAATTCATCAACAAGCGTGACCGATGTCGATGCCGGTATTCAACCGGGTGAACTCGGCGATCACGTCTGGCTGGATCAGAACAACAACGGTCTGCAAGACGCGGGTGAAGCGGGTATTGGCAACGTGACGGTGAATTTGCTGGATGGCAGTGGCAATGTGGTGGCGACGCAAGCCACGGATGCGACCGGCTTCTACAATTTCACGGGCGTCTTGCCGGGTGATTACAGCGTGCAGTTTGTATTGCCGCAAGGGACGCAGTTTACCGCCAGCAATAACGGCAGTGATGATGCGCTGGATTCCGATGTGGATGCTGCTGGTAAAGTGGCTGTTACGGTGATTTCCACCGTCGGCAACCAAACGGTGGATGCGGGCATTGTGCCTGCCACCATCAGCGGTACGGTGTTGGATGACCGCAATGCGAACGGTGTGCAAAACGACGACGACACGCCTGTGTCGGGTGTGGTTGTGACCGTTACCGGAACGGATGTGCTCGGCAACCCGGTAACACTGGAAACAACCACGGATACAGCGGGTCATTACAGCATTGCCGTGCCACCGGGTACGTACACTGTTACTGAAACCAATCCATCAACGGCAGTTTCAACCGGCAGCGAAGCCGGAACACAAGGCAGCACGGTGGTGGATAAAGACGCTATCAGCGTTACCGTGAACAGTGGGCAAGTGTCCGCCAACAATGATTTCCTTGACTACATGCCAGCGCGTTTGAGTGGTCAAGTGCGCGATGATGCTAACGGTAACGGCGTGTTGAGCGATGCGGAAAATGGCATTGCCAGCATTAGCGTGAGTTTGTGGCTGGGTGACACGCTCGTTGCCACCGAAATGACCGATACCAACGGCGTCTACGTGTTTGAAAATGTGCAACCGGGTACGTACAGCGTGCGTGAAACCGACCGTAACGGTTGGCTTTCCACCGCTGATGTGGACGGTGCAAACGACAACACGGTTAGCGTGACCTTGGCGTCGGGTGATGACAAGCCGGGGCATGATTTCCTCGACACTTATCCGGTGAATATTACCGGTCAGGTGCGCGATGATACTGACCGTGACGGCGATTTGAATGATGCGGATACCGGTATGCCGGGTGTCACTGTCACCTTATTGCTGGATGGCAAGCCCGTGCAAACCACGACCACCAATGACAACGGTGAATACAGCTTTGCAGCGGTATCGCCGGGTGATTATGTGATTACCACGACTGACCCAAGCCCGTATGCGCCAAGCGGTGATGTGGATGGCGGTCAGGATGCACGAATTGCCGTCACGGTATTCTCTGGCATGGCGGTCGTCGATCAAGACCTGCTTTACGCCAATATGCAGGGTTCGCTGGGTGATTGGGTGTGGTTGGATCGGAACAACGATTCGTTGCAAGACAGCAGCGAGCCGGTGCTGGCGGGGATCACGGTGGTGTTGTCGGGTAAGGATACAGCGGGTAATGCCGTTAACCTAAGCACGGCTACCGATGCAACCGGCAAGTACTTGTTTGCAAAGCTAGTGCCGGGGGTTTACACCATTGAGTACCAGTTGCCACTGGGGATGCGTTTGACCTTGCCAAATCAAGGTGATAATGAAGCCTTGGATTCTGACCCGGAAATTCTCAGCCGTCAGGTCACTGTTACCTTGGCAGCCGGGGAGCATAACCACAATGTTGATGCTGGGGTACGTCCGGCGTTGGTGAGCGGTGCGCTGTGGGAAGACCGCAACGGTGATGGCTTGCTCACACGCGGTGAAGCACCGTTGGCGAGTGTGCCGGTGGCATTGTTTACTGACCCGAATGGCGATGGCAACCCTGCTGATGGCGTGCAAGTTGGAACGACTAACTCCGGTGTCGACGGTGTTTATGGCTTTGATGGTTTGATGCCGGGTACTTACGTGGTTGTGGTGTCACCACCGTCAGGTTATGTGCCAGTACCGCCTAATCAAGGCACTGACCCTGCCATCAATAGCAGTGTGCTGGTTGATCGTCGCTTGCCTGTCACCTTGGAATCGGGTGAAACCGTGGACAAGAATGGTGGTTTCTACGTATTGGGTAGCGTTGGCGACCGTCTCTGGTTGGACTTGAACAGCAATGGTAAGCAAGAAGCAGTCGAGCCGGGCATCCGTGATGTGACCTTGGCCTTGCTGAATCAGGCGGGCGAGCCGGTCATGAATCCGCTGAATCCCGAATTGCCTTACCGCGTGGTTTCCGATGTCAACGGTGTTTACCGTTTTGATAACCTGCTACCGGGGCAGTATTTCGTGCAGTTAGAAAATTTGGATGGCTTCGTGCTAACCCAAACCGATGCAGGCACGGATGATGCGCAAGATAGCGATGCGAATGCGAACGGGCGGATGCCAGCACTGGTGCAATCCGGCTTGCATAACCCTGATGTGGATGCGGGTCTCTTGCCTGCCAGCGTCAGTGGACGGGTTTGGAGCGATCACAACAGCAGCAACGGTGTTGATGATGGTCTGTATGCAGAACCCGGTATGGTCGGCATTGTGGTCAATTTACTGGATAAAGACGGTAACTTGGTCGCAACGACTACCACGGGTGTGGACGGTATCTACAGTTTCAGCGGCGTATTGCCGGGCGACTATCAGCTTGAATTCGTGACCCCGAATAGCATGACGCTGGTAGCCGCCAATCAGGGTGAGGATGACACCCGCGATTCCGATGCGGATGTGGAAACCGGCCGTTCACCCTTATTCACCGTCACTTCCAGCACTGGGGTGCAAGACGTGGATGCAGGTATTCAAGCAGGCACATTGGGTGATCGCGTGTGGGTAGATTTGAACGCTAACGGTTTGCAAGACAGCGGTGAACCCGGTGTCGCTGGCGTTACCGTCAAGTTGCTGGACAGCGCCGATAAAGAGGTTGCCTTGACTACCACGGATGTTTCGGGTTTCTACGCTTTCCGTGATGTGATACCGGGAACTTATACGGTGCAATTCGTGCTGGCGGCAGATATGAAGCTGACAGCGACCGATCAAGGCGACGATGACGCGCTGGATTCTGATGCTGATCCGGTAACGGGGAAAGCCAGTGCGCAGGTAAGTTCGGGTGCGGCTGGTAATCAAACCGTGGATGCGGGGATTTTACCGACGAAACTGGGTGATCATGTCTGGCTGGATGCCAATAAGAACGGCGTACAGGATGAAGGTGAAATGCCACTGGCAAATGTCACGGTGTTGTTGCTGAATGCGGATGGCGAAAAGGTTGCCAGTACATCCACCGATAATGCAGGTAACTATCAGTTCAGCGTCGCGGCAGGCACTTACAGCGTGCAGGTTGTGGCAATGGACAGCGCCTTTACCGCCGCAACGCTGGGGGATAATGCCGAGCGTGATTCCGATGTGGATAACAGTGGGGCAACACCGTTGCTGACGTTCAGTTCCGGTATCACCAACATGGCGCTGGATGCGGGTATTTTGCCAGCGTCTATCAGCGGTAAAGTGGTGAACGATGTGCTGGCAAACGGCGTAGTGGAATCAACGGATGGCGGCATTGCGAATATTACCGTGACGCTCAGCGGAACGGATAGCTTCGGCAATCCGATCAGTTTGACCACGGTATCGGCAGCGGATGGCAGCTACCAGTTCCTCGTACCACCCGGTGTTTACACGCTGACCGAAACCCAGCTGCAAGGCTATGTGTCGACCGGCAGCAGTGCAGGTTCAGGCGATGGCAGCGTCATCAGCGATGATCAGGTGCAAGTCACGGTGGCCAGCAATGCCACGGTGCAGGATGTCAATTTCCTAGACCACGATCCGGCATCGTATGTGGTACTGAGCGGCAATGTCGTGGATGACCGCAACCACAATGGTCAGGCAGACGCGGGTGAAAACGGTTTGCCGGGTGTCGATGTCACCTTGTTCACTGACCCGAATGGCGATGGCGACCCCACAGACGGCGTGGCAATGGAAACCGCGATCACCGATAGCAGCGGCAGCTTTACCTTCAACGGTATGCCGCCGGGTCAATACGTGGTGATGGAATCCGATCCGCTCAATTACGAATCCACCGCTGACAGCGCGGGTGCGAACGATAACCGCGTGCCGGTGACGCTGGTATCCGGGCAAGTACCGACCAAGCCGTTGTTCCTCGATGCGAAGCCGCACGGCAGCTTGAGTGGGCATGTGTTGTTAGACACGGATAAGGACGGTGATTTGGCTGACCCGGATAACGGTTTGGCGGGCATCAATGTCCTGTTGTTCACTGACCCGAACGGCGACGGCAACTCGGATGATGGCGAACGTGTGGATGCGGTCTTAACCGACGAAACCGGGCGTTATGTGTTCACCAATGTGCTTGCCGGTAATTGGGTAATCGTGGCGGTGGATCAGGCGGGTTATGTGTCCACAGCGGATATTACGCTGCCGAATGACAACCGGATTCCGGTGGTGGTTGATGTGGTGAATGGCGCTAACGAATGCCGCTTGCCGAATGGGACGGCAACGTGTACCGGCTTGGACTTCTTGGATGCGCCACTCAATAGCGGGATTCAATTGCTGAAAACCGCTTACCAAGGGCATGATGCGGGGGCGAAGTGCGGTACGGATGCTGCGAAAACCGAGCTGACGTTGGTGGACATCGACAAGGACAAGCGTGAAAACGTGACGTACTGTTTCGAGATTACTAACACGGGTGATAACTGGTTGGCACAGGTTGCTTTATTGGATGACACGTTGGGGCTGACGGCTGATAAGCTGCAAGCACTGGGTGATATTCCGGCATTGCTGGCGCCGCAAAGCAAGGATGCGAATGCGCGGATGCGTTATTACTACGAGCATGTGATTACAGCGGGTATTGTCAATAAAGCCAGTGTCACCGCCAAACCCGCGTTGGAAGACGGCACGGTATTGGCAGGTGGGGTGGATACCAGCAGTGATAGCTCGGTTAACGTGCGCTTTGTGTTTGACCCGCCGACAGCGACCAAAACCGTAACCGCCACCGGCGAACAGGTGATGTTGTGGCAAATGGTGTGGATTAACAGCAGCAGCGACAGTGTGGCTGGGGTGGAAATCTACGACGGTGTACCCGCAGGCACGTACTACGCGGCGATGCAAGCCGGAGCGCATGTCAGTCCCGATGGTGTTTACTGTGAAACACGCGGTTCTTCACGCACCGATATTTGCCGCTACGAAGCCCCTAGCGCGGAATTCCCACGCGGTCGGGTCTTCTGGAAAGGGACTATCGGCGCAGACTTGGGCAATGCCACGGAACAGGCAGCGTTGAACGAAGTGGTGATTCGTTTCTATAGCGTGTTGAATAAAGCGGGTGATCAGCAAACCATTGAAAATCAAGCCAGCTCTAGCTGGGACTTGGATGCCGATGGCAAGCCGGAATACGCCGATTTCAAAACGGATAACGGTAGCACGGACGATTTCGGTGATAGCACCAGTATCTCCATGGGCGCACCGGCACAAATCCCAACCTTGGGTGAGTGGGCGCTGTGGATGCTGAGCTTGCTGATGGTGTTGGTAGCCTTTGGCTACCGGCGCAAAGCCCGCTAACGTTTCATCACCCGTAATCGGTCAAAAACAAAAGGGGCAGAATATTCTGCCCCTTTTTCTTTCCTTTCTCCGGTAGAGACGCAAAATCTTGCGTCTCTACCTGCGCCTTCCGGGTAATGGCTTAGAAACCCCACAGCGCAAAAAAGCTGACAAATCCAATCGCCAGAATGCTGTAAAATTCAACGGCACGCCCGCGTCCGATAGGGGTCAAGGCTGGGCGCATTCCTGTTTGTGTTTCCACAAAGCGGGTATTGTCGAGATCATCCAGCAACAAATGCAGCAAATAACTGGTGCTAGACGCTAAAAATGCCGGAAGTGCCGCTGCTGCCCCCACGGTCAAATAAGCAACCCACGCCACGCCCAGCGAGAGACACACCGCCGCAATCGCAGAATGTGTATGCCCGCCGCGTTTCATAATTTGGCTTAACACGTCCCAAAAGCGTGACACCATGAATAACGCAACCGGGATTGCCAGCAATAAATCCGTCGGGCGGTAAACAAATTGAATGCTGGGTACGATGATGGCGGCTAAGCGGCTCAGTTGTTGTACCACCTTGAAACCGGTGGATTGCGTATCATCAATATCCGGCAGTAAACCGCCGACGTAACCGCTCAAGGTGACGATGCCGATAACTTCCCAGCCCAGTTGTGGTGCGACGATGGACGATACCGCTGCGACACCGATGCCGGTTGCCACTGCTGCTAAATGGTGTGTGCTGTTATCAGCCATGTTATTGCCCTTTTGAATCGAAATCATTGATTTTTTGACTTTTGACTTGAGTTTCACGCCATCCCCATGAAATGAAACGGTCTGTATGCTTAGAAAGATTGAGCCGGAGAAGTTCCGGCTATCTTTAAATCCCCATCATTATTAATGGCGTGCTGCTTGTGGGGAGCAGGCGCACGTTTTTTTCCTAGCGATTGAATTCTGAAGTGATTGCGTGAAGCCGCGTTAAAAAGAGGGGGGACATCGGCTCCCCCCATTCGGGCTTTTGCGTCGGTTTGACACTATAATTTTTATGATGTGTTTGATGAATCTTATAACAGCTAAGCTGAATGGGAGATAAATGCGCAATAACAAAAGGGCTGCAAGGGTTTTTGAATAGCTGCTACAATCACACTCATGTCAGGAAATACTTTTGGAAAACTGTTTTCCGTGACCTCATTCGGTGAGAGTCACGGCCCCGCAATCGGTTGCATCGTGGATGGCTGCCCGCCCGGACTCGCCCTCACTGCAAGCGATATTCAAATCGACCTTGATCGGCGTAAGCCAGGGCAAAGTCGCCACACCACCCAGCGGCGCGAAGCTGACGAGGTGCAAATCCTATCGGGCGTGTTCGAGGGTAAAACCACGGGTACAACGATTGCGCTGCTCATCCACAACACGGATCAGCGTTCTAAGGATTACGGCGATATTATGGATCGTTTCCGTCCCGGTCACGCCGATTACACGTATTACAAAAAATACGGCTTCCGCGATTACCGTGGGGGCGGGCGTTCGTCTGCCCGCGAAACTGCGATGCGCGTTGCTGCCGGGTCGATTGCCAAGAAGTGGTTGTTGGAACGTTACGGCGTGGTGATTCGCGGCTATTTGTCGCAGCTCGGCCCCATCGTTGCAGAAACCTTGGATTGGGACGAAATCGCCAATAACCCCTTCTTCTGCCCCGATGCCAGCAAAGTGCAGCCGATGGAAGATTACATGGATGCTTTGCGCAAAGAAGGCAATTCCGTCGGTGCGAAAATCACCACGGTCGCCTCCAACGTGCCACCCGGTTGGGGCGAACCGATTTTCGACCGGCTGGATGCGGATATTGCGCACGCGATGATGTCGATCAATGCGGCAAAAGGTGTGGAAATCGGTGCGGGTTTCGACTGCGTGGCGCAAAAAGGCACAGAGCACCGCGATGAAATTACCATGCAAGGCTTTCTCAGCAATCATTCTGGGGGCGTATTGGGTGGTATTTCGTCGGGGCAGGAAATCATTGTGCATACCGCGTTCAAACCGACTTCCAGTATGCGTTTGCCGGGGCGTAGTGTGAATTTGGATGGCGAAGCGGTGGAAGTGATTACCAAAGGTCGCCATGATCCGTGCGTGGGGATTCGTGCTACCCCGATTTGCGAGGCAATGCTGGCTATTACGCTGATGGATCATGCGTTGCGGCATCGCGGGCAGAATGCGGATGTGACGACGGATTTGCCGGATATTCCCGCTTCACCTTGATGAGTAATTCCCCTCACCCGGAGTAAAGCCGCCTTATGGGCGGCTTTCGGCTTTCTACTTCGCCTATTTTGCGGCACTCGGTGTGTTTGTGCCGTATTGGACGGTGTATCTGAAAAATATTGCCGGATTTTCACCTGCGCAAATCGGTGAATTGATGGCGGTGTTTATGGCAACCAAGATTGTTGCACCGTTCATTTGGGGCTGGTTGGCGGATCATACGGGGGAGCGCTTGCGAATTATTCGTGTGGCGAGTTTCCTATCAGTCGTGTGTTTCACCGGGGTGTATTGGCAACACAGTTTTGGCTGGATGGCGGTGGTCATGGCGAGTTTTGGATTTTTCTGGAATGCGTCATTGCCGCAGTTCGAGGCGTTGACCCTGAATCATTTGGGCAGTGATATTCAGCGTTACAGCCGGATTCGTTTGTGGGGTTCTGTGGGTTTCATTGTGATGGTGGCAAGTTTGCCGTCCGTGTTGGCGGGGCATAATGTGGCGTTGGTGGTGGATGCGCTATTGTTGCTGTTCGTCGGCATTTGGTTGGCGACTTGGTTGGTGCAGGATAAGCCACACGCGGCGCATACTTTGCCAGCGAGTCGGTTGCGGGAAGTGTTGCGGCATCCGGCGGTGTGGGTATTGTTGCTGGCGTGTGCGTTGCAACAGGCGAGTCATGGCGCTTATTACACGTTTTTCAGCATTTATTTGGAAGATCACGGCTATTCGCGCCAGTTTACCGGCTGGATGTGGGCGTTGGGGGTGCTGGCTGAAGTCGGCTTGTTTGTGGTCATGCATCGGCTGATTGGGCGGTTTGGGGCAAGCCGGTTGTTTGTGCTGGCGTTGCTGCTGACGGCGTTGCGTTGGGTGGTGCTGGGAACCTGGGCGGATAATGTGGTGGTGCTGATGGTGTCGCAGTTGTTTCATGCGGCAACCTATGGCTTGTTTCATGCGGCGGCGATTCATTTGGTGCATCATCAATTTCCGGGGAAATTACAGGGCAGGGGGCAAGCCTTGTATTCTGGGCTAAGTTATGGATTAGGGGGCGCAATGGGCAGTTTGTTCAGTGGTTATGCGTGGGAATATTGGGGCGCAGCCCCCACGTTTTACGCCGCAGCAGGCATTGCGGCACTCAGTTGGTTATTGGCATTGATTTATGTACGGGAGGAAGCCCATGTCACGCACTGAAGCGTTGGAGCCATTGGAACCGTTACGTGCCAGTGAAATTCGCCGTCAACTCAGCACCGGGGTGCTGTGGTCATTGGATGAGATTTACGTATTCCCTGAATTGGAATCCACCAACGCTTGGGCATTGCAGCAGGGTGTTTGTGGGGATGTGTGCGTGGCTGATCAGCAAACTGCCGGGCGTGGTCGCCGTGGGCGCGAATGGCAATCCCCCGCTGGGATGAATGTGTATTTGTCGGTGCGCTGGTGTTTCAAACCCGTGCCGGAACATTTGCCGCTGTTGAGTTTAGTCACCGGCTTGGCTGTCGCCGATGCGCTCGAAGATTGTGCAATTCACGGACACGGCCTGAAATGGCCTAACGATGTGTACTATGATGGCAAAAAGTTGGGTGGTATTTTGCTGGAAGCGGTCGGTTCGCTGGAAGATGTGGTGATCGGCATTGGTTTGAATGTGAATATGTTGCCAGCATCCGGTACGGCTATCGACCAGCCTTGGACGAGTTTGCAGCAGATTCGTGGTGAGCCGGTGGAGCGCCATGCCTTGATTGTGGCAATCTTACAGCGCTTGATTCCGCGCTTGAAAGCTTTCCCCCGCTTGGATATGACGCAATTTCAGCACGATTGGCAGCACCGCGATTTATTGCAAGGGCGCGAGGTGTTGGCGCACAGCGGCACTGAAACCCTGCGAGGGCTTGCATCCGGTGTCGATAATCGCGGACAATTGCGTATCACTTTACATGATGGATTAATAAAAAATCTATCGTCGGCGGATGTTTCGGTGCGATTGGGAATGTAGTTATGGTTTTGCTGGTAGATGCAGGTAATTCACGCCTGAAATGGTCGGAGCTGGATGCGAGTGGAAACATTTCTGCACAGCAAGCGCTGGCTTATGGCGAACGTCCTGCGTTGGCAGCGTTTTTGGATTTGTTGGATGCCTATCCCGCCGTGGGGCATATTACCTTGGTGCATGTATTGACACATTTGTTTGCGGACAGTGTGCAAGAAGCGTGTGCGCAGCGCGGTATTCATCTGCACAGTGTGCGTTCCGTGGCGCGAGCGTATGGCATTCGCAATGGCTATCAGCAAGCGGCGGCATTGGGTGCAGACCGTTTTGTCGGTTTGGTGGCAGCACAGCACTTGGCGGCAGGTAAAGCCAGTATTGTGATTGATTGCGGTACGGCGATCACGGTGGATGCGCTGGAATGTGACGGGCGGCATTTGGGTGGTTTGATTTTGCCCGGTTTGCAATTGTCAGCAGACGCGCTGATTGCACGGGCGCAAGGCAGGTTATCGTTGTCGTTTGAACAACCGACGATTGTGGCGGACAGTACCGGCAGGGCGATTGGCAGCGGTTGTTTGTTCGGGGTGATCGGGGCGATTGAAGGCATTTGTACGCGGATGCAGCAAACCTTGTCTACTCCTGTGGTGCGAATTTTGACGGGTGGTGATGCGGAATATTTACGCTCATGGCTGCACGGGGATTATCTATTGCATCCCGATTTGCTGATGCAGGGCTTGGCTTATATTACGGAGCAGGAAGCATGTACCAGTTGTTGATTGTGCTGTTATTGCTGAATGCATCCGTGTTCACTTGGAATGCGGTGCTATCGCCGGATGCGCAGGAGGTTCGCCCGGCTTTGATTGAGCCAACCATCCCCGCACTGGAATTGCGTCAAGATGTGGATGACGTGGTGTACAGCAGCGCCACTGCCGGTACGCAAAGCAGTTGTTACAGCATCGGCCCGTATAACAGCGAGAAAGCGGCGAAGTTGGTGGCGGATAAAGTGCGTGCTTTTGGGCTGGATGCGGCGATACGCAAAAAGAGTCGGATGCAGACCCTGAACTTTTTCGTGTATATTCCGCCCTCACCTGATTACGCGCAAGCGGAACAAACCGCGCAAGATATTGCCAAAAATGATGTGCGCGATGTGCAAATTATCACGCAAGGGCCGTATCAAAATGCCATTTCCCTCGGCTCTTTCACTAATTTAAATAAAGCGAAACGCCACGCCGAATACATCCGTTATTTGGGGTATGACGCGCAATACACCGAACAACAAGCCTCTCTCGATGTTTTTTGGGTGGATTATGACGAGCCATTCGGTAGCAATGCCCCGGTGCAGGCGTGGAGTGTTGCCGTCGATTTAACCTCTGAAGTGCAACGCATTCCTCGTGCTTGCCGCTAACCGGCGTTGCTGGCGGGTTGGGTTCTGTCAGTAAAATTCGACCAGATGTAACGATCTTCCCGCATATTCCGCAAACTTGGCCTATATAAATGCTTTGGATAGTTCTGAATCCTTTGCGTGAGTGGGGTGTGCGATGCTTAGAGTGGAAACGCCGCAATATGCTATGTGGCAACGTTCCTTGTTTTGGTTGGGGTGGCTGTCATTACTAATACCGGGTTATTTCATTAGCTACGGGTTTACCTTGGTGGGTTCGCTGGTATTGAGCGGTTATACCGAAACCGTGGATTTGGTGCTGGTGTTGATCATGGGGACAGCGCTGCTGGAATTATTGCTGATTGCGATTTACACCTTAACGCGCTTTTGGTTTCAGGATACCTCTTTTGGGCGTTTGGCACTGTGGTTAGTGTTGGGTGCGGCGGGAATTCCGCTGGCAGCTTTGCTGGGGTGCGTCTATGCTTATGCGAAACTGGTGTTGTCGATGTAAGCGCAATGCGCGTGGGAGAGATACGATGCGATACGTGTTAGCGGTGGCAGTTGCGGTAATGGTTGCCTTGCCGGTGCAAGCGAAAACGGCTCAAGATACGATTGACCTGACCACGGAAAGTTGTCTGACGACCAACGATTCCACCGCCGGGATGTTGGAATGTTTCAGCCGTGCTGAAAAAGAGTGGGATACGGAACTCAATCGCGTCTACAAAGCCTTGCAAAGTGAACTCAAGCCAGCGGCGCAGGATGCCCTCAAGCAGGCACAACGCGCATGGATGGCGCAGCGTGATAAGGAATTCGAGCTAATCAATGCGATCCACCAGCAAATGGATGGCACGATGTGGATTGCGGTGATGGCAGGCAAACGCGCCGATGTGGTCAAAACACGGGCGTTGGCCTTGCAAGATTATCTGGATTTGCTGACCGAAGGGGCGCAATAAGCGTCACAACCATTTGCGCCATTTGAATGCCGCCAGCATTCCGATAGCAAGCGCCAGCATAATTCCCCAGATGACGAAATAGCCATACTCCCACTCTAACTCTGGCATCACCCGGAAGTTCATGCCGTAAACGCCAACGATGAAAGTCAAGGGAATGAAAATCGTCCCGACCACAGTGAGCACGCGCATAATGTCATTCATCCGATTACTCAGGCTGGACAGGTAAATATCCAACATGCCGCTGAGCATTTCGCGGTAAGTTTCGATTAAGTCGATGATTTGTACCGCGTGGTCGTAACAGTCGCTGAAATACGGGCGCATCGTGGTATTCACTAATTCTGCGTCGTGTTGAATCAAGCGGCTAATGACTTCGCGTTGCGGCCATAAGGCACGGCGTAATAGCAAGAGGTCACGCTTGAGTTGGTGCAGGGTGTGGAGTATGGCTTTATCCGGGTTTTCCAATACCCGATCTTCGAGTTCCTCAATTTGCTCCCCGATGTCTTCTAGCAGTGGGAACGCGGAGTCGATTACCACATCCACCAGTGCGTACAGCAAGTAATCCACGCCACGGGTACGAATGCGCCCAAAACCTTGCCGTAAGCGTTGACGTATCGGCTCAAAGGCTGCCCCGTCGCCGCTGCAAAAACTCAGTAAATGCCCATTGCCGACGAATAGGCTGACTTGTTCCAATACAATGTCATCCTCAATCAGGTGGGGCAGGTTGAGGATCAAAAAAGCGTGTTGTTCGTGAAAGTCGATTTTTGGGCGTTGTCCGCTATTGAGAATATCTTCCAGTGCCAAGGGGTGTAGCCCGAAAGTTTCCCCCAGTTCACGGATAGCAATCGGGTCATTCACGCCAGTGACATCCAGCCAATCGACTAGGGTGTTTTGTTGCGCGTGTTGGCATTGTTGTGCTGTGGGGGAAGGGGTTTCGCTGAAGTTTTCAGCGTCGTATTCAAACAGGCGGATGTGGGTAGTGTCGCTGGTGCTGTGCCGGGTCAGCGTACCGGGCGGTGTGCCGGGCGGGTGATAGCGTTTGCCGAAGGTTTCCATGAGTCTCCCAGTGTATAAAGTGAATCACGCGGCAATCTCATTCAGTAGCAACATCAGCATCCGTTCATCAATTGGCGAAGCCCTGAACCCGAAATGCTCGTAAAACCGTTTGGCATCATCAGTTAGTGCATGAACCAGCAAGACCCGTGCGCCAATGTAACCAGCCGCCGCATGGCAGCGTAATAACGCATCCTGCAACAGCGAATAGCCCAAACCTCGCCCTTGCCAGTCCTTATCAATAGCCAAACGTGCCAGCACTATCGCCGGTATAGGCTCAGGCATATTGCGTCTGACTTTGCTGGAAACCATTGAATGCGTGACAGAGCCAGCCGCCAAAGCATAATACCCAACCACGCGCTGCTCGACACAGGCCACAAAGGTACGGGATGCGCCCAATGCTTCATTTTTCAACGCCCGTCGTTGCAGCCATTCGTCCAGCACCTCTTCACCACAATTGAAGTTATCTACTTCATGCTGCGCCCGTAGCGGTTCTGGCGGGCGTATCACGCTCATTTCGCCCATACAGGCTGGCGTGACATCAGGTCTTGCAAGCGCGGATTGCTGGCAGGTGGCGTATCAAGGGCGGCATTGAATTTTGCCCAAGCATCAGCGTTTAGATGAAAAACCGTTTTGTCTAGCAAGGCATTGGTTGCTTCACGCAAGGCGGCATCGCGCACAAAATCTGATACCGTTTTATCCAGTGCTGCTGCTGCCCGCTCAATCAGGCTACGCTGTTCCTGTCGAATGCGGATGTTAAGCGGGGTCGCTTTGCTGTCAGGTAAGGTTGCTACTGTCATGATGGGTTGCCTCTGAGTTTTCTTGATTATAGGCATTATGTCCGCACAGTGTAAATACAAGAATGGTATGCAGTATTAGCTTATTCCCCCAACACTGCCCCCAACCGCTCTACCAAATACAAGGGCAACGACACCAGTTTGTAACTAACGTCCTTCCGCTGATTATCGCTGTTCACCACCGCATTGACGGTGCTAACCGCAGGCAAACCCGCATCAAACCGCACGGCGAACGGCGCTTGTTTCTCTGTCATGAACTGGTGCAGCGATTTCATGCTGCCACTCGCGCCCGCCTTGACTTCAACCGGGATAATTTGTCCCTCCAGCGCCACCACAAAATCGAGTTCGGCATTGGCGGAGCGACCTTCCCGTAGCCAATAAGTCAATTCCCGATTGGGCGATTCTGCCAGCAATGCCTGTAAGTGTTGCCCAATGAATTGCTCGGCAATCGCGCCTTCGTTGACCAGTTTGAGGTCATCGAATTGGGACAGCGTGCGCCAATTGAGGCCACAAATGGCATTCATCAAACCAACATCCAAAAACAGCAGTTTGTAAACTTTTTCTTCAAGACTGGCTTGTAGCGGCAATCCTGAACAATGGCTGTGAACGACCTTGCTGATGACCCGCGCCATACACAGCAATTCCAAGTCTTTTTTGAGGACGGCACTCTGATCCTCCCGCGAGATATTGCTGTATTTGACTTTTATCCCCACATTGCGGGCGGCGAAGTTGAATACGTCCAGCATTCGGTTCTGGTCACGATTTTTGCCGTACTTGGGGAAATCGTCACGGTAGGTTTCGATAATCGAGTTGTGAACGTCACTCACTGCGTGGTAGCTGCGTGTTTCCGCAAATGCGGCGACCGCTTCCGGCATCCCGCCCACAAAATAGTAGCTGCGCAACAGTTGTAACAGCCGTTGATGTGTCATTTCACCGATCTCGTTACCCGGTTGGTATTGCGTCACCACTTGATATAGCTTGTCTTCACCCAAGGCCAGCAAGAACTCGGAAAAGGTCATTGGCCCCATGTGCAGGTATTGAACCCTGCCCACCGGCATCGAAAACTGGTGTGCGGCTAACACAAATTCTAGCAGTGAACCCGCACACACTACCGGCAATTGCGGACGGTCTTCGTAGAAGTAACGCAGGGCAGGGATGGCCTCCGGTACAGCCTGAAGCTCGTCCAGAAATAGCAATGCCGATTCATTGACGGCGGGCATACGCGGTAAGGCTTCGATTTGTTGCAGGATTTTTTCGGGGTCATTACTGGCAAAGGTGTTTGCCAATGCTGGGTAGCGTTCCAGATTAGTCGTTAAGAGCGTCATGCCATGCTGTTCGGCGAACAATTGCACCAAGGTGGATTTTCCGACTTGTCGTGCTCCCCGAATGATCAGGGGTTTGCGGTGGTGATTGTGTAACCAGCGTGTTAGGAAGGATAGCTGTTGGCGTTGCATGAAAACGTTTCCAGTCAAGCAAATGAGCTTTCACTATAGCATAAAGTCACAAGCATTATGATTTTAGGGGTGTGTTTTCATACAGTTTGTACGATTTTAGGGGTGTGTTTTAGCATTTTGTAACGCTTGAAACACAGCCTCGCTGACTGTTTCACTGGGGTCTTCCAAACGCTCTGGGAATAAAATGCCATCCAGATGATCGCATTCGTGTTGAATAATGCGTGCCACGAAGCCGCTGTATTCCGCTTCCACCCGCTCGCCCGTCCGTGTCAGATAGCGTATGCGTAAGCGTTCGGCACGTTTTACCTGCGCCCGTGTGTCGGGTACGCTCAAACAGCCTTCCCAGCCGCTGCAAGTGGTGTCGGATTGCCAGAGAATTTCCGGGTTGAGCATGGCGATGGGCGACATCAACGGCGCATCGGGGTAACGTGGATTCGGGCGTGATGCCACGATAATAATCCGTAAGGGTGCGAACACTTGCGGGGCTGCAATGCCTACCCCGTTAGCAGCTTGCAACGTTACCAGCATGTCATCCAGCAAGCGTTGGATGGCGGGAGCGCTGCCATCGGCTACGGCATGGGCGGGCTGATGCAAGATCGGTTCATCAGCAGCGGCAATCGGTAAAATACGGGGGGTTTCTGGCATAATCCGTTGAATTGAGTGGTGAAGTTACACCACAATACTTTAACACGATAGTGATACAATGCAGTATTTTAACCCTTGCCGAGAATTGATGGATGCTACCCAATAATGACAATACTAATGTGGGGTTGTTGCCTAGCCCGATACCCCGTCAAGCGCCGGTGCGTTGGGAACATATTTTGCCGCTGTTAACCCGGTTGTTGGTGTGGGGAATTATTCTCGGTTTGTTGACCTTGCTCAGTTCCTTTTTTGCACTGATTTTTCTGACATTTGTGTTTGCTTACCTGCAATCGGGGATTGTGGATGTGTTAACCCGGCGGATGCGCTGGCTGCGCGTGCCGGTGGTGGTGCTGGTCGGCGGGCTGTTTTTGGGGGCAATCATCACGGTCAGTTTATTTTTAGCACCCAAGGTTTACCAGCAAGCCACCGGATTCGCCAAGGGCTTTTTCGTGTACATGGAAACCATTGATACCGAAGTGCTGAATCTGGCGGAGCGTTACCCCTTATTGCAAGAGGCTATCCCGGAGTTGCGCCGCCCGCCAGCCCCCGTGCAACCGAGTTCGGGGATTCCTGAATGGGCCGCGCCAGTAGCGCCAGTACAAAATGGTGTTGCTGTCACTGGCGGTGTGGTAGAGCAGCCTGCAATACAACGGACGTTTAGTGAGTCGCCCACGGGTTTGTTAGTGGGATTACTGACCGGCAAAGAAAAATCCGTCGATAGCAGGGAAGCGGTGAAAGTGGCGCTCGATCAACTCACCAATCTCAGCCGTCAAGCCTTGGCAATTTTGACAACATTCTTGCTGGCCTTGTTGTTTGCGTTTTTGATCGTGTTGGATTTGCCGCATTTGGCGGCAAGTGTGCGTGATTTAGAAAATACCCGTTTGCGCTTCATTTATGTGGAAGTGGCCGACAATATTTACCAGTTTGGCAAGGTGTTGGGTCACGCGATGCAGGCACAGTTTTACATTGCGTGCGTGAATACGGTGTTGACGGCGATTGGTTTGCATGTGTTGGGCATGGGTGAACACATGGCATTTTTGTCGGTGTTGGTGTTCCTGTTTAGTTTTGTGCCGGTCGCGGGGGTGTTTATCAGTTCTGTCCCGATTTGTTTGATTGCGTTGAATATGGGGGGCGTGAATTTGATGTTGTTGGGGGTTGCGATGATTACCATCATCCACTTGATCGAGGGATATATCCTGAATCCGCTCATTTACGGGGCGCGGTTGCGGGTGAACCCGGTGATTGTGCTGATTATTCTCACAGTGGGCGGTAAGTTATTCCACATTTGGGGGCTGATTTTGGGGTTGCCGGTATGCATTTACTTGTTTGGTCACGCGATTCGTTACCGGAAATCACCCTTTTCCTAACTAAAATCAAGGTTTAGTCTGCTGCTTTGCCCGATACTGATTTGTATTGACGAATGTCAAACCTAGGTCATTGAAAGCCTGCACAATGCTCATGGTGGCAACGAAATAATAAGTGGTTAATTATGTTGGTATTAGGTATTGGCAATAGTCTGCTGCAAGACGAAGGCATTGGGATTCACCTCTTGCATTTTATGCAGAAACATTTTTCGGCATTCCCGGATGTCACGTATCTGGATGGCGGAACGCTAAGCTTTACCCTTGCCAGCGAGATTGAAGAGCACGATCACTTGCTGGTGTTAGATGCGGTAGAATTACACGCTAAGCCCGGCACACTGTGTTGCTACGAAAATGAGGCAATGGATCATTTTCTCGGCACAGCTAAACGCAGTGCGCACGAAGTCGGTTTGCTGGATTTGATGGACATTGCCCGCCTGACCGGGCATTTACCGCCACACCGCGCTTTGGTCGGGATTCAATACCAAACGTTTGCGTGGGGTGAGCAGCCCACTTTCAAAGTCAAACACAATATTCCGTTGGCAGGCCGTCTGGCTGCTAATATCTTACAAAAATGGGAGTTCGAGGCATACCCGCCGTGCCGTTCTCCCCATCACGCACCCAAGTTGGAGATAGCTAAATGAGTTTGAACGATATTCCTGTCCGTCCTGTCACCGTTGCTACCGGCAATTTGCGCCCCGTGTTGCACGAAATCCGCCATGCGCTTAGCGAATTAATCGCGCACGGCACTCACGGCATGATCGACCTGCACAGCTTGCCGTTCTCCCCGCAGGAATACACTGAACTCGACGAATTTTTAGGGGAAGGCGAAATTGACCTTACCCTCAATGTGCTGGGTAAAACCCGTTTGCGCGAAAGCGGTTACGCGGGCATCTGGCGCATTGAACACTTTGACGACAACGACAAACGTATCGGTTATTTCATCGAAATTGGTCATGTGCCGGAAATCCTGCGTTCCCAATGCGACGACATTAAGGAAGGCTTGGCAGCCATGACCACGATTCTGGCGATGGAGGAAGACACTAATGAGGATGCAATCACCTAATCCTTATGCACCAACCCTAGGCGAACACCTGCGCTCGCAGGGCATTTCGCGGCGGAGTTTCCTGAAATTTTGTGGCCTGTTGGCTTCCAGCATGGCCTTAGCCCCGGCGATGATTCCGAAAATCGCCGCTGCCCTTGAACAGGCAAAACGTCCTTCGGTAATCTGGTTGTCCTTTCAGGAATGCACGGGTTGCACCGAATCCTTAACCCGCTCGCACAGCCCCAGTCTCGAAGGGCTGATCTTTGACGCGATTTCGCTGGATTACCATCATACCTTGCAAGCCGCTTCGGGCGACGCAGCCGAACACGCGCGTGAAGAGGCGATGAAAGAGCACTACGGCAAGTACGTGCTGGTGGTGGATGGCTCGATCCCACTGGATAACCCCGGCTATTCCACGATTGCAGGCATCAGTAACCTGGATATGTTGAAAGAAACCGCTGCCGGTGCTGCTGCCATTATTGCAGTCGGCACGTGTTCTGCCTACGGTGGTTTGCCGAAGGCTGATCCGAATCCAACGGGGGCAGTCTCTGTTTCCGACATTATCAAAGATAAGCCGATTATCAATGTCCCCGGTTGTCCGCCGATTCCGGTGGTGATTACTGGCGTGATTGCCCATTTCCTAACCTTCGGGCTGCCCGAACTGGATAGTTTGGGTCGTCCGAAGGCTTTTTACGGGCAAAACATCCACGACCGTTGCTACCGCCGTCCGTTTTACGATCGCGGCCTGTTTGCGGAAACCTTTGATGACGAAGGCGCGAAAGCAGGCTGGTGTTTGTACAAACTCGGTTGCAAAGGGCCTGTGACCTACAACGCTTGCGCTACTACCAAATGGAACGATGGCACCAGTTTCCCGATTGAATCCGGGCATGGCTGCATTGGCTGTTCCGAACCCAATTTCTGGGATTTCGGCGGCTTTTACAAGGCACTGTCCATTCCGACGGGCGCATCGGGTCAGAACGTGGTGTATGCCGCCGCAGCGGGTATTGCTGCCGGGGTTGCCATCGGTGCGATGAACAAAAAATCCAAGACGGAGGCGGCAAGTTCACACCAAACCGTCACCGTTGAGGAATTGAATCAGGAGTCAGGATCATGAACGAAGTTGATTTCCTGCTATGGGTCAAAGGCTCGGCCTTTAACATTGCCCTGTTTATCTTTGTGGCGGGGCTAGTGCTACGCCTGTTTGAAATCCTGTCGTTGGGCAGGAAAGTGAATTACGCCGTGCCGAAAGGCGACCCGATGCAAGGCGGGTTGCGTGAAATTTTCCGCCGTTTCGGGACGGACAAAGCAACGTTTCAGCGTTCGATGATTACCATTGTCGCGGGTTATGTATTCCACATCGGCTTGTTCGTGGTGATCTTTTTGCTGGCAGCGCATGTGGAAGTGTTCAAAAGCGTACTTGGCTTCGGCTGGCCTAATTTGTCTACGCCCGTGGTGGATGCGTTTGCGGTTGTCACCATGATTGCGTTGGTGGTGGTGCTGATCCATCGCTTGCAACATCCGGTGAAACGCTTCCTCTCTAGCCCCGGCGATTATGTGGCGTGGGCGGTGACGTTTGTGCCATTGCTGACGGGCTATATGGCTTACCACCATTTATTGTTGTCGCCACAGATGATGTTGGGGCTGCATATTTTGAGTGTGGAAGTCCTGTTGATCGTGTTCCCGTTCACCAAGCTGATGCACACTTTTACGGTGTTCCTGTCACGCTGGTATAACGGGGCTTCGATGGGATTGCGGGGGGTGAAATCATGAGTACGTTGACACTCGAACGCGGCATCAATGCTTTCAAAGCGCAAATTGATGCACCAATGGCAAGTTTTTTCAGCTCCTGCGTCTCGTGCGGGATGTGTGCGGAAGCCTGCTTGTTTTACACCGAAAATCCTGAGCCGCGCTTTACACCGATTTACAAACTCGAACCGTTGCGGCGCGTGTGGGAACAGGAATACACCCTGATCGGCAAGCTCAAAGCCAAACTGGGGTTGAGCAAACCCGTTACCGATGCCGAACTCGCCGAATGGCAGGAGCTGGTTTACAACAACTGTTCGCTGTGCGGACGTTGCACGCTGATTTGTCCGGTCGGCAATGACATTACCTACATGATCCGCCGAATGCGCGAAGGCATGGTCGCTTCCGGTCATGCACCCGAAGGTTTAATTGGTGCATCCACCCGTGCGGTACAAATCGGTAGCCCAATGGGGGTCAAACTCCCCGCCTTGCAAGCGCAAGTCCGCCATCTGGAAAAATCCAGCGGATTAACAGTGCCCTTTGACAAGGAAGGGGCGGAATACCTGCTGATGCTGTCCTCGATGGAGATCATGAACTACCCCGAATACTTAGGGGCGGTTGCCAAAATCCTCACCAATGCAGGCAAAACTTGGACGCTGAGCAGCGAATGCTTTGAAGCCACCAATTCCGGCATCCAAATCGGTTCGTCCGACATTGCGCGGGAATTGGTGAGCCGCGTCGTGGCTGCTGCCGAAAAGCTCAAGGTGAAAACCGTGATCAGCCCCGAATGTGGGCACGCTTACACCGCGTTGCGTTGGGAAGGACCTAACCTGATCGGTCGCCCTTACACCTTTGCTGCTAAACATATCGTCGAAGTGCTGGATGAGTTGCGGGCAGAAGCTTTGCTGCAAACCGAAGGCTTTGAGGAATCCAAACTCACTTTCCACGACCCATGCCAATTGGTGCGTCGTGGCGGCGTGGTCGAACAGCCGCGCAATTTGCTGAATATGGTGGCGAAAAACTTCGTGGAAATGGCGGATCATGGCACGCTCAACTGGTGCTGCGGCGCGGGCGGTGGCGTGAGTGCCAACGAAGATGCCGAAGAAGTCAAAATGAAAGCCTTCCAGCGCAAGAAAAAGCAACTGGACGAACTGCACGTGGATACGCTGGTGACGGCGTGCGCTAACTGCCGCATCCAGTTGGAAGAGGGTATGGAAGTTAACCAGATGGACATCCCGGTGTTGGGCTTGACCGAAATGATTGCCGAACACTTGGTCGAACGTAAGGGAGGTGCAGCATGATCACCCAAGATACCGATTTCAAACAGGCACTCGATAAGTTGGAATTGGTGCAGCAACGCCGTGTTGGTGCAGCTTTTGTGCGCAACGTACTGGCACTCAACCCCTCCGTCACCAAAGTGGTCGAGGCTGCTTCCAACGAAGACACCACTGTTGATGAACTCGCCGTGGCATTCAAGCAGGCCAAAGCTGCCGCGCTCGACAGCCATACCCGGTGCGGTTCCGACAGCGATTGGCAGGCACAGGCGGGCTATTTCGTCGCCCGTGCTGCCACTGCGTTAGTTGCCCCCGACAAGCAGGCCAAAGCACCCGCGTGGGAAGCCGCCGTCAATGCGCGGATGGCACGCACTTGTGGGCATATTGATGCCTCCGACGAATCCATGCAGGAGGAAAGCGAAGCACAGTATCGCCTCCTTGAGCAATTCCTGAACGACATTTGAGGATACTAAAATGACTGAACGTGTCGTTGTAGACCCTATCACCCGCATCGAAGGCCATTTGCGTATCGAAGCGCAAATGAACGGCAACACCATCGAACAGGCGTATTCCGCTGGGACAATGGTGCGCGGTATTGAAATCATTCTGCGTGGGCGCGACCCGCGTGATGCTTGGGCTTATGCACAACGCATCTGTGGCGTGTGTACGTTGGTGCATGGTATTGCCTCAGTGCGTTCGGTGGAAAATGCGCTGAATTACAGCATTCCGCCCAATGCGCAACTGATCCGCAACCTGATGATTGCGGCGCAATACGTGCATGACCACGTAATGCACTTCTACCATTTGCACGCGCTCGACTGGGTGGATGTGGTATCCGCGCTCAAAGCCGACCCCAAAGCCACGTCTGAGTTGGTGCAAAAGATTTCCCCAAGCTGGCCGAATTCTTCCGCCGGTTATTTCGCCGACCAGCAAGCCAAGCTGAAAAAGTTTGTCGAAGCGGGGCAGTTGGGTATTTTTGCCAAGGCGTATTGGGGACATCCCGCCTACAAACTGCCGCCGGAAGCCAATTTGATGGCAGTGTCGCATTACCTCGAAGCCCTTGCATGGCAACGCGATGTGGTGAAATTGCATACCATTTTCGGTGGTAAGAATCCGCATCCCAACTTCCTCGTCGGCGGTGTGCCTTGCCCGATTGATCTGAATTCCGATTCCGCCCTCAATATGAAACGCCTGTCGCAAGTGCAGGACATCATCAAGAAAATGCAGGTGTTCGTCGATCAGGTCTACGTGCCGGATACGCTGGCGATTGCCAGTTTCTACAAAGATTGGTTCAAGCAGGGTGAAGGCTTGGGCAATTTCATGACCTACGGCGACTTTCCTGAAAAAGGCATGGATGACCCTGCGTCGTTCCTGATTCCTTCCGGCGTGATTCTTAACCGCGATTTGTCGAAAATCCATCCGGTGGATTTGAATGCGGAAGACCAGATTCAGGAATTCATTGCGCACTCGTGGTACGACTACAGCGAGGGCAAGGACAAAGGTTTGCATCCTTACGCGGGCGAAACCGAACTGAATTACACCGGCCCTAAACCGCCATACAAGCAACTGGAAGTCGATCAGTCGTATTCGTGGATGAAATCGCCGCGCTGGAAAGGACAGGCGGTCGAAGTGGGGCCATTGGCGCGGGTGTTGATGTTGTATGCCACCGGGCACGAACACACCAAATCGCTGGTCGATTACACCTTGAAGTATCTGGATGTACCGGTCGATGCGCTGTATTCCACGATGGGGCGCACCGCTGCCCGCACGCTGGAAACCAAGATCATTGCTGACAAGATGCAAACGTGGTTCGACCATTTGATTGCCAATATCAAGGCGGGTGACACCAAAACCTTCAACGAAACCTTGTGGGAGCCGTCAAGCTGGCCTTCCAAAGCGCAAGGCGTGGGTTACATGGAAGCCCCGCGTGGTGCATTGGCGCATTGGATTGTGATCAAGGATCAGAAGATTGCCAACTATCAGGCCGTTGTTCCGAGTACCTGGAATGCAGGGCCGCGTGATGTGCAAAATCAAGCGGGGGCGTATGAAGCGTCATTGCAAGGTCATGTGTTGCATGATCCGAAGCAGCCGGTGGAGATTTTGCGCACTATTCACAGTTTTGACCCGTGCATTGCTTGCGCGGTGCATGTGACTGACCCTGATGGAGAGGAATTGATTAAGGTGAATGTGCAGTAATAATACCGTTGGTCGGTGTTACTAGAACGCTCATAGATTAGAGTAGTAAGTGCACAAAAAAATAGTTGCATCGTCTGAAATGATTCTATAATATTCGCGTCTTCAAAGCCGGCGTAGCTCAGTTGGTAGAGCAACTGACTTGTAATCAGTAGGTCCCGCGTTCGATTCGTGGTGCCGGCACCAAATTAAAAAGGTTGCAGTAATGCAGCCTTTTTTTTTCGTCTGCACAAAACCAGATTCTGCCTAATCCTGAAAAAAGTGAGCAGGGAACGTTTCGGTAATGATCATGATGAGCCTGCCGCCCGAATACACATCATAGGTTCTGGAAATTACGGTATCTGTCGGGGAAATGCTAAAATGTTCAGCCAATTTACCCGCCGGACGTTTTTCAAAATCCAACAGGGTTTTAAAGGTCTCGATCTGATATTTTTCCCATAAACGCCCGATTGGTTCACGCGAAGCCAACAGATCGGTGCGAAAACCTTGTGTTAGATGATTCAGCACGATAGTGGATTCTGCATGAATCCAATGTTGGAGGGTATTCTGCCCTTGCAACAGCACTTCCCGCTCCAGCACTGGCCCGGTATCACCTTGTCGCAGATAATCTCGATGCCGTGAATGGATTTGCGCGGTGTCGGGTTCAATTTTTTCGTAAATCTTCAGCACTTTGATTTTTTCTGCCAGATACTGCTCTAGCATTTCGGTCACGGTGCCGTCTGCCACCAATAGAATCCGTTGGAAACGGCTGAGACCGGTTAAGATTTGTTTGACGGGCATTCGCCGTTGACTCAAGCACAAGGGATCCAATACGTTCATGGCTGTTACTTCAAACTGTATAAATGTATAAGCATTATTACCTACACAATGCGCCTGCGTGAAATAACATTTGCCAATTAATGTGGCGCAGATGCAGCATTAACCGAATTAAGTCGTTTGCTTATGCTGAACTTTGAGCCACTTTTCCAACTTTTGCTGCAATTCTTCTAGGCGCACCGGTTTGGAAAGGTAGTCGTTCATCCCCGCTTCGTAGCATTTCTGATCGTCCCCCTTCATGGTGTGGGCGGTCAGCGCCACAATCGGCAATTCTTGGTAGCAAGCGTCTTCCAACTTGCGGATTTGGCGGGTAGCTTCGTAGCCATCCATTCCCGGCATTTGGCAATCCATTAACACCACCGCGTAACGCTGCTGCTGCACCGCTTGCAACGCTTCTTCACCATTAATCGCGCAATCGACATGGGTGTAACCCAGCTTTTTGAGCATGGCTAACGCCACTTTTTGATTCACCAAATGGTCTTCGGTCAACAAAATCCGTATCGGCACGACTTCCGGCACAGGCTGCGAGGTAACAAGGCCAGCCTCTGCATCGTTGCTAATGGTTTCCGCATTGGCATCCACTTTCGCTTGCCATTGCGCTAAATAACGCAACACGCCGGAATGCTTAATCGGTTTGGTCACGAGTTGCACTCGCCGCCCCAGCCGCGCTTTTTCCAGTGCAGCGATTTGCCGCCCGGTGCCGTAAATCATAGCCAATGCTTGGGTGTGTTCACGTACCGCTTGCATGACCGCGACCATGCCGAACGGATGCTCCGGTTTGTGGTAAGCCACATCCGCATCCAACACAATCAAATCAAACAGCGGGTTGGTTTCTAGCGTCAATAATAAGCTGTTGAAACTGTCCACCATCACCGGCTCTAAGCCCCATTGCTGTAACTGCGCTTCATAATACGGGTTAAGCAATGGCTTCGCCCCCCACACCAACACCGCAGGCACGCTTTGCAACACCGGTATCTGGCTCAGTTTGCTGATGGCAACGCTGATCGACACCCAAAAATTAGAACCGTTGCCAACCTGACTCACCAGACCGACATCGCCGCCCATTAATTGCGCCAGTTGACGGCTAATCGCCAACCCTAAACCGGTTCCACCGTGCTGGCGCGTAACGGAACCATCCACTTGTGAAAACGCAGTAAACAGTTTGGCTTGTGCCTCTTCGGGGATGCCGCACCCGGTATCCATCACCTCAAAACACAGCACCGCCTGCGCCCCGATTTCCACTGGCGCAGTTTGCACGCTGATTTTCAGCACCACATGCCCACGCGCCGTGAATTTAATCGCATTACTGAGCAAGTTGAGCAAAATCTGGCGCAAGCGTAACGGGTCACTCACGATAGCGGCTGGCACATCGCGTTCAATCAGCAACGCCAACTCAATGCCTTTCGCGTGGGCATTTTCCACCAATAAATCCATCGCGCCTTCGATCATTGGCAAGAGTTCAAAAGAGGTGGCAGTGACGGACAATTTACCCGCTTCAATCTTGGAAAAATCGAGAATGTCATTGATGATGCGCAGCAACGATTCCGCGCTTTGCTGCACGGTATGCACCTGATCGTGTTGCTCTTGGGTGAGTTTGCTATCGAGCAATAACTCAGTCATGCCAATCACTCCATTCATGGGGGTGCGGATTTCATGGCTCATATTGGCGAGGAATTCAGACTTTAACCGCGCTGATTCCAACGCCGCATCACGCGCTTGCGCCAATTCCTGCTGGGCGTGTAAGCGCAGGCTAATATCCCGAATAATCCCGGTAAATACCAAATTATCCCCAAACCGCGCTTCATTCACCGAGAGATCAATCGGTATCAGGCTGCCGTCTTTGCGCTTGGCGGTAAGCTGGCGCGGGCTGCCAATAATGTGCTGCTCACCGGTCTGTAAATAACGCTGGATGTAATGATCATGCTCGCGGTGATGATCGCCTTCCATCACCATTTTGACATTTTGCCCCAGCAATTCTTCCGGGGTGTAACCCAAAATCGGCAATACCGACTGATTGGTTTCCACAATAATGCCTTTGGCATTAATAACCACAATCGCATCTAATACCGAATCCACAATGGTACGGGTTTTGATTTGGCTGGCTTTGAGGTCTTCCGCTAAACGTTCGCGCTCTTCAATACCGAGCATCAGTTTATGATTGGCTAAACGTGCCGCTGCTTCCGACGATTGCGTGGTTTTTAACGAGCCGCGCAGCCCGCGCAATGCCAAAATCAACACCAATAGCATCGCTATCCCCAAGCCCAACAGCATTAGAAACGATTCCATCATGGCTTGTTTGGTGGCATTTTCAAAACCACTTAAAGGACGGTTGACTTCCAATACCCCGCGTACATCGCCCACTTTCCAATCATTTTTCGGGGTATTTGGGTAAGTGTTATGGCAACCGACACAGCTTTCGGTCAAACGATCCGCACGGGCGTAGCGCAACCGTTGCTGGCCCTGTTCACCCTCAAAGCGCCACACCGCTTTTTCTGGATTTTTGCGCAACTCGACCAGTGCCCAGCGCTCAAACTCATCCCGCGCTCCGCCATCTTTACGCCAAGGAAAGGGCTTATCGCTGTAAAACCGCACCTCGTATTCGCTGGCTTTTCCGTCGGAAAGGTATTTAGCGAAATCCAGCATCATCGTTGCGGGTAAGGGCAGGGCGTTTTTGCGATGCAGGTAATCGTGGGTAATTTCCAAACCACTTTCTTTGGCGCGTGGGACAAAATATTCTGAATAAAAGGTGCGGAAACGCGACACCGAACCGGCGAACTGGCTGGCTTCATACACTGCAATTTCTTGATTAATCAGGTTATTCCTTTGGTAGCTAAACCAAAACACCATACCTGAACCAATCAACAGCAGAATAGAGAGGATGTATACAACGTAACGGCTGATAAAACCGTCACCCCGTGGGGTAGTGTGTGTTTGAGTTGTCATCGCCTTGTTTTATTAATTTTATCTATCACTCCATCTTAACAAGAATCCTGCATTTATCCAGCAAAATCGACACGTTTTAAGATCATGGCAGCGTCAATGGCACTGGCCTTATTTTTCTGGTCATTTTCGCTGCGCACTTGCAAACCTCACAATAAGCGCGAAAATACCGATTTCATCCTTGGAGTTGCCATGCTTACTATTAGCAGCCTGCACGTTTACCCGGTCAAATCGCTGCAAGGCATTGATTTGAGTGACGCGGTTTTGACTACGCAAGGGCTGGCGTTTGACCGTCAGTGGATGCTGGTCGATGCCACCGGAAAATTTGTGACCCAACGGCAAATACCTTTGCTGGCAAGTATTGGTGTACGTTTGACTGCCGACAGTTTGGTGCTGGAACGTGCCGGATTATTGCCGTTGTCGATTCCATTAGCGCCAATTCCTGATAGTCCCTGCGAGGTAAAGGTGTGGCGCGATACGTGTGTGGGTTGTGACGAGGGTGAAGCGGTTTCGCGCTGGTTGACGCAAGCGGTGGGGCAGTGGCAGGGCAGTGACTTGCGGTTGGTGCGTTTTGCCCCGGAAGGCGTGCGCCCGGTTGACCCCGCGTACATGGAGGGCGACAGTGCGGATACGGCGTTTTCTGATGGCTACCCGTTTCTGATTATCTCCGAGGCTTCGCTGGCGGCGCTGAATGTGCAATTGCTTGCCAATGGCGCGGAGTCAGTGCCGATGGCGCGGTTTCGCCCCAATATCGTCCTCAGTGGCATGGAAGCGTTTGGGGAAAATGCTTGCAAAATGCTGACCGCTGCCAGTTACCGCTTGGCGATTCGCAAGCCGTGCCAGCGCTGCAAAACCACCACGGTAGACCAGCGCACTGGGGTGATTGCTGACCCGAAAGAACCGTTGCGTACCTTGCTGGCGATGAACCCTTACCCCCATTTGAGCGGTGCGTATTTTGGGCAGAATGCGACATTGACGACAGGGAATGGCATGGTGATTAAGGTCGGCGATCGGCTCGACCGGCAGCCATCATGAGTATTCGCTTCTCCAATATTTTGGGTGTTGGTGTGTTGGCGCTGGTGGCAGCGGTTGCCTTGTTGCCAGAAGCACACCGGATTCCGGTCAGCGGCGCAACCGCGAAGGATTGGAATCCGAAATCGTTTTGGTATTACCCGTGGGGGCGTTCCGGTACGCACAAGGGTATCGACATTTTCGCCAAAGAAGGCACGCCCGTGGTGGCGGCGACGCAAGGCTTGGTGGTGCATACCGGCGTGGATAGTGTGGGGGGCAATGTCGTGTTGGTGTTGGGCGGCAAGTGGCGGTTTCATTATTACGCGCACTTGCAACGCATTGATGCGCAAGCTTGGCGGTGGGTGAGGGCGGGGGAACCGCTTGGTACGGTGGGTTCGTCGGGTAATGCCAAGGGCAAACCGCCGCATTTGCATTACGCGATTCGCACACAGTATCCGCAGCCGTGGTTGTATGAGGCGGGAGTGCCGCAGGCTTGGAATAAGTTGTTTTTTGTTGACCCGAATCGGTGGTTGATGGAAGGGTTGTAAGTTTGCGGAGGAATGAACGTCGATTTTGCAAAGAAATTTTCTAAAAAATTGATTTCATTGGTATTGTTTCTTGAAAACTCGTATTAAGCACTCCAATTTCTCGTGATAATGGTTTCCGAAACACGTGTTAAGGTTTAGTATTTCTCGTATTAAGGCAACGAGAAGTCCGCATGTACCAACGCAATAGCACACCTTTCCTGATGGAGTTGCTGGCGGAATTCAGGATTCTTTACCTGACCGGGCCACGGCAAGCGGGCAAAACCACGTTAGCCAAAGCAATTGCAGCCGAACGCGGAATGCAATACCTGTCGCTGGATGAAGAAGCGGTGGCGGCTGCGGCGCACAACGACCCCCACGGTTTCATTCAGTCATTTACCGGGCAAAATCTGGTGCTGGATGAATTCCAGTATGCGCCAGAACTCACCCCAGCCATCAAACGGGTATCTGATAATTTACCGCCGGGGCAGAAAGGCAAATTCTTGTTGACGGGTTCGGCGGATATTTTCAGTTCAGCCCGCACCCAAGAAGCCTTGCCGGGGCATATGGCGCGGGTGGAATTGTGGCCGCTTTCCATCACCGAAATCCGAGGTAGTCGTTTCAACCTGATCGACTATTTGCTGACAGGCGACTTTTCCCAGCAACACGCATTCCCTGAACTGGGGCGCGAACAACTGGCGCAAATCCTGCTGGATGGTGGCTACCCAGAAGTGCAAAGCAAAAGCGCACGCGGCAAATCCATCTGGTTCAAGTCGTACATACAGGGGCGTTTGTTCAAGGATTTTGAAACGCTGTACGCGGCGCGAGGGGAATATCACGCCAAGCTGCAAGCCTTGATCCCTTACCTCGCGGGTTTGAGCGGCAATCTGCTGAAATATGCCAGTGTTGCCAACGATCTGGCGCAAAACGATCAAGTCATCAAATCCTACATCGAAGCGTTGGAATGGATGTTTATCATCAAGCGTATTTCGCCGTTTGTGAAAAACAGCGCCAAACGTGAAACCGTGGGAATGCCGAAGCTGCATATGGTCGATACTGGGTTGGCTTGCCATTTGCTCGGCATCAAAACAGCGCGGCAACTGGCGACTTCCGCGATTTTTGGCAACTTGTTGGAAAGCTTTATCGCGATGGAATGCTTTAAGCACATGGGTTGGGCGGAGGAGGAAGTTGGCGTTTACCACTTCCGTGACACCAGCAAAAACGAGGTAGATATTGTGCTGGAACGCAGTGGCGGCAAGTTGATTGGGATTGAAATCAAGGCTTCGGCATCGGTGGGGGAGGCGGATTTTAAGGGATTGGTGCAGTTGGCGGAATTTGTGGGGGATAGGTTGGAGGCGGGGTTGGTGTTTTACAGTGGGGAGCGGGTGTTGCCGTTTCGGGTGGCTGGACGGCAGTTTTTTGCTGTGCCGATCAGTTTGTTGCTTGCGGAAGTTGTCAATGCCTACTGATACCACCACCGCTTTCGAGCGTTTAGTCACCCACGACTTTGACCAAGCCTCGCTGGAGGATGTCAAAGCCGTGGCGTTAGGGCTTTGGTATCAGGATTTTATCCCCGACTTCACACAATTACCCGTAACCAACCTGCAATCCCAACTCCGTGCTGGCTATCTGGTTGACCGCCTATTGCGCTATAACTGTGTGTCGGATGAGCGTAAAAAAGCCCTGTTTGCCAACGTGACAGCCCTCAAAATACACCTTAAACCGGCAGCCAGCACCAAACCGAATGTTGAACCACTAGCCAAAAATTGGGGGCTGGATCAGGACTTGAAGCGTCTTGCCAAAGAACTGCTGCCTTACCAAACCCGCCATTACCAGCGATAAATCGCAACATCAGCGCATCTACTTGGGCAGTGTTTGCCCGCCTCCACTGTTCCGGTTACTATCCAGTCATCATCCCTTATGCTTGACTAACCATGTCTATAACTCCGCTGGAAATCGCCCTCGAACGCATCGACGAATGCCGCCGTACCCGTGCGCCCGTACTTGACCTGAGCAAACTCGGTTTGGATGAAATCCCCGAACAAGTGTTTGAACTGACGTGGCTGGAAAAGCTGGATGTGTCGGGGAATCAAGCAAATTGGGAACGGGGAAATATCCGAGAAATTCCCGCTGCGCTTGGTCAACTCACTTTATTGATAGAATTCAATTGTACGTATAATCAAATCATCGACCTGAGCGCGTTGGCTCACGTGCCAAACTTGCAAACACTTGACTGTAGCTATAACCCGATCATCGACCTGAGCGTGTTGTCTCACGTGCCGAACTTGCAGACGCTTCACTGTGGGAACAACCAGCTCATCGACCTGAGCGCGTTGTCTCACGTGCCGAACTTGCAGACGCTTCAATGTAACTTTAACCAGCTCAGCGACCTGAGCGCGTTGTCTCACGTGCCGAACTTGCAGATGCTTCACTGTCACTTTAACCAGATCAGCGACCTAAGCGCGTTGTCTCACGTGCCGAACTTGCAGATGCTTCACTGTAGGAGCAACCAGCTCAGCGACCTGAGCGCGTTGTCTCACGTGCCGAACTTGCAGACGCTTCAATGTAACTTTAACCAGCTCAGCGACCTGAGCGCGTTGTCTCACGTGCCGAACTTGTGGATGCTTGACTGTATACCTCACAGCGCCAAGACTTGAACATTTTTAAAGGTTTGAAAGTTTGTTGTCATCAACTGTGCCAGTTCTTTCTTGTGATCAGTATCCAGCTTGTCGAGACAGTTGGTGATGGCCGACTTGAAAGCGGGAAACTTATCATAGTACTTCGAGTACAAGCATTTTTTCTTGACGAACTTCCACAACCGTTCAATCAGATTGAGGTTGGGTGAATAGGTCGGTAAAAACAATAGTTCAATATTGAGCCTTTTCGCACAGGCAAACACGGCTTCACAGCGTTGATACTTGGCATTATCCAAGACCAACGTGATCGGTATTTTGAGTGCTAACGCTGCAATTTTTTCCAATAATTCACACACGCTGCCAGCGTTGATATAGGTATCGTTAGTGAGGGTGATCAGTTGCAGTGTTATCACATTGAGTGCGCCCAATACGTTGTAACGTTGTCGACCACAGGGCGCTTTGATGAATACGCGGGAAAATGACCACAAAAATCCCAGAAACGGTGCTAAAACGAAGTGGGCGGCATCGACAAAAAAAGGGCGCGTTTACCTTCTTGAGCTTCTTGAATGCGCGGTTTAAGTTCATTTTCCAAGAACTTTTCTTGTGCTTCCACATCAGCTTTGGCGGGTATCATCCCCACTTTACGGATGTCCATCCCTATTTTCTTCATAAAGATACGTACCCTGTCCTCGCTGCGTTTGATGCCTGTCAGCTCCTCAATCTTGGCGGCTGCTGCCTTGCTGGTCGCGGGTGGATATTCACGAAAATAGGTCTCAATCTTGTCTTTATATGCCATCAAATCACTCTTTGGTTTATTGAAGCGTATTTCTTTAAGAGCTTCTAAACCGTTAGGTTGTTGGTAGGCGTTTAGGTAGGCAAGCAGCGTGGCTTCTGTAATCCTTTCCAATCGTTTGATTTCCTTATGCGTCAACTGTTGGGATTTCAGGGGGTGTGAACAGAAGTGATGCCCAGACACATTAAGCAGCCTTGCAGGCGGAAAAGTTCTGCCAATACGCATTCCATCCGCCATTCAGGCGAGTCACGCGAAGGGCGAGCATGGGATCGACATTCTCGGCTGCCCACCAAGCTCCCGGCTTTTTCAGGCGTGCTTGTACGACAAAGCGATGAGCACTTTCAATTTCGCCGGAGCCGATCGGGCGTCCCAGTCGGATAGCCCCGGCATAATCGACCTGCTCGCGTCGGTTATTGAGATAGCGGTAAGCTTTCCTGACGGGAGCTTGTGCATCCGCTGTGGCGGGGGCTTCCAGATGCGGCAACAGGGCTTCCAGTACCTTGGCAGAACGGTTGGCTTTCAATTCCGCTTGCCGCTGCTCCAGCCATGCGTCGGTGTCAGGGGAACAGGAGGCGGCGGCTTCCGCCAGGTATTCGCTCAGATGGTAAAAATCCACTAGATAAGCACCTTGGCTGCCAAAACAGTGCTCTATCTGGTCGGCAATCCAAACTGCCCCGTCGCCGACGCCATGAATGTCCGTTGCCCGTCCAAAGCCTGCCTGACAGGCACAATGGTACAGGTGTTGTCCGGCCTGTTCCGTGCCGCCGCTAAAGGTTCCGCCATAAAAGCGGCGGGCGCTCCCCAATTCGCGGGCAATGCACAGCTTTAATTCCTGCCAATTCAGGGTTTTACCTTTGCGGCGGTCAGCCGCTTCCGGGGCGCTCGTCACAATGGGAACCATGCCGCCGTCCATTTCCACCAGCACACAGGTTTTTCCCGGACTTTCAGGACGGGCTGTTTCCAGTACCGTATTGTCCAGCATCAGACGTCCATGACGTTCCGTCGTCTGCCGGATCGTTTCCGGGGGCAAGCTGATGCCATAATGTTCCTGTAGTTTTTCACTCACCTGCCGGAAAGGATGATCCGCCCCAAAATCCGTGACCACCCGTTGCAGCGGCGCGGATACCCCCCGGCAACGCACCGCCGCACTGGCGGAAAAAGGCCGTTGCAGGCACGAACCTTGGCGAAACAACCGTTCGTTTACTTCAATCTGTCCGTAGGTACTGTGCCAGTAGAGTTTTTTTGACCCATAGGACGCCAACCCGCTGTCTGTTGCCCTTGATCGGCGGCCGCTGCTTCATGCTGTTGTGCCCAGCCGGACAGCGCATCGTGCCCCAGTTGGCGCAGGGTTTCGATTATCTGCCGTTCTGCTTCATCGGCGAGTTTCAAGTCGTCACTGCTGGATTCCATAATGGTTAGGATCGATTCAATCCGTTCCTGAAGCGCGGGATGACGGGCAAGGCGTTGGGCGAGCTGCGTTGGCTTGTCTAACATGGGGAGACTCCGTTAATGGTAATGGCAATATTTACCGGATATTAGACCATGCATCACTTCCGGTCACACCCGATTTCAGGTACAGCACGGACATTTTCTTACGGACTCTGGGATGAGGGTGGCGCTCCTTCCAGTAGAACAGCTCCGCTACCTCATCATCAGTGAAGGTGATTTTTAATGTCATACATTACTCATAGTTGCCTTTATTGACCGTCAGTTAACCATATTTACTTGATTACTAGAAAGCCATTTTATGGCACTGATTGGTATAGTAGAAACAAGATCAGCGATCTGTCGCCTATTTACCATTTCGTGATGTCTGGGCAGTTACACCTACTCAATCTATACGGTAATCCAGCTTGTGGCATTCCTTCAGGCATATTGGGAACTGGTGAATTCGGTGATGACTGCCTTGAAAACCTTAAAAATTATTGGCTTGACCTCGCCAACGGCAAGGAAAAACAACAGCAGTTGAAGGTTCAGTTTGTGGGTAACGGGCGGGTGGGTAAAACCACTCTGGCTTATGCGTTGGAACACAAACGCGCCCCCAGCGAACCGTTCAAATCCACCCACGGCATTGTCATCAAGGAAATCCAGCAAGCATTAGACGGTGAAGATGAGCCGGTTACTTTGCAACTGTGGGATTTTGGTGGGCAGGAAATTTATCACGCTACCCATCGCCTGTTTTTGTCGGACGATTGCTTGTACTTGTTGTTGTGGGCGGAAGAAACCGAAGAACACCCGGAGGAAACCCGCCACCCAGTTAGCTATTGGCTGGAGTTGATTCACGACTTAGCCCCAAACAGCCAAGTCATTATCGTCAAGAACCAGATTGACCGCTCTGATCATTTGCCCACAAGACCCGCTGAACTGACAGATGATATGCCAGGTGTCAGCCAAATCCGGCAGGAAGTGAAAATATCAGCGATGCAATATCGCGGTATGCCGACCTTGCGTGGTGCTATCGAATCAGTAATTGAGGAACTGAAACACAAAGTTTGCGTGGAGCTACCAACCTCATGGCTACAGGTACAACGTGAGCTAAAGCAACTCGACCAGAACACCATCCCGTTTGCTCATTTCAAACAGCTTTGCATCAAAGCAAGCATAGATCACGCCGAATGGTTCGTTGGCTACCTGCACAAAACTGGCGTACTGTTTTATCAAGAAGGTGCATTTCAAGATCAAATCATCCTCGATCAAAACTGGGCAATCGAAGCCGTCTACCGGGTATTTGATCCCAACAAATCCCATCGCCGCCGTATTGAACGAATGAAGGGATGTTTCAGTGGTGATGATGCCAGCCTGTTTTGGGCTAATGAAGATACCGCTGAACATGAGGTTTACATCAATTTCATGCGTAACTGCGGCATCTGTTACGAGCCAGATCACCGTAAATATTGGGAAACACAAAAGCCTTTTGCGGAGCGTGAATTTATCATCCCGGCTCTATTGCCGCTGACCAGCAACGCCAAAGCTGCATGGGGCAATTCCCGACCAGACGATTGGCAACTCGACATCGAATACCCTTTCCTCCACCGCAGCATCATCGAACGCATCATCCTGCGTTTAGGCGAAACCTATCAGGGCGAACCGTGGCGAACCGGCATTTTCTGTAACACAGAATACGGGCAGGTATTACTCGAATGCACGTATCGAGACAAACAGCAATCCACCCAAGGGCAACTCAGTTTCCACTTACGCGGCAACCAGCTTGCTCCCTTGGTATACGCCTTACGCAAACTGGTGAGCGAAATCAGCCCACATCGCCGCTATCAAGAATTCCTGCAACGAGGTAAAACCAACCGCGCAGCCTTGCCTGAATTCAAAGCAGCAGAGGAGAAATTCAGCTCGCGCCTCGACCCCGTTAAACCCACTAAAACCCTCAAGCTGTTCATCTCCTACTCCCGCGCAGACCGCGAACACAAACTCACGCTGGAAAAACACCTACGTCTGATCAAAGAAGCCCTCAAACACCAAGTCAAACTCATCATCTGGAGCGATCACCTGATGGATGCAGGCGAAGGCGTGAACGACCAAATTCTGCCCGAATTACGCAGTGCCGACCTGATTCTCCTGCTGGTCAGCCCCGATTTTCTTGACCCTGAACGCTACAGTTGTCGGGTTGAATTGCTGATTGCGCTGGAACGCCATGAGAAAGAGAAAATACCCGTTGCACCCGTTATTATCCGACACACCCATTGGCAAGCACGTCTAGGGCATTTGACCGTACCAACCATCGAAAACGCTGATCCGCTGGAAGATTGGCCTTCCGCCGACAAATTCTGGGGCAGCGTGCAAAACGGCATCCACGCCAAAATTGAAAAACTTCTGATCGTTAGCGAAGCCTACAAACGGGAAACCACTGAATACCGTTGATGCAAACCGAAGCGTGAATGACCGCCACTCATTTCAAGCAATCATGCAACCACCCCGCCACAAACAGGTCAAACGAATATAACCCACCGTCACGCGAGGAAAATCCCATGAAACTGCTCACTGCCACACTGTTTGCCGCCTTATCACTCAGCGCCTGCGTCGCCACGCCACCCGTGACACCCCAAAGCCTAACGCTGAACGCCAACCAGCAAACCAACTTACGCACTCTGTTAGGGCTAACCCCCAGCAGCGCGTTTACCGTCAACGTGCTCGATCAGAACGCCGACCGCCAACTCACCCCCGGCGACATCGCCATCATGTACGGCGGCATCGCCAATACTGAAACCAGCCGCCGCACCCTCAGCATTGCAGATGTTACCCGCATCAACGCCGCCACGGGTTTGAGCGAAGCCGCCCGCCAGTTACAAGCGGCTGAAGCCAAATGGCAACAAATCAGACCTATACATTACGCTTACACCCTGCAACGTTCCTGCTTCTGTGCACCGGAAGCGCTCAAGCCAATCGAAATCCGCGTCTTCCGAGGCAAAGTCCAGCAAGCCACGGTCTTGCCCGACGGCACACCCCTGCCTGCTGACCGCCAATCCAGCGCGTTAACCATCGACGACCTGTTCCTGAAAATTCACGATGCCATCGACCGTAACGCCGCCAGCTTGAGCGTCACCTACGACCCGCAATACGGCTTCCCCACCAACATCAGCATCGACTACGAACGCATGATGGCGGATGAAGAACTCGCCCTGAGCGCATCGAATTTCAAAATCGCCAGCGGCTTAAAACCCGTTCAACCACCCGTCATGTGTACGATGGACGCTAAAATCTGCCCCGATGGCAGTGCAGTAGGTCGCGTTGCGCCACTTTGCAAATTTGCAGCCTGCCCAACAAAATAGTGCTTCTGCTCACATTCACGGGGAGTTTTGCTGCAAAAACAGGATGCGTAAATCGGTCTGTGGCACAAAGTTAGTCTTTTCCATCACAAACGTTTTCGCATCCACTTTCTGCAAACCCTCTCCGCAAAAAGTGACGCGCTCGTTAGAGGTTTGCTTTTGCAGCGTGAGGCGAAATTTACCGATTGCACCTTGCCAATTCGCACCCGTGGTGAGGATGTAATCCACAAAATGCGGCGACAGGTTTTTGCCTTTATCGGGCTGGTGATTTTGCTTAATCCACTTCAGCAAATCAGGCTCGATGCAGTAATTTTTGATGCGGGTAGTGCGCTCTTCCCCCTCAAACCAAAAACCAGCTTCGCCGCCCACCACAGGGCGATATTGGTGACTGACGACCAAGGCTTTGCCAGCGGGAAAGGTTTGCATCCAATGGTGCGTCAGCTTGACTTGCCCGTCGTTTTTTTTCACTTCGGTTTCAACGATTTTCGGCTGGTCATCGACTTGCACCGCAAACAGCAGCGGGTTATCCGAGTGCGTATCCATCGCGATGTCACCATCGGGGGTTTCGGGGAATTCTGGCACGGGAAACGCGACTCGCGTGGTGATGTCTTGCGCACTGTTATTGCGGAAAATGTATTTCACCCGAATCTGCTCGGTGCTGATAAACAAGTCTTCCTGCTCCATCGCAATCGACGCATTTTTCGTGAATTCAATCCCGCCCGCCCCCAGCGTGGCGGTGGAATCGTTAGCAACGGCGGCAGCGGTATACCCGCACAACAGTAGGCTGAGAAGAGTGTGTTTAATGGTCATCATGGCAAGCCCTCGTGAGTTTTTGATTCGACAGAAAGCATAACCCGCTGGCTTCAAACACAGCAAATCCTAATCATCTGCACCATTCCTGCAAACGCTTGTCATATTCTGTACTTCAAAGGAAAATAGGGGACACAGGGTGATTTTGGCAAGGAATTTGCAGTACTCAGTGAAGCCCTGATGGCATTCTTACAGCGCGTGACGGAGGCAAACCCGCTATGAACATCCAATTTCCACCCAAAATTCTGCTGTTCCTGCTGGTAATCGCCCTGCCGGGTGGGGTGTTATTGCTGCTATTTCCGCTGGTGAATCGTGTGAAAGCTAGCATCCGGTTGACCCGCTAAACAGGATGGCAATGAAACTAATCCTCCTCCCTGGTCTTGATGGCACGGGGTTGTTGTTCGAGCCGCTATTGGAACAGTTGAGTGATGCTTGTGCGGTACAGGTTATCCGCTACTCTCCCGACCAATGCCAGTCGATGCAAACCTTGGCAGCCCAAGTGCGCGAACAAGTGGTGTTCGATAGCGATACCGTATTGCTGGCGGAATCGTTTTCCGGCTTGGTAGCGATGGAATTGCTGCGGCAACCTATCCCGCTGCATAGCGTTATTTTTTGCGCGTCGTTTGCCAGTGCACCACGCCCGTGGTTGCTGAAACTTACCACAGTTTTGCCGCTGGAAATGCTGTTCCGCTTGCCGTTACCTAATTTCCTGTTGCGGGGGCTGGGGTTGAATACGCGGCTGGTTGGGTTAATCCGGCAAGTGCGGGAACAGGTTTCACCAGCGGTGTTGGTGTACCGCTTACGCTTGATTGCGGCGGCACAAACGCTGGTGCTGGAAAAACCTTGGGATGTGCCTTGCTACTATTGGCAAGCGGCGGATGATTGGGCTGTTCCTGCACGTTGTGCGGAGGCGTTGCGGCAGTATTTTACAGCGGTGACAGTAACACGCATCCAGCAATCGGGGCATTTTCTGCTGCAAAGCCAGCCTGTGGTGTGTGCCGCTATTATTGAGACAGTGCGTTCAACGCCGCCGCCAGATGTTGGTTAAGCACCGCATAACCCTGTGCATTCAGATGCAATAAATCACGACTGTATTCGGGGCGAATCACATTTGCCTCCCCTTGCAGCAGCGTAAACGCATCCAACACCGTCACGCCATCGCCTGCCTGCGCGGCGATAAACTGGTTCACTTCTTGGATGGCGGGCGCAATCGCATCCGACCAGAACAAGGCGCGTTCGAGTGGCACTTCGCCCAAAGGAAACACGGTCGTCAGTAATACCTTGCTGCCGCTTTGCCGCGCTGGCGTGATGATGTCTTGCAGGTTGCGCTTACATTGCGCGACGATGGCATCACGGCGCTGCGGGAACAGCGCGATGGCTTTCAGGTCATTCACACAGAGTTGCAGGATCAGGACATCCGCTTGCAAGGGCTGAACGTGCTGTGCAAAGCGTAGGCGGATTTGTTCGGAGGTTTGGTTGCCAATGCCGCGATTGATGAATTCGACATTCGCCATCTCTGGCGCAGACCAACTTAAGGCGCGTGAATCGCCGAAAAATACCACGCGCTGCTGCCCCACCGTTTTGCTGGGAACAGGGTCGGCGTAAAGGCTTAACTGCAAAGGGTCAAGGCGCAGCGCATTCGTGTCTTGGTATTGGCGCTGGGCAAACCACAGCAAACCGACGTTACCCAGCACGGAAATCAGCAGAAGGATGAGGAGCTTTTTCATGCACAAAGCATAGCGATTTTCCTCATTGACTGCACGGGTTTTGCATATCCATCACCTACACTGGCGGGGTTTTCACACGGATAATAATAGGTAGTATGACTAAGAAACATTATGCACTGGCGGCAATCGCCGTGTTCATCGTCGAGGTAATCATTGCGACAAAACTCAATCATTACACTTTTATCCGTGCCTATTTCGGCGATTTTCTGGTGGTGATTTTGGTGTATTGCGCGGTGAAAGCCTTCTGGAATGTGGAGGCAACAAGGCTGGCTATCGGTGTGTTTGCCTTCGCGGTGGCGGTGGAACTGGCGCAATTATTCCGCGTGGCGGATGTGCTGCAACTGACGGGCTGGGCGCGGGTGGTGGTGGGGACGAGTTTCAGTTTCCATGATGTGTGGATGTATGCGGCGGGGTGTTTGGTGGTGTGGTGGGTGGATCATTTGAACCGATAGCGGCTTTGCAGACTCGAATACAAAATCCATGCTTATAACAGTGACGGAGGAATCACTATGAAACGCCACGAAAAACACTTACTGCTCTGGCTGTGCCTGCTGGGGCTAACTGCCTGCGCCACACCGCACCCGGAATGTGAGCAGGCAGATGCATTCGGGCATTGCCAGCAGTGGAAAGGGGTTGAGCCGAGTTGCGCCACACCGGACTTTCTGGGCTTTTGCCCACCGAGCCGGTGATTATGGAAACATTACTGGTTTTACTTTTTGTACTGATTTTGGCTGCAATAGGTTCACTCCCCAGCCTGCTGTTCTGGTGGTTGGCGTGGAAGCTATTGCCCAAAACGTATTCATTACCACCTTACCGAATGACGTTGTTATGTATCGCGTTATCCTTTCTGACAGGTATGGTGCTGAATCCTGAACTAGAAGGTGGTGGGCTTTCCATTATGCCGTTCATGCTGATTTTGACGCTGTTATGGTCATTCATACTGCTGCCTGCCAGCATTCTGGTGAAGTATTTTTTCGGCAAAAGCAAAAGTAAGACACAATGAATATGCTTAAAAAACTCCTGAAAATCCTCCTTTGGCTCATCGGCGGCAGTGTATTGCTGCTCGTGCTAACACTTGCAGGCTTCTACCTCTATTTCGCTATCCCAATGCAGAAAAATTTTGCCAAACTGGAGGCTACACAATCGACCGATTGCACTACCAGTGATAGGTGGCAAATTATTGCACCGTTGGAAAGCTATCCCACTCAATTTCTTGATATATTTTCTGAAACTAACAGTGGTGATCCTGACCTGATGTTGGCGCGTAAACTTATTGAAGAATTGCATCACCGCCAGTCTGAATTTACCTCACGTTATATTGTAGGAACACAGGAGATCAAACGCCATTACACACAACAGCAACGTCTCGAACTTGCCTTCAACCACTGGCACATGGGGAACATAGGCGATTGTGCTATTCATGGGATGACAGCCGCTACCTATTATTATTTTGGCAAAATACCGCAACAGCTATCGGTAGCGGAAATGGCGTTATTGGCTGGAGTCACACGAGGGGCGAGCTTTTACAACCCGTTTAAACACCCTGACAGGGCGCAGGAGCGACGTGACTTATTGCTGCAATTGCTGCTGGACAAGCATCTGATCACCGAAGCGGAGTATCAAACCGCACTCAAAGAACCATTGCCTGTTAAACCGCATGAGAAAGATAGCTAAAGGAAATAACCCCATGATGCTAATGTTGCTATCAGCAGAAGAAGCCATTGCCAGCGCGGAGCAGGAATGAAAAAAGCATTTATGGTATTGTTTATTTTGCTGGCAATATTCACTGCCAGTGTCACCAGCCTGAACGATCCGTTGTCAGCACGATTACGCAGTGAAACCGAGCAACACCTCAATACCTATATCGAAATTCTGACGACACGGGCAGAACAGCATAATCTTAGCCTGATGGATAAGACGATCCTGCACAGCGGTATCCTGACAGGCATTGCGGTAAGTTGGTTTCGCTATCCAGAAGCCAGTGCGTTGCTGTTTCATTATGTGTATGGCGATGGTTCGGACTTGTCATTATCAGCGGATTATTTTCGTGAAAGTGGGTATCTCAAGGAAAAAATTGCTGCATTAGGTATAGGTCAGCATGGCGCAATCGGTTTGCGCCAACAGGACGATTGGCGGCTTGCCCTGACGCTGAACCCGTACTACCTCGACGTTACCGAACAGCAGGTGGTGTTATTTCATCCGCACATTGCGTTTGCGCCGCTGGATTCTCAGCGTGTACCAACGATTGTGCCTATCGGTAAGCTGAAGATACGGGTGTTTGATAATCTGGTGTCGGCGTTAGAGCCAAAACCGTTTCGGGCGTATGCCGTGTGGGAAACGAATGCTACATCACACTCACCGTTTACCGTTGTGCGTGTTGACCCACGGCATGACAAGCTCGCCTTGTTCCACCGCGATGAAGCGGGGCAGGCATTCAACCGCTTCGGGCGACTTGGGGCATGGCTGGAACAGCGTCAGCAACACCTGCGTTTCGCCATGAACGCGGGGATGTTTCACGCCGACTTTTCCCCCGTTGGTTTGCTGGTAATGGATGGGAAGGAAATTGCCCCGTTGAATCTTGAAGCAGGTACGGGAAACTTCTTTATGAAGCCCAACGGGGTATTTTTTGTAACGAAAAACGGGGCTGGTGTGGTGGAATCTTCCAAATACCCAGTGGTTGCCCACGATGTGTTGCTGGCTACTCAATCGGGGCCGTTATTGGTGAGGCATGGAATAATTCACCCCGCACTGCGGGCAGGTTCGCCGTCAAAGTACATCCGTAACGGTGTTGGCGTGGCGGGTGATACGGTCATGTTTGCTATCAGTGACAAACCCGTGACGCTCCATGAATTTGCCGTGTTTTTCCGTGACCAGTTGCATTGCCAAGATGCACTGTATCTGGATGGGGCGGTGTCTGGGCTGTATGCGCCGGAATTGAACCGCTATGACAACCGAGCCGATTTAGGCGTAATGATTGGGGTGGTTCAGGCAGGGATACTATGATTAAAAAAATCTCATTACTATTTTTCATTCTGTATTTCCTAGGCATTGCCGCCATCTGGCTCGATGGTGCAACCACAGGCTATGAAAAGTCAGAATACGCCGTGGTACTGGGCAATCAGGTCTACCCTTCTGGCGAACCCTCCGAACGCTTGAAAGCACGGCTGGAACGCGCCGCCGAATTGTTCCGCGACGGCACGGTGCAAAAGATCATCGTCAGCGGTGGTTTGGGCAAGGAAGGTCACGACGAAGCAATCGTGATGAAGCGGTATCTGGAGACGCAAGGCATCCCTGCTGCGGCGATGATGGCGGATTCCTACGGCAACAATACGCGCCTGACCGCATTGAATGCCCACCGATGGGTACAACTCGATAAGCCTGTCATTGTCGTTTCGCAGCTTTATCACCTTTCCCGTAGCGAAATGGCGTTTGGGAAAGAGGGTTTTGTTAATGTCGGGGCAGCATATCCTCATTATTTTGAATGGCGCGATGTCTACGCCTCATTACGTGAATTGCCTGCGTGGTTTAGCTATTGGCTGTCGCGCCAGAGCCGAGGTGAATCACACCTGCTATGAAACACCTCACCCACCTACTGATTTTCCTCGCCCTGACCGCCCTAACCCAGCTCGGCGGTATTATTGGGTGGCTGAGTTTGCCCGTGTTACGCCTGATCCGTCGCCCGGCACGCTGGCAGCAAACAGGGCTACGCGGCGCGGCATTCCTGCTGATTTATGCCCTGTCGGTCTTCAGCTTCGTACCCACGCTGGCGCAATGGAATGGCAGAGTGCCACTGCCGTGTTTTGCCAGCGATGCCGCCCCGCTGCAAGCTGCCAATGTTGGTTATTGCCTGCTGATGCGCAATTACGTAACACCCGCCACCCAAACCCGCTTACTCAAGGTAGCGCGACAATTTCGGGAGGTTCACCCCGATAGCACGGTGCGTTATTTGGATGCTAACTTCCCGTTTATGAATGGCTTTCCCTTGCTGCCGCATTTGAGCCACAACGATGGGCGTAAAGTGGATCTGGCGTTTTTTTACCAGCGCAAAAACACCCACGAACCGTTAAATGTCTCACCCTCATGGCTGGGGTACTGGTGCTACCAACAGCCACAACACCCGAAAGAAGCGGCGTGTTTAGGCAAATCCAGCTATTTACGTTGGGATTTCGACTGGTTGCAACCACGCTATGCGGCGTATGAAATGGATGCGGCACGTACCCGTACCCTGCTACAATTACTGGCGGCGGATGCGCAGAAAGTGTTGTTAG
This sequence comes from Thiothrix subterranea, assembly GCF_016772315.1. Classification (NCBI taxonomy): domain Bacteria; kingdom Pseudomonadati; phylum Pseudomonadota; class Gammaproteobacteria; order Thiotrichales; family Thiotrichaceae; genus Thiothrix; species Thiothrix subterranea. The sequence goes on along the minus strand of NZ_CP053482.1, from coordinate 988,019 downwards.
AACCGCATTTACAAACACGCTTAGGCATTCAGTCTGCCAACGTCAAATTTCAGGGATGCCGCGCAGCGCGGCATGATGACCATGTTCATGCGCAATGGTGATCAACAATGAAGTGGCTTGCTTTCGTTGTCGCCATCTGGCTCATCGCTGTCAGCAGTAACATCTGGCACTACGGCACTCAAGACAACGCCGCTCCCGCTGATTGCATCATCGTGTTGGGTGCAGCCGTGCAAGGCAATGAACCCACGCCTGTTTTCGCCGAACGCATTCGCCACGCGGTTAACCTTTACCAACACGGGTTAGCGGCAAAGCTCATCTTCACGGGCGGTACAGGCGCAGGCGATTCCCACGCGGAAAGTAGCGTTGCCCGCATTTTTGCACAACGCTTAGGCATCCCCGCCACCGCCATTTACAGCGAAGCAAATTCCCACACCACACAACAAAACCTTGCCGAAGCCGCCGCGCTCATGCGGCAACACAGCTTACATTCGGCGATGGTGGTGAGTGACCCGCTGCACCTGAAACGTGCTATGTGGATGGCGCATGATGTAGGCATTGCCGCCGTATCCTCGCCCACGCCGACCAGCATGTACCGCTCGCTGGCAACGCAATTACCGTTTCTGGCACGGGAGGTGTATTTTATTCACCACTATGCGCTGACGGGGATGTAAGTTACATCAAGAATGCAACTTGAATAATTCCACCTATAATAAAAGCTCAACAATACAAGGACAGTTAACAATGCCAACAATACAACGCACCTTCGCGACCCTGCTCATTGCCGCTAGCCTGCTGACCGCCTGCACCAGCACCCCGACCCAACCTGACACAAAACCCGCCAGTAAAACCATCATCACCAGCACCGCCAAGCCCACTACTTGCGCCATCCTCAACGGCTACACCGCGCAAGACGAACTCATGCTGGGGCCGCCCGTGTATTACGCCGTCATCTCCAAAGACTTGGCGGGCGCGGAATGCTTGCTAAAAATGGGCAAAGACCCGAACAAACCCGATGGCATCGGCACAACCCCGTTACTCGCCGCCATCGACCAAGGCAACGCTAACATGGTCAGCCTGCTGCTCAAACACGGCGCAAATGCCAACCGCATCAAAGACTGGCAACGCCCGCTGGATGTCGCCCGCAAAAAAGGCAACCCCGCCATCATTAAACTGCTGGAAAATGCCGGTGCAACCTCAGAAAATGATCGCACCAAACGCGAATACAACGAAGCGGCAGTCATGGAACGTGCCTCCAATCAAGCGATGTTCGACGCGGAACAAAAATAGATACAACACCTCCCCCTAACAGAGCCAGCATGGAAATATACATCTACCCGATTATCGCCCTATTATTCGTCGGCATTTTCACCCATGAAGTGATCGCGCCCGCCTCGCGTAATCACTGTGATCGGCGCTGGCTCATCATGGCAACGCTGTTGGGCGCTGCAACGGTCGGTGTTACCCTAACCCTCGGCTATGTGCTGGCGGATGCTATCAGCGCCAACGCCGTATTCACCACACGCGGGGTTTTGGCAGATGGATTGGTCGGCGTATTAAGCTTTTTACTCACCAGTTTCACGTTTTACTGGTGGCATCGGGCGACGCATTATTCTGACTTGCTGTGGCGCGTATTCCACCAATTGCATCACAGTGCCAAACGGGTGGAAGCATTGACGGCATTTTTCGCGCACCCACTCGACACAGCGGCAGCCGTGCTGATCAGCGCTATTTCCAGCTATGGTATATTGGGTGCAAGCCCGTTGGCGGCGGCAATTGCATTGCTGATGACGGGCACATTCGATCTGTTTCTGCACAGTGATCTGCGCACCCCGCCGTGGCTAGGCTATGTGGTACAACGCCCCGAAATGCACACCGTCCACCACCAACGGGGGCATCATGCACAAAATTACGGCTTACCCGTATGGGATTTGCTGTTTGGGACGTGGTGCAACCCCACTGAACGCCGCCAAGATTTAGGCTTCGATACCGACAAAAGCACGCGCTTGACCGATATGTTGTTGTGGCGTGACGTGCATAAAGACGATAGGGAAATCCATGATCACCATTAGTAGCTTACATATTTACCCCGTTAAATCCCTGCAAGGCATTGCGCTGCAACACGCAACATTGACCACGCAAGGCTTGGCATTTGACCGGCAATGGATGGTCGTTGATGCCGACGGGCATTTTCTCACCCAACGCCAACTGCCCAACATGGCACAAATTCGCGTGGATTTGACGGCGGATGCGCTGGTGCTGTCGCACGCCACGCAGCCGCCGCTCAGTATTGCCTTGCAGCCTAAACCTGCCGAACGTGTTGAAGTCGTCGTCTGGCGCGACCACTGCCCCGCCGATCATGAAGGCGATGTAGCCTCCCAATGGCTCACGCAAGTGCTGGGGCAATGGCACGGTGGCGACTTGCGCCTCGTGCGCTTTGCTGACGATTTCACCCGCCCCGTTGACCCGAATTACATGAACGGCGATCCTGCCGACACCGCCTTTTCAGACGGCTATGATACTCCCCATATTCTAGACCACTGACTAAGATAAGAGGATAGCAGCGAAAGGAGGCAAGATATGGCAAATGTGCGCAAACATCATACAGCGGAGTTCAAGGCGAAAGTGGCATTGGAGGCGATCAGGCAACAGAAAACCACCAACGAACTGATCACCGCCTACGCCATCCAAGCGGCTCAGATCAGCACGTGGAAAAAACAGGCTCTAGCTGCCATCCCCTTGGCTTTTTCCAGTAAAAAAGACCGCGATCAACACAACCAGCAAGCGGAGATTGACGAGTTATACCGCCAACTAGGGCAAGTGGTTGCCGAACGTGATTGGCTGAAAAAAAAGTCGGCGGGTATCCATTAACCCTAAGGAAAGCCTTGCTTGAGCCAGACAATGCGGCGTTTAGCTTGCGTCAGCAGTGTGGATTGTTGGGGATCAACCGCTCCAGCCTGTACTACCAGCCGCAGGGTGAAAGTGAGGAAAACCTGTTGTTGATGCGCTTATTGGATGAACAATACACCCAAACGCCCTACTACGGGGTGCTTAAGATGAAAGCACATTTGCGTACCTTGGGGCATGTAGTGAACGAAAAGCGGGTGAGGCGGCTATTGCGCACCATGGGTCTGGAGGCGGTTTACCAAAAACCTGACACCAGTAAACCGAACCCTGAACATGAGATTTTCCCTTACCTGCTGCGGGGTTTGGTGATTGACCGCTGCGATCAAGTGTGGAGTACCGACATCACGTATATCCGATTGGCGCATGGCTTTGTGTACCTGATGGCAGTGATCGACTGGTACAGCCGTTATGTGTTGGGTTGGGCGATCAGTACCACGTTGGAAGCTGATTTTTGCATTGAAGTGGTCGGCGAGTTATTGGATAGCGGGTCGTGTGAAATCTTCAACACCGATCAAGGCGCACAGTTCACGACACCACGATTCACGACACCGCTGCTAAACAAAGGCATCCGTGTCAGCATGGATGGGCGGGGACGCGCACTGGACAATATTTTTATTGAACGGCTGTGGCGGACAGTCAAATATGAACATATTTATTTGCAGGATATACAGACGGTGCAAGAGGCAAGGACAGGCTTGCGGGACTACTTCCAGTTCTACAACCACCGACGCTTGCATCAGTCCCTCGATTACAGCACACCGGCTGCTGTGTATTTTGCAGGGCGGCAGGATGGGCAAGGGAAGACAGATTTTTATCAACCAGCTTTTATTTTAATTTCTTGAGATTTTGGTCTGGACAATGGGGAGTACCTTAGGCTACCCGTTTTTGATTGTGTCGGAAGCCTCGTTGCACGCCCTGAATGCGCAACTCGTCGCCAATGGTGCAAGCCCCGTTCCCATGACGCGCTTTCGCCCCAATATCGTCCTCAGCGGCATGGCAGCCTTTGGCGAAGACCGTTGTGCAACCGTTACCGCTGTCACACAAGCGTACCGTTTCGCCATCCGCAAACCGTGCCAACGCTGCAAAACCACCACGGTTGATCAGCAAACCGGCGTGATTAGCAACCCGAAAGAACCGTTGAAAACCCTCACCGCGATGACCCCTTACCCGCACCTCAACGGCGCATACTTTGGGCAAAACACCACGCTGACGTTTGGCGACCAACAGGTGATCCGCGTGGGGGATCTGCAAATCGTCGATTGAACGGGTGATTTGCTTTAAGGAATCCGTACAAGTTGCCCAGCACTTACGCCGCTAACAGCCTCAATCAACGCTGTAGCCAATGGCGTTAAATCTTGGAAACGGTTACTGGCTGCACGAATAACCACCGTACCGAAGACGCGGTTAACAAACTGTTGCTGGTATTCGATATTGCCATCAATGGTGACAAAAACATCAATGCCTTTCGCATCAAGTGCTTCCAACAGTTCGGTATCCTTCAAACCTGCCAGCCCAATTTGCGGCACTGTCCACACTTGCTCGAACGGCAATAGCTTACACAAGCGGCGCGGCAAGCATTCATCAATGATAATTTTCATGCTCAAGCAGCCGCTTTCTCAAAGGCAACTTCCGAACTTTTCAAGACATAACGGATTTGTTCAAACGAAACGGTTGGAAAATCCTCTAGGAAATCCTTAATGCTGTCACCCGCCAGTAAGTAATCAAATAAGTTGCGCACAGGTACACGCGTGGACTTGAATACCAATACTCCGCCTAAAACCTCTGGGTTGCTTGCTACCATTGACATTGCTTAACCTCCGTCATTTTTCATAAGCTGATGTTAGCACAAGCACCAAACCAGCGGTATTTTGGTGCTAGAATACGGCAGCAACCAAAGGACTCTCTCATGTTAAAAATTGGCAAATTCAACTTGCTGCGCGTCACCAAAACCACCAGCTTCGGGGTGTATGTGGATGGCAAAAATTACGGCGAAATCTTGCTCCCCAAACGCTACGTGCCGGAAGGTTGCCAACCCGAAAGCTGGCTAAACGTGTTCATCTATTTGGATTCGGAAGACCGTTTGATTGCGACCACCGAAACCCCACTGGCGCAAGTCGGCGAAGTCGCTTGCTTGAAAGTGGTCGCGGTGAGCCACTTCGGGGCGTTTCTGGATTGGGGTTTGCCGAAGGATTTGCTCGTGCCGCGCAAGGAACAAGCGACATTGATGCAGGAAGGTCAGTCGTATGTGGTGTGCGTGTATGTCGATGATCTCACCGAAACTATCGTCGCTTCCTCGCGCTTGGATTTATTCCTCAACGAATTCAGCAGCGACTTCACCCCACGTCAGCCCGTGGAATTGATGATTTACGAGCGCACCGAACTGGGTTACAAAGCGGTGATTGAAGCGACACACCTTGGCTTGCTATACGCCAACGAAGTATTCCAACCGCTGCGCGTTGGGCAACGGGTGCAGGGTTACATCAAAGCGATTCGCCCCGACAAGAAAATCGACTTAATCCTGCAATTGCCTAGCCCAGTGGTGCAGGATGCCGTTGCACAGAAAATTCTCGATCATTTGCAAGCGCGGAGCGGTACGTCCACCTTTACCGATAAGAGTTCGCCCGACGACATTTACCGCGAATTTCAGGTGAGCAAAGCGCATTTCAAACGGGCGATTGGCTTACTGTACAAACAGCAGAAGATTGTGATGGGTAAAGATTTGATTCGATTGGCCGAATGACTTAAAAATCCAAGCCTTTTAATGGCCAGTTTTGGGGTTCGGCATAAGCCCATGTTTTGCTATCAAAAGGTAGTTTCCAAGTCTTTTCAGGTATCGACTTCCCCTTTTCTTTGCCCGTCACGGTAATGGCAAGGGGGAAAACCTTTTCGCCAATTTGGGTAGAATCAATTTCTAATGCAGTCTCGTAGCTAGTCGCTTTACAGCCATTAGCTTCATCGCAATTACCTTCATCAGAATAACTTTCGACAAAACCCGCTAGCTCCTGAATTTTCTTACCGTAGGGAGCGAGAATAGAATAACGTGAACCACCAATACCTTGATGAGCATCCCCCCACGTATTTTTCCAGCCCCAGTAATTCGATGGACCAAGTTTAATAAACTCCCATTTTGTGGGGCTACTACCAAACGCGCCGATGGAAATATTGGGGTCGCCTGCAATAATTTCAGCGCCATTTTTGCTTTCCCCAATAATCAGCGCCCCCACCAAACCCGCATCAACATGGGAGCCACTCTCACCCCCTGCATTGGTCATTGATCCGCTAAGCAATACATAGGTGCGAACGCCCTCCTCCGCATCTCCTTATACACAAGTTCCCAAGCTGATGTAAGATAAGCAATTTTCACTCATGAACTGGTCATCTACCGAACTCACCGATCTTGATTTGGGAGACAAGCGTCTCGAAACACGAGCCGCTCATATCCTCAAAGCCATGCTGAAAGCCCCCCAGTCCAGCATCCCTAAGGCTTGCCAAAGTTGGTCAAGCACCTTGGCGACGTACCGTTTCTTCTGGAATGAAGCGGTGAGCCATGATGCTTTGATGGCATCCCACTTTGAAGCGACAGAGTGCCGAATTCGTCAACAAGATTCGCGGATTATCCTGTGTATTCAAGATACGACCGAACTGGACTTCAATGGACAGGAAACCGAGGGTTTAGGGCGGTTATCCTACGACAAGCAACGCGGGATGTACCTGCATCCGACCTTGTGTATCACCCCAGAACGTTTGCCGTTGGGCATCACCGATACGTGGATGTGGTCACGGGGATTGAGCAAAGCTGCCGACCAAGCCAACCCCAGCATCAAAGAAAGCCGCCGTTGGATTGAAGGGTATGAGCGAGTAGCCGAACTGGCGGCACGCTGCCCTGAACACCGCCTCATCTATGCGGGCGACCGTGAAAGCGACTTTTACGACTTACTCAAACGGGCGCAAGCCTTGGATTACCCGGCTGACCTGCTGATACGGGCGCAACATAACCGCGCCTTGGGGGATGACCTCAAACTGTGGGACGCCATTGATCAACAACAGGCGTTGACTCGTATCACCTTTACCAAACCGCGCAAGCAGGGTGAAAAGCCCCGTAAAGTGGTACAAGAAATCAAGGTGTTACGTTATACCTTGCGTCCCAAGAGTAAGCATCCGATGCTATTAACCTTAGTTCAAGCCAAAGAAATCAACCCACCCGCCGGAAAATCGCCCCTCATTTGGCGTTTAGTCACCAACCGTTGTGTAGAGACCGCCGATGCTGCCTGTGAACTCATCGACTGGTATCGAGCGCGTTGGGAAATCGAAATGTTTTTTGATGTCCTGAAAGTTGGCTGTCGCGTCGAAAAACTGCAACTGGACACCAAAGAGCGCATCGAAAAAGCCCTAGCGCTCTACATCATGGTGGCCTGGCGGATTATGTTTCTGATGCGGTTGGGGCGTACCTGCCCAGAACTTCCGGCTGATCTGGTGTTTGACCCCTTGGAATGGAAAGTCTCCTTCCGGCTCGGCAAAAAAGCACTACCCGATGGCATACCTACCCTCAATCAAGTGATCCGCAATCTGGCAGAACTGGGGGGCTTTTTGGGCAGAAAATCCGATGGCGAACCGGGGGCTAAAAGTATCTGGTTAGGCTATTCACGAGTGCTGGACTGCATTTATGGCATTCAGATGGCTAGTGAGTTGGGAATGGATTGATTTGTGTATAAGGAGATGCCTCCTCCGTGGTCAATGTATCAACTCGATCAACCTTCATGCAGTAATAGTAATCGGGTTGATCCGAGTGGTAGCGACGGCAATTATTCTTTGCATCAAACCCCTCGTACACCTTGTCGAGAACATCATCTACTGATAATGCTTTTCCTGAGGCGCTTTTTGATTTGGTAGATGATGATGAACGCTCCTGAGACTCTGAAACATCGTCAGCTATTGGTGTCAGAAACGCATCAAAAGCATAAGCAGTTTTATCTTTCCACTGAATTTTCACCCAATGTCCACTATTACCGCCGATGGATTCTTCCTTGCCAACACGTTCAAGTACATCGACTTTGCCATCAACAGGAACATTACCTATCTTCGCCCCACCTACATCCGGTGCGTCGCGCACAACCAAACTGGGTTCTGCCGTGGACTTATACCAATCAGCATAGGCAATCTCACTCTGTGAGCAAACCAGCAACAAGCTGAGAACTAAAGAAGATTTTATCTGCATTTGTTTTATGTCCAGTGCAACGAGCATTATCAAAATGAAGAGAATACTAACAGCAATGAAGTGATTGAAAAGTGACCATAATCACATCAATTCATATACCCTAGAATTAACAGCTCGAATAGCACATCCTCAAGTATTGTTATTTGATACTTCGATACGTAAGCATTCCTTATACATAGCGAATGACACATGATGTTCCCATCATCAATCAAGTCACCAGAGGGAACACCATGCGCCACTTACTCCGTTACCTACTGCTTGCCGTACTGAGCTTTGCGACCGTCGGCTGCGCCACCCACGCTTTGCATTCCAGCAAGAACGTCAGCACGGAAAAGATTAACAGCTTCCTGATTACACAAGATAAATCCACGTTAGTGGTGGCGGGCGAGGAACATCATTTCATTTTCCCGCTGAATGAGCCGCTGAAATCGGTGTTGCAATGGAACGGTCGCGCCAAGCTCAATCCAACCTTCAACCAGTTCACCGTGAATGCGGGGCAAGGCGTGAGCGGTAGCTATACGTTGTCAGCCGATGTGGGGAAGCTCACCGTGGAGGAACAACAATTTCTCACTCAACGCGGTTTCAGCCAACAGGGCAATACCTTGGCATACAGCGCGGCTATTCAGGGAACGCGCTATCTGGCAGGCAACGTGAGAGTGCCGCAAACCGCGTTTTTCCGCCAGCCGTATGAATTGACCGTGGTTGCGCCGGATGGTGTGGCGGATACTGCTGCGAAAATTGCACTGACTCCGCTGACATTGGCGGCGGATGGCGTGACCGCAGTGCTGGGTGGGATTGTGCTTGCGCCGTTTTTTGGGTTGTTAATGATGTCCGGCGGGTTGTGAGCCAGTAATACGTTCCACCGCCACGCGCTCCCCATCCGTCAACACCACCCACGCACTGAGGTTGGGGAGTGCGGCAATGGTGGGCAATTGCAGATAGCTTTGCACTTGCTCAATCCCCTCCAGCCGTTTGGTTTCCCAACCTTTGTCTTTGTCGCCTTTTTTGCTGTATTTAAGCTCGATCAAATGCTGGTAATTGACCTTAAAAGGGCTACGCTCCAGCAGCAAAATGTCAGGGTAACGACGGTTCATTTCCCGCTCACTCTGGATGAAGTACGCCGACGATTGATACAACAATGCCAGCAAAATCGTCTTGATGTGTTCCTCATCCAGCCACAAGGAATCGCGGTTGGAGAGCAATTGCAATACCCGCGTCAGTTCGGTGATCAGCGGCTGGATGTCATTGCGCAACGCCAATACTTCCACCGCCAGCAATACAGCACGGTCTGGGATAGAAATTTGATTGCGGCGTTCCAATTCCACTTTAAAGTATTGAAAATACAACTCGCGCATGACGTGGTTGGGAATGACAAACACCTCACCCGATAAGGTTGCCCCGTGCAATGAAGCGAAGCCCATGTAACCGAGCAGGCTGATGAAATCATCCCGCTCAAAACCTTTGTCGAAGTCGAATTTCTCCGCTTGTTGCGCCACGACTTGACCTGTGGTGAGCAATTCATCCAGCACGGCGAAATTCTCATCACGATTGCCGATACTGAATAATCCCAGCAATTTGCCGTAATCGGAGGCGATATTGGCATCCAGCATTTTGCGGGGGTAGGCACAGCGTTTGTAGTCAAAATTCTTGATGAAATACAGCACCATATTGGCGTTGTAGACAGTTTCAGCCGCATTAATGTGGAAGCGGTAGCCGTTGTACCAATCGGTGACATCTGCCATTAATTGATTACTGTCCAAACCGCAGCTTTCCACCAAAGGCTGTAACAGGTTGACCACTTCGGCACGGGTAAAGCCCATTGCCTCATTGAATTCTTCCGTCAGGGAGACATTTTCACCGATATTAAAGCCGCTGGTCATGCTGTCGAGCATGATCGGGGTGACACCCGTGATGAAGAGCCGGTCAATAATACCGCGTTGGGTGGCAGTTTTGATGGTTTCGTAGAAACTGCGCACAAAGCCGCCTTTGCCGACAATCTGTTGAAACTGCTGCAAATCATCGGCGAGGATGCTGTTGGCAAAATGGTCGTATTCGTCGATCAGGAAGAGGATTTTTTGCCCTTCGACAATCTTGAAAAAGGCTTCCATTTTTTCATGCGGTGAACTGTACGCGGCAATACTCGCCGAATCGCTGGAAGGGTAGCCATAACGTTCTAAAAAACGTTGCAGTGCCAGTTCCACTTTGGTGTTGAAGGCGCGATAAACTGCTTCGTAGCTTTCGGTGGAAATGCCGCTGAATTCCATGAACAGTACGCTGTAGTTGCTTTTCATCGGTGTGGGGTGTTTGCCAATGTATAGCTCGGCAAACAGGCTGTCGAAATCCGTCGCGTAATGGCTATCGTAATAATACTCCATCGCCGAGAGCAGCAGGCTTTTCCCAAAACGGCGTGGGCGCAGCAGAATATTATATTTGCCGCTGTCTTCCAATTGAGCAATATACGCCGTTTTATCCACGTAGGTGTAGCCACCGAGGATGACATCTTTGAAGTTGCTTAAACCGTAGGGGAGTTTCGTTTTCATGCACGGATTGTAGCACACAAGCTGGGTGTTCTTGGGCATGAGGTGATAGGATTAGCCCTCCTGATCAGAGGCTAATCTTTCCCCATGTCGAACCCACAACGCTTATTTCATCCGCGCTCACTCAGCAAGGCACTGGCTGCTAACAACCCGCTGAAGGATGAGCAAATTCCTCCCGCAGCGCGAAAAGTGTTGGAAGAATGGCACGCCATGATTACCGACGGCTCGATCTATAAACAGAATGAGAAAAAGCTTCAGCCGGAGTTTTTCCGCGATTTATGCGGAACAGTGTTGGGTTACAAAAGCTTTAGCCAGAAAGACAAGAAAACTGGGCAGTGGACATTTGGGGCAGAGGAAAGCAGCGGCAGAGGATTTGCAGATTTTTGCTTTGGCACGTTTTCCGAGAAAAACAAACAGCGGCTTGCACCGTTTGAATTGAAAGACCCGCGCACCAGCAACATGGATATTCCGATGGGGCGGACGCTCTCTACCGTTGCCCAAGCCGCGCAATATGCGGAAAACAGCAAGGGCGAAGCACATTGGTATTTGGTGTCTAACTGCATTGAAATCCGCCTCTACAAATATCCCTATTCCAACTACATCTACGAAAGCTGGCAGATTGCCGACCTGATCAAGCCGGATGAATATGCGCGGTTCGTGTTGTTGTTGGGCGCAAAAAACTTGCTGTCGGGCGCGACTGAAGCACTGTTTACGCAAAGCCAGCAGGCGGAAAAGGACATTACCAACGCGCTGTATGCCGATTACCGCGAGATTCGCGTCAAACTGATCAATGGAATGAAGCGTGAAAACGGGCGTTTCAGCCGTCAAAGCATGGTGGCACGGGCGCAAACGCTGCTGGATCGGGTGCTGTTTATTGCGTTTGCCGAAGATCGTGGTTTGCTGCCTGCCAATACCTTGGCGACGTATATTCTGGCAAAAGACAGCTTAATGAACGGCGCGTGGGAGCGGCTGAAATTGCTGTTCAAATACATCAACGAAGGTAATGGGCGCGATATTCCGCGTTACAACGGCGATTTGTTTAAGCCCGATGCGGCGTTGGAAGAGTTGAATATCAGCGATGGTTTGTTGCACGAGTTCAAAGGCTTGTGGGAATACAACTTCGATGTTGATATAAACGTCACGATTTTGGGGCATATTTTCGAGCAATCCATCGCCGATCTTGACCAGATTTACGAGTCGCTGGATGAGCAAACCGATCTCGAATTAACCCAGCAAAAGCACGGCACGAGCGGTAAGCGTAAGCAGGATGGCGTGGTGTATACGCCGGATTTCATTACCGCGTGGATTGTGGAACACACGCTGGGCGCGTACCTCAGCAAATGCAAATTGGCGATTGCGGCGGAGGCGGATTCGCTGGCGTGGTGGTCGGCGTATCGGCAAACGCTGGCAACCACGCGCATCCTTGATCCGGCGTGTGGGAGCGGCGCGTTTTTGGTGGCTGCTTGGCAGTATTTGAAACAGGAATACACGCTGGTCAATCAACGCTTACTGGAATTGGGCGACAAGGGTGATTTGTTTGGGCGTGAATTGAATCACGACATCCTCAACAATAACCTGTTTGGGGTGGATATTAACGCCGAATCGGTGGAAATTGCGCGGCTTTCGCTGCATTTAGCCACAGCAGAAAAGGGCAAACCACTCACGTCGTTGAAAGACAATATCCGCCAAGGCAATAGTGTGGTGGATGATAAAACCGTGGATAAACAAGCTTTCCATTGGTTTGGGCGGTTCAAGGAATTTGACGTGATTTTGGGCAATCCGCCGTATGTGCGCCAAGAACGTTTGACCCCGATCAAGCCGTATTTGGAGGCGAATTACCGCACGTATCACGGCGTGGCTGACCTTTACACCTACTTTTTTGAGTTGGGGTTGCGGCTGCTGAAAAAGGGCGGGATGTTGGGGTTTATCAGTTCGGCGACGTTTTTCCGCACGGGTAGCGGCGAACATTTACGGCAGTTTTTGCAGGTGGAAGCGAACTTGAAAAGTGTGGTGGATTTTGGCGATTTGCAGGTATTTGAGGGCGTGACGACCTACCCCGCGATTTTGATCATGGAAAAGCCGAACCGTTCGCGCAAAAATCCGCCGGAACAAGCCTTCCATTTTCTCAAGGTGCAGTCGCGTCATGTCAGCGCATTGGCGGGGGAACTCAAAGACGGCGCGTTTGCTGAAATGCCGCAAAACAAACTGAGTACCGACGGCTGGCGGCTCGAAGACGAACGCTTGCAAGCCCTCCGCGCCAAACTCACCAAAGGCAAACGCACCCTCAAAGAAGCCTACGGCTCGCCCTATCGCGGAATCCTGACCGGATTGATGGAAGCCTTTATCATTGACAGAGCCACCCGCGATAACATCGTAAACGCCAATCCGCAATCACTCGACCGCCTCAAGCCCTTTCTGGAAGGCAAAGACTTAAAAAAATGGCGGTCTGAATCGCGTAGCCTGTACCTAATCCTGTTTCCCAAAGGTTGGACACGTCAACAAATCGGCATAAAAGAACAAAAACTCGAAGAACAAACGGCGTGGAGTTGGCTCGTGCAAAAACACCCTGCTTTGTGCCAATGGCTAGAACCCTTTGCAGCCAAAGCCAGAAAGCGGTGTGACCAAGGTGAATTTTGGTGGGAAATGCGCACCTGCGGCTATTACGATGCGTTTGATACCCATAAAATCATTTACCCCGATATTACCGACCAACTGAAATTCAGTTTTGATACCAAGGACTATTTGTTTGAAACAACGGGTTTCTTTGTAAAAAATGCCGATCAATACCTTAACGGGCTGTTGAATAGCCAAGCGATATGGTTTTGCCTACGCAGCATTTGTCCGCAAATACGCGGCGGTTTTTCACGCTTGAAAACCATCTACATGGACACCATCCCGATTCCTGATGTGACGGATGAACAGAAAACGGCAATTGCAACGCTGGCGGAAAGCTGCCAAGCCCTCGCGGAACAACGTTACGCCCTCGAAAACGCTTTCCGCCGTCGTATCCCCGACCTCTGCCCCAAAGACCGTGACCCTAAACTCTCGCAAAAGCTGCAAGCGTGGTGGCTGCTCGATTTCGCCGCTTTCCGTGATGAGGTGAAAAAGCTGTTTAAGCAGGAAATCCCCCTCGCCGAACGCAATGCATGGGAAGCGTGGTTTGACAAGGACAAGGCCGTGCTTCAGGATTTGAGTTGTCAGCTTGCGATGCAAGAACAGGCGTTGAATCGGGCGGTTTACGCGCTGTTTGGGTTGGATGCGGGGGAAATTGCGTTGTTGGAAGGAAGTTTGAACGGAAAGATGTAAAACTTTGACAAAGATTTACATCAAGCTATGATTAGGAAAACGCACAACAGAGGCAAATCATGGCAACCTTACACATTTCACTTTCAGACGCATTGAAGGATTTCGTGCAACACCAAGTAGAGTTGCGCGGTTTTTCCAACGCCAGCGACTATGTACGCACCCTAATCCGTGAAGCACTCGAAAAGCAGCAGCTTTCCGAAACGGAAAAAGTGTTGCAAAAAATGGCACAACTGCAAACCGCTTACCCAGCACTGGCAACCGCCGCTGGGCGAGATGCTTTCTTTGACAATATGATCAAGGAATCAGCGGGTATGACCGCGCAACAAGAAGATGACATTATGCAAATAGCCATCGCCGAAACCCATGCGCATCGGCAAAGCAAATGATGAAGATCATCCTTGATTGCAATATTCAGGAGCGAATCCCATGACCCACCCCACCAACATCGTCATCCTCACCGGCGCGGGCATTTCCGCCGAATCCGGCATTCAAACCTTCCGCGCCAGTGACGGCTTGTGGCACAACCACCGCATCGAAGAGGTCGCCACCCCGCAAGGTTTCGCCAAAAACCCCGCGCTTGTGCACGAATTTTACAACACGCGCCGCCAGCAATTGCTCGACCCCGCTGTGCAACCCAACGCCGCCCACCTCGCCCTCGCACGGCTAGAACGCGAACATTCCGGCAATGTGTTGCTCGTTACCCAAAACGTCGATGATTTGCACGAACGCGCAGGCAGCGAAAACCTGCTGCACATGCACGGTGAATTGAACAAAATCCGTTGCAACCATTGCGGCATGGGTTACGGTTGCATGGAAGACATCGGCGCACACACAGCATGTAAAAGCTGCGGCAAACCCGGCGGAATGCGCCCGCACATCGTCTGGTTCGGCGAAATGCCCTTGTACATGCGCCAGATTGAAACCGCGCTGTTACACTGCGATTTATTCATCTCCATCGGCACATCCGGCAATGTGTACCCCGCCGCTGGTTTTGTCGAAGTCGCCCGTGACAGCGGCGCACACACGGTAGAATTAAACCTCGACCCCGGCAGCAATAGCGAGCTGTTTCACCAGTCCATCAACGGCTTAGCCAGCCAAATCGTCCCCCCCTTTGTGGAGCAATGTTTATGTTAAAAATCGGTAAGTACAATCAACTGCGCGTTACCAAACTCACCGGCTTTGGGGTGTATCTGGATGGCGGCAGTTACGGTGAAATCCTGTTGCCCAAGCGTTATGTGCCGCAAGATTGCGAAGTCGACAGTTGGCTGGATGTGTTCATTTATCTGGATTCGGAAGACCGTTTGATTGCCACCACCGATAAGCCGCTGGCGGCTGTGGGGGAGGTCGCGTGTTTAACCGTGGTGGATGTGAATCGCGTCGGGGCATTTTTGGATTGGGGTTTGCCCAAAGATTTGCTGGTGCCGCGTCAGGAACAGGCGCATTTAATGCAGCAAGGGCAAGCTTACGTGGTGTGCGTGTATTTGGATGAGAAAACCGAAACCATTGTGGCTTCATCGCGGTTGGATTTGTTTCTCAACGAATTCGGTGGGTCGTTTCAACCGCGTCAGCCGGTGGAGTTAATGATTTATGAGCGCACCGATTTGGGTTTCAAAGCGGTGATTGATGCCACGCATTTAGGCTTATTGTATGCGAATGAAGTGTTTCAGCCTTTGCAGATTGGGCAGCGGGTGTCGGGGTTTATTAAAGCGATTCGTGGCGATCAGAAAATTGATTTGACCCTGCAATTGCCAAGCCCGGTGGTAGAGGATGCTTTGGCGCAGAAAATTCTCGATCATTTGCAGGCGCGTGGCGGCAGTTCGACGTTTACCGATAAAAGTTCGCCTGAAGACATTTACCGTGAGTTTCAGGTGAGCAAGGCGCATTTCAAACGTGCCATCGGTTCACTGTATAAGCAACAAAAGATTGTCATGGGTAAAGATCTGATTCGGCTTGCATGATAAATCCATTAAACGGTATCGTGCGGACACATTAATAACGATAGAGATCAGAGGAGAGCCTACCCATGCAGCCAACCACCTACCTTTACGGATTGATCGTTGTGATCGTCAGTTTATTGCTTAGCCCGGTGTTGCAACATTGGGTTGACCGACCTGTTGCCGTTTTCTTGTTGGTGTTGCCGTTTGTGCTATTGAGCGCGGTGACATTCCGGCGGGCGGGTTGTGCGCGGGCGGATTGGCAGGCAGTGCGTCACCATGATGATTTGTGGCTGACGATCATGGGCAAGGCGGTGTTCTGGGGAATTTTGCTGGCATTGTTGGCGATTTATCCGGCGCATTGGGCGTGGCTAGGATTAACCGTGGTCGGATTGTTGATCGGGGTGCAAATTGCGCGGAATCTGTCAGCAACGCACATTGAAACCGGGTTGATTCCGGTCGGTGCGCTCGGCATTATGGGCAGCATGATTGTCTTGGGTTGGCAACTCTCGCCGCCTTTGCTTGCTGCGTTATTGCTGTTTTTGGGGGTGATGGGCGGAATTTTTGTCGCACCTTTACACGCTTTGCTGCGTTATCACGTGCCGGTGGCGCAACAGCCCAATGCGACTGTGGTTGATCATCTGGCGCAAAGCGTGGTGATGCTGGCTTTTGTCGGCGTGGCGGCGTTATTGGCTTGGCAGGGATTGGGGGATGCGTTGTTAATGACCATCCTCACCGCGACCACGGCGGCGGGGGCGCTGTATACGCTGTATCACATGCCGCAATCGTTGTTGCGTTTTGTGTTTAGCCGTTTGTTTCGAGCGCGTTACCGTTTGAAAGTGTTGGGGTTTGAACACCTGCCTGCATCCGGCGGCGTGTTGTTGCTGGGCAATCACATCAGTTTTATTGACTGGGCATTGGTGCAAATGGCGAACCCGCGTCAACTGCATTTTGTGATCGAAAAAGGCTATTACGAACGTTGGTATTTAAAAGGTTTCCTCAACTGGTTTGGTGTCATTCCGATCAGCAGCGGAGCGAGTGCGGATTCGCTGGAAAAAGTCACGGAAATGCTCAAAGCGGGCGAGGTGGTGTGTTTATTCCCAGAAGGCACGATTAGCCGCACCGGACAGTTGTCCGAATTCAAGCGCGGTTATGAAAAAGCGGTGAAAGGCACGGGTGCGGTGATCGTGCCGTTTTACCTGCACGGTTTGTGGGGCAGCCGCTTTTCACGTTCCAGCGGCTTTTTGCGCGAAAATCGCCAGTCCGGTTTCAAGCGTGACATCGTGGTGTCGTTTGGCAAAGCCTTGCCGGAAACCATTCCCGCACATGAATTGAAGCAGAAGGTGTTTGATTTGTCGTTTGCGTCGTGGGAAGCGTATTCACACTTGATCGACCCGATTCCGGTTAATTGGCTGCGGGCGGCAAAACGCATGAGTTTCCGTATGGCAGCGGCGGATGTAATCGGTGAACCCTTGAGCCATCACCGTTTTATGACGGCAGTATTCCGCTTTGCGGTGCTGATTAAAAAGCTTAGCCCGGAACAGAATATCGGCTTGTTATTGCCGACCAGCGCGGGTGGGGCGATTGCGAATATGGCGGTGCTGACGCTGGGCAAAACCATTGTGAACCTGAATTACACCGCCAGCGGCGAGTCGATCCACAGCGCGGTGCAACAAGCGGGTTTGCAACGGGTTTACACCTCCAAGCGTTTTCTGGATAAGCTCAAAGAACGTGGGATTGATATTCCGGCGATTTTGCCCGATACCCCGTTAACGTTTTTGGAAGATTTGAAAGCGGAAATCCCCAAACACCAATTGTTGACTACGCTGTTGATGGTGATGTTATTGCCGACCCGTTTATTGCAGTGGTTGTACATTCCGCAAATTGATTTGTATACGACGGCGGCGATTCTGTTTTCCAGCGGCAGCGAAGGTGCGCCCAAAGGTATTGAGCTTTCCCATCGCAATCTGGCAGTGAATGCGCGGCAGGTAGCGGATGCGCTGAATACGCTGGATAACGACGTGATCATGGGGACATTGCCGACTTTCCACGCCTTCGGTTTGCTGGCGAGTACCCTGATGCCGTTGTCGGAAGGCATTCCGATTGTGTGCCACCCCGACCCGACCGATGCGGTGAATATCGCCAAGGGTGTGGCGCGTTATGAGGCAACTTTGCTGTTTGGGACGGGGACGTTTTTGCGTTTGTATGCGAAAAATTCGCGTGTGCATCCGCTGATGTTCCAATCGTTGCGCTACGTGGTGGCGGGCGCGGAAAAACTTGCGCCGGAAGTGCGTCGCTTATTCCTCGACAAATTTGGCAAGAAATTGCTGGAGGGTTATGGCGCAACCGAAACCTCACCCGTTGCCAGCGTGAATTTGCCCGATCAGCTTGATACGCGCTACTGGAAAGTGCAGGCGGCGAACAAAGAAGGCACAGTGGGTTTGCCATTGCCGGGAACGAGTTTCCGCATTGTTGACCCGAATACGCTGGAAACCTTGCCGAGGGGCGCGGATGGCTTAATCCTCATCGGTGGCCCGCAAGTGATGAAAGGCTATTTGAATGCGCCGGAAAAAACCGCGCAAGCGATTGCCGAACTCGACGGGCAACGCTGGTACAAAACCGGCGACAAAGGGCATGTGGATGAAGACGGCTTCCTGACCATTGTTGACCGCTATTCGCGTTTCGCCAAATTGGGCGGGGAAATGGTGAGCTTGACTGCCGTTGAACAGCAAGTGCGGCAAATTTTGGGCGATGCAGAACTGGAATTGGTCGCGGTCAATCTGCCGGATGATAAGAAGGGCGAAAAGATCGTGTTGTTGATGGCGGGCGCGTATGACGAAGCGGCGGTGAAACGGCAGTTGTTGGGTGGCGGCATGAATCCGTTGATGATTCCGGCAACGATTCGCAGTCTGGCAGAAATTCCCAAACTGGGTAGCGGCAAGACCGATTTTGGAACAGCGCGGCAAGTGGCGCTAAGCGTTATTTAATTTATTATTCCTCAAGGGAGTTCCCCGATGCTGAAAGTCAGAAGTGTTGACCCATTACAAGCGATTCAATGGTTTAAGCAGGGTTGGCAGGTGTTTATGTCAAATCCGGCGAATTGGGCGCTGATGGGTTTGTTGTTCGGCATCATTGTACTGGTGTCAAGTATGCTGCCGTTTTTCGGGGGTGTCGTGTTGAATTTGCTGGTGCCGATTTTAACGGCGGGGATGTTACAGGCGGTCAAAAATGCCCAAGCAGGCGCTCCCATTGAAATCACTGATGTGTTCAGCTTTTTCAAGGATGAGCCAAAGCGTAACCAGTTATTGATCGTGGGGGCGCTAATGCTGGGCGCTGGTTTGGTGGCGGCGGTATTGAGTACCCTGTTAATTGGTTCTTCTATTCCCGTAGACGAGCTGGCTGGAATGCCGAGTTTCAATTTGGGGCTGAGTGCCTTGCTGTTCATGTTTGTGGTGGTGATTTTCTTGGGCATGTTGTTCACGTTTGCGCCTGCTTTGGTGATTTTTAAGGGCATGAGTGCGGTCGATGCGGTGAAAGGCAGTTTGCAAGGCACGTTGGCGAACGTTTTGCCTTTCGTGGTGTTTGTCTTGTTTTACGCTGCGTTGGCGTTTGTGGCGGCGATTCCTTTCATGCTGGGCTTTTTGGTGCTGATTCCGGTGATGATGGCGGCGGTGTATGGTGCTTACAAGGATATTTTTGGATGATGGAAAAGCGTTTGGTGGCGAATACTGGCATTGCGGTCAGTCCCCTAGGGTTAGGCACGGTGAAATTCGGGCGCAATCAAGGGGTGAAATACCCGCAAGGCTTTGAATTGCCCACGGATCGCGAGGTGCGGGAATTGCTCGCGCTGGCGTTCGATCTTGGGATTAACTTGCTGGATACTGCGTCTGCTTACGGCTTAAGCGAAGAGCGTATTGGCAAGTTGTTACCCAATTCCCGTCACGAATGGGTGATTGAAACCAAAGTGGGGGAACGGTTTGCCGATGGCGAATCCCACTTTGATTTCAGCGCCGCAGGGACGCGCCAGAGCGTGGAAAACAGCCTGCGCTTGCTGAAAACCGATTACCTCGACATGGTGCTGATTCATTCGGACGGTGATGATGTGCGGATTTTGCGCGAGGAAGCGGTGCTGGATACGCTGTTAACCATGCAGCAGCAAGGCTGGATTCGCACGGTGGGGATTTCCTCCAAAACGGTGGAAGGCGCATTGTTGGCGTATGAACTCGGCTGTGATGTGGTGATGGCGGCTTACAATCCGGTGTATACCGATGAATTGCCCGTGCTGGAAGCAGCGGCGGCGCAACACAAAGCGGTGTTGGTGAAAAAAGCCTTTGCCAGCGGGCATTTGGATAAACTTGGCGCAAACAACGGCAATCCGGTGGAACAAGCGCTGGCGTTTATTTTTGCCCAGCAAGGTGTCACCAGCGTGGTGCTGGGGACGCTGAACCCCAAGCACTTGCGGGACAATGTGGCAATCGCTACCGCTTTGCTGGACGAATGAGGCGGTAGTGTTTTTTGCTGAGTTCTAGCCCAAACCAGCGTTCCAGATGCAGCATCCACCCGTGTTTTTGTTGTTTGCGAGTGGGGCGATACGCGGGGTTGGTTTCAAATAAACCAGCGGCGACGGGAAGCCAGTCTTGTACCACAGCCGGGTGAGTGCCGTTGAATTCGCGCAAAATACGGGCATCCATCTCACGGTAATCAATCGCGGCATTGCGTTTGTTCCAATATTTTTCTACCCAACTGGCTTTGAGGTTCATTTGGGCTTCGCTTCTGACCCAGCCGTAGTGGTAAATGGTTGCGCCAGTGTGTGCCGCGTTGGGGTAACGCCCGTGTTTGTTGGAGGCTAATACCAGCCAAAATAAACCGTCGGGGGCGTAACTTCTGACCGAAGCTTTAATGATGCGTGGGGCGCGGCGATACCAGCCCGGCGACCACAAATAGGTATTGGCATTGCCATAAAAGTGTAGGTAATCAAAGAGTAACGCTTCGACGCGCTCATCGTGCAGGTGTTGTTGCATACTCGCTTGAATCTGGGGTAAGTCGTTTTCATGCACCACTTCATCGGCTTCCAGATAGAAAATCCAGTCGCCAGTGCAGGCAAATTGCGCGATCATTTTTTGTTGCCCGTAGACATAGCCTTTGACGCGCATGTGGTCATTCCACACCGTTTCGATAATGCGGATTTTGGGTTCGTGGAGGTCACGGAGGATTTGCAAGGTATCGTCTTCGCTTTGCCCGACCACTATGACGAATTCATCCACAATCGGCAGGATTGAGCGAATCGATTCGAGGAAGGGATACCCTAAAATTTGCGCATTACGGATAAACGTACAGCCACTGACTTTCACGATTGCACCCTGTTATAGCGTTGGATTTCCAGCAACTTGGCGTATTTCAGGTAAGATCCCAGCGCATTCAATAGTGAAATGGTGAAACCGTCAAAGCCGCAGCCAATACCGCCTTTGATTAAATAGTTCTTCAGGAAAGCCCCCAAGCCATGCAGTGGCGGCGACCAAGCGCTAACACGCCGTTGGTTGGTGGCATTGTCGAGGGCGTATTGGGTGGAATATTTATTCAGCTTATGCAGCATGTCGTGGTAGTTGGTGTAAGAATAATGCCGGATGTGTGATGTCAGCGCGGTATGCGCGGTGCTTTCGACTTTTTCATGGCATTGCGCATGGGAAAAACTCACTTTCTCACGGTTGAATAAGCGCCGTACATGATCGGGATACCAAGACGTGCAGCGTATCCATTTGTCATGAAACAGGTTTTTGCGGCGAAACGCATAGGTGTCATACGGGCTATTGGTCAAGTCTAGCGCTTTAATGTCGCTGATGGCATCCGCTTCCAAACGTTCATCCGCATCCAAACTCAGTACCCATGCATGTTGGCAGTGGTCTACACCGTAGTTTTTCTGTGGCCCGTAGCCGAGGAACGCTTGGGAATAGACCTTAGCGCCTAATTCGGTGGCAATTGCCACGGTGTCATCGTTGCTGAGGGAGTCAATCACGATAATTTCATCACAGACTTGCCATAGCGATTCAAGGCAGGCGCGAATGTGCTTGGCTTCGTTATACGTGATGACTAAACCGCTAATTTTATTCATGAAAGTTCTCTTGATGACGGTGGTTTAGCCAATGGCTGACAGCGGCGCTTATGGTGGCGGGATCTATCCGTGACAGGCATTCGCTATTGCCATTTTTATTGTCACAACCGGCTTTTCCACAGGGTACGCACGGCATATCGGCTTGAAAAATGGTGATATTGCCGTAGGTTTGTTGCGCTTGGCTGTGCGTTGCGGCAGTTTGTAACGCATTATTCCAAGGCGACCAAATAGGGAGTAGGGTAGGGCCGAAAATCGCAAAAATAGGCTTATCTTGCGCGGCTGCAATGTGCATATTCAGGGTATCACCGCCCACATAAGCGCTGGCGAGATGGCTGAGCGCAATGTACTCATCCAGATTGGTTTCCCCAATAAAATCATAGAGATTTTCCAAATATGGCAGGGTGGTTTTTATGTGTAAATCCAGCGGTGTGTTCGCGCCTGTTACCACAATCGCTATTCCCAGGTCATTAAGTCGGTGTAGCAACTGTTGACGTAAAGTATCTGGATAAATTTTGTAGGCATATTGCGCCGAGGGGTGGAAAATCAAAAACGTGTGGATACCCTGAGCGTTAAGTTTGGCTTGTACCCGCTGCAAGGCTTCAGCGCTATAGTGAATGTGCGTTATTACTTTACCTTGCGGAATCTGCAACACGTTTAAGGCTTTTAAGTGGTTGAGAATGACGTGTTGCGTGGGGTCAAGGTAATAATAACCATCGAGTAAGCGTTGTTTCCACCAGTTTTTATGGGCTTCGGTTTCAATCAAACTGATGGCTTGTCGCCCTGCGATCCGCGCATACCAGACACTGCTATCGGTCGTGGTGAGGGAAATAGCCAGATCATAACGTCGCCACAGTTGGCGAATTAAGCCGACGTGTTGACGGATTCGCGCCCACCGAGGCAAGGTTTTCCATGCATAGGAATAGCAATAAATACGGCGTACCGCTGGCAAGGCTTTGGCGATGCCCAAAGTATCGTCATTAATGAGTAAATCAATCTGTGCGCCTGCATAATAATCGTGTAACTGTTGCAACAATGCTGAACTCAACAATACATCGCCGTTGGAGCGACGGATAATGACCAGAATCTGTTTAGCCATACTGATGTTCATAATCCGCGAATAACAGCGCCCCTAACCACAAAAACAGAAACGTTAAATAATGATCCATGATATAGCCATCGGTAAAAAAGATCACAAAATAAAATAATGCAAATGCCAGCATCATCGGTCGGAGCGGGTTGGACGAATGCTGATAATGTTTGAACATGGCGTAAAACACGTAACCCATCACGGCTAAACCGAATACCCCAAACAACACCATTTGTTGCACGTACACATTATGCGAATGCGCCAAAACCTCGCCGCGTGTCGCTTCGGGGAAATTTTGTTGATTAACGCGGTGGTATTCCTGTTGGTAATCGCCCGTACCGACGCCGAACAACGGGTTTTCCTGAATAATGTCAAACGCATTTAATAGCATAATGACCCGCAAGCCCACGCTGGAGTTGGGTAATTCTTCGTAATGTTGGGCTTCGTAAAGCGCCTGATCCACCCGTTCTTGCATAACAGGGCTAAGCACATAAGCCGTGGGCGCAATAGTGACGAGTAACATTAGACTGAGTAGCGCAGGCTTGAGGCACTTGCCTCGGTAATATTGAAACACGAACAAGGATAGCAGTACCAAAAAAACCAATTGCCCCATGCGCCCTTCGGTGATGAACAGGTTAATGCCCATGAGGATGAACAACACAATGCCTGCGATGCGCTGGTTTGTGGATAAATTGTGGCGCAAAAATACGGCATACAGCAAGAAATAGAGCGTGAGCGCAAGAATAGGGCTGTACACAATATGGCTCACAAATGGCGTGGTGTCGTTGGCGTCTTCCAAGCGCAGCAGTTCACTGGCGGGAATCGTGTCGAAATACAAACCATAAGAAAGCCCCACTAGCACAACCATCGAGAGTATAAACGCGATAAAATAATACAGAATATGCGCGGGGCGTACTACCGTCATGAGTACGGGAACCATGAGGTACTTGATTTCTTTTTTCAATACAAATCGCGCACCATCCCAATCGCTAGTCCACAATAGTCCTACAAAATGCAACACGATAAACGCCAGTATTGCCCATGTGATTGGGTGGTATTTGATGCGCTGGAATTTGGCGGTAAAGTCACCTTCTATCAACCACAGTAGTAAAATCAGAGTCATAATGGCACTGCCGATGGCTATGCTCATAATAAAGCTGAATGCCAATACACACAGTAGCCAAGAGTTAATTAAGCCGATGGTTGATTGCCAGCGTTTAAATCCGTTTAAATTGTTATTTTTTATCATATTAACCGTTTCATCCCTCGCGTCATGCTTACGCTGATTGTGCATCTTCACAGAAAAGCAGGCAAAATCAAGCAGAAAAGTTTACCATAAGCAGCCGCAAACAGTACTAAACCGAACGTGGAAACAACGATTCAACACACTTTTTTATCCCCTCGTTACTGGCCAACTTGGTTGGGGTTGGGGTGTTTATGGCTGGCGGTCAAATTGCCGTGGCGCTTGCAAATGTGGCTGGGTAAAGCCTTGGGGCTATTGATGTTCCATGCACTGCCTCGGCGCCGCGCGATCAGTCGAGTCAATTTGGAACTGGCTTTTCCTAATCATTCCGCCGCTGAACGTGAACAGCTCAATCGGGCGCATTTTATTTCCTTAGGGCGCGGTCTATTTGAATTGGGTTTGAGCTGGTGGGGCAATCTGGAACGTTTAAACCAACAAACCACCGTCGAAGGCATGGAGCATTTGCAAGCCGCGCTGCAACGCGGCGGTGTGGTACTGTTGAGTGCGCATTTCACCAGTTTGGAACTGGGAGGGCGCTTATTGGCACAATACTTTCCCTTGCATGTGGTATACCGCCCGCATCGTAACCCGCTGATTGAATTACGTACTACGCGCTTACGGGCGCAGCGTTACGGTAAGGCGATTCCGCGTGACAATATCCGTGACATGATCCGCAGTTTGCAACAGGGCTTTGCGGTCTGGTATGCGCAGGATCAGAACTTCGGGCGCAAAAATTCGGTATTTGTGCCGTTTTTTGGTGTACCGGCGGCGACGAATACCGCAACCAGCCGTTTGGCGGCGTTAGGTAAGGCGCAAGTGGTACCGTTTTTTACCGTGCGTACTGAAACCGGCTATTTGTTGCGGTTTTTATCGGCTTTGGAAGCGTTTCCGAGTGATTCGGTAGTAGCGGATACCACCTTAATTAATCAACTGATTGAACAGCAAGTGCGTGAGTTTCCGGCGCAGTATTTGTGGACGCATCGGCGTTATAAAGATACACCCGATGGCGGAAACCGTTATGAGCGTTGATCAGTGAGTTGCGCTAAAAACGTCGCGATAACTTTTGTGCTGTCTTGTGTTTCGTCACCGCTGACGGATAGCGGTTGGTAGTGGTTGCTGTCATTGCCGAGCAAGCCGGTTAGGGCAGGGGCAGTGACAGGGTATAAAGCAATGCTGGGTTTATCCAACGCCGCCGCCAAATGCATTAAACCGGTATCCATGCCGATAACGCCTTGCGCCCCTTGCAGAATAGCGGCTAATTCCCCCAAACGGCAACGCGGCAGGCAATGCGCGTGAGGGTGTTGTGCCAAACGGGTGGCGCGTTCGTGTTCCCGCGTGTTGCCCCACGGTAGCAGCGTGTGAATACCGCGTGCGGCCATCGCTTGAATCAGCTTTTGCCAATGGGATTCTGCCCATTCTTTTGCCGGGCGACTCGTGCCGTGTAACGCGACAATGTAAGGCTGTGGCAATGGCGCAGGTATCGCCCCAAAAGCGTGTTGGCTAATGCCGTAGTGCAGCGGTAAACCTTCCAAGGTGTAACCCAACGCCGCTGCGGTTAGCAAACGGTTGCGGGTAATCGCGTGTTGGTCACGCGCAATCGCATGGTGGCGCTGATAGCCAATACTGGCTAAGGGCTCACGGCTGCTGTGCCGGTCGTAACCGTGGCGTGTGCCTTGAGCAAAACAGCCTAACACGGCACTTTTCACTAAGCCTTGGCTATCCAACACCACATCGTAAGTGCTTTGTTGCAGATTATTGCGCCATGTTTGCATTTCCGCGTGCGTGGCTGCCGAAAACAGGTGTTTGCGCCAGCGGCGTAGCGCCACCGGAATCACCCGTGAAACGCCAGCGTGCCAAGCAGGTACTTCCGCAAAATTTTCTTCCACGACCCAATCCACGCTGAGGTTGGGGATACGGGCGTGCGCATCGCTGATGGCGGGCAGCATGTGTACCACGTCACCCAGTGAGGAGGTTTTGACGATGAGGATTTTCATGTGCCATCCCCCGGTGGTGGCGAAGTGGGCGGTAACAGTGCGGTAATGGCTTGCATGATACAAGCGAGTACACCTTGCTGTTGAGCAAAAAACTGGGCGGCATTTTCACCCGCTTGTTGGCGCAATGACGGCTGTTGTAACCAGGTTAAGCATTGCGTGTAAAGGGCGTCGGCATCGGTGATTTCGACTGCCCCACCGCTGGCATACAGCGCGGGGAACAGATCGGTAAAGTTGTGGGTGTGAATACCACTAATGACCGGCACACCAAACGCTGCCGCTTCCAGTGGGTTATGCCCGCCGTGGGGAACAAGGCTGCCGCCGATAAAGGCAATGTCTGCGACCGCAAACCACAATAGCATTTCGCCCATGCTATCACCCAGCAATACAGCGGTGTCGGCGCTAAGCGCGGTGGCGGCACTGCGTCGGAGGGTCGTTAAGCCCGTCTCCACGCATTGCTGGTAAACCTTGTCGAAACGTTCCGGGTGGCGCGGTACTAAAATCAATAAGGCGTTCGGAATCTGTTGTTGCAGATGAGTAAATACCCGTAATAGTTGTTCATCTTCGCCGGTATGAGTGCTGGCGGCGACTAAAACGGGGCGGTTGCCCCATTGCTGTTTCAGGCTGTGAGCGATGTTGCGTAGCTCGGTGGGAATTTGCAGGGCGAATTTGAGATTGCCACAGGTTGCGATTTGCGCGGGCGTTGCGCCGAGTTGTTGGAAATAGTCAGCATCTTGCAAGCTACGTGCGCCAATCCAGCGGATACCGCGCAATGTGTTGCGGGTTAATGTTTCTAAGCGGCGGTAGCGTTGGAAAGAGCGGGTTGACAGCCGCGCGTTCAATAGCAGCAGGGGAATCTGGCGTTGTTGGCAAGCATGATAGAGATTCGGCCAGATTTCGGTTTCCATGATCAGCACCAGTTGCGGCTGCATCCGTTGCAACGTGCGTTGCACCGCGCTAGGCAAATCGTAAGGGAAATAACTGTGCAATACCCGCGTGCCATACAGCCGTTTTACCGTATCGGAGCCAGTTGGGGTGGTAGTGGTGATCCATAACTGATGGGTGGGGTAGGTGTTTAGCAAGTGTTCGACCAGCGGACGCGCCGCAATGGTTTCACCCACCGAGACGCTGTGTATCCAGATACAGGGGCGTGTGATGTCGGTACGTGCGGCGATGTAGCCGAAACGTTCCGCCAGCCGTTGCCGGTACGCGGGTTGCTGGCGACTACGCCATAACAAACGCAGCACCATTAGCGGCACTAACAGATAAAAAGCCAGAGTGTAGAAAACACGTGTCACGGATACAGGATTTCGTTTCAACCAAGATTTGCGGCATACTACAGGGCGTTTATTATAAATGGAATGGAGAATTCCCATGAACAAAATCCTTATGTTACCGCTAGTGGCGTTAGTCTTTACCCTCAGTGCTTGCGGCGAAAAGGCGAGTGCGCCAGCAACTGAAGCCGCTAAACCCGCTGAACAAACCACGCAGGCAAGCGCATCGACTGCACCTGCTCCCGCAACTGCACCCGTGGTTGCCGCTGGTGGACACCCCGGTCAGGCGATTCACGATGCTAATTGCATCAGTTGCCACGATTCCGGCGTCTATACCCGTGCTGACCGCAAGATGACGGATTTGACGATGTTGGCAGGGCAAGTGCGCCGCTGTGATGCCAACTTGGGCACAAAACTGTTCGATGAAGATTTGGATAACGTGACCGCCTTCCTGAACGAAACCTACTACAAATTCCCCAAGTAAACCGCCCATGAAATACCGCGTCACCATTCTGCAAACCCCGTTTCAATTCGACGTCAGGGCGGGGGAAACGGTATTGCAAGCCGCTTTACGGCAAGACATTCCCGTGCCGTGGGGGTGTGGTGGCGGGGTATGTGGCGTGTGCATGGGCAAAATTGTATCGGGGGCAATGCATTATCCCGACGGCGAGCCGCTGGCCTTGTTTGAAGAAGACGCGGCGGCTGGCATGGGCTTGTTTTGCGTGGGTTATCCCACCACCGACCTAGTGTTGGCTGTGCCAGAAATGGGTACAGATTGGGAACCT
Organism: Thiothrix subterranea; assembly: GCF_016772315.1. NCBI lineage: Bacteria > Pseudomonadati > Pseudomonadota > Gammaproteobacteria > Thiotrichales > Thiotrichaceae > Thiothrix > Thiothrix subterranea. The sequence goes on along the minus strand of NZ_CP053482.1, from coordinate 959,634 downwards.
TGGGAAGCCCAATAAGCATAAACCCCCAGTGCCAGAATTGGTAACAGCAAAGCGATTAGTAACCAATGTTGGCGTTTCATGCCTGTAACCCCTTCGCCCAAGCGTGCAGACGGTCGCGCCCGCGATACCACAGCCAGGTAATGCCAATGATCAAACTGCCCGATAGAATCAGCCCCACGCCGGTCGCCGCCAAGCCGCCCATTGCTTGAAAATACAGAATCACAAAGCGCAACCCGATCAAAAACGTCACCACATGAAAAGTGCGTTGATGCCCGCCATTCCCCGCGTGTAAGGCATACAAAAACAGAATCGCCAGCGTCAGCAAGGGCGCTCGTAAATCATCGGCTTGCCAAAAACTCACCGCTTCCTGTGCTTCAGACCCAAACAAGGTGTAACGGCTTTGCCCACTGAAGACTGAATCGGGGTAGTAATACAGCAATAACAAGCCCAATGCGCCTAGCAATAAGACGCGATTGAGCCAACGGTATTCCGGGTGCAACGCAATGCCCAGCGCTAATATTCCCGCCATTGCATAAGCTGGCACGAACCATGCCAGCGGATAATCCGCCAGTTCCCCGCCCGAACGCGCAATATCCGCAAACGCTAAGGCACAGATGGCACTGAGTTGAAACCAAAAAAACAGGCTACTGCGCAAGCTGTATAAGGCTTTCAGGTGCGTGGCTGCGTAATACAGCACCGCGCTTAGCAAGGGCGCGAGTAAGAATACCGCTGGCAATGCTTCCAGCCGTTGCCCGCTCTCTACATGGCTGGCAGTGACCAAACTCCAACACATGCCTTGCACGAATAACGTTACCCAAAACAGCCGTGTCCATAAATGCCGTGCAAATAAAATCAGTAAAAACGTGCTGAATGCCCAGAAGAGCAGCGCGTGATGCCACTTGCCGCTGACCTCAAAAATGTCGGCGATCAGCCCGATACTGGCTAAACACAGCACCAGAAAACCCGCCAGCAATGCCTCGAACCATACGCCGTGTTGCCGCTGCGGGTATTGCGTGTAAATACCGATGGCTAACAAACCCAGTAGAGCGAAATCCACCCCTAATTTGAAGCTATCGGGGATATGTGTCCAATTTGCGGCGATCAGGGAGAGGATGCCCAGCCCGATAATTGCTGCACCTAGCACCATGAAGCTGTACAGCCAGCCGTTGGTGGCGGGGCGTTGCTTGGCTTCAAAGTCTAGAATATTGGCGTGTTGCGCGGGGGTGATGAGTCCGGCTTGCAGCCATTGGTTAAGTTTTGTGATAGGAGTCACATTTTTATCTATAAGTTTAATTAATAATTGAGATTTGTCATTGATTGTTAGTGTACTGCCAAATTGGGGGGCATATGAAGTCTATTCTTACATGGGGTGTTTTACTGTTGTTTGGGTGGGTGATTCATCCTGTTTGGGCGGCAACGCCTACGAATCTGCCACCAACCATCAGCGGTACGCCACCACTCAGTGTGGTAAGTAATAGCGCTTACAGTTTTACCCCTACAGCCAGTGATCCTGAAAAAGCAACATTAAGATTTAGTATCGCTAGGAAGCCGAGATGGGCAATGTTTAATGCCGCGACGGGGGCGCTAACGGGTATATACCAATCAGTGCCATAAAATGGCTTTCTAGTAATCAACTGATGTTACGCAGTAGCCCGAAAAGCGAGCAACTCCTCAAAAGCCGCCTTGATGGCTTTGCGGTAGAGTTTTGCTTTGAGGGCAAAGTGGTTAAGTTTTTTCCTCACAGTCAAACATTCCATCTTGAACACGGCAACAATCGAGGCAAATAGATGGTTGGCTTGTGTCCTGGGTGTGTGGGCAGGCGACTTGGCAAAGGCGGCATTGGACTTGAGCGATTTGTGAAAGACCTCCACTTTCCACCGTTTTTGGTAGAGTGAGGTGATTTCGTCCCACTCAGCGTCCAGCTTGCTACAGACCAGATACAAAATGCCGCTGCTGCCATCCTTGTTTGTAAAGACTTGCCGGACAAGCCTGACGGGGAAATTCAGCCCCTTCAGCCAGCCCGTGACGGCGTGTTGTTCTGACCATTCCAGTTGGTCGAGCCGGGTGTAACGTTTTTCCTTGCGAGCAGCTTCGCTCAAGGCCACCAGCCGATTGCTTTTCAGTGCCATGATGAAGTCCTTGTGCCGGGTTTGCTTGATGTGTTCCATGTTTTCGCTGGATGCGAACCAGATGTCTGTCAGAATCCATGAAAATTTCACCTGATTCTGGATAGTGGCATCAATCATAGCCCGCATCTGTTCATTCTTGGTGATGTCACTGCACCGCTTTTCTTGCCGGGTTTTGAGGTCACAATAACGCAGTGGTTTACGTACCAGTTCAAACGCAACCGGAATGGAGGTGTCGTTCGCGTGGTAGAGGCAGTTCACTAAATTGATGCCCTTGATGTTCCGTCCTAGGCAGTGGTCATAATGCCAGCAAATCAGGTCGTTTTCGTCCATATGGGGCTTTTCTTCCACCGTGTCATCAATGATGAGAACCCCATCATCCGATTCAACCTCACGGACGAGACTTTTGACCTGTTTCCAAAGGTCTTTCGAGGTGTAGTCGCGTTCGGACAGGAAGCGGCTGATCGCATCATGGCTGACTTGACCATCCAGCATTTGAGATAAGCCTGTCGCCGTGGCGTAACCAAACGTCACGCTCAGGTAGTCGGTGTAGAGGTCTAGGCGGTTCTGGTTCATCACTGGAATATAGACGACTCGGCTAGGGAGTGCGTAACATCAGTAATCAAGTAAATATGGTTAACTGACGGTCAATAAAGGCAACTATGAGTAATGTATGACATTAAAAATCACCTTCACTGATGATGAGGTAGCGGAGCTGTTCTACTGGAAGGAGCGCCACCCTCATCCCAGAGTCCGTAAGAAAATGTCCGTGCTGTACCTGAAATCCCAACAGTTGACGCATAAGGAAATCAAACGATTGGAAAGGATTACAGAAGCCACGCTGCTTGCCTACCTAAACGCCTACCAACAACCTAACGGTTTAGAAGCTCTTAAAGAAATACGCTTCAATAAACCAAAGAGTGATTTGATGGCATATAAAGACAAGATTGAGACCTATTTTCGTGAATATCCACCCGCGACCAGCAAGGCAGCAGCCGCCAAGATTGAGGAGCTGACAGGCATCAAACGCAGCGAGGACAGGGTACGTATCTTTATGAAGAAAATAGGGATGGACATCCGTAAAGTGGGGATGATACCCGCCAAAGCTGATGTGGAAGCACAAGAAAAGTTCTTGGAAAATGAACTTAAACCGCGCATTCAAGAAGCTCAAGAAGGTAAACGCGCCCTTTTTTTGTCGATGCCGCCCACTTCGTTTTAGCACCGTTTCTGGGATTTTTGTGGTCATTTTCCCGCGTATTCATCAAAGCGCCCTGTGGTCGACAACGTTACAACGTATTGGGCGCACTCAATGTGATAACACTGCAACTGATCACCCTCACTAACGATACCTATATCAACGCTGGCAGCGTGTGTGAATTATTGGAAAAAATTGCAGCGTTAGCACTCAAAATACCGATCACGTTGGTCTTGGATAATGCCAAGTATCAACGCTGTGAAGCCGTGTTTGCCTGTGCGAAAAGGCTCAATATTGAACTATTGTTTTTACCGACCTATTCACCCAACCTCAATCTGATTGAACGGTTGTGGAAGTTCGTCAAGAAAAAATGCTTGTACTCGAAGTACTATGATAAGTTTCCCGCTTTCAAGTCGGCCATCACCAACTGTCTCGACAAGCTGGATACTGATCACAAGAAAGAACTGGCACAGTTGATGACAACAAACTTTCAAACCTTTAAAAATGTTCAAGTCTTGGCGCTGTGAGGTATACCCACTGGTATGCAGGCAGCGACCTATAGCGGCATTGTCATTACGGTGTCCGATGGCAAACTCAGACGCAGCCTGCCAGCGTTTAGTATTCAAGTGAATAACCCAGCGCCTACCATCAGTGGTACGCCTGCAATTGGTGTACAGATTAATTCAGCCTACAGTTTCACGCCGATTGCGAGTGATCCGAATGGTGACAACTTGACCTTCAGTATTGTTAAGAAGCCTGCGTGGGCAACTTTTAACAAAACGACGGGCGCATTAACCGGTAAACCGCTTGCTAGGCATGTTGGAGTAGCGAAGGGAATTAGCATCGCGGTGACTGACGGCAAAACTAAAGTCAGTTTGCCTGCTTTTGATCTGCAAGTGTCGGTAGTTGCGCCTAATAAAGCGCCGGTGATTAGCGGTAGGTCTGCGACAACGGTGAATGTGGGAAGCGCTTACAGTTTCATACCAACTGCTAGTGATGCGGATACAAGCGACATCCTCACGTTCAGCATTACCAACAAACCCACATGGGCAACGTTTGACACGGCAACGGGGCAGTTGAGTGGTACGCCTGTGTTGGCAGATGTGGCAACGACCAGTGGCATTATCATCAGTGTTTCCGATGGCAAGCAAACAGCCAGTTTACCTGCCTTTGCGCTGCGCGTGATGGAGTCGATCAATCTTGCCCGCCAGTTTGGGGTGGCAACACAGGGGGCTGATTACGACAGCAGTTCTGCCGCTTCTTTGGCAATAGATGGCAATGCGAGCACTTTCAACCACACGACTTGTACTGCCGACAAGAACTGGTGGCAGGTTAAATTACCGAATCCAACCCTGATTTCCAAACTGGTTGTCACTAGCCGTAGCTCATGGGCATCGCGGATCAATGGTGCAGGTGTTTATGTGAGCAATACTCCCTACAATGGCACGCTGAATGAAAGCGATAAAGTAGCCACGCTGAGTGGTATTGCTACCGCGCAAACAACGGCATTCAATACCCCAAAATCGGGAGCTTATGTCATCGTCAAAGCAGCAGCGGACAATTGTTTGCACATGAGTGAGGTAGAGGTGTATGGAAACGCACCGGCAGCACCACATTTGGATCAATCAGCTTATACTTTCCAGTTGAGTAATAGTACTGCGATTGGCAAAACAGTGGGTACGGTCAAGGCTGTTGATTACCAGTTGGACAGTGTTAGTTATGCATTGGAGGGGAGTTCGATTCCCTTTGCGATTGATGCACAAGGTAACATTACCGTAAAAGCGGCACTGCAAGCGGGTGTCACCTATACCTTTGAGGTCGTTGTCAGTGATGGTGCGAACGTTAGCCGTGCGCCCATCACTGTTAATGTGACAGCCAGTTCGTCGGTGGAAGATGCCTTGCGTACTGGTAATGCCAGCGTTGCTACCAGCGAAGAATTGCTGGATGCGACCATTGCGGCATTAGCCAGTCAAAAAGCTACCCCGTCATTACTGACTGCGCTGTATGGCTCAGATTCCATAGCTTATACCCCCGGTAATCGCACCCAGTTGATTAATTTCAAACCTTGGGTCGACAGTGTTTTCCCTATTGTGGTGGGAAATAAAGGCAATACCTTGGCAGTGGCAGGCACAACACCCACGGCTCGCTATGCCGCATTTGGTATATCACCGATGGAGTTGTTCCAAGCAAATAAGAGCTTAACGTTTGAAACACCTTTTAGCCGTTTGTTGGCTTGGTTATTGGCAGGTGAGCCTGTTAATACCGATGCTTTGAGTGGTAATCGTAAAATCGCCCTGTCATTTGTGAGCAGTGAACACACGGAAATCAAGGCATGGATTGCTAAAAAATATCCCAGTTGGACAGTGATCGACTGTAATACGGTAGCAACCTTAGCAACGTGTTATGGCAGTGCGGATTTGGTGGTAACAGGGTGGCAGGGTAATAATGCTGATGCACAAACCATTCGGCAGGCATTGGCGACAGTGATGACCGCTGGCAAACCTGTGTTGTACTTGCATACTTGGTACGAAGATTATAACGATGTTGCCCACGCGATTGCCGATTTGCTGAAATTCTCACTGCCTTATGGTGGGAATTATTGGGCAAATGATGCGGCTAACTGGGCTAATGTCACGGCTATGCAAACGGCTACTTGGGAAAAACAAGGCTTGGCAGGCGTTGAAACGCTGCTAAAGCACTTCAAAGCCAATGATTACAGCATCGCGACACGGAATACAGCGTTCTATCCGGGCGCAAACAAGGTGCGTGCGATAATGACGTTGTTGGATGAGAGTAAGGTAAACCTATTCCAGAGCAACGAGTCTCGCCTCTATCGCTTATTAGCGTTGCTGGGTGATAGTTATCGACAGGAAATCGTGTTCCCGATGGATATGGACGCGACTAATGCCACAGTGTTCTTGAAATCCTTGTTTGCGGATCATGCGGTGTATAACTACCGCACTCTGAACCGGGTGCAAGCGGATATGGGGAATTTCAGTCGCAGTAATTTCAGCCATATTACGCCTGTTACCAAAACCGTCACGATGACCAGTCGCCAGAATTTCCGCGCTGCTGGGGTGTATGCCTTACCGGGGAGAACAGTTCGTGTTACTCGCAATGATAACAGTAGTACTAACACCAAGGTGTTCGTCAACAGTTTACGCTCAGGTTCAACGCATGAGTACGAAACATGGGGCTATAAACGTCCTAAGTTCTTGGAATCTGCGCATGTACCCATTAACTGATGTTACGCACTCCCTAGCCGAGTCGTCTATATTCCAGTGATGAACCAGAACCGCCTAGACCTCTACACCGACTACCTGAGCGTGACGTTTGGTTACGCCACGGCGACAGGCTTATCTCAAATGCTGGATGGTCAAGTCAGCCATGATGCGATCAGCCGCTTCCTGTCCGAACGCGACTACACCTCGAAAGACCTTTGGAAACAGGTCAAAAGTCTCGTCCGTGAGGTTGAATCGGATGATGGGGTTCTCATCATTGATGACACGGTGGAAGAAAAGCCCCATATGGACGAAAACGACCTGATTTGCTGGCATTATGACCACTGCCTAGGACGGAACATCAAGGGCATCAATTTAGTGAACTGCCTCTACCACGCGAACGACACCTCCATTCCGGTTGCGTTTGAACTGGTACGTAAACCACTGCGTTATTGTGACCTCAAAACCCGGCAAGAAAAGCGGTGCAGTGACATCACCAAGAATGAACAGATGCGGGCTATGATTGATGCCACTATCCAGAATCAGGTGAAATTTTCATGGATTCTGACAGACATCTGGTTCGCATCCAGCGAAAACATGGAACACATCAAGCAAACCCGGCACAAGGACTTCATCATGGCACTGAAAAGCAATCGGCTGGTGGCCTTGAGCGAAGCTGCTCGCAAGGAAAAACGTTACACCCGGCTCGACCAACTGGAATGGTCAGAACAACACGCCGTCACGGGCTGGCTGAAGGGGCTGAATTTCCCCGTCAGGCTTGTCCGGCAAGTCTTTACAAACAAGGATGGCAGCAGCGGCATTTTGTATCTGGTCTGTAGCAAGCTGGACGCTGAGTGGGACGAAATCACCTCACTCTACCAAAAACGGTGGAAAGTGGAGGTCTTTCACAAATCGCTCAAGTCCAATGCCGCCTTTGCCAAGTCGCCTGCCCACACACCCAGGACACAAGCCAACCATCTATTTGCCTCGATTGTTGCCGTGTTCAAGATGGAATGTTTGACTGTGAGGAAAAAACTTAACCACTTTGCCCTCAAAGCAAAACTCTACCGCAAAGCCATCAAGGCGGCTTTTGAGGAGTTGCTCGCTTTTCGGGCTACTGCGTAACATCAGCCCATTAAGTCAGGTGAAACCATTACGCTGACTTCGCCTTATGGTGGACCTATTCAAATTGATTTTGGCATCAATGATCAACCAGTTAGTTTTACCTTTGAACAGGTGGGTGAACACCCCTTCTGGGATGATACCAGCGACAATGCCGTATTCTCGGCAAAGTTGGCGGCGGGTGAGTACGATTGGGCAGAGTTTGTGACTCCGGCATTTGAAATCCATTCCACGCTGGAAAAAATGCGCGAATCCGTCAGTAATACCCGTTGGGGTGGGACATTAGAAGGATTTGCAGCGGCTACCATGCGTTATATCCATAATTTCCCGCATGTATTGGCTGGTTTTAAAGGACCTAATATTGATGTTGTGCCTGAAATTCATGATTTTGCTACCGCAAATGGTTTTACCATTGAAAATTTGGATTTGGTCAAACACATGAATGCAGATCAGGCAACTTGCGGTGCTGGTTGTTCTGGCAATCCGTATGATGCGTATTGGGCATTTGATCCTATCGGTCACGGGGATATTCATGAGATGGGGCATGGTTTGGAGAAGAGCCGTTTCCGTTTAGAGGGGTGGAATTATCATGCATCCACGAACCCGTATTCGTATTACAGCAAAACGCAGTACTACAAAACCACGGAAGGTGATCCTGATTGTCAGTCATTGCCTTTTAAAGATGCTTTTGTTGCGTTACAAGCCAGCGTTGGGCGAGCCAATCCTGCGGCTTATCTGAAAACCAATTACTGGGATGCCGTAGAGGATAACTGGTCGCGTGCTGCCAGCATGACGATTCAGATGATGATGACCGCTGAGCATCAAGGCGCATTGCAGGACGGTTGGCATTTGTTGGCGCGGTTACACATTCTTGAACGTGAATTTGACCGGGCAATCAATAGCAGTGAAGCAATTTGGGATGCTAAAAAAGCCAGTCTGGGATTTGCGAATTATTCTAAAAAGGAGATCCTTGGTGAAAAAGATGCGACGGGTAAGGTCATTATTCCTCCCATCAGTAACAATGACTGGATGGTAATTGCGGTCTCGAAAGTGACAGGGATGGATTACCGTGACTATTTCAGTATGTGGGGTCAGGCTTTCAGTGCCAAAGCCAATGACCAAGTGGTGGCGTTTAACCATTCTGCTGCGGAACGCCGTTTCTTTGTGACCAGCCCGAATGGTTATTGTAAGGGCGAAGGTTTTGATGGGAACAACTTGCCCGTCACTGGCAGTCAGGTATGGCCGTTAGCAGGTGCTCAGCCGCGCTTGATGGGAGATAGCTTCCGCTAGTGAGATCAAGGCACAATAGGGCATGATCGAACTACGGCAAACCTCAACAGATGGCGAGCTTCACCTTCATTTGCAGGGTGAGTGGACGTTTGAGCAAGTCACCGCGCTTAAAGCAGCCTTGCAGCAAGTTCAGCCTGTCGCGGGTACGCCGTTGGTGGTGAATGCGCAAGCCGTGGCGCGGCTGGATGTGACTGCCGCATGGTTTGTTTATCAGCAGGTGCACGGTTGGCAACAGCAAGGCTACACTGTCCGTTTTGAGCATTTCCCCGCCGAATATCTGAGGTATTTTGAGAGAACGGGGGAGGAAGAGGGCGACTGCCAGTCGCCCCTACCAGAATCCCGTAGGGGCGACCGGCGGTCGCCCTCCCTTACGCTTTCCAAACTTTGGCAGGTATTGCGTTCCTTCATCACCTTCTTCGGTCACAGCCTAGCCGCGCTCTTCACCAGCCTATTCTCCCCCCGCCTATTCCGCTTCCGTGCGGTATTCCACCATGTTTTCACCACGGGCATTAGCGCTGTGCCGATTGTGGCGCTGATTGCCTGCCTGATTAGCATCGTCATTACCTACCAAGGTGGCGGGCAGTTGCGCGATTTGGGGGCGGAAATCTACACGGTGGATATGGTGACAATTTCGGTCTTGCGCGAACTTGGCGTATTGCTGACGGCAATCATGGTGGCAGGGCGTTCGGGCAGTGCGTTTGCGGCGGAAATTGGGCTGATGAAAACCAATCAAGAAGTGGATGCCTTGCAGGTGATGGGCAAAGACCCGTTTCTGATTTTGGTCGTGCCGCGTTTGGTGGCGTTGGTGATTGCTTTGCCGTTGTTAACGGTGCTGGCGGACATCGTGGCGTTGGCGGCAGCAGCATTGATTTCTTCGACGATTTTGGATATTTCGTTTGTGCAGTTTTTTTCCCGCGTGGCGGCAAATATTGAGTTTCGTACCTTTGCGGCGGGGTTGATTAAAGCGCCGTTTTTTGCGGTGGTGATTGCGCTGATTGGCTGTTGGCAGGGAATGCGGGTGACGGGTTCTTCGGCAAGCCTCGGCGAACACACTACGAAGGCGGTGGTCGATGCGATTTTTGTGGTGCTGCTGCTGGACGCTTTGTTTTCCGTGTTGTTTTATCGGCTGGGGTTTTAGCAATGGAAACGCTGATTGCAATTCACGACCTTGTAAATCAGTTTGGCACGCAGCGTGTTCATGATGGGCTGAATCTCGACATTTACCGTGGCGAAGTGTTGGGAATCGTGGGCGGTTCGGGGTCGGGCAAGTCGGTGTTATTGCGCACGGTGTTGGGCTTGAATACGCCACACAGCGGCACGATTCAGTTCCAAGAGGCTGCGCGGTTGAAACAGCATTGGGGGGTGATGTTCCAACGCGGGGCGCTGTTTTCCTCGCTGTCGGTGGCAGACAATATCCAGTTTCCGTTGCGTGAGTTTACCGCGTTGACGCAGGAAGAATGCCGTGAATTAATGTATGTACGTTTGGGCATGGTGGGGTTGGAGCGTAGCGTTGCGGATAAATTTCCAGCGGAATTATCGGGTGGAATGGTCAAGCGGGTAGCATTGGCGCGGGCGTTGGCACTCGACCCTGTGGTGTTGTTTTTGGATGAACCAACTTCTGGGCTTGACCCGGTATCCGCCGAGGAGTTTGATCAGCTTATCGGCACTTTGCACCGCAATCTCAAGCTGACGGTTGTCATGGTGACGCATGACTTGGATAGTCTATTTTCAACCTGTGAGCGCATTGCGATGCTGGTCGATAAGCGGGTAGTGGTGGGAACATTGCGGGAATTGTTGGCGAATCCGCACCCACAGATACAGCAATATTTTGGTGGCGGACGTGCGCGTGCGCTGCTGCGGGGAAGTTGATTGGAACGAGATGCCCACTATTTTCTGGTTGGTCTATTTGTTATCGCGATGGCGGTGGCAGGCTTTTTCTTCGCCAGTTTGTTTTACGACAAACCTTCGACGGCAACGCTAGGCTATGACATCCACTTTGATACGCCGGTCGAAGGCTTGGAAAAAGGCAGCGAAGTGCGCTACATGGGCATTAAGATGGGTGAAGTTACTCATGTGTTTTTGTTGCCTGCTGATCCGGCGCGGGTCGTGGTCAGGGTGATGGTGGAAACGGGTACGCCCGTGAACACGGCAACGGTTGCCACTTTGCGCCAACAGGGGTTGACGGGCGTGCCGTTCGTCAATCTTGCGCAAGACGACACGCTGAAACCTGCGCCACTGCTGGCTGTGGCGGGGCAGGCATACCCCGTGATTTTCACCAAGCCAACGGAATTGGATGCGTTGGTGCAAAAATTGCCGGATTTGGAAAAGAATTTGTCGGTGTTGCTCAGTGCCGCCAATGACGTGTTGAATGCGGACAATCGCCAGCATTTTGCCGAATTGCTTGCCAATCTCGATATTGCCACTGCCAAGCTCCCCGAACTCATTGCCAGTCTGAATCAAGCCAGCCACGAACTCAGCGCCTTGGTGGTGCATGTAGATGGGGTGGTTAAACAGTCGGAAAAGGGTTTGGCGGGCAATATGAAAGCCTTGCAATCCACCTTGGCTTCCATCAAACAGACTTCGCAGAGAGTGGATACTTTGGCGCAAGACATTGATCGCGTGGTGGTAAATAACGAAGGGCGGGTGAATGAATTGTTGGGTGAGGGTGGTGAAAACCTTAAGCAATTACTGGCAGAATCGCGCAAAACAGCGGTTGCGGTACGTCAGTTGAGTGATGCGTTGGAACAGAATCCTTCGCAGCTTATTTACCAGCCTGCGCCGCAGGGAACGGAGTTACCACGATGAGATATTTACCGTTTTTGTTGCTGTTAACGTTGCTGTCTGCGTGTTCCATACCGCTGAAAAGTGATTTGCCGCTTGAGCAGACTTACCGCTTAGCACCGCTGGTCGCTACTGCATCACAACGACTTGCCGCTAATCTGTACGTGTCGAAAGTGACAGTCAGCCCTGCGTTGGATAGTGATCGAATCGTGTTAATCAAACCGCCCTTGCAGCAGGATTTTATCGCGCACAGCCGCTGGCCTGATGATTTGTCGAGCTATTTGCACGCGGTGATGGTGGATGGGTTGGCGCGGAGTGGTAGTTTCCAGTCGGTTTCCGAGCAGATGCTGGGTAAGGAGGGTAACTACAAGCTGTTGTTGCGAGTTGCCAGCTTTCAGGCGGAATATCCAAAGGATGGTAAGAGTAATGCAGCAGTAGACATCGTGATGGAATCTTCCCTCGTGCGAGTACGAGACCAGCATTTGCTGGGACAGCACCGTTATGCTGTTCGTAAGGAGGACATTCCCATCAGCACCAGCAAGTTGGTGGAAGCCCTGAATCAAGCATTGGGCGAGGTCATTGCGGCATTATTGATGGATTTACAGCGGGATTTGTAAAGCTTCCTGCATCGCTTGCGGGCTGACGGGGTATGGCAGCACGGCATGAATCGGGAATAATTCCACCAGTTTGCCAACGTGCGGCGCTTCGCTGGGGTGTACCAGCACGATCACTTTTGCAGCCGGTGCAAAGCGTTGCAAGGCGCGTAAGGTGACATCCAGATTGCACACATTTGCGCCCGCGTAGTTGTTGCCAAAGCCGTAGATGAATTCGCCCACCAGAAAATCCGGCGGCTGTTGTTGCACCGCTTTGTGCAGCTTACGGGCGGCGGTGAAACGTTCCTCCGCGATGCCAAGCTGCTGATACAACGCACTGAAATGGGGGTGCATCGGTGATTCGATCAAAGAAAAAAGTGTTCGCATAGTTCCGCCAATAATAACCCTGTCACTGCCAATTATCGCACGATAGGGCATAATGTCTGCAATCTTGCAACACACTGAAAACAATATGGCAAACAATCACCTTATTCCACGCCACCGCACCGTTCCTGTGAAGGTGGGCAATGTCACCGTCGGTGGCGCTGCGCCCGTCGTCGTGCAATCCATGACCAACACCGATACGGCGGATGCGGTGCGTACTGCGGCGCAATGTGCCGAATTGTTCCGCGCAGGTTCTGAGCTGGTACGCATCACGGTTAATTCGTTGGAAGCTGCACAAGCCGTGCCCGAAGTGCGCGAACGCCTCGACAAAATGGGCTGCCATGTGCCGCTGATTGGCGATTTCCATTTCAACGGACACAAGCTACTGACCGCCGTTCCCGATTGTGCGCAAGCCCTCGCCAAATACCGCATCAACCCCGGCAATGTCGGGCGTGGCAAAAAGCGTGATGAGCAATTTGCGCAAATGATCGAATTCGCTTGTCGCTACGACAAACCGGTGCGCATCGGCGTGAATTGGGGTTCGCTTGATCAGGAATTGCTGGCGCGCAATCTGGATGACAATTCCAAACTGGCGCAACCACTGGAATTGTATGATGTGATGCACGCCGCGCTGATCGAATCTGCGCTCACCAGTGCCGCTAAAGCCGAAGAATACGGTTTGCCTCACGATCACATTATTCTGTCGTGCAAACTCAGCGAAGTGCAGGGTTTAGTGCGGGCTTACCGTGATTTGGCGAGCCGTTGCGATTACCCCTTGCACCTTGGTTTGACCGAAGCGGGGATGGGCAGCAAGGGCATTGTGTATTCCACTGCCGCGCTCTCGATCCTATTGCAGGAAGGCATTGGCGACACCATCCGCATTTCCCTCACCCCCGAACCGCACGCCAAACGCGAAAAAGAAGTGATTGTCGGGCAGGAAATTTTGCAGGCGCTCGGTTTGCGCTCATTCACGCCGCAAGTGGTGGCTTGCCCCGGTTGTGGGCGTACTTCCAGCGACTATTTCCAACACCTCGCCGAAGACATTCAAAACTGGCTGCGCGAACAAATGCCGGTGTGGAAAGATCAATACGTAGGCGTGGAAAGCATGTCGGTCGCGGTGATGGGCTGTGTGGTTAATGGGCCGGGCGAAAGCAAACACGCTAACATTGGTATCAGTTTACCGGGAAGCGGCGAAGTGCCAGTTGCCCCCGTTTACGAAGACGGACACAAAACCGTTACGCTGAAAGGCGACAATATTGCACAAGAGTTTCAGGCATTGGTCGAGACTTACGTGCAAAAAACGTATGGATAACCCCAAAGGAGTGTTAAATGAAAAAACTATCAATGCTGGCAATCGCTGGCTTATCACTATTGGCAAGCAATGTCATGGCAGCCGTCAAAAGCGAAGCCGTATCCTATGAACACGACGGCACAAAATTCGTCGGTCAGATGTATTACGACGATGCCGTCACCGAAAAACGCCCCGGCGTATTAGTCATCCACGAATGGTGGGGCTTAAACGATCACGCCAAAAACCGTGCCGAAGCCTTGGCTAAACTGGGTTACGTGGCATTTGCGGCGGATATGTACGGCGAAGGCAAATCCACCGATAAGCCAGAGCAAGCCAAGGAATGGATGACGGAAGTGACCTCCGACGTTGACGCATGGCGTGCCACCGCCAACGCAGGTTTAGAACAGCTCAAGAAAAGCGATAAAGTAGACGCGGAAAAACTCGCCGCGATCGGTTACTGCTTCGGCGGTGGCACGATGATGCAAATGGCCTACAGCGGTACGGACATTGACGGCGTGGTGAGTTTCCACGGTTCATTGCCGTCTGCACCGGATGGCACGGAAATCAAAACCAAAGTGCTGGCGTTCCACGGCAACGCCGATGCGATGGTGCCGCCTGCAACCGTGAATAAGTTTACGGAGCAGATGGAAAAAACCGGCGCTGATTGGCAATTTGTCGCGTATGGCAGTGGCGTGCGTCACGGTTTCACCAATCCGAATGCGGGCAAGTACGGCATTGAAAACCTGAAATACGATGAAAAAGCTGATCAGCGTTCTTGGGTAGGAATGCAGGCGTTTTTCAACGAAATCTTCAAGTAAGGTGCAGCGTTAACGCGCCACGCGGAAGCCACGGAAAATCTGGCGACCGCTCGGATAATCTTTGACCCGATAGGCGGCGCGTAAATAGCGCGGTCTGTCATTCCACGAACCGCCACGCAGCACGCGCTCGTGGTGGTTGCCTACTTCTTCCCACGCTTGTGCGTTGACGGGTGCGCCGTGGTAGGAGTCGTGCCAGCAATCTTGCACCCATTCCCACACATTGCCGCACACGTCGTGCAAGCCGAACGCATTCGCGGGGTACGTGCCGACGGGCGTGGTCATGCCGTGCTGCATCGCGTGGTTGGCGTGTTGCGCGGTTGCCTGCATTCCCCACGGGTACGCGGCGTTTGTACCGCCACGGGTGGCGTATTCCCACTCGGCTTCAGATGGTAGACGGTAATGCCCGCCGTTTAAGGCGCTGAGCCAGCGGCAGTAGGCTTGCGCATCGTCCCAACTGACATTAATCACCGGATGCTTGCCGCGTCCCCAGCCGTGGTCGTCGGGGAGTGGGAAGCCGTTGGCTTCACAAAACGCATCGTATTCTTCAAAGGTGACGGGGTAGCGCCCCAGTGCAAAGGCGGCAATGTACACGTAACGTGGCGGGCGTTCATTGAGGGTGCAACCGCCTTCCACGTCGTCGCGTTCGTCCAGCCCGCCCATGAGGAAACGCCCCGGTGGAATGTTGACCATGCGGGGCAAGGGGAGGGCGCTATTGTAGTCGGGTAATGTTGCGTACATGCGCTTATCGTAAAGGAATGCCATCGCGCTTTCCTGTTTGGCTGACAAGCTGTCTGTGATAACTTTGCGGCTTTTATCGCTCAGGAATAATCACTATGCGTTGTCGGGTAAAAGTTTGCGGAATCACGTCAGTTACGGATGCGGCAATGGTCAGCGCGGCGGGTGTGGATGCAGTGGGTTTGGTGTTTTACCCCAAGAGCAAGCGCAACCTGAGCATCACGCAAGCGGTGGAGATTTGCCGCGCTATGCCGCCCTTCGTGACCGTGGTTGGCTTGTTTTTGGATGCGGAGGCGGATTTTGTACGCGACGTGCTGGCAGCCGTGCCGTTGGATATTTTGCAATTTCACGGTTCGGAAACGCCGGAGTATTGCCGCCAATTTTCACGCCCGTATATGAAAGCGGTGGGGATGAAAGGTTTGGCGGCATCGGGCGGTTTTGTGGCGTATGCGGATTGTTACCCTGATGCGCAAGGCTTTTTGGTGGATAGCCACGCACCGGGCGCGGCGGGTGGCACGGGTGAAACCTTTGATTGGACGCAAGTGCCGCAAGATTACCCCAAGCCGATTATTCTGGCAGGCGGGTTGACGGCGGAAAATGTGGCGGAAGCGATTCGCACCAGCCGCGTGTACGCGGTGGATGTGAGCAGCGGGGTGGAATCCGCGCCCGGTGTGAAGGATGCGGCGAAGGTACAAGCCTTTATGACGGGCGTGCGCTTGGCAAATTATCTCGCGATTCACCCCGCGATTACTGAGGCGGAAGTGTTGCAAGCGCAGCAAACGTGGGCAGACGGTTTGGTGGCGATTGGCAAATTGGCGGGGGATGCGGTGGCGGCGAAAGCAGCGGCTCAAGCACTGGTGCGGCGTTTATACAATTACGGTGAAGGCAGGGTGTTGTTTAAGCCGACCAAAGCGGCGCATGACCAGTTCCGCGAAACGTTTGAACAGGCGATTTCGTATTTTGTGGGCGGTGATCACCACGAAGATCATGGGTTTGCGCTGCATCCGTGGGCGGCGGTGCGCTTTGAGAATAACAGCATTTTTCTGGATGTGGATTCGGCGGGGGCGATGGGGAATTATTATTTTACCGATGTAAAAACGGGCGCGGAAACCAAGGTGGAGTTTACGTTTGCGTATCGGCGGGCAAGCGATGGGCGGCTGGTGATTTTCTTGCACCATTCGTCGTTGCCGTATGAGGCGGAGCATTAACTTTGCTAAACACTGTGCTACACTGAACCCGTGTTACACGATTTCACGGGTATCGTTTTATGACCAATTTTACCATTACGCTTGATGATGAAGATCTCAAGCAGGCACGTATCGCAGCGGTTCAGCAAGGCACATCGTTGAATGCCATCATCCGCAATTTCATCAAGGAATTCATTAGCCGCAACCAGCGTTATCAGCAAACCACGGATCGTATTTTGAAAAAAGCTGAAGCATCGACTTTCAGTAGTGCAGGGCGTAAGTGGACACGGGAAGCGCTTTATGAGCGCTAAGGCATTCTTCGATACGAATGTGTTGGTGTATGCGTTCGATAAAAATGAGCCAGAAAAACAAGCGATTGCCAAACGTTTGATCGGTCAGTTTGGTGGTGATGGGCAATTTATAGTAAGTACTCAAGTGCTACAAGAGCTGTATGTCACACTGAGCAAAATGGGTAAGCAGGCACTTCCAGCGGAAGAGGTTGAAGAAATCGTTAATGATTTTGCGGAATATCCCTTGGTACAAGTGGATAAGATGATTATCGCGTCTGCCATGAAACGGCATCAGAGCAAAGCCTTTTCCTTTTGGGATAGCCTGATTGTGGAAGCGGCGTTGCAGGCAAATTGCCAAATATTGTTTAGCGAAGATATGCAGGATGGGCGGGAGATTGGGCAGCTTGTGATTCAGAATCCGTTTAAGTAAATTCGACTTCAGCATCAGCACCTTCAAAGTTGAACAGTTCCCAGCGGTTTTGTGGGGTGCGGCGGAATACGTCAACGCGGTAGGTGCGTGGGTCAATGAGTACGTATTTCTTTCAGCGTTGCAGTTGTTGCAGAAAATCACTTTCCAATTGGGTAGATAGGCGGAAATCCATCCGTTTGATTTGTGCCAGCAAGTCCAATACTTCCGTGGTGGGAATATGCCCCCGCCGTTGGTTCAGGAGCAATACACCGAGCAGTCCGATGATTTTTAGCCCCATGTTCTTGGCAATTTTTCGCCCTTTTTTCTCGTCAATCAGCAGTAGTAACTGTTTTTCTTGCGCTAGAGTAATGGCTTCGGCTTCGCCATAGTCGAGCGTGCCATCCAGTAAGGCGAGCAAGCTATGGTCAGTACTGGCGATGACAGCAAAAGCTGGGCGATTTAAAACGGCGTAAGCAACACGCTCTTCTTTGGCAGTGATTTCTTCGGCTACCCGTTGGGGGATGTAGATTTGCGGGAAAAGGTTGATGAGCAAATCCAGCCGTTCGAGCTTCGTGACCATAATCAGGCTGCTGCTGTCACTGATAATGGCTTGGCTCATACGAGGCTTTCCAAAGTATCCAGTTCATCGGTGAGATCGTAATCCAGTACCGGAATATTCAGCAGAGTCAGTAATTTGGCAATGTCGGTATAGGATTTGTCCAGTGCGCGAGCCAGTTGCCCTAAAGATAAGCCGCCGCTGGCATACGCACGGGTCAATAGCCAGGTTTTCAAGCCTAAATCAAACAGGGGGTCATCCAACGCAGTGGCGAGCGCAAAAGGTTTGCCGCGTTTGGAAATCAGCAGGTGTTCCTTGGCTTCCATTGCTTTGGTTAAGACAGCGGGGTTGGTTTTCAGCTCTTTAATGCCGATGGTTTGCATGGGGAAATCCTCAAGTGCTACGTTTAAGTAGAACTTTAGCAGGTTAACGGGGACTGTGTAAAATGGATGTACTGACGGTGTTAAAGTGTCGTGTTACATTGAACCCGTGTTACACGACTTCATGGGTAAAATAACTATGAGTAATCTGACCATTTCCGTTGATGATGGTGTATTAAAACAAGCACGGATGCATACATTCGCAGAAGGTACGTCCGTCGATGTATTGCTGCGTGATTTTCTAGAAGAGTATGTCCGCACAGGGCGGCAATATCGCCAAGTGACAGATAGGATTTTGGCAATCGCTGAACGTTCTACGGCGGCTAGTGAAGGTCGCCGTTGGACGCGGGGTGAATTGTATGATCGGTAGCTATTTTGCGGATACCATTGGTGTTGAGTGCGCAGGTATTGCAGGAGTTTTTCGTGACGGTTGTGATTCGTAATCCGTTTAAATGATGTTTGTTAAACCAGCTCAAAATCCACATCTTCGTAAACGGCTTGCATTGGGCAGTGGAAATTGATGCTGGCAAATTCGACTTCAGCATCAGCCCCTTCAAAATTGAACAGTTCCCAGCGGTTTTGTGGGGTGCGGCGGAATACGTCGACGCGGTAGGTGCGCGGGTCAATCAGTACGTATTCTTGCAAGCTGGTCAATTGGCGGTAAAAGGCAAACTTGCCGCCTCGGTCGTAGGCTTCGGTGCTGGGTGATAGCACTTCCACAATTAGGGTTGGCGCGTGTTTGACGTAATTGCGTTTGTGGTCGGCGGAGTCGCAAGAAACCAGCAGGTCAGGGTAGTAGTAGGCGCTGTCTTCACCGATGCGTACTTTCATGTCGCTAATGTAGGGCTTGCAGCCAGCTCCACGCACTTGGGGTTTGATCAAGGCAAATAGATTGCCTGTGATAGTGACATGCCCGTCGCTTGCGCCTGCCATTGCGTAGATTTCGCCTTGGACGTATTCGCTGCGGGTTGGCGCGTCGATTTCTGCGGCAAGGTAGTCTTCGGGGGTTATGTTTAGTTTTTCTGCGAGTGCTGGCATGAGAAGCTCCGTCGTGTGTCTTTAGGAATAGTATAACCGATGATTGCCCCCACCCCACACATAGGTTAAATTCCCCCCACACTTTGGGCAAACAGGGGCTTTCATGATCATCACCGACACGCACGCAGACGCTTTTATCCAACGCTGGCAGGGCAAAGACGGCTCGGAAAAAGCCAATCTTCAGCTTTTCCTCGGTGAATTGTGCGAATTGCTTGGCGTGGAAAAGCCGCAACCTGCTCATGCGGATAACAAGCTGAACGCTTACGTGTTTGAACGGCGTATTGATGAACTTAAGGATGATCGTAGCTCCAACACGAGATTTATTGATCTGTATCGTCGTGATTGTTTTGTGTTAGAAGGTAAGTCAACGGGTAAAAAATTCGGTTCTAGCGGGTTGGATACAGCAATGAGTCGCGCCCGTAACCAAGCTGACGGCTATATTCGTAGTCTGCCTGCCTTTGAGAAAAAGCCGCCATTCATGATTTTGACTGATGTGGGTCATGTGATTGAGTTGTATGCTGAATTTACCTGTTCAGGCTCAAATTATCTCCAGTTCCCTGATAGCAGTTCGTACCGTATCAAACTCGATGATTTGCGTAAGCCCGACATCCGTGCGCGGCTGGCGGCGGTTTGGACTGACCCGCATAGCCTTGATGAATCCAAAAAAGCCGCGAAAGTCACTAAGCAGATTGCAACACAATTGGCAGCGTTAGCGAAATCGCTGGAAGCGGCGCACGCGGCTGAAACGGTCGGCACGTTTTTGATGCGTTGCCTGTTTACGATGTTCGCGGAAGATGTGGAGTTGTTGCCGAAAGACCGTTTCACGCACTTGCTGGAAAAGCTGTTGGATAAGCCAGAACGCTTTAAAGCAGCGGTGGAAAACTTATGGACGTTGATGGACAAAGGCGGTTATGACAGCGGAGAACTGGTTGATATTAAACGCTTCAACGGCGGTTTGTTTGCCAAAGCTACTTCGCTGGCGTTAGACAAGGCGCAAATTCAGATGTTGTTGAATGCGGCAAGAGCGGATTGGCGTTATGTTGAACCGGCGATTTTTGGGACGTTGCTGGAGCGGGCGTTGAACCCGAAAGAGCGGCATAAGTTGGGGGCGCATTATACGCCGCGTGCTTACGTGGAGCGGCTGGTGTTGCCGACGGTGCTTGCGCCGTTGCGTCAGCAGTGGGCGGATGTGCAAACCGCTGCCACCGTGTTGTTGGCTGAGTACCAAAAATCTTTGGAAAAGGCGGAAAAAGCATCGCAGCGGATTGTGTTACCTGTGGTGAATGATGAGCCTGCGCCGACTTCGCTGGAGTTGTCGGGGCAGCGCAAGGCGAAGAAAACCAAGAAAGCACTGACGGCGAATGAGTCATTTAAGAAGGCGGCGATTGATGAAGTCCGCGCCTTTCATGCCCATTTGTGCAGTTTGCGGATTCTTGACCCGGCGTGTGGGTCGGGTAACTTTTTGTACGTGACGCTGGAACACCTCAAGCGTTTGGAAGGTGAGGTGTTAAATACCTTGCAGGCGTTGGGTTTTTCGCCGCGAACGTTGGAAATGGAAGGCGTGTCGGTGAGTCCGCAACAGTTTTTGGGGTTGGAGGTGAATCCACCGGCGGCGGCGATTGCGGAAATGGTGTTGTGGATTGGGTATCTGCAATGGCATTTTCGGGTGCATGGCAATGTGTCGCCTGCCGAGCCGATTTTGCGCGATTTTCACAATATCGAGAATCGCGATGCGGTGTTGGCTTATGACGGCGTGGAAACCGTGCTGGATACGGCGGGAAATGCGGTGACGCGCTGGGATGGGCGCACGCTCAAAACGCATCCGGTGACGGGCAAAGATGTGCCGGATGAAACCGCGCAAGTGGCGGTGGTGCGTTACCTGAATCCGCGCAAAGCTGAATGGCCTGCCGCCGATTACATCATCGGCAATCCGCCGTATTTGGGGGCAAGAACTATTCGTATGGCTTTAGGAGATGATTATCTCGATGCTTTACGGACTGTTTATCACGATGTTCCCGATAATGTTGATTATGTCATGTATTGGTGGAAGCAATCTGCTGATCTGGTCAATGCTGAAAAGGTTAAGAGCTTCGGATTTATTACCACAAACAGCATAACGCAGTCGTTTTCACGCAAAATTATTGAAACAACAATGGCGAAACACGACGACTTCGGCATCACTTTTGCTATCCCTGATCATCCTTGGGTGGATGCGGCAGACGGGGCAAATGTGCGGGTTGCAATGACCGTTTTCAGCAAGGCGACAAGTGGTCAGCTATCGCATGTGATTGAGGAAGGTGATTCGTCAGATGGCGAAGTGGCTGTCACGTTGGCGACTAAATCGGGGTTGATTACGCCCAGTTTAACGATTGGCATTGACCTTCATGCTTCTAAACCGCTGGCAAGTAACGATCGTATGGCTTGCGTTGGCTATCAGTTAACGGGCAAGGGATTTGTTATAGAGAAGGATCAGCTTGGTTTGTTTAATTGTGATCACGTAATTAAGCCGCTATTGTCTGGTCGGGATATAACGCAGTCGAATCGTGGTTTGCTTGCTATTGATGTTTGTGATTTTAATGTGGAGTCATTAAAACAAGAGCTTCCATTTGTTTATCAGTGGCTTGTTGATTATGTGAAGCCAGAGCGAGATCAAAATAACCGCAAAGCTCTTCGTGAGCGTTGGTGGGTATACGGTGAAGCTCGTTCCACCTTCAAACCGACATTGCAAAATATTTCACGAGTTGTGGCAACATCTCTGACGGCAAAGTATCGAATTTTCACAATGGTTTCATCAGATACTATTTGTGATAGTACGACTGTTATGTTTGCTTTGGATGATGCTTTTTACTTCGGAGTGCTTTCTTCATGTTTGCATTGTCTTTGGGCATTTAAGGCTGGTGGAACGCTAGAAGATCGACCACGTTATACAAAGTCCTTGTGTTTTGATGCGTTTCCGTTTCCTGATGCGAGTGATGAGCAGAAGGTGCAGATTCGGACGATTGCCGAGCAAATCGACGCGCACCGCAAACGCCAGCAAGCCGCCCATCCAACCCTGACGCTAACCAATATGTACAACGTGCTGGAAAAGTTGCGTAGCGGCGAAGCACTAAACACCAAAGACAAAGAGATTCACGCGCAAGCCCTCACCAGCATCCTGCAAGAACTCCACGACAACCTCGACCGCGCCGTATTCGCCGCCTACGGATGGGATGACCTCGCCGCCGAACTCGTCGGCAAACCCGGTGCAACCACGCCACTCCCCGACAAACCCGAAGCCCAAGCGCAAGCCGAAGAAACCCTCCTCAGCCGCCTCGTTGACCTCAACACCCAACGCGCCGCCGAGGAAGCCAAGGGCACAATCCGCTGGTTACGCCCCGACTTTCAAGCACCGGATAAGCAGGCTTCGACTCCACTCAGTCAGCAGGAAGACCTCGCGCTTGCGGATGACGACACCCGTTCCCTGAGCGTAGTTGAAGGGAATACCCCCGCAGCCAAACGCGACTGGCCTAAATCCTTAGCTGAACAAATCCCAATCATCCGCGAACAACTCCTTCTCGCGCCGCGCTCCGTCAAAGCACTCGCAGCCCTGTTTAAACGCAGCAAAATTCAGGACATTGAAAACGTCTTGGGCGGCATGATGGCGTTGGGCGCAGTAGCAACGGATGGCGAGGTTTATTGGGTGGTGTGAGGTGGCTTGCAGGGGCTGGGGGGCTATGCCAGAATCAAAGCACGCATTCACTGAAAGGGTCACACCATGCACATGCAGTTAAACGAGCAATTGATTTCCATCTGGCAAACCGACAAAGGGAGTGCGCAAGGGGTCAGGGCATGGCTGGCTACTGATGACTACAACGATTACCCCCTAGGAAATCCTCAGCACCTTGAACAGACCGTGCAGGAAATCCGTGACGCTTGGGATGACGAGTGATACCCAATCAGGAAATCAACATGCCAGCCGAACGCCCATCATTGCTTGCCTTTCTAGCCGCTTGCAAGCCGTCAGATATAGATTTTCCTGACATAGATAATTTGCCGCCGTTGGATGATGTAACCGATAACACCGATGAGTTTAAGCGTGTACCTAGCTTGATCGTGGAAAACTGGTTGTAGGAAAAATGGGAACTGTTCCCAGTAGTGACCATGAGCTAGAATGTGAGAGGTGATGCCGATCCGCAACATTCCCGATAACAGGAGCAGCCATGTACACGTTATACAAATTAAGCCCGACTGACTTGAACGAGAATTTCTTGCAGGCACTGAAATTACTGTTCAGTGGTAAAACTATCGAGGTATCGGTGCGCGAAATACCGCCCACCAATGAATCCACCGACATCTGGCAGGCTATCCAGCGGTTTCGCCAGCAGATGAATCCGGCAGACTTTCCGGCGGATGAGGATATATTTGCCGCTGTCCGTGACCGCTCAGCGGGGCGTGAGGTGGTGCTTTGAGCATTGTTTATTTGGTGGATACTAATATCCTGTCTGAGCCTACCCGTGCTACTCCCGATGCCAATGTGATGCGCCAGTTGCAGCGACACAGGAGCAGCATTGCCACTGCCAGTGTTGTCTGGCATGAATTATGGTTTGGTTGTGGGCGATTGCCTGTCTCCCGCAAACGGACGCAATTGGAAACCCACTTTCAGGATTTGTTGCGGTCAGGCTTGATGATTTTGCCCTATACACAGGCCGCTGCGGAGTGGCACTCTGTCGAGCGTGCGCGATTGACCGCTATTGGTCAATCGCCTGCTTTTGCTGATGGAATGATTGCTGCCACTGCCCACCATCATGGGCTTGTTTTGGTTACACGTAACGTCGATGATTTCAACGGTTTCATGGGCATCCGGCTGGAAAACTGGTTTGAGGTTGCTTGAATTTATCCGCTACTTGATTGAACATCAATACTCCACCTGCTGCGGAAACGCCGGAAACAACACCGACCGCTCCACCACCTCTGCCGGAATATGAAACGTCATATTGCCCGCCGCATCGCATAGCCATACCTCTTTTGCGCCGCGTGAAAAATACAGCATGATTTTATCTTCCATTTCACGGCTGGTGTTGGCAGAAGAAAGGATTTCCACGCAAACTTCCGGCGCAACAGAGCATTCCGTTTCCAGCTTAATGCGGGTGAATATTTCTGGGGATGCCCAAGCGACATCGGCAACTTTCGTCCCCTTGTGCGTGTAAATAGCGCATTCGGTCAAAACTTTGCCTTCGTGACGCAGGCTTTTGAGCAAGGCGGCGATTTCACCCTGCAAGATGGAGTGGTAAACCTTGGCGGGTGACATGACGATTTGCCCGTATTCGTTGAGTTCAAGTTTGAATGGCAAATTTTGCAGGTCAGGATGATTACAGACTTCTTGCCAGTTCATCGGTGCTTCTCCTGTTCAGATAGCTCGATTGTAACATAGCTAGGTTTTACCACTTATGCTAACTTACCCCGTTTTTACGATCTTCTACGTAGGAGCGCGGTAACGTGAAATTCAGCGAATACAACTGGAACGCCATGCCGGACAAAGCCGGACATTTTGGCGCATACGGCGGACGTTTCGTCGCAGAAACGTTGATGGAACCCATCTACGAACTCGAACAAGCCTACGAAAAGCTCAAAAACGACCCCGCTTTTCAAGCCGAATTCGACCGCGATTTGAAATATTACGTCGGTCGCCCTAGCCCCTTGTATCTGGCGGAACGCTGGTCACGCGAACTCGGCGGCGCAAAAATCTACCTCAAGCGCGAAGACTTGAACCATACCGGCGCACACAAAATCAACAATACCATCGGTCAAGCCCTGCTCGCCAAATTCATGGGCAAGACGCGCATTATTGCTGAAACGGGTGCGGGTCAGCACGGCGTAGCCTCTGCCACCATCGCCGCCCGCCTTGGTTTGGAATGCGTGGTGTACATGGGCGCAGAAGACGTACAACGCCAAGCCCCCAACGTGTTCCGCATGAAATTGCTCGGCGCAACCGTCGTCCCCGTCACCTCCGGCTCAAAAACCCTCAAAGATGCGCTCAACGAAGCGATGCGCGACTGGGTAACGAACGTTGATGACACCTTCTATATTATCGGCACAGTCGCAGGCCCGCACCCATATCCCGCAATGGTACGCGATTTCCAATCCGTGATCGGGCGTGAAGCGCGTGAGCAAATTCTGGAACAGGAAGGGCGTTTGCCGGATGCGTTAGTCGCTTGCGTCGGTGGCGGCTCGAACGCTATTGGCTTGTTCCACCCCTTCCTCGCGGATGAATCCGTTGCGATTTACGGCGTAGAAGCAGGCGGTGACGGTATCGCAACCGGCAAACACGCAGCACCGTTGTGCGCAGGCAAACCGGGCGTATTGCACGGCAACCGCACCTATTTAATGGAAGACACCAACGGGCAAATCATCGAAACCCATTCGATTTCCGCCGGATTGGACTACCCCGGTGTCGGCCCCGAACACGCTTGGTTGAAAGACATCGGACGTGCCAACTACGTATCGGTCACGGATGCGGAAGCGATGCAAGGTTTCCACGCCTTGACGCGCATCGAAGGCATTATTCCCGCGCTGGAAAGCAGCCATGCGCTGGCTTACGCGATGAAACTTGCGCCAACTATGAGTAAAGATCAAAGCATTATCGTCAACCTCTCCGGGCGTGGCGACAAAGACATCAACACCATTGCACGGCTGGAGGGCATTACGCTATGAGTCGCATCGCCGCTTGTTTCGCCGCCCTCAAAGCACAGGGCAAAACCGCATTGATTCCTTACGTCACGGCGGGCGATCCACACCCGTCGATCACTGTGCCGTTGATGCACCGCATGGTGGCAGCCGGGGCAAATATCATCGAGTTGGGTGTACCATTTTCCGACCCAATGGCGGATGGCCCGACGATCCAGCAAGCGCACGAACGCGCTTTGCTGCATAACACCAGCTTGCACGACATCCTCGGCATGGTGGCAGCATTCCGCCAAACTGACTCAACCACGCCTGTGGTGTTGATGGGTTATTTGAACCCGATTGAAATCATGGGTTACGCCGAATTTGCTAAAGCCGCAGAAGCAGCAGGCGTTGATGGCGCGTTGACGGTGGATTTACCGCCGGAAGAAGGCATGGGCGTATTGCCGTTGTTTCGTGAACACGGCATTGATCCGATTTTTCTATTGTCACCGACCACGCCAGAACGTCGTATTGCAACGGTGGCGCAAGCAGGCGGCGGCTTCATTTACTACGTGTCGCTGAAAGGTGTGACGGGCGCAAGCACGCTGGATGTGGGGCAAGTCGCCGAGCATATCGCCAAAATCCGTCAACACACTGACCTGCCATTAGGCGTGGGTTTCGGCATTAAAGATGCAGTAACCGCAGCGGCTGTGGCAAAAACAGCCGATGCCGTGGTAGTCGGCAGCGCGGTGATCAAACAGATCGAAGCGACACCGAATGACCATGCTGCTATTATGGATAACATCAGTGACTTGCTGGCTTCCATGCGTACCGCGTTGGATGCTTGAACCTAGGGGTAAACAGAATACATGAGCTGGTTTGAAAAACTGCGTCTGCCATCACGCATCCGTACCGACGCGACCAATACCGAAAAGAAATCCATTCCCGAAGGCTTGTGGCATCAATGCCCTGCCTGCCAAGCGGTACTGTACCGGGCGGAATTGGAACGCAATCTGGACGTTTGCCCCAAGTGCAACCACCACATGCGCTTGTCCGGGCGGCGGCGTTTGGAGGTGTTTTTGGATGCGGCAGGGCGTGAGGAAATCGGCGCGAATGTTGCGCCGACGGATATGCTGAAATTCCGCGACACTAAAAAGTACAAAGACCGTTTGGTTGCCGCTCAGAAAGAAACCGGCGAAAAAGACGCACTGATCGTGATGAAAGGCACGGTGTTGGGTGTGCCGATGGTGGCTGCGGCGTTCGATTTCCGTTTCATGGGCGGCTCGATGGGGTCGGTGGTCGGCGAACGTTTTGTGCGCGGCGCAGAAGCGGCAATGGCGAACAAAATTCCTTACATTTGCTTTGCAGCGAGTGGCGGGGCGCGGATGCAGGAAGCCTTGTTCTCATTAATGCAGATGTCTAAAACCAGCGCGGTGTTGACGCGCTTGAGCGACAAAGGTGTGCCGTTCATTTCGGTATTGACTGACCCGACGATGGGCGGGGTGTCGGCAAGTTTTGCAATGTTGGGCGATATTCACATCGGTGAGCCGAAAGCCTTGATCGGATTTGCGGGGCCGCGTGTGATTGAGCAGACGGTGCGTGAAAAACTGCCGGAAGGTTTTCAACGCAGTGAATTCCTGCAAGAAAAAGGCGCGATTGACATGATCGTGCACCGCCGGGATATGCGCGAAACGGTTGCGGATTTGGTAGCCATTATGCAACACAAACCTTGCCCGATTAACACCACGGTATTGGATGCGGCTTGAAAACGCTCGATGATTGGTTGCGTTGGCAGGAAACGCAATTCTTGACCGAAATCAAGCTGGGGCTGGATCGGATTCGTTGCGTCGCTGAGCGCATGGGCTTGCTGTCTGTACCCGTGCCACTGCTGACGGTGGGCGGGACGAACGGCAAAGGTTCCACCTGCGCCATGTTAACGCGGATTTTGCTGCTGCAAGGTTACAAGGTCGGTACGTATACTTCCCCTCACTTACTGCGCTACAACGAACGCATTGCGCTGAATGGCGTACCGGTAAGGAATGCGGACAT
Organism: Thiothrix subterranea; assembly: GCF_016772315.1. Classification (NCBI taxonomy): domain Bacteria; kingdom Pseudomonadati; phylum Pseudomonadota; class Gammaproteobacteria; order Thiotrichales; family Thiotrichaceae; genus Thiothrix; species Thiothrix subterranea. The sequence goes on along the minus strand of NZ_CP053482.1, from coordinate 931,527 downwards.
TTGTGCCGCTTTCGCCGCGATTGATAAGGCTCGCGATGATATTGATTTGACCTACTTTGAATTCGGCACACTGGCGGCGGTGTGGTGTTTTTTGCAAGCCAAGGTTGATGTGATTGTGTTGGAAGTCGGGCTGGGCGGGCGTTTGGATGCGTGCAATCTGTGGGATGCGGATGTCGCGATTATCACCAGCATTGGCATTGATCACGTGGAATGGCTGGGCAGTACTCGCGAAGCCATCGGCTATGAAAAATCTGGCATTATGCGGGCAGGCAAACCGGTAGTTTGCGGCGACCCGCAGCCACCCGCCAGCATTGCGCGTGAAGCCGCGCGTATCGGGGCGGATTTGTGGCAATTGGGGCGGAATTTCAGCGTCGAGCATGTGCCACAGCCTGCATTGGTGGGCGATGTGCAACGTCAAAACGCGGCGGTTGTGGTGACAGCTTTGCAACGATTGGCGGATAAATTGCCTGTTTCCCCAGATGCAATTGCTGAAGGCTTAGCCAGTGTGAGCCTGATGGGGCGGATGCAGCGGATTCGAGCAGAACCGGAAGTCATCCTTGATGTCGCGCACAATCCCCATGCAGCGACTGAATTGGCAGGATGGTTGAAAAAAAATCCAGTAAACGGCAAAACATTTGCAATTTTTTCTATACTTGCAGATAAGGATATTGCTGGGGTGCTGAAAATCATGGCGTCGGCGGTGGATGAATGGTACGTAGTGGCATTGTCCAGCAAGCGGGCGCTCAGTCAGGATGATCTGTTAGCACTCATGCGTTCCAATGGCATAAGCCAACCGATTCATGCCTATCCTGATTTCCAGAGTGCATGGAACGTTATGGTTTTAAGCGCAGAAAAACAGGACAGAGTAGTTGCATTCGGTTCTTTTCTGGTAGTATCCGCTATGCTGGAAATAGACGTTTCTCCCCATGGCGCTGGTTCTGCCTGAACAGCTAACAGCACCAACCAACCGTTTTTGAGTGTCAGATTACAAAGGAGCAGTGAATTAAATGGATAATAAGGCTACAACCAAACGAATGATTGGCGCGGTCGTGCTGGTACTTGTTGCCGCATTGCTGTTGGCATGGTTGCTGAAAGGCAAAAACCGTGACGGTCAGCAAGACATGGCAATGAACCAATCGGCTGAAACCAAGCCAATTTTGGGGTTTCCGGGCGTGGGTGGCGACGAGCAAAAACCTACAATTGTTGGCGATGACCCTAATGCGGCTACCCAGCAAACCGGCGCTGGCATTGATGTTGCGCAACAAAATCAAAACGCGGCAGGCACTGCTCAGCAAGCCGGTGGCGCTAACCTGATTCCGGGCATTGATGTCAAATTACCGGAGACTGTTCCTAATACCACGGGTTTTGAAGTACGCCCCGGTACTGGTGGCGAAGTCCGTGATTTAGTCGATACCGACGGTAAAGTGAAAGACGGCACGGGCAGCATGGGAACGGGTAATGCCAAAGCCAACACGCCTGAGACGGGTTCTACGGCTCCTGTTGCGGCACAACCGACTGCACCAGCCGAAACCAAAACCAGCCAAGTAACTACGCCTTCTGCTTCTCAGAAAGACAAGCCAGCGACCAATACGCCTGCGCCTGAAGAGAAAAAAGCCAGCTCTAAAGTGGTTTTGGTTAACGAGAAACCTGTACCTAGAGCCGTTTCAGAAGCGAGCGCTGCACAAGCGGCTGCTAAAAAAGCAGCGGAAGAAAAAGCGGCTGCGGCTAAGGCGGCTGCCGAGAAAGCGGCTAAGTTAGCGGCTGAAAAAGCAGCGGCTGCCAAGTCGGTTGCATTAGCCAGTGCTGGTGCAGCAGCAGGCAATGCGGCGGGCGGTGCTGGCAGTTTCACCATTCAAGTCTTAGCCAGTGCCGATAAAGCAAAAGCAGACGCTGCCGCAGGCCCACTGAAGGCTGATGGTTACAATGTTGCGGTTTCGACGGCTAATGTTGGTGGCAAGACAGTTTATCGTGTCAATGTGACCGGCTTTGCTGACCGTGCGGCGGCTGAAGCAGCGCAGGCTAAAATGAAGTCGCGTTATAAGCAAAACGCCGCCATTCAAGGCAGTTTTGTGACTAGCAGCAAGTAACCTCCATGACAGCAGATATTCTGGATATAAGCATTATTGTCCTGATTGTCTTATCAGCCGTTATTGGGCTGATTCGCGGGTTTGTCAGGGAAGCATTTTCCCTGATAACGTGGCTTGCGGCTTTAGGATTTGCCTTTTTGTACTACGAACAATTAGCGGTACATGTGCCTTTTGACGGGCAGGGCAAACTGGGACAAGTGGTGATTGCGTTTATTGTCATCTTCCTCGGTGTGTTGATCGTCGGTTCGATTATCAATCACTTACTGAGCGCGGCGGTGTCTTCCGTTGGTTTGGGGGGCGTTGATTATCTGTTGGGTGGTGCGTTTGGTATTTTGCGGGGTGGTTTGATCGTCACCTTGTTGGTATTGTTGTTTAGTGCGGTGGGAAAATATTCCGCAGCAGACTGGTGGAAAGAGTCGCGGTTGATGCCGTGGTTTGAACACAATGCGGTTATGCTGAAGGAAATGATCCCCAATAAGCTCCCGGAAGAACTGCCCGGTATTTTTTCCAGTAAACCGTAGGGTTGGAAAGAATGGCAGGGTAATCAAACAGCCATGCGCTTAATCGTGCATGGCTGTTTTGTTTTGACGGGGTTAGAATATGACGTTTTCGTTTCACCGGAAGGGTTGGTATGTGCGGAATTATCGGGATTATCGGTCATGAACCTGTCAATCAGGCCATTTATGATGGTCTGACGGTTTTACAACACCGTGGACAAGATGCCGCAGGGATTGTGACCAGCGATGGCAGAAAATTGTACCTGCGCCGTGACAACGGTTTGGTGAAAGACGTTTTCAATGAACGTCACATGGCGATGCTGCAAGGCAATATGGGCATAGGGCATGTGCGTTACCCAACGGCGGGGTCATCGTCTTCAGCGGAAGCCCAGCCATTTTATGTGAATAGCCCTTACGGTATTTCGTTGGCACATAACGGCAATTTGACCAATGCGCACGTGCTGAAAAAAGAGCTATACCGTCAGGATCGCCGTCAGATCAATACCGAATCCGATTCTGAAATCCTGCTAAACGTGTTTGCGCAGGAATTGCTGAGCCAAGATGCCTTGCACGTGACGCCGGGCGATATTTTTGCCGCAGTAGAAGGGGTACATCGGCGTTGCAAAGGCGCGTATGCCGTGGTGGCAATGTTAACCCGTGATGGCTTGGTGGGTTTCCGTGACCCGAATGGCATTCGCCCCTTGGTGTACGGCGTGCGCGAAACGCCGCATGGCAAAGAATTCATGCTGGCTTCCGAAAGCGTGGCTTTAGATGTGCAAGGCTACCGCTTGGTACGCGATATTGAGCCGGGTGAAGCCATTTTCATTCGCCCTGACGGTCAGGTATTCACCCGCCAGTGTGCGCAGAACCCCAGCTATAACACCTGCATTTTTGAATACGTGTATTTTGCCCGCCCCGATTCCATCATTGACAATGTGTTTGTGCACAAAGCGCGGATGCGCATGGGGCGCAAAATGGCGGAACACGTCATGCGTGAATGGCCGGATAATGACATTGATGTGGTGATTCCGATTCCCGATACCAGCCGTACTTCGGCGCTGGAAATGGCGTATACCCTCGGTGTGCCGTACCGCGAAGGCTTTATTAAAAACCGTTACATTGGGCGTACCTTTATTATGCCGGGGCAGGCGAAGCGCAAAAAATCGGTGCGCCAAAAGCTCAACTCCTTGGCGTTAGAATTCAAAGGCAAAAATGTGATGCTGGTGGATGATTCCATTGTGCGCGGCACGACGTCGCAGGAAATTGTGCAAATGGCACGCGATGCCGGGGCGAAAAAAGTCTATTTTGCTTCTGCTTCCCCGCCGATCAAGTTCCCGAATATTTACGGGATTGATATGCCCGCTGCGAAGGAACTTATTGCGCACGGGCGTACCGAAGAGGAAGTGGCGCAAGCCATCGGTGTGGATCGCTTGGTCTATTTGCCGTTGCCAGATTTGATTGCAGCGGTGAGTAAGGGCAACCCGCGCTTGAAAGCTTTCGATTGCTCGGTATTCACCGGGCATTATGCCACCGGGGAAAACGGTGACTATTTTGCTGAATTAGAGGCTTTACGAAATGACGAACAACAAACAAACCGTGAAAAAAATATGGTTGCCATTGATATTTGCAACAGCGATTAGCAGTGGGGCATTGATGGCTGAATCAGAAGTGACGCCTTTAAGTTTGCCGCCACCACTGCCTGCGCCCGTAGCAGAGGTGGCAACACCCGCTGGTGATGAACGTTTCACCGCACTGCTTGCGACGTTGGCACGGGATTTCCCCAGCTATTCCACCGCACGGGTATTGGTGGTGGATGCCACCGCGCAAACGCTGATCTTGGTGGAAAATGGGCAGGCGGTGAATGAGTGGGTGATTTCCACTGCTACCAGCGGTTTGGGGAGTGTCAAAGGTAGCCAGCAAACCCCGCTAGGTGTACACCGCGTGGCGCAAAAGTTGGGCGATGGTGCGCCGTTGGGGGCAATCTTCAAAGCGCGGCAAAATACCGGGCGCATTGCACAAATTCTGACGGGTGCGGATGAGCGCAGTACCGCCGATAATGTCACCACCCGCATTCTGTGGTTGGATGGCTTAGAGCCGGGTGTCAATAAAGGCGGCGAGGTGGATTCGTATGAGCGTTACATTTACATTCACGGCACGGACGAAGAAGGCAGGCTGGGGAATCCGGCTTCGCACGGCTGCATTCGGATGCGCAATGCCGATGTGATCGACCTGTTCAACCGCGTGAACGAAGACACCTTGGTGGTGATTACGCGAAAACGTGAGGGATAAATTTTGAACCATACTGAGTGGGAATTTGAAACACTGGCGGTACGTGCCGGGCATGTACGCACCAATGAAGGCGAGCATTCGGAAGCGATTTTCCCCACCTCCAGCTTTGTGTTCAGCAGTGCGGCGCAAGCGGCAGCGCGGTTTGGTGGAACTGAACCGGGTAATATCTATGCGCGTTTCACTAACCCGACGGTGCGCTATTTTCAGGAACGTCTTGCGGCGTTAGAAGGCGGTGAAAGCTGTGTGGCTACCGCGTCGGGCATGTCAGCGATTTTGGCGGTGATGTTGGGTTTGCTGAAAGCGGGGGATCACGTGGTGTGTTCCCGTGCGGTGTTTGGCACGACCACGCTCTTGTTACAGAACATCATTGGTAAATTCGGGGTGGCATTTAGCTTTGTCGAATTGACCGATATGGCGGCTTGGGAAGCGGCGTTACAACCGAATACGCGCTTATTGTTCGTGGAAACGCCCGCTAATCCGTTAACTGAAATTGTGGATATTCGTGAATTAGCGGATTTGGCGCACCGTCATGGCAGTTTGTTGGTGGTCGATAATTGTTTCTGTACCCCGGCTTTGCAACGCCCCTTGGATTTAGGGGCGGATATGGTGGTGCATTCCGCCACCAAGTATTTGGATGGTCAGGGGCGGGCGCTAGGCGGTGCAGTAGTCGGTGATAAGGAGCGCGTCGGCAAGGATGTCTACGGTGTGTTGCGCAATGGTGGCATGACCATGAGTCCGTTTAATGCGTGGATTTTCCTGAAGGGTTTGGAAACGCTTTCCCTGCGGATGAAGGCGCATTGCGAGAATGCCCTGCAACTGGCGCAATGGTTAGAAGCACATCCGGCGATTGAGCGGGTACATTATCCGGGGTTGGTATCGCACCCCCAGCACGCACTGGCGCAACAGCAGCAAAGCGGTTTCGGCGGCATCGTGTCCTTTATCGTGAAAGGTGGGCAGGCAGCCGCTTGGCAAGTGGTGGATGCCACCCAAATGCTCTCCATTACCGCGAATTTGGGGGATGCGAAAACCACGATTACGCACCCTGCGACCACAACCCACGGGCGCTTAACCCCTGAGCAAAAAGCCCAAGCAGGCATCGCTGCCGGTTTATTGCGGGTATCAGTGGGTTTGGAGAGCGTGCGTGATATTCAACGTGATCTGGCTCGCGGCTTGGATGCGCTTTAAGGCAAGCGGAAGGCGGGAAATTTGAATTCTCGCCTTACCTCGTTCAGTTCTAAAAAAGTCTCTAATTCTTCAGGAATCAATTGAAAGCGGTAGCCGCCATCACCGGGGTAAGGTTCGGTGTGGTCGCATTTGCCATCCATAATGATGTTCGGTATTTCCTCAAAAGCTTGGCATTCGCGATCGGGATCATTCTCCAGAAAATGCTGGCAGAATACGCACACGGGGGGGAGTACACAGCTCATGGTTCAGCCTCTTCTTCAGCCATATCATCAGGCTGTGTTTTGGGAATACGGTATTTTTCTAACAAAGCGTCATGTTCCTTTTCGGCCACTTGACGGTTAATGACTATCTGATAGCCGGTGTCGTTTTCCAAGACGATGTTTTTTTGAGAGCCGTCTTTTACTAACGATTGGAAATATGTCCAGCTACTGAATGTTTCACTATTGACGGTACTAATAGTCATGGGGGCAACATCATGAAAACCAATATTATTTGCTGAAGGAAGCACTTGCACGATTTCCACGGTGTCGGCTTCGGTGGGTGGCGCACCGGTTTCGTCTTCGGTGGCGGGTACGCATTCGGGCAGTTTACGGCTGGCTAGGAAAACAAAACCACCAAAAATGAAATAACGGGGGACGCTTTCTTTGCGATTTTTCGATAACGATTTTTTGTTTAGATCAACATTTTGTTTAACGAGTTTGCCATCACGGATAATGTCGAGACTTACAATGTCATTCAATTGATGCAAGTCGATGTGGTGTTGGAAATTGCTGTATTGCTTGCCATTGGTTTGAATAAAATCCGCTTCGGTGATGGGTTTGCCGTCAATCGCGGTAATGACATCATCGGGCAGGAGCAGTAGTGCCGCATCGCTATTGGCACAAAGTTGGTTAATCAAAATGCCGGTTTGGTCGGGTGTCAAACGGTAGTATTGCTTGTGCGTGGGGTTGGTGATGAATTGGTAATCTACCCACAATTCGGGAACGCCATCGAGTGTGCCGTCGCGCAAATCGTCGAGTAATTGTTTGATACGCGGCGCAGGAATCAGGTAGCCGATATTCTCGGTGGGGGTTTCGGCAATTTCCGGGGTGATTTCGGAGACGATGCCGATGACTTTGCCATCCACCAGTGCGGGGCTGCCCAGACTGCCACTGTTGACTGCCGCATCCACTTGTATTGCTTGAAAGGTAAGGCCGCTGTGCGCATAGGTTTGGTATTCGATACGCGAAACAATGCCTGCGGTAATGCTGAGTTTATTGCCACCGACTGGGTAGCCATACAAACTGACTTTTTCTTCGGGTTTGGGTAAGTCTCCCAGTGCTAACGGGGCGCGTTTGTCGAAAAAAGTTTCATCTTTGAGGGTCAAGAGCGCGAGATTGACTTCGTGCGAAATATTGTCTACCTCGGCTTCAAAGGTTTTGGTGCTATCGTTGGGGCGGATGCTGATATAAACCGCATTGTCGACCAGTTGCGCAGTGGTGAGAATGCGGTTGCCCTCGACAATAAAGCCGGTGGCAATCCAGCTTTTCCACGTGGTATTCCAGGGTGAGGCAGCATCGTATTGGCGGGTATGGACGGTGATTTCGACCACCGAGGCCGCCGGGTCTGGCGTGATTTCAACGTCAGCATGAGAAATTAGCGAATACGTTAAACTGAAAAGGATGAATAAGGTGTAAAGGCAGTGGTGGATTTTATTGTGTAGTGTATTTGTTTTAAACATTTATTGCCCTGCCATTCGTCCTTGAATGGTTGTTATCATATCAGCATTTACGTGAACCCTAGTAGACTTCTGTGGGTAAAAAACGCATAGGAATGGCAGTAAGCGGCTCACGGGAATCATCCTTAAAATGTGATGGAAGCGCCGTTGACGGTGTAGTGCAATACACTGGCTAAACCGCGCGGTTCTACCCCGGTACGTTTGATGGGCAGGTGATCTTGATCCGGTAATAAGCTGCACACCTGATCACAGGCGGAACAGATGTATAATTTTCCTTCGAGTTCTAAATAGTTACTGACTAATTCTTCGAGCGGCGGAAAACCGGGCGCATGAATGCCGTGCGTGTGGCCTTCGTAAGCCCAGAAACTGCCATCCCCGACTAAAAAAACGTGTGGATTCATGTCCATTGCCATCGCAGAGCAGGCGGTTGAAAAAGCGAGGGTGGCGCGTTTGCCTGCGTCTTCATTGCCGGTGGCGAGAATGACCACGTAGTGGCGCGGGGTAGGTTGGGTTATCAGGTAATTATCCATGGTGGGATCTCGCGGTTAAATACATTCTGGAATTCAATAACGCTAATGATAGGGCGGCGAGGCGAATGGGCAATGCTACTTTCGTACTATTAATGTGGCTTGGTCAGGTGAATCGGACTGTTGGTCAGATGCAAGTTTTTTTGTGCGTAGCCTGAATCTGTACTACTAGTGTTAGGAGCGAGAAATCATAAAGCGTTAGCGAAGGAGTGTGTATGAATGAGCAATTGCATTTTATGTCCAGTGTTTTGGCGCGAGGCTTGTTGATGGCTGTTGGGTTTGTGCTGCTGTTACTGTGCGTTGGATTTATTGCGCAATGGTCGTGGGTGGTAGCGTTATGGCCTTGGCCTGATAGCCGGTTGTCGTACCGTTTCCTCGCCGCCATTATGGCAGCTATTGCTGTGCCGATTCTCTGGATTGGCTGGTCGCAAGAAATCGCCGCAGTGAAAGCAGGCGCACTGGATTTTGCGGTGAACTATACCTTGCTGGGGGTACTGGTCTGGTGGTTTCGTGAGGAATTGAGTGAGTGGGTTTCCGTCCCTATGTTGATCAGCATTTGTGTGCTGGCGGTGTTATTGAATGCGTGGCTGTATGTGCGGGCGCGGCAGGTTCCGTTCAGCGATAACCGCCCGGTTCCGGCTCTGCTGAGCGGATCATTTTTGTTATTTGCACTCGTACTCATTGCGGTCGGTATCGCCTTAATCATGGATTACCCCGGTATTTTTCCTTGGCCTCTTTCGGCGCAGACAGCCGTGGTGTTTGGCTGTATTGCGTTAGGGGCGGCGGCTTATTTTATTCATGGATTTGTGGTAGCGGTGCAAGGAAATATACGGGGGCAGTTGTTGGGATTTCTGGCGTATGACGCGATTTTGCTGATGCCGTTATGGGAACATGGGCGTAACGTTGCACCTGAACATCAATTGAGCTGGATGGTTTACTTGGGGGTCTTGGTGTACAGCGCGGTATTGGCGGTGTATTACCTGTTCATCCACCCACAGACGCGGTTTCGCTGGGAGCAAGCGTGAAAATGCGGCTAACGCTGGGGTGTTGTGCCAATGTGGTTTGCTGTTGGGGGTAGGCGTGTAAGCTTGCCAGCAATCCGCGCAAGTGGGTTGCCGCTGCGGGGTATTGGTGTTGCAGCGCGAGTAATTGCCAGGTAGCAACGGGTGTTTCCGGGCGAGCCTGCTCAGTGGATGAAATAGCGACAGTAACGGGTTGTGGTGAACCTTGCCGGATGCGCAGGAAAAAACTGTCAGCTAGGGTCAGATAGGTGTGTTCCCCTGACTGTTGCGCCAGTGTGTACAGGTGTTCAGCGCTCGTTTGTGCGGCTTGCCATGCCTGACGTTGCAGCCAGTATTCCGTCAGGGCTTGTTGTAAGGGAAGCCGCAATACCCAGTCAATCGCTTGCGGGTCTTGTGCCAGACTGGTGTGGATTTCCTCGACTTGTTGTTGTGCCGTTTGCCATTGCTCCAACCCGGTGGAGGCTTGTAACAAAATGGTCAGGCTGAAGAAATAGGCGCTGGTTTTACCCGGCAACTGGCAGGTTTGGGCGTATATCGGCTGGCAAATGGCAGCAGCCATCACATAATCACCCATCTGGGCGTACAGCCACGCTTGTTGCAAATAGAAATGCACTTTCCAAAAGGGGTAGTCATTTTTGTCCGCCAGTTGCACGGCTTGGTTAATCGTGTCCAGCATTGCGCCCCATTCCCCTCGGTAAAATAATGCCCAAGCGTGAAAAAATACGCTGGCTAGGTAGTTGTTGGCATCCCCAGCGGTTCTGGCAAGTGCTTGGGTTGTCAGCGCCATCTCACCTGCTCGCGTATAGTCGGCACGAATCGTTAGGTAGTAAATGTACAGCAGGTGATGGGTGCATTTCAGGTGCGGGTCAGGGCTGTGTTGCGCCATGTGTAACGCCTGTTCGTAAGCCTCGGCGTGTTCGGGGCGGTAGCCGTCGATAATGGCTTCCCAATGCGCTTGTTTACCGCGTGCGTGGATTGCCAGTGTGGGGTCATTGCAAGTTTGGCTAATACGAACGGCCTGTTGCCCGGTTTGTAGGCATTGCCGACGATCAATCCAGAACAGCGCTCCCGCCAACCCCAGCAGGGCATGGACGTGTGTGGCTGTTGCATTGGCTTGCTGGCTATCCGCAATCAGTTGTTGGTAGGCGTGGATAGCGTCCCCCAAGCGTCCGCTGGCAAGCAGCAAGGTGCAGTAATGTGCTGATAGCGTTAACCGGGTTACGCTATCCACCGTTTGCTTGGACAAGAGGGTGATGGCATGTTCCAGATGCTGGATGGCTTCGTTATAAGCAAACCGCTGGCTGGCAAGGTGGCTGGCTTGTTGCCAGAAATGGATCGCTTGCTGGGTATCACCGCCCGCTTCAAAGTGGTAAGCCAATTGACTGGCAATCGGAGTGAGTTGCGGTTGATAGGCAAGCTGCAAGCGTTTCGCGAGGCGCAAGTGGTAATGGCGACGGCGGGCAGCGGCGAGGCTGTTATACAAAAACTCCCGGTACAGTTGGTGGTGGAAGCGGTAACTGTCGCAAATTGTCCCATCTGGCCAATGTTGTTCGGCGTGTGGCACGAGCCAGAACGCTTGTTGCAACAAGTGGGTGCAGGTGTCTTCGATGCTGAGGACATCGCGTTCCAGAATCGCGGCGATACTTTCGGCGCTGGTATGGTCGGGGGCAATACTGGCGGCTTGCAATAGGTCGAGTTCTTGCTTGCCCAGTGCGGTGGTTTTGAGTGCCAGCAGTTGTTTTAAGCCGCCGGAAATGCAGGTTTCCAACCACGACGGCTGAATGTTAGCGGGGTCATCAAGGTGAGGTTTGAGGTGTTCTAACGCCGCGTGCAGAAACAGCGGATGGCCTTCGGTGTATTGGGCGAACAGGGTAACTAGCCAGTCATGGTGCAAGGTGCTGGGTAAGTGGGCGAACAGGTAGGTTTGCAGCGCCTGACGGTCGAGGGTTTCCAGTGACAGGGTGTGGCATTTACGGTTGAGGGTGAGTTCGCTGACGATGGCTTGCAGGCGCGGCAGGTGTTGCGCAACGTTGGAAGGGCGGTAACTGCCGACGACCATAAGCCGTGCTGGGATGCTGCGATACGCGAGAACTGCCAGCAATTCTACCGAAGCCGCATCACACCAATGTAAATCGTCAATCAGAAATAGCAATGGGGTTTGTTGGCTGAGCGTTTCGGCAAATTCGGCAAATTCACGCAATACCCGCCCTTGCGTCGCGCCGAATACTTCGGCTTGCAGGGTGGTGAATTCGGGGTGTTGCAGGGCGGGAATCTGTACCAGCCAAGTGGGGGCATATTGGCGGAGCAAGGTGATGATGGCGGCTTGCTGGGGGCTATTGATTAACTGGGTTAACGCATCGAGAAACGGTTGGTAGGGTTCGCTTTGTCCGTATTGGTCGAGGCATTGTACTGAGAGCTGCAAGGCTGTGGCGGGAAGTTGGGAACGCCAGTGGTGGAGCAGGGTGGTTTTGCCAAACCCGGCTTCGGCTTGCACGAAGGTGATTTGGCGTTGCCGGTGTTGGGCGATTGCCCAGGTTTGTTGTAAGTGGTTTAAGGCGGTTTCGCGCCCGGATAGTGGGGTGCTGGCAACTACTTGAGGCAGGGGAGGGGGCATACTATCCAGCAACGGTAATTCGCCGATGAAGCGGTAGCCACGGCGGTGGATGGTTTCGATATAACGCGGTTGTTTGGGGTCATCGACCAGCAGTTTGCGCAGTTCACCAATGGTGACTTTTAGCACAGCATCGGTGACGAATAAGCCGGGCCAGACGGCGCTGAGTAGTTCTTCTTTGGTCACGAGCTGCTGCGGGCGTTGGCGCAGGTAGTCGAGGATGGCAAATGCTTTGGGCGGCAGTTGGAGCGAGCCACTGGCACTGTGCAGAGACTGGTTGTTGGGGTCGAATTGTAGTGCGTTGGGCATGTGGCTTCCGTTGGTGGCTGTCCCTTACTTTTATAGCAACTTTACCGAAGTTTTGCTCTATTCATGAGGCAGCGGCGCAACTTCACCCTCTGCCAATACGCCATCAGGTTCTGGGTATTTTTCTATAATGACAGCATCAATGTTTGTTTTGCCTTCAATATAGGCACGCGCAATTCGATGCGCACCGTCAAGAATATCACCACCGCGCACGACAATGATCGGGTAAGACAGGTCAGCATTGATAATATCTTTCGCGTGTTCAGCGACATTCCGAATAGTTGGTTGCCGATTGTTAGGGCCACCAAACCACACCACTTCATCCAAGAGTTCTAGCGAATTCAATGCTATTGGCGTAACAAGTACACCTTCGGTAGCACGCCATAGTGTCTGCGCATACCAGTAAGACACGTTTCCATGCTCATCTGGTGCGGAATAGAGAATTCGCGTTGATCCCCGGTTTGCCATGATTTTACCTAGTGGTGGTTTCGCATACCTTTATAGCAACTTTACCAAAGTTTTACCGCATTTTTATGACTGGATTTGGACCTCTACGTAAACTGGCTGCAACACGGTAAACAAAGCAAAGCAAAACGCAAACTGACTGTTATCGTGGATAAAACTTTAGACATTTTTATTAAATTAAGGAATGTGATATGAATATTAATGCATTGAAGTCCTGCTTGTTAATAGTGGGTTTATTGGGAGTTTCTCAACTCCATGCGGCTGATGTTTCCTACAAATCTCATGTTGCTCAGAAAGGATGGTTGGATTGGGTTAGTAATGGTGCAACTTCTGGAACAACAGGAGAGAGCAGACGGGCAGAAGCAATTAAAGTTTCTCTCAAAGATTTACCAAGCTCCTGTTCAGTGAATTATCAGGTGTATGCCGCTGGTGTTGGCTGGATGAGTTGGGTTAGTAATGGGGCGACTGCAGGAACAACTGGAGATGGCAGGCAAATTGAAGCCTTCAAGGTTCAATTAAGCAAGTGTCCCGGTTGGATTATCCGATATAAAGCACATGTTGCCAACAAAGGTTGGTTGAATTGGACAAGCAATGGTGGCGTTGCGGGAACCACAGGTGAGTCAAGGCGTTTGGAAGCTATAAAAATAAAATTGATTAGAGATAATGATTCGTAAATAGCAGAATCAAGTTTTTGTGCATTCTCCATGTTGATATTCGAAAGATTAAAACATGGGGATGCACGCAAATTTAAGGCTTGTTTATAAAATATACATCTATTATTTGTGCTTAATCAGTAAGCGGTGACAAGATAATAATATAGTGCAGAAATTTCATTTTAATATATCAAGTAGAGCAAGTCGAGAGTAAAGCTTTCTTGATTATTAAATGATGCTAAGTGCTTAAGTTTATATGTAACATAAGGAGTTTAACATGAAAACGCAAATTGTTTTTAAACTTTCCATGGCTTGTGCTGCGGTAATGTTGTTATACGGTAATGCGGCACACGCAACAGAACAGGATGGTGTTAGTTGCCCGTCTGGTTATACCGTAAATCGTTCTTCTAATAACGAAGAATTAAAATGCTATAAAAAATATTATTTGCCAACAGTGTGTCCTCCTATTAGTCACCCGTTAAATGTTATTTTACGGACAACATCAGGTATTGATAAGTGCGATGTGCTTGTTGTAGGGCAATCAGTAGATTCTGCGATGGCTCCTCCTTTGCCTGGTTATCCCCCTGTATCTGCATTTGTTCGTGATATTAACGGTGGTTCTGGGGATGCTGATAGATTTGTAGCTAAAGAATTCGCATTCCCTAATGGGCATAATTATCCTGCTAATCATAATAAATCTAAAGGTGTGAGATGCCCTGCTAATTATGATGGCTACTCTACTAATAGGGGAATTCGCTGTTTTGTACGTGATGGTGAACCAAAAGAGGCAGTTTGTGATGTTGATGAAGAAATGAAAAGAGATTTTGATGGCAATCAAGATCGTTGCCGTGTCGGAAGTTCTACGTTAAAAACCATTCCAAAAGGTATGACGAGAAGTCAGTTTGAGAATGATAAAAATAAGCGAGATGTTAGCTGGGTTCTTCAAACAAAAAGTGGTAAAGATACTTGGCAACGTAAACAATGGGAGTATCCTGAGTCCAGAAAATAATAATGCTTTTCATTTATTGCTGAGATTTTTTATAAAAAGCACATCTCTTTTAAAAGAGGTGTGCATACCTAAAACAATAAAAGTTCTGATGCATAAATTTCTCGGTTATTAGTAATTTAACTATCTGAAATTTGTTGTCGTTTTAAATAAATCTGATTGAAATATGATGTGAGGAATTGAAAATGAAAACACAAACTGTTTTTAAACTATCAAGCGCTGGAGCTGTCTTGTTTATGTTATACGGCAACCCTGCGTTAGCGACTGAGGAAAGCGGCGTGTATTGCCCGTCTGGTTATTCAGTCGAACGCTCGGCTGGCAATACAAATTTGAAATGCAGTAAGACGTATGTTCGGGCATCTGTTTGCCCACCAACATCATACCCATTCCATACTCAAATGATTGATGCGCCCGGAAAGGATAGATGTAAGAACCCATTGCTACCATTTCCTATTGTTCCTTCTGTTATGGTACCTCCACCTCCCAGTTATCCGCCAGTATCGGCATTCACACGTGATATTAATGGTGGTTCCGGTTATAGGGATAGGTTCGTGGCAAAAGTCTATGTTTTCCCCAACGGTAAAGCATACCCTAGCAACCATGACCCTAAAAAGGGAGTTAGTTGTCCTGTTAACAATCACGGTGATAGTGTTAGTGATGGCATTCGTTGTTTTGATACGACGAGAATTGGATCTGCTAGTTGCCCTTCTGGATTTAAGCTGGACATTAATGGTGACTCTAGTAATAAAGATGTGTGTAAAAACGGCAATATTACTCGACCAACTATTCCTGATGGTATGACACAAAGCCAATTCGATGCTGATAAGGCTAGAGATGATGTTAGCTGGGAACTTATCGTGAATCCTAGTCGGGATAGCTGGAAGCGGAAGCTTTACAAATACCCTGAATCAAGTCTGTAAGTTCATTGAAATACCCTCTCCAAGTTTGGAGGGAGTATAAATACAAGAGGAAAATGTCATGATTATGCCAGAATGGTTAACACATTTTTTCGGTGGTATTTATTTTATGGCAGGAATTTTTGATTCACTATGAAAGTCTGGACAATTCAAGAACCCATTATATGGGAAACGCTTCAAGCTCAAGGTGTGTGGCGGACAAGCTTTCCTTACGTTTGTGATGCTTGGCCTGTGGCTTATCGCTGGATGGCAAAGCAACTGGCGTTGCGTTCAGAACCTTCCTCGTTCGATGAGCAGGCACCGATTTGGGTCTGGTCTCAATGGAATGGGGTAAAAAAAACCAAGCCGGATTTGTGTTCTCGCGGATATTTGATGCCGGGTACTTCAGCGGTTAGGCTGGAATTGGATATTGATGAAAATCGTGTACTGCTATCAGATTTTCTCCTATGGCATATACCGCTGAATAATGGCTACATTGGCAGATCAGGGCGGGATGCAAAGCAGTTTGATAAGGCTTTAAGTAAAGCAGGTTTGTGGCGCGAAAGCTTGTCACTGTTGCCTCAGGAGTGGCGTAGCCGGATCGAGGATAGTTGGGTAAGGATTTTCGATCTTGCGTGGGAAGATCGCTATTTTGTCACTGCCATGGCTGACAAAAGCATTCAAGGTGTCATGTGGGAATTGCGCTTGGAAGATGTGCGGGATGTGACACATTTTGTTGCCCGCTAAATAATCTAATGGAGTGTCAGTAATGCAATACGATGTTGATCTGCCGGTTTCTGGCAAACACAAAAGCGCTATCCCCCGTGCCAAGCTGTTGTTACGCGCCCAGCTTGGCTGGTTGTGGGGCTACCCCAGTGCGGTGGAAAACCAGCAAGTCGTTTGGCAGCAACTCTATTACCCCATGCCGTGGGATACAACGGCATTCACCTTGACCTCAACACATCTGGCGCAGGCATCGGTGGCACGTAATCGACTGGTGAGTGATTTCCCCCGTGCATTGCCTGAGGTGTTGGGTGATGTGGATAGCTGGGGGGCGGCTGTTACCCTGAAATTACAAGCGTTACGGGCTTTGCTGGATGGGCAAACGCTGAACCCGATTGTGACATTGTTGGGGGATAAAACTCGCTACGGGGAACAACTCCAGCGGCAAGCAAGCACCTTTTGCCGCCAGTTTCCGGCATTACGACCATTGGCAGAAGGTTTTGTTTGGTGGTTAAGCATGGAACCAGACACGCTGGCACAAGCCTTACGCTGGTTGGCATCAGAGCAGTATGCGTTACACCAGTTGTTAGAACGGGACGGCGATCACGTGAGAGCCTGCGCCAGCCTATTTGCGCTCTTCCAACACATTCCCTCACACGAAGTTTCTTGGTTGTTACGGTTGATCATACATCCCATCTGGGAAGGGGATGCGCTGACTGAGCGCCAACACTGGTTAGCAAAGTTAGGGGAAATGCGGCTGCTCTACCGCTATGACCTACTCATGTGCCTTGATCGTCTCAAGCTATTTACAGCGGAGCAGCAGGAAAAAACACTGACTAGCCATGATTGGTGTGTGTGGGCAGAGGCGTTATTACTAAAAAACCGCCGCGAGCGTCGTCAATACGTGCAAGCACTTCAAACGGTGTTTCCCCTGAATTTGCTGGATGATTGGCTGGCAAAAAAGCAGCAATCAGAACGCATGTTTGGGGAGATTGACCAGACGCTGCTATCAGATTTTGTTCAGCAACAAGCCATTTTTAGACAGCAAAAGGAAGCACTTGCAAACCAGAGTGCGGCGTTGCTTGAAGAATTACGGGCATTACCTGCGAGTAAATTAGCGAAACAACAGCGCATCCAATTGGCGGAGCAGAGGAATACGATTTTTCAACAATTGGAACAATTGCGGACATTGAAACGTTACCACATACAGGAAGTAGAGGCGCAACTGGATGTTTGGTTAGCATCTGCTGATGCGAGTCCTGCTGAGTTGTTGACGGCATTAAGCTATGTTCCCCATCAACAGAATCTGCCGGTGATACTCAATTTTGCCGTGGAGCAGCAAGTTGATCTGCAACGCTTACAGGTGTTGCTGGATACCCTGCAACCACAACACGAATGGCACGGGGCTGACAGGTTGCTGCGTTGGGTAGGTTATTGGTTGCGCAGGGAGCAGCAACTCCATGATCCCAGCAAACGAACGTCCTTAATAAAGAAAATGCAGGTCTATCTGGGGCAGGCGACCAATGTAGAACAATTAAACCAGCGGTTGATGCCTTGGGGGGATTTGCTGCATTACCCTTGGAAAAAGATAACACCCCATTTTTATGATGCTGATGAGTTCAAACCGGGTGAGTGTGCTCCTGATATTGAGCATTACCATGATTGTGTACTCCCAGCGTTGGGCGCGTTATGCGACCGCCGTAGGGTTGATGCTGAATGTGCCAATGCATTGCTGTCATTCTTGAGGGTCACGCCACAGCATTGGCCGCAGGTTGATTTTTTCTCAGCACTATTAGAACAAGATATTGCGTTAATGGATTATGAGGAGATTGGGGGGATTGATGGACTGTTTGCTGGAGACTATTCGGTAGACAGGTTTCTGGCGTTGGTTAAGGCTTGGGGCTTGCACGAAACTGACGATGCGCTGGCAGAGCAAGCAGGAAGAGAAAAACAGACGGCTCTCCCCGCTGTTGCAAGTCTAACAACGGCTGGTTTTGGCGAGGTGGTCGATTATTTTATGGAAAGTGGGCAATGGCAGGTATTGGGAAAATTACAGCCGATGCTCACGTCAATCGCGCAGATGAGTTTGTCTGTACCACCGCCAGTATTGCCTGCATCCTCTGCGATGGATTGGTCGGCGTACCCGGATGCGCTTCAGCCCGCATTGCTGCACTTACAGCGTTATCACCTTGAGCCATACAAGGTTGCCCGACGTATTTTGTCGGCTCATTGCCCCCAGCCTGATGCTTTGCAGCAGGAAATCGTGGTGCTTGAACAAAAGCTGGCGGGGTGCTTGGAGCCTGCACAACAACAGGCAAAGGCAAAGCGTTTGCTGAATCTAAAGCAGCGTTTGACCTCAACTGCCGCTATTCCTGCGACACAATTGGAAAAACTTTCGGGCAAATTACGCCATGCTGCTTATAGCAACCTGCTGGAAAGTTGGCAGCGGCATTGCTGGCAGGTTATTCAGGGGCATATTCAGGAGCGCCTGAATTTACCCACGATCCCAACTGCGTGGATGCAGGACAAACGGCATAAACACAGTCTGGCAGCCCTGTGCAAATTGGGGGAAAGGGAGCGTAGTTTGGCAAGTTTGTTATTGCGAGCCAATCTAGCGGGAGAACATCAAGATTTACGCTATGTGCCTAAAAATCAGGGATGGCTGGGCAGCATGGAACGTGCCGGTATCAATATGCAACCTTGGCTGCAATCCAGCCCTTTGCGGGTGGAAATTGAAACCGAGGAAGCAACGCTGTTATTGCGGTTACAGTTTGCGGATGATGTGTTTGACATCCTGCAAATGGGGGATCATTTCGAGACGTGTTTGAGCCATGACCAATTCAATTTTTTCTCGGTGGTCGCTAATGCGGCGGATTTAAATAAACGGGTGGTGTATGCCTATGATGCGGCAGGAAGGGTATTTGGGCGCTGCTTATTGGGCATATCGGCTGAAAAACGTCTGTTGTCTTTTCATTCCTATAGCCACGCGCACCCTACCGCTTTTGAAAAAGCGCTCAATCAGTTCCTGACAATGTTGGAGCAGCGCATGGGTATTCAGCGCGGCAGCACCGGGCGGATTCCGCTGCTATTAGCAGGCAATTGGTACGATGATGGCGTGCGTACACTGCTGCCAGAGTATGCAGCGCTTGCCCCGGCAAGTGTGTTTCGGAAACAACTTGAGCACTTACCGCCAGAACAAATTCTTTCCAGCTTCCAGCAGGCAATTGCACCACTGTCGATCACTGAAGAGGGTATTTTACAGCTACTTGCCTTGGATGAAATTCAGTCATGCGCCGCTCGCTTGTTTGGAATTCATCACCAAGCGCAGCAAATATGTCTTGCCAGTGTCGTGGTGAGTGACAAACTGGTGGAGACCTTGTTGGCGCTGGGTAGTGTGCCTCACTCACACATTTGGTCATTGGCTAAAGATTGGATTGTTGAGCGTTTATTGCAGGGGTTGACTGACGATCTTCGCCTGTATTCGGCATCCAAGATGGTGTTGTTGTTATCGCAAAGCCCTGTCATGTTGTTGGGATTGGTGCGTAAAGCTGTCCCGCTTATGGATAAAAGCTATGGGATTTATCAGTCGGATATTCATGTTTACCATGCACGTGCTTTACTGGTTTTGCACCGCCCTCATAAAGCCGAAGCTGCTTATCGGATGGCGATGCAACGTTATCAAGTTAACGGCGGTATGGGAATGAAGCCCGAACAGGTTAGGCAGGAAATGGCAGAGCGGTTGGGGATTATGGGCTATTGATTCAGCAATTTTACCGAAGTTTTACGGCATCTTTATGACTGGATATGAGGCTTTGCATACACTGATTCCAACAGAGCAGGAACAGGTATGGAGCATATATTATGATTATTGAATCACCAGAGGTTATGGTAGCGGTCGTCAGTGGGGTTTTCGGCTTGCTTGGTATGATTGTCCGTCATTACCTTCACCCTTCAAATGGAACAGGTCGGCCACCACATCCCTCACCAAGCAATGAGACTCCACCACAACGGGGTTCTGACACCTTTCAGGATAGCAATCGGGTTTATCCAGCCGCTTTTCCAAAATCAGCAGGTAAAGCTGCATTAATCAGTTTTTTTATTCCAGGAACGGGAGAGTTTTATCTTGGACAAACCAAGCGAGCCATTTTAACGTTTGTGGTCAGTTTGGTGTTGGGTGGTGGATCGTTTGGAACCCTATGGTTTTGTGTTGGCATTATCAGCAGTATCCACGCATATAAAATTGGTTCCATCTTGGCTAAGGGTGCTGCTGTTAGCGAATGGGAATGATTAAATTTTTTTCAGCAACATTGTTTTAGGTATATTCACTATGTCAGCTATCGAATTTCATCCAGCCGATCTGGAACAGAATATGGCAACCTGCATCCAATTCCGTCGGGATGCCTTCCTCACCAGTTTTGATTCGGACAGCCGTTGGCAACAGGAAGTCGGTATAAATGGTGAACGTTATGCGCAGGCGCTAAGGCGTTACGCGGAAGTCAACCCCGGTGGTGTCGTACATGTATGGATTGATGGCGCAATCGTCGGGCAACTGGAATTCAGGTTGGATGAGGCGACCCTGTTTCAAGGCTATGTCAACTTGTTCTACCTGACTGATGTTACGCAGTAGCCCGAAAAGCGAGCAACTCCTCAAAAGCCGCCTTGATGGCTTTGCGGTAGAGTTTTGCTTTGAGGGCAAAGTGGTTAAGTTTTTTCCTCACAGTCAAACATTCCATCTTGAACACGGCAACAATCGAGGCAAATAGATGGTTGGCTTGTGTCCTGGGTGTGTGGGCAGGCGACTTGGCAAAGGCGGCATTGGACTTGAGCGATTTGTGAAAGACCTCCACTTTCCACCGTTTTTGGTAGAGTGAGGTGATTTCGTCCCACTCAGCGTCCAGCTTGCTACAGACCAGATACAAAATGCCGCTGCTGCCATCCTTGTTTGTAAAGACTTGCCGGACAAGCCTGACGGGGAAATTCAGCCCCTTCAGCCAGCCCGTGACGGCGTGTTGTTCTGACCATTCCAGTTGGTCGAGCCGGGTGTAACGTTTTTCCTTGCGAGCAGCTTCGCTCAAGGCCACCAGCCGATTGCTTTTCAGTGCCATGATGAAGTCCTTGTGCCGGGTTTGCTTGATGTGTTCCATGTTTTCGCTGGATGCGAACCAGATGTCTGTCAGAATCCATGAAAATTTCACCTGATTCTGGATAGTGGCATCAATCATAGCCCGCATCTGTTCATTCTTGGTGATGTCACTGCACCGCTTTTCTTGCCGGGTTTTGAGGTCACAATAACGCAGTGGTTTACGTACCAGTTCAAACGCAACCGGAATGGAGGTGTCGTTCGCGTGGTAGAGGCAGTTCACTAAATTGATGCCCTTGATGTTCCGTCCTAGGCAGTGGTCATAATGCCAGCAAATCAGGTCGTTTTCGTCCATATGGGGCTTTTCTTCCACCGTGTCATCAATGATGAGAACCCCATCATCCGATTCAACCTCACGGACGAGACTTTTGACCTGTTTCCAAAGGTCTTTCGAGGTGTAGTCGCGTTCGGACAGGAAGCGGCTGATCGCATCATGGCTGACTTGACCATCCAGCATTTGAGATAAGCCTGTCGCCGTGGCGTAACCAAACGTCACGCTCAGGTAGTCGGTGTAGAGGTCTAGGCGGTTCTGGTTCATCACTGGAATATAGACGACTCGGCTAGGGAGTGCGTAACATCAGCTACCTGATTCCGGTCGCCAGAGGCACAGGCATTGCCGAAATCATGCACCGTTATGTACTAGAGGCATTCCAGCGCCAAGGTTGCAAAACGGTGTGGCTGAGTGTCAGCCAAAGCAACCAGCGAGCCATTGCGTTTTACCGGAAGCACGGTTGGGTTTACCTGAACCCGCGTGCCGATGATGCCACCCTGCATGTTTATGCGCTTGACCTCATTCTTAACCAACTGGTTTCACACTTGGTTGAGCGTTATCAGGTTCACACGGTGCTATTGTACGGTTCGCGGGCTGACGGGACAGCCACGCCAGCCAGTGATTACGATATAGCCGCGTTTGCACCTGTAGCGGAGAGCGTACATTATGCAGTTGAATATGCCGGTGTCTGGCTGGATGCTTTTATTTACCCTGAAGCACATTTACACAGCCCGGATACGCAAACCTTGCGCTTACACAATAGTATTATATTGCTACAACACGGCAAGGTTGCGTCCTTATTTTTGGAAAAGGTTGCCGCTTTATTTGAGGCGGGTGCTGAACCATTAACTGCCCTAGAGCGGGCAACACGGCAGGCATGGGCAGAAAAAATGTTGGTACGCAGTGCCAAGCAGGATATAGAAGGCCACTACCGCAAGGCATGGTTGCTTACGGCTTTGTTGGAAGACTACTTTGCCTTTCGCAGCCTGTGGTATTTGGGACCGAAAAAAGCTTTCCATTGGTTGGAACACCATGACCCGGAAAGCTACCAACGGTTTGATGCAGCCTTGGCAAACACTGCCACCGCTTCAGACCTTGCCGCTTTGGTGGCGCGTGTTACTCGCCATGAAGAACCATCACTTAACTGAAAAGGATATTCGCTATGCAGGCTGCACAATCATTAACAACGGAAGAGCTGTTCGACTTCCTGTTGAATATTGCACCGGTACGCCCGGTGTTTATCTGGGGGCCGCCTGGTATCGGTAAATCCTCACTGGTGGAGAAGTTCGCGGAAGCGGTGGGCTTAGATTGCGTTAGCTTACTGGGTTCACAGCTTGCCCCGGAAGACATTATCGGTGTGCCGCAAATCATGGATGGCAAATCGCGCTTTTGCCCCCCGACTCTGATCGCCCGCGAACAACCGTTTTGTTTGTTTCTGGACGAATTGAACGCCTGTTCACAAGAAGTGCAAAAAGCCTTTTACAGCCTGATCAATGACCGCCGCATTGGTGAATTTATGTTGCCTGCCGGTTCCATCGTGATTGGGGCGGGTAATCGGGCGGAAGATGCCGCGATTGTTAAACCCTTGTCTTCTGCCCTGATCAACCGCATGGTGCATGTGAGCTTGCGGGCTGATCACCGCAGTTGGCTGGGGTGGGCTAATCATGCCGGTATTCATGGCTTGGTGTTGCAATACCTCCAGCTCCGCCCGGATCATTTATGGGCAAAACCCCCAAAGCACGAAGAACCGTTTTCCACCCCGCGCAGTTGGCACATGCTGTCGGATAGCCTCGCGGCTTATGGTGAAGCCAATTTGAATGAAACCGTCATCAAACGCTTGGCGGCGGGGTTACTCACGCCCAGCCATGCGCAACAGTTTTCTGGGTTTTTCCGCCAGCAACAATTGGCTTACGGAATTCATGCGCTGCTCAAAGGTGAAAAGAACTGGCCAGAAAAGCCGGAGGAGCGCGACATTCTGTATTTCATGGCGCAAAGTTTTCACGCGCATTTGTTGAAAAATTTACCCAGTGAACGCGGACAAATGAGTCAGGAAGTCAGCCAACTGGCGAACCGTGCCAAGGATATGCTGATTCAACTGGCGCGTATTTCCTTGGAAATGGCGCAATTGGTGATTGCTGAAGATGAACAAGGGCGTACTCTGCCCGATTGGTTCATGGTGGAAATTGCCCGTGATTTGCCGCGTTTATTGAAACGTAAGTGAGGTCATCTGATGGCTACGCCCAAACATAACACGGCCAAATACGCGAAGCATCGCCAAACCATTAGTGAGGCATTGGCGGTACTTGTGGCGCACCCGTTATTTAAACGCTTGCTACCGTTAGCGTTGCATGATGCGAGCAAACCGTTAGCGGATACCTGTTGGGGGCAATTGGATGAATCAGGTGGACGCATGGTGTTTCACCTTAATGTTCAGAAACGCCTAGAGGTGGAGGAATGGGTCTACATCATCGCTTTAGGGTATTTGCATTTGGGTTTAGGGCATGTGCGCCCCGGCAACCGTGAATGGCGCATTGCCTGCGAGTTGTATGCCCATCATTTTGCGCGGCAGATTGGCATTGGCAAATTGCCGACAATGTTCCGCTTCGTGCCATTGGATAATTTGCCATTGCGGGGTGAGCAAGAACTGGCACATTACTTCCAAAACTTGGATGACCTAGAACCTTATGTGGGGCTGGGGATTGGCGGCTTTGAACCTAGCTGGAAGCTGCGTACTTCACAAACCGTGAATTACACCCCGGACAGTTCACGTCACGAGGCGTTTGTGGCGGGCTTGAATGCGGCGGTACAAGCAGCGGTGGCGACGGCCTCCAACGAAATTCGCGCATTTTCGCTATTGAGTGACAATCTTCGCCAAGCCAACCATTGGGTGATTAATTCTTTTCCGTTGTTATCGGCGTTAGCCAGCAGTTTTAGCCTGCATGAAGACAAGGCGCTGTGTGAGCGTATGCATATTGCGGTGGCCGCGATTCACCCCGAATTGCGTGAGGTCTACATTAACCCGCACTGGAAATTTTCCAAAGAGGAGCTGATCTTTATTTTGCTGCACGAATATTTGCACATCGGTTTGCGGCACGATGTGCGGGAACAGGGGCGGGATGCGTATTACTGGAATGTGGCGTGTGACTACGTGATTAACGGCTGGTTGGTGGAAATGCAAGTGGGTAAATTGCCTGCGGTCGGCATATTGCATGACCCCGAATTGGCGGGGCGTTCCGCCGAAGATATATACGATGAAATCGTGAGCAATCTGCGCTGGCAGCGTAAATTGGAGAAAATCAGGACGCTGCGGGGCGAAGGGAAATCGGACATTATCAATGAACGCCCGCCAACTTGGTGGACGCTGGGGAGCGGGGTGACGTTGGATGAATTTTACCGCCGCTGTATGCGTGAAGGGCTGGAGTACGCGCAAGCGCATGGTCGTGGTTTATTTCCGGCAGGCTTGGTGGAGGAAATCCGTGCCATTAACCAACGGCCTATTCCGTGGGATGTGCAATTGACCGAATGGCTTGACCAATTTTTCCCACCGGTGGAAAAGCAGCGTTCGTATGCCCGTATCAGCCGTCGCCAAAGCGCGACACCCGACATTCCGCGCCCGCACTGGCATCGCCCGGAACAGGCGGCAATGAGACGGACGTTTGGGGTGGTGTTGGATACGTCTGGCTCGATGAGTCGGCGGGATTTGGGTATGGCATTGGGCGCAATCAGTGCTTACGCCATGAGCCGGGACGTGACGCATGTGCGTCTGGTATTTTGCGATGCAACACCCTATGACGCAGGCTACGTGGAAGCGGATTATTTGTTGGATAAAGTGGAAGTCAAAGGGCGTGGCGGTACGGTATTGCAACCAGCGGTAGATTTGTTACAACAAGCCGATAATTTCCCTAAACGTGGCCCGTTGTTGATTATCACCGATGGGTACATTGACGAGTTGCATATCCGCTTGGAACACGCTTACCTGATGCCGACAGGAAGCCGTTTGCCGTTTAAGACCCAAAGCCCCGTGTTTTATTTCGAGAGTAAGCGGGGCAATTAATCTGCCGCCACGCGAAACCCCACCAAGTAATGCCGGTGCTTAGTCAGATGTTGATGCCGCATGGCTGAGCGCAACGCTTGGGGACGATTTGCCCATGAACCACCCCGCAGGCGGTGTTGGCTGCCATCGTCAGTACTATCCTGAACCCATTCCCACACATTGCCCTGCATGTCATGCAAGCCAAACGGGTTAGCCGCGAAACTACCCACAGGCGCTGCATTTGGGAAGGAGTCACGACACAAATCCTGACGACAGTTTGCCAATCCATCAACGATTGCATTCCCCCACGGAAATGCCGTCGCTGTACCCGCTCGTGCTGCATATTCCCATTCTGCTTCGGTTAGCAGGCGATAAGACGTACCCGTTTCGCCACTTAACCAGCGGGTGTATTGCTGGGCATTATCCCAACTGACACCCACAATGGGTTGATTATTACCAGTAATGGTTTCCCCTAATTTGGCGTAAAAGGCGAACGTTTTGGTGTCCTGCCAGTGCGGTTGGTCACACGCTTTAGCTTTAACGCAATGGAGGTATTGCTCAACCGTAATTTCGTGCGAGCTGGCTTTGAAGTCGGTAATGGTTACTTCGCGAATGGGTTTTTCATCAGCAAAACAGCCGCCTTCGACTTCATCGCGCCCATTTTCACACCCCATGGTAAACGTACCGCCTTTAACCGCCACCATGTCGGGTTCAAACGCGAGGCGTTTTGGTAATACGTTAATTGCCACTTGAACAGGCTGGGGTGTTGTTGGTAGTGGGGGAGAAACGGGTGTGGGATTCGGCATAAAATAATTCAAGCCGAGAATGGATGCGATAATGGTAGTGGTGACGGTTATGCCTGCTGTCCATAAACGTCCGGGGGTAGGGCGCGGTGTCTCGGCTAAGGGTTGTGGGGTATCAGATGGTGGCGCTGGTTGCTTACTGAGCGCCCGTCGGATACCTTTGTTTAATTTCAGAAATTCAGGGTGATCAGTGCGTTGATCCCATTGGCTGAAATTGGCGGATTGCAGTACTTTAAAACCAAATGGCAAAGCAACTTTGTCGAGCAAGATGGGAAACAGGATTTTCCGTTCTTTGCCCGCGAGAGCTTCTTCTTTGACCCAGGGTGATTTGATGGAGTGTACCGACCAAGCCACCAGCACACAGCGGCATTCTTGAATCGCCTCGCCAATCATCTCGTGCCAATCCCTGCCCACCGGAATAGCGCGGTGATCCCAGAAGACTGACCAGCCTTGTTGCTCCAATGCATCCACTAACGGCATCAGGCGTTCACGGTCTTGACTCGAATAGCTTAGGAAAATGTCGTACATAAATTCGCCATGTTGTTAGGCAGGAAATACCATCAAGCATAGGCAATTTTAACCGGTATTTCTTGCCCATCTTAGTTGTAGTTCCCTCGGTTGAGGTGATTTTTGATGCAATGTACGACACCTTGTCGGCTTAGGGTCTTTTTCAGTTCTGCGATACAATAGTGCATTCGGTACTAAAATCTTGTAAAGCTGGGTGTAAGACATAACAATTTTCTTTACAAACTCATATGATCAAACACTATATCTAGTAATATTATCGCATCGAGAAATGTACAAGTTACCACGATTTTTTTCTGAAAAATGTTCAAGCTGTGTTCTTCGCCAATTGTTTTCCAAATATGCTCTAGATCGTCTTGGTTCTTGCGGTTGCGAATCATATCTTCATTAATGCGACCTAGTTGCATGGCATTCAGAATTAATTGCTCAATAAGTTCTTCTGCTTGGTCAAGTTTGAATTTTATCTTACGAGCGTCTTCCCCTATAATGTGTTCTATCTGGCGTAGCGTCCGGTACATTTGAGAATACTGAGTGTTTCTCTTTTCCCTTTCAATTTTTAAAAATGTTTCTGGATGATAGCCTCTCTTCAGTGTTGTAATGTCACATTTGCATATATTTAATTTGGCAATGATAGTGGGTAACTCAGCATCTTGGTAATATTCCAATGCATGATCTATCAGTACGTCTATTTTGGAATCAAGGTCATAAGATGCTTCTGCGTAGATTTGCAAAGCTATTGACAGTTCAGTCATTAACTCATCAAGTCGTTTGCGCTGTTGGTGGAGTAGGGGTATCATAGCTATTCAAAATTAACGCTGAAAATTTCTTTACCGTTTTGATCTTTCATTGAATTAACAAAAATCCCTTCTTCTGTAATTTTTGCCTTAATCTGAAAAATAGACATTTCATTTGCACTTTCGTTAATGATTGAGGTTTCAGGGTTAATGAGTAGGTTTGTCAAGGTGCTTTTGCCGATTTTAATATTAAACAAAACAAATTTCTTGAATTTTTCAATAAGATCTATATAGTGTTGTTTTTTTGGAAATCTTGTTTCATATTCTTTAAGTACACCATTATCGCTTAGTATTTTGGTGATTATTGCATCTAATTTTTGTTCTAGCATCGTGGTAACTTGTTTGAGCATGTCATCGTAGCTATCAATGCTTTTACTTAATACAATATTAGATATTATTTTATATAGATCCATAAGTAATTCATTTTCTGAATGCTTGAGTCCATCCCTGTCTTTGAAGACTCCATTAAAACTTCGGTCAAGTTCATTATTGAATTTGTTGATGAATTCAACATCTGTGATCGAATAAAGGTATTCATTGTCATAATTAACATCGGCGATCAGTACAGGTACTGTCAACTCCATTTCTGGAATTTTGAACCGAGGAATGGAGAAGTGTTTAAGCAAATCGTCTTTGGCATAACTTTTTGCTATATCAATTGAAGTGGCATCAGCATATTGTCTCGCACGGGTAATCTCTTTAAAGATAAAACTCATGTATTCGCCTAGTGTTATCATTTTTTACTCCTTGTTAAAGGGTTTTGGTGGCATAGTGACCACCAAAACACACTATGCTGACAACATTCCCATGATTTTTTCCAATCCAGCAGGCATTTCATCTTGCGATGCCTTGACTTTTACATTCATGCTGTATTCCTTTTTAACCTCCACGCCATACGCTGATGAACGTTGATAAGAAGCGGATACTTTGAAGGAGACCGGTCCCCAACCTCCCTGTATGTCAAGCCCCACAGCCAATTTATCCTTAATTGTTTGGGATTCAACAGAATTGAGCTTTACGTTAAAGTCAATATCAACCGTTTCTATGCGAATGCTGGGTATTGGCAGCATGGCAATAAAAGGAATCCTGACAAAACGCTCTGTCTCTATTATTTCCCCTGTGTCAGGGTTAACATCTTTTTTCTTATATGAAAAATCAGTCATGACCAGTTCTTTGGCTCCATCAGGCTCTTCCGGGTCAACAGGCTTGAAACCTAGATCCTTGATAAAGTTGACGGTTGCAATTGCTGAAGCTGTCTGGGCTTGAATTGCCGCTTGTAATGGGCCACCAATCATTTTGGCGAAATCGATATTATTAAGTTCGCTCACTAAATCAGTGCTGACTGCCATCGGGCGAATAGTAACAGCCGCCGGTGTTGCGTTTGCCATTGCCCCAATTACCTCCGTGACTAAGTGTGTGGCCTCCTCAGCCATAACTGCTGGTGAGTCTGTTGGTAGTGTACTGTTTTCGATGACCGGATTGGATGGTTTCGATGGTTTGTCTGTTTCTTTCATTGCCGTTTCCTTTGGGTGTTAAAAATGTGCTGTTATTACTGTGGTACTTTTACTAAATTAATGCCGAAATCGCTTATAAAATACATTCTAATATATTCCTGATCATCTTCTTTATCGGCTCGATATGTGTTTCAGTGTTTTTCTTGCTCTAGTCAAAGATAATCTAAACACAACATCCCGATAATTTGCGTAATGTTGGTTTGAAGTTTCGAAAATGCACAGAGAAACACATAGAGCCTTTTTTGTTTATTTTAATAATTAGGTGCTTCTCCTCCATCATAAGTATTATTTTCTTTAGAATATGAGGCTGCCTTACTATATTGTAGATTCACTTCATCCTGAAGTCCTATCAGTAACCATTCAGGTGGGGAACTCGCATCAACAGCTTCAATAGCATTCGTTGAAACGACGCTATTACCTTTTGGTAAGATGCCGCTGTTAGTGACGATTCGTGAAGTTTCGTCCATTTCGATTACAATACGCATATTTGACTCCTTACCAACCCAGTACAGCAAAACGTCCTTCAATATTCACCGTGCTTGCAGTTAGGTTCGTGACATTGATCCAATAAGTTACATGGCTATCCGTAGCACGCTCCACTTGAACCTTCCATTCTATTTGTGGTGCTCCTGACTGTGGACTGGTAGGTACAACAGTCCAGACCACATGCCAATGCGCAGGCCAGCCAAACGTGAACCAGCGTCCGGTTTGATTTGCCTGAAGCGTGCCAGTAAATTGGACGCCAATCCACGAATTAGTTTGTAAAGCCGTGGCAATTAATTGCCGTAAGTTGGGGCGATTCCCAATACGCTGAGTTCGTAGACGATCAGGTAACGCATCTTGTTGCGGGGAACCCGTATGACGTAATAATTCTCTTGCCCGTGCTGGACTCAAGGGAATCCTGCCCCGGGCTTTTAATACACCTTGTGTAGAAGCCAATGCCCCCACGACAATAGGCGATGCACTGGATGTGCCGCTGAAACGATCGGTATACCACTCATCTTCATTACTGGCATTTTCTCCTCTGTGGTAATCACCGTAACCAGCAGTTGTAACTTCACGTCCCCACCCTTGGGCATCTACTAATGCCCCCCAATTGGAGAAACCTAGACGTGAGCGGTCAGGCCCATGATCGTTACCATGTGTGCCGGGAGGTGGTGCACCAGCGCCCACAACTACTGCTCCAGAATCACGGTTATTACGCCGAAACGGATTCAACCAGCTAGTGGGGAAACCTGCGGGTCTTGTTTCATACACTGGATCATCCAAATTTTCGGCTCCGTTACCGGCAGCTTCCACTACAATCACGCCTTTGCTAACCGCATACCGAATAGCATCAAAATCATCTGGCCACCACTCTATCGCGATATAACCACGCTGATCAGCGCGACCTGCAAAGTTAAATTGTGGTCCTGGGCGGTGAAGCTCCAGTAAAATGATGTCGCCCGGACGAAGTTTATCAGCAGCTTCGCGAATCGCACGAGCCGATGAAGTCTCAGGACCAAAAATGGAAACTGCACTCACGTGGGCATCAGGGCTAATGCCAGTTATCCCTTTGGTATTTCGATCACCACCGAATTCCCCTATCACTGCCGTGCCGTGATTACGCCACCCAATATCGGTTGATGCAACACCTCCAACGACCCCGCCTTGGTTTTGTAACAAGTCTTCATGCGAGAAACGCCATGCCCCTTCAATATCAATAATGTTGACACCGGCTCCGCCACCACCCGGCTGTGTCCATGCGTAACGAGCATCAATCCCGCCCGGAGCACTATCCAAATACCCTTGTCTGGCGGTAAAATCTGGTGTAATAGCAGGTATTTCCTCTTCTGCTACACTAGATTCTTCAAGCCAAATAGGTGGCTCAGATGCTGGTTTAACATAAGCCGCTGCAACGCCATCAATTTGCAGTAATTGCTCAGCCAACGTATCAAGGCGATCATCATTCGCTTGGACGCGATAATAAGTAGAAAGATCAGGCGTAATGGCTGATGCAGCCGCTTGAAGTTTCTCTTCGGTTTCACCAAACAATAATGTTAGGACGATATTTTCCGCGTTTAAAAAACTTGCCAAGGGTGCAATATTGGCTCCGGTAGTAGAGGAAATTGTCGCCTGAGCAGATCGTAATCCAATGCTTTCCTCGGTAATAACAATTAATTCACGTTCACTCGAAATGTTTCTGGTTGCTTGTTGTTCCATGATTTTACTCTCCTCAGTTTAAAATTAAAGTGATGGCAGCTCATCTGCCGGTTTGCTGTATGCTGCCTCTATTGATTTAAGTTGCAGCAATTCATTTATTACCTCATGAGTTACCCGATTATTTGGAGTATGAATGATGAAATAACTTATCAAGCTGGAATCATCCACATTTGGATGCATAGGTAACATTGTCAGATTCCATTTTTTCAATTGTGCAGTGATTGCTTTAGAATCTGGCGTGGCAATGGATTTCCCATGAAAAACACGGGCAACTGCTGGAGATGTTTTGACAATCACTGTTTCTTCCATATTCATTCCAATAGACTGATTGCTTTCAATCGGATTATCATCACTAATAAAGAAAGGTCTAGAGTTAGAAGTTGAACACCCTATCAATAAACTCAAGGAAATAGGAAAAATAATACTCGAAAAAATATACATAAATGACATCCTGAATTTAAACATACACTATCAACCTGTGCTCACTAGCCGATAAAGGTATGCTAAGTTAAGAACTGTAAATCAACTATTTAAGGTGCTCGCACCAAGCCTACCCCACGATCTGCCATGTCTACTGTCGGAGCAAATACGGTGCTATGCGCTTGTGATAAAAGCTTGGCAACGACATTTCCAGCATTGGGTGGAATTGCCGATTCCGTTACCGCCTGCCACCAGAGAGCAGCACAGCCAGCCACATGTGGACATGCCATGCTCGTGCCGCTCATTTTGGTTAGATTCCCTCCTGCCTTGGCAGAGACAATCCCCACACCAGGAGCACTGATTTGTGGCAATGTATTGGAAAAGCCTGCAACCTGTAACTGATTGCCTGCTTGTTGGAGTGCGCCAACAGAAATGACACCCTCCGCAGCAGCAGGCAAACTAGCCGCTATTTCGAAATTTGGGTTCATTTGGCGACGGCTTTCATTGCCTGCCGCCGCGACTACCACTGCATCGTTACCAAATGCCGCTCGCGCCCGTATCATGCCCATCAGTGCATCGAACATTCTTAAGTTGCCCCGGTATGCCTCCAGTGCAGCAGAGGTAGCAATATCGCTGGGCCAACCTTGGTTGATTAAACTGGTGACGAGTCCCGGAAAATTGAACCCCAACGACATGGAAATAACCCGCGCCCCTTGATCCACTGCCCAAAAGATTCCACGAAACAGCATGTCGGAATCACCACCACCGTTGTCACCCAACACCTTGCCAATTAATGCTTTTGGGACACCTCGAGCAACACCAATACATGTACCGTCAACATCTCGCCCAAAAATAGTACCAGCACAATGTGTTCCATGACCTTGAAGATCACCATTGCCACTACCACTGAAATCCTGTTGCACCAATTCTACTCCGGTAAATGCAGGATGATCAGCATCAATACCTGTGTCTAATACTGCAACCGTCACACCTGCTCCATCGAACGCTGAGGCATCTGCACCTACTGCGTTCACCCCCCAAGTTGACATTGCCCCCGTATCCTCAACCTCAACCGGCACAATCAATTGCGTTGGCATAATAGGGGCAATACCTACAATTGTCGTATCGCGATTTAAATCTGCTAATTCCTTAGTTGTTAACTCTTCTGTGTCAACACGTGGCTCAGGAACAACATTAAAGACGGTACTTCTAGCTACGCCAGCACTTCGAGATAAATGCCCGAAAGGTTCTCTGCTTGGCATATTGCTCATGTCTCGTAAAATACTATATCGTTTAGTCATTACAGTTCCTCATTCATTAAAAACGCTTATTAATAAACATCATCTGTTTACATGGAAATATTCAGCATCAATACTCAATTCCGAACCAGTTAACATGCCATTTTTTTGAATTAGCATGTGTGGGTGTTAGCGGATTTCCATTGATCCACCTAATATAGACTCGAAAGCCTATTGCGGTAGCTCGATAAATAGATGTGCAACCGGTTGTTGCCCAATGTTCACTATCGCCACCAAGTGATGTAATATATATAGGAGTGGCAGAAAAATTAGCAGATGAGGTATCAATATCAACATAAATACCATTTGCACCATAAATCTGCCATGCAGTTTCGCCTACTGGCGTACTGCCTGACGCAATTCGATGACTTGCCATACTCAAATATCCTCGATAGACTGTAACTAAAAACCAAATTTATAGTTGCTACTTCTATAATTCAGTTCAAAGAAATAAAACTCGCCTTAAAATTATTACTGGCATCGGGATCAGGCAAACTACCAAAAACAAAAGCAGAAATTGGCTTATCTACATAGGTTTTTAACATTTCTGTCCGCACCGATACTTCAGTACTATTATTCACCTTCAACTCACAAAAATGGGTGAAAATAACATACCCTTGGACAGGCCAAGGATCTCCACTCGGATCAATATGACTAGGGCTAATGACCGCACTAGGCTCTGTTTCCACGACTCTTGAGGTCGGAGGAAACAGAACAACGAGCTGGATATGCTTTGCATTATCATCGTGGTGATTATGGATAGTTATCTTAGTAGTCACCTCCACCTTATCCGTATCTAACCGTTTACCTATACACTGCATTTTTTTGATTTTCAAATCTGCTGATGCAACACCCATTAGCTTTACTCCTCAGAATAATTAAATTCATTACTATCTTCAGTTAAGAAACTATATTTACCTTAAAGTGTATGATTTAAATTAAAACAAGCAATACGACTTTCGTACTATTGGAAGCCATTCGTCATGGTTTACTATGCAGTTATCCGTCAGTCATCATATTGGATTTCCCAGAACCGATTATTTTCCTTGGATGGATTAATTCAGCAAGGTTCTGCTATTTCCGCTGGCGAACCCTGACTATCAATAAACCCACCTAATTCTTTTTCCGTCAATGCTTTTGCCTGTACCGTCAGCAATTTTCCTTCTGGGTCATAGAATAAAAATGTCGGTGTGCCGATAAAGTTTTTTTCGGCGGTGGCAAACAAGTATTGATCCATTTCCGTCTTGTCGCTTAGCAGGTTGGGAAATGTCAGATGTTGTTCCCCAATAAAGGTTTGTGCATCGGCTTTGCCTTGCACGCCATCCACGGAAATGCCGACAATATCAACCTCTGGGTGCGCGGTTTTGAAATTGACAATGTGTTGAATGCTCAGTTGGCACATGCGGCAATCGGATGCCCAGACTTCAACGACTGTCCATTTGCCCTTGCCAATCAAGGTTTGAATATCGGCAGGATTATCATCCATATCCGTCATGGCATAGGCTGATGTCATCAGCGGTATTAGGCACATACACAGGGTGCTGAGCCATTGGTGTTTTGTATTATGCATGGGGGTAGTCTCATTGTTTGGTATTCGCTCATATCCCTGATATTAGCCAATGCGCCAAACAGGGCAATGCTACTTTCGTATTATTCAGTTTGGTTAATAATCGCCTATAAGTAGAATAAAGCCCGCCACACCACAGGATTTCACCATGACAACCCCACACAACCCTGTCCTTCACCTCGAACAAGTCAAGCTGCTCTACCGCAACCTGAAGGTCGCCATTCCCGGTAATCTGTTTGTATTGGTGGGTATTATGTGGGTGGCATGGGCGGATGCTGGCAAACTCGAAGGGTTGCTTTGGGTCGGGGTGCTGCTGCTCTTGCTGTGGCGTTATGTGGATGGGATGCAATTTCAGCAAGCGTTGCAACAGTCGGCGCTTGACCCTGTCTACTGGGAAAAGCGTTTCAGCCTCGCCATGTTTTTGATGGGCTTGTTGTGGGCATTGATATTCCTGAGTTTATTTGATGTCAAAAAACCGGATATTGCCTTATTCGTATTGTATTTCTACGGTGGATTAATTGCCTCCGCCAGTGCGACTAGCGCCCCCCGCTTTCTGGCATTTGTCTTTTATGTGACACCTATGACAGTGTTGTTAATTGCCAGAATGCTGCAAGTCGGTGAGCCGCTCTATACCATGATGGCGTTGGCTTTTCTGGTGTTTATTGTGGCGAGTAGCACGGTTTGCCTGACTTACAGCCGCATTATTCATGAATCCATCTGCCTGCGTTTCGAGAATATGGCATTGATTACCCGTCTTGAAGCCGAAAAAGCCGTCGCCGAGAAAAACCAGCAAATTGCCGAGCAAGCGGTGTTCGCCAAAGACAAATTCCTCGCCGCCGCCAGCCACGACCTGCGCCAACCGCTGCACGCGCAAGGCTTGTATTTGGATGCGATTGAAACCTAC
This sequence comes from Thiothrix subterranea, assembly GCF_016772315.1. Lineage (NCBI taxonomy): Bacteria > Pseudomonadati > Pseudomonadota > Gammaproteobacteria > Thiotrichales > Thiotrichaceae > Thiothrix > Thiothrix subterranea. The sequence continues at coordinate 896,072 of NZ_CP053482.1, read as the reverse complement.
GTCCACCCCAAAGGTGTGGCGCATTTGCAGGCATTGCGCCGCACCAATGACGCGCTTTCCAACCTGTTCAATAGCCTGCTGGATGTGTCGCGTTTGAATGCGGGCATTGTCGAAGTGCAGCTCAATCACGCCCGTTTGTTTGAGATTGTGCAGCCTTTGCACGAAGAGTTTAAAACCCATGCCGCTGAAAAAGACCTCAACCTGCTGTTGGATTGCCCGCAACTGACTGTTTTCACCGACCCGTTGTTATTGGGGCGAATCTTACGCAATTTGCTGGCAAACGCGGTGCGCTACACCCAACAGGGCAGCATCACTTTGACGTGCCGTGCGACCACTCACGATACCGTCAGGATTGCGGTGCAAGATACTGGTATCGGCATTCCCGCCAATGAGCAGGCGAATATTTTTGATGAATATTATCAACTCGATAATCCCGAACGTGACCGTAGCAAAGGCTTGGGGCTGGGCTTGGCGATTGTCAAAAAACTCGCCGATTTATTGAGCTTAACCTTGACCTGCGAATCCCACGTCGGTAGTGGTTCAACCTTTGCGGTGGATGTGCCGCAAGGGGATGCCAGCTTGCTGTATCAAGCGCCGCCGGTGGTCAGTGCGGTGAGTGTCGCGGGCGTGCATGTGTTGGTGATTGACGACGAACGGGAAATTCTCCACAGCATGGCTTACTTGTTGAAAAGTTGGGGGTGTTTGACGATCACGGCTGAATCCGCGTCCGAGGCGTTGGAGAAAATCGCTCAGACAGGGCTGCAACCGGATTTGATCATGGCGGATTACCGTTTGCGCGAAGGCAAAACGGGCGCGGAGGCGATTACGGCGGTGCGGCAGTATTGCCAGCGTGCCATCCCCGCGATGCTGATTACCGGCGATACCAGCGAAGAGCGTTTGCGGGAAGCCACGGCGAGCGGTTTGTATTTACTGCACAAGCCAGTTGCGCCGAGTCGCTTGCGGATGGTGATGACGCAATTGTTGAAACAAGCAGCATTCGGCTGAAAACCCTGCACTTTGTCCAAATACTGCACCCGTTGAGGTAAGGTGTACTAACATTGGACAGAGAGGCAACTACAATAACGCCACGGTGCAGCGGCAAGAGCAGGGTGTGTATGCAAACAGCAGTAGTAGTGGAAGATATTGCCGAAACGGGCGACTGGCTTCGGCGTCTGTTGGCGGAGGCGTTTCCGGGCATTCAGGTAACAGTGTGTGGGGATTGCGGCACGACACGGGCGTGTTTGGCGGAATTGCGCCCGGATTTGGCGTTGGTGGATATTAGCTTGCCCGATGGCAATGGTTTGAGCTTGATTCCCCTGATTTTGCAGGCATCGCCACAGGCGGCGGTGGTGGTGACGAGTATTCTGGATGATCAGGAACACATCCTGACGGCGTTGCAGACGGGCGCAAGCGGTTATTTGCTGAAGGATTTGCCGGAAGATCAGTTCATCCATAAGTTGCGCGGTATTTTGCGGGGCGATCCGCCGCTGTCGCCGAAAGTGGCGCGGAAGGTGCTGCAATATTTCAACGGGGCGGGGAGTGTTGCGCCGGTTGCGGCTGAACCGGTGTTGCCGATGGAGGGTTTGTCATCCCGTGAGGTCGAGGTGTTGCTATTCATTGGCAAAGGCTTGAGCCGCCGTGAAGTGAGTGAATTGCTGCATGTGTCGGATAACACCATTGCGACGCATGTGCGCAATATTTACCGCAAGCTCAATATCTCCAGTCGCGCAGAGGCAGCGTTGGAAGCCTGTCGGATGGGACTAATCAGTACGGAGTTGTGACATGGCAGTGGCAGATTGGCGGGAAAAACTAGCATTATCACCCGCCAGTATCATTCTGCTGACCTTGTTGTTCATCGTGCTGACTCAAGGCGCGGCGGTGTATACCTTGCTGCAACAGCCGTGGACGGGGTTGCGATTAGAGCCGGATACGGCATCGGGTTTTGTGCGGGTCGTGTCGGTTGATCCCGGTTCACCGGCTGAAGGTAAAATTCCGCACGGAACAATCCTCACCGATTTAATGGTGGACAGCGATAGCATCCCACTAAATGCCAAGCTCTTTATGTATCCGTTTCATCATGAAAATCGTACCGTATACAATCATTATCAAATTCAACAAGTAAAAATATATAATGCCTTAACTCAGGGTGATTCAATTGCATGGGTTGGTACTGACCAAAAAATCTATGCTTTACAGCCCCGTGATTATACAAATATTGAACATATCCCCATCCATTTTTGGGTGTTTATGTTTGCTTTTTTCTTTGTGCCTTTGGTTGGAGCTTTCGTTTGGAGTTATAAGCCTGATCCTCATGTGACACTTTTTTTATTTATTGCGGGCATTGGTTGTTACGGTTTTCATTTTATTGGTGCGATAAATTCTGCTAAAGAGTTATTTTTCTCTCAATCAGTAACTGAGAGTTTATTTGTATTGGAGTTGTTGGCGGTTAATGTTTATATGCTGGCTATTTTCAAATTAGCCTTTTTTTATCCTCATAAGTTGTTAAGTGATTTTGGTTTTTTCGTTTTTGCAATTGTTTTCTCATTTTATTCGTGGAATTTTTATTTCGATTGGTTTGATTTGCCTGCTTATTATTTGGTTCTTCAGGGTGTATTTCAATTAATCACTGTCGCTGTAATCGCTAATAAACAAATAAAACTCAGTACGCAACGACCGGTTGATATGGCAGCGATTAGGATAATGCAACTATCTATGGTGCTTCCATTTATTATTGTGATGGTTTTCTATATTGCACCGTCTGTATTATCTTTAAAGCCATTAATTAGTAAGAATTTCATTCAAATACTGGGTACGGTCGCCTTTTTGGGGTTAGCTATCGGGATTTTGCGGTTTCGTTTGTTTGAGGTGGAATACTGGTGGTTTAAGTCGTGGCTGTGGTTATTAGGCGGTTGCGTGGTGGTGTTGGTGGATATGCTGCTGATTGGCTTGCTGAATACGCCGCAATTGTATGCGCTGGGTTTGTCGGTGGTGCTGACAGGGTTTTTGTATTTTCCGCTGCGCCAGTGGTTGCTCGGCAAGTTGATGCCGCTGGAAAACCAGACTTTGCAGGATTTTTTGGCGCGGTTTAGCACGTCGCTGGCACAGGCCGATTCGCCCGAAGCGTTTGAGCAAGGGTGGCAAGCATTGCTGCAAGCGCGGTTTGCCCCGCAGCACCTAACGAGGGTGTAGAAAAACCCGAATCTGATCATCCCATCCAGACCGGGCAGTCATTTTTTTGAACACCCCAACCGGCTGGGCTTTTTTTTCAACGTTGCCGACTTCCTGCTTTCCCATAACGCCCTGAATGCCATCTGAGACGGGCAATACGGTGTGTTTTTGCGTGTTTGGCAGCATCATTTCCCCCTTCATGCGGCATACCCGTGATGTGCCAGCTTTTCGAGGTTGTGCATCAGGCAAAACAGTTTCCATTGCCCGTCCACTTTGGCTTTGCTGCGCAAGGTGAAGCGGTGCAGGCGTTTGTTGCCGCGCAAGTTCCCAAACACCGGTTCGACGGTGGCGAAGCGTTGGGTGATCATGCGCTTGCCGAGGTCGGAGTCGATTTTGGGTTTCATCAAATCGGTGTGGCTGGGGGTGTCATCGCGCTTGCCTTGCAGGAAAGTGACTTGCCGTGCGCGGGTTTTTGCCGGGTCTTTCAGGCATTGGGGACGCTGTGTACAGGGTTCACAGTCACGCAACGCCCCTTGGAAACGTACCGAAGCATAGCCATTCAGGGTACAATTTCTGCCGGTACGGTAAAGGCGTTTTCCCGCCGGGCAAAGACAATGGCTAAGGTCAGCGGCTAATTGGAAGTCGGCAGGTTTATAGGTTTTGGTTTTGCTGGGCTTGGGGCATTTGTTCGATAAGGGGTCAGGTTTTTGCTGATGCACCGTCTGATCGGCATAGCGTTCATCGCGTTTGCGGTAATCCTTGTCAGGGATGTAGGCATCAATTCCAGCATCCGCCAAGGCTTTGAGGTTGGCTTCACTGTGGTAGCCGTTGTCGGCGGTGATCACCGTTTCGGGAGTGCGCATTGAAGCGGTGGCATTGACCACGGGCATCAGCAGTTCTTGTTCCGACCCTGTGCCGTGGGCTTGGGCTTCGATAATGATTTGGTAGTGGCAATCCACGGCTGCTACGCCGGTATAACCTTGCACCACGCCTTTGCTGGTTGCCATTTTAGCGGATTCGTTGTCGGTGCGGTTGGACAGGCGGATGCCATCCTTAACCCCCTTGCGGTCTTCGGGGTTGTCCGCCAACCAATAGCGTAACTGTTTGGCTTCGTGTTGCAGGCGTTTCAGTTGTTTGGCTTCGCGCTGGGCTGCCGCCGCATCCGTTTTACTGGCATCGGCTTGTTGGTGTTTGTCGATGATCTTGGCGGCGGCTTTTTCCATGCGTTCGGCTTGGCGCAAGAAGTCAGCGCGAGTGCCAGACCTTTCTTTGCTGGCATTGGAGGGCAACTTCACCCCGTCAATGGCAAACATCTCCTTCCCGATCAAGCCTTGGCGGTCACAAATTAGCAGCACTTGGGTAAACAGTTTGGCGATCAACTCCCCGGCATTGGCGATGAAAGCCGCCAGCGTGGTGAAATGCGGCTGGCTGTCACCGGAAATCGCTATGAACAGCATATTCTCGCGGCACGCCGCTTCGATTTTGCGGCTACTGATAATGCCACGGCTGTAAGCTAACAGGATGATTTTGAGTAACACCGCTGGGTTAAATGCTGCCGCTCCCTGCACATCATTCTTATAACGCTGGTGGAAACCTTCAAGGTCGAGTTCGTGGTCAACCAAATGGCGCAGCGCATGTTCAAACGTGCCGGGGAGAATTTGGCGGTCAAAGTCCACTGCCAACAGTTTTACGCCTTGATGAATCGGTTTGTAGCGTGCCATGCCTGCTTACTCGTTCGGGTGCTTGTGATGCCTGATTATCCCACAAAATGGCGAAAAAGAGGGTTTTTCTACAGCCTCAACGCGGCAAGTCGCTACCTTGACCGAGCCGCAATTGGAGGGCAACGGTCTGAGCCTGCGCGTGCCTGCGCTCACCACCGCTGCCGTTTACCAACTGAGTGGCAAGCAAATGGCTTCGCGTTTGTTCAGTAAAGCCGACATCAAAACGGTGGCAGCCCTGCTGGACATCGCTCAAATGGCATGTAACGCCAGTGATGCTCGCGAACAGGCAGTGCGCGAAGAGCGCGAACGTTTGTTACACGATTTAAACGCCACGGTCGGCGCAAAGCTACGACGTTTAGCGGATGATCTGCCCGAAGCCCAGCACCGTGAAGCCACCGAAGAAGCCTTGCAAGCACTGGATACCACCGTGAAACTGTCGTTGCAAGACGATCCCTTCAGCCTGCAAGCGCATTTACAGGCATGGCAAACCGAAACCGCGCACCGCACTGCCGCCGCCGCTGTGCAACTCGATTGGCAGGTTGCCGACGGCTTGGAGCAGGGCGAACTTGCCCCCAAACAAGCCGTGGAATTGACGCAATTTTTGCGGGAAGCGGTGACAAATGCGCTCAAACACGCGCAACCTTCGCGCTTGATCGTGCGTTTTGCGCGGGAGGCGGGGAGCTTGCAAGTTAGCATCAGCAACGATGGCAAGATTCAGCCGCCGGAAACGTGGCAAGCCGGAACGGGCATGGGCGGCATGGCAGCGCGGATTCGTACTTTGCACGGTGAATTGCACATCCAGCATTTGGTGCAGCAAGGTTATGTGCGGCTGGATGCGGCGATTCCGCTGTTGGGGGCTGCATGAGTCGCCGCCTGATGCCACTGTTGCACCCCTTGCATGTCACCACCTTATTGACCCTGTTATTGGGAGTGTTGGTGGAAGCGGCGGCACTGTATTTGTTGCTGCATCAGCCGTGGCTGGGGATTCGAGTTGAGCCGGATGCGACCTCCGGTTTTGTAAAGGTTATAGCGGTTGAGGAAGGTTCGCCAGCGGCGGGTATTGTGTCAGTGGGTAGGGTGTTAACCGCTATTCAACAGGGACAGGCGCAAGTGTCGCTTGATCAAACCTTGTCACTGCCTGCCTTTTTTAGCAAAACTCATGCGGATTATCAGACGTATCTGGCGAATCAAACCACGATTTATCGCGTATTAAGCAACGGCAATCCTGTGGTATTGCGGGATAGTCAGGGACGTGATTATACGCTGATACCCGCACAAACTACGCCATTATGGGCATTGCCCCGTGGTTTTTGGGTGTTTTCGGGTATTTTTATGTTAGTGCCCTTGGTTGGCGCATTTGTGTGGGGATACCGTCGCGGGGAGGTGGCAACGCGAGCTTTGTTAGTGGGCAGTATCGGGCATTATATTTTTTTCATGGTGGGGACACTCAATCTTACTAAAGAGCTGGCATTTTCAGGCAGTATTGCTGAGTGGCTGGCATTGATTGAAGTCATTAGTTTGAATGTTTATATTTTTGCATTTAATGTGTTATTCGCCAAATATCCCAATCAAGTCGCCAAGGATAATCGAATATTTTATGTATTGGGAGCGCTGTCGGTATTATTGATGTTGAATTTTCAGTTTGCGTGGATTGATTTGCCGATTCATAACTTTTTGTATCAGTCTTTCCCGCCGTTTATTATGGCGATGGTATTCAGTTATCAGCAGGTGCGCAGTAGCCGTGCTGATCCTATTAACCGTACCATTGCGCGTATTACCCAGTTTTCGATTATTTTCCCGTTCTTGCCGATTATGCTGCTGCATGTATTGCCATTATTACTGAATATGCAACCCTTGGTGAGTCAGGATATGTCACGAGCATTGGGGTCGGTGGTATTTGTGGGCTTAGGCATTGCGACCTTGCGCTACCGTTTGTTTGAGGTGGAACAGTGGTGGTTTAAGGTGTGGTTATGGTTGCTGGGCGGCATCTTGGTGGGGGTGATCGACATTGTACTGGTGGGGCTGCTGCATACCTCGCACATTTATTCCTTGGGCTTTTCGGTGATTGTGGCGGGCTTTTTGTATTTTCCGCTGCGCCAATGGCTGTTGGGTAAACTGATGCCGTTGGATAGCCAATCGGTGCAGGATTTTTTGCCGACGTTCAGTGCCTTGATGGGCAGTGCGGTGTCGCGTGAGGAGTTTGGGCAACGTTGGCAAGCGGCGTTGCGTACCCGTTTTCAGCCGTTGCATATCACGCTGCAAGCGCAGGCTTTGCCCGCAGCGACCTTGGCAGAAAATGGTTTGCATTTGGATGTGCCTAATCTGTACGGCGATGCCAGCCTGCGTTTGACCGGCAAGCAACAGGGGATGCGCTTGTTCGGGCGGGCTGACCTCAAAACCGTCACGTCGTTGCTGGCGATTGCGCGTATTGCCAGCAACGCCAGCGATACCCGCCAGCAAGCGGTGTTGACGGAACGTACCCGCATTATGCGCGACCTGCACGATACCGTCGGTGCGAAGTTGCTGACGCTTTCCCACACCCTGCCTACGCCACGTCACCGGCAGGCGGCGCAAGAATCCTTGCAAACCTTGCGTGACATTATCAATTTGACGCTGCACAAAACGCCGTTTTTATTGGGCGAATATTTGGCAGACTGGCGAGCCGAAACGGTCGAACGCGCTGAAGCGGCGGGAGTAAAATTGCATTGGCAAATAGACCCGACCTTAGAATATCTGCAACTGAGGCCGGGGCAGGTGATGGAATTGCTGCTGTTTGTGCGCGATACCACTACGCTTTTGTTGCAATCGCCCGCTGTGACCCGGTTCGATGTGTGTTGCGACCGGGAAGGGGAAAAATTAACCCTGTGTTTCAAGTCGGCTGATTATCCACCATTAATGATTGCACATTCGCTGAATTTCACCTGAATGGATGAGGTTACGCATTTTCGATAGGGCTACACTCTATTCATCAATAGAAGGACTTGCGAGAACCTAACGGAGTGGGAAGGGAGGTGAGTATGAATATTCTGATTCTGGATGATCACCCTTTATTTGCCGAAGCGATGCGCCAAGTGTTATTGCGACTGGGCAACCATGTGTTTGTCCAGATGGCTGACAGTGTAGGGCGGGCATTGGCGTTTATTGACAGTGGTAAAAGCTACGATTTGATTTTATTGGATTTAAAATTGCCGGGGCTGGATGGCTTTGCGTTTATGCGCGTCTTGCATGAGCGACTGGTAACAGCGCCGCTGATTGTGGTGTCGGCTTCAGAAGACCGTGCCAAAGTGCAACAGGTGGTGGCGGCAGGGGCGATGGGCTACATCCCGAAATCGTCGGATGCGAAATCCATGCTCAATGTGATCCATCAAGTGATGGCGGGCAACCCGTGTTTTCCAGCCACTCAAGCGGAAGCTATCCATTTTCCGGCACGGGCTACCGCAGCACCTGCCAGTGTGGGCATTAGCCACCGCCAATTCGATATTTTGCAATTGATGGAAAAAGGCTTGTCGAACAAAGAGATGGCGGATACTTTGGAGATTGCCGAATCCACCGTCAAGATTCACGTCTCCAAACTGATTGCGGCGTTAGCCGTCCACAATCGGTTAGCGTGCGTGATGGAAGCGCAGCGTTTAGGAATTCTGTAACTTAGGCAGCGGTGTGGTATTGCTTGCCCAATTCATGCACGGCATCTACTAGCACGCCGACATTTTCGGGGTTGATATGCTGGTGAATCCCATGCCCCAGATTAAACACATGCCCAGAACCTTGCCCGTAACTCGCCAAAATATCAGCGACTTGCTGACGAATCACCTCTGGTGATGCATACAACACACAAGGATCCATATTGCCTTGCAACGCAACTCTGTCACCCACGCGGGCGCGAGCGTCGGCAATATTAATCGTCCAATCCAGCCCTAAACCATCGCAACCCGTATCCGCCATCGGTTCGAGCCACTGCGCCCCGCCTTTGGTGAACAGGATGACAGGGACTTTGCGCCCATCGTTTTCACGGGTTACGCCATCGACGATTTTCTGCATGTAACGCAGGGAGAATTCGCGGTAAGTCGCGGGTGTCAGCGAACCGCCCCACGTATCGAAAATCATCGCGGCTTGCGCACCGGCGGCAATTTGCGCATTCAGGTAGAGGATAATGCTGTCGGCGAGTTTATCCAGCAGCAAATGCAGGGCTTTGGGATTGTCATACAACATACCCTTCACCTTGGCGAATTCCTTGCTGGAACTGCCTTCCACCATGTACGTGGCGAGTGTCCACGGGCTGCCGGTGAAACCGATCAAGGGCACGCGCCCGTCGAGTTCGCGGCGGATGGTGCGTACCGCATTCATCACGTACTGCAATTCGCCTTCGGGGTCGGGAATGCCGATCTTTTCGATGTCCGCCATGCTTTGCACGGGGTTGGTGAAACGCGGGCCTTCGCCTTCCGAAAAGTACAAGCCTAAGCCCATTGCATCGGGAACGGTGAGGATGTCGGAAAACAGGATAGCCGCATCCAGCGCGTAACGCTCTAGCGGTTGCAGGGTGACTTCGCAGGCAAGGTCGGCATTTTTGCACAAGTCCATGAAGCTGCCAGCGCGGGCGCGGGTAGCACGGTATTCAGGCAAATAACGCCCAGCTTGACGCATGATCCAAATGGGCGTGGTATCGACTGGCTGTTTCAGGAGTGCGCGTAAAAAACGGTCGTTTTTAAGATCGGTCATATCGACACCCCTAAACTAAATGCGTAGAAGATTGGCAGGTATTAGCCGCCGAGACGGGCTTTGATCAGTCCGCTCACTTGCCCCATGTCGGTACGACCTTGCGCTTTGGGTTTTAGCCATGTCATGACTTTGCCCATGTCGCGTACCGAGGTTGCGCCGGTTTCAGCCATCGCTTGCTGGATAAGGTTATCCAATTCGGCGGCACTGAGGGGTTGCGGAAGGTAGGTCTGGATAACACCCAGTTCGTATTCTTCCTGAGCGACCAAATCGGTGCGGCCTGCATCGCTGTATTGGCGGATGGATTCACGGCGCTGTTTGGTCATTTTGTCCAACACCACCAGCACGGCGGTATCGTCCATTTCGATGCGCGTATCCACTTCTTGCTGCTTAATCGCCGCGAGAATCAGACGAATCACACCAAGCTGCGCCTTTTCATGCGCACGCATGGCGGTTTTCATGTCTTCAGTGATTTGTGCCTTGAGGCTCATAATCAGTACATACGCACGCGACGGTTGAGGTCACGGGAAATGCGCTTCAAGTTGCGCTTCACCGCTGCTGCCCGCATACGCTTGCGTACAGAGGTAGGCTTTTCATAGAATTCACGGGCGCGAACGTCAGCTACAACGCCAGCTTTTTCACAGGTGCGCTTGAAACGGCGCAGAGCAACTTCAAAAGGCTCGGTATCACGTACTTTTACACTAGGCATACAAATCTGTCTCAAATCCACAATTGAGTAAAGCGCGAGATTATACCCGCCTGCCAGCCAAATGCAAAACAATAAGTAGGCGGCGGGGGCAAAAGTAGTGGGAGCAACTTTGCCCCCACTTTATTTCATGGCTAATGCGATCGCTTAACCAAACAATTGCTTGGTTTCCTCGCAAGATTTGGCAGACAGTGCCTGAAGCTGTTTCAAGCCTTCAGCCGTCCCTTCCAGCAGGTATTTTTCCAAGCGCTCTGGCTTCATTTCCAGCATCAGTTTTAGCCCGGCTTCTAAGCCCCCGCCATTGGCGAACAGGGCGGCTGATGTCGCCCGGATAGCACCGCCCAATATCACAGCCTCGAACATCTCCGGTGGCGGGCAACTCAGGCAAGGGTCAGGGCGGGGCGGAATCGGGCGGTTAGGCATCGGCAGCAACAGGTAGCGCTCAATCAAGCGTTCCCGCAACTTCAGGTCTAACAAGCCCAGCCAGTCGAACACGAATTGCGTGACCCAGCACGGGCCATACAATCCGATTAAGCGTTTGCGGAACACCAGCCCGGCATCCAACAGATTGACTTTGGGGTGGAATTCTTCAATGCCGGGGTAAGAATACAGGCTTTCCAGCGTATGGAAGAAGAAGCAATGGCGCGGAATCTCCGGTGGAGCTAACCAGACCGCCAGATTCAGGTAATAGCGCTTGATCTTTTCCCAGTTGGCACCGCCTACCGCTTCGATTTGGGTGATATTAATATTCATCCAGTGATGCCAAGTGGAATCGGTCGCCACCCGCCCGACATTGGCACGATGACCGTCATACACATTGATCATGGCAAACCGCTTGGCAGGTGAATCCCCTTTTGCGTGCTGTAAGGGTGGGTCAGCTAAGGTTGTCCCGTGCGCAATGACCATCGGCAGGGGTTGTACCCCGCCTGCTGTGGGGTATTCTGCCCCCGTAACCCCCACCCCAAAGTTATAGTTGTTGCCCAGGGTAATGGCAGCTAACCCCACATCGGGTTGTGGCACATGGTCAAACACCACCCCCTCATGAGGATGATCGGGCATCACATCAATCGGGCCTAAAGTGGGGTGGCACAACACCGGATGCGGGCGTTTGCGGATATGCCAAGGGGAAGAGGAGAAGGATAACCACGCTTTCCATTGAATAGGTTGTGGAACGGCATCGTCTTGACGGTCGAATTCAATGACTTCTGTACCTGCCATTTCTGCGGCATTGGCAGGGCGATTGGTATCAATCCGTAACGCAGTACCAACCGGTGGTACGCCTTGCGCATTCGTCCATGCCCGCATGGTGCCGACACGCGGGATGCGGTGACACATGGAAGCCCCTAAGTAATCATGGTCGCCAGTGGCAAATACCCCGCCTTTGCGGTTATTCATCCAAGTGGTCAGCACGGCTAATTCGGCATTGCTGGCAGGTAACGCGCCCGGTGCAGTGATATTCGCATCAGAACCGCCGAAATTGTCCGGTTTGAAGCCAAAGCACCATACCTCATCATACGCATCAATCACCCGCCCACCGGCAGGCAGCGTGCTGTCAAAGCGAAACCCCACGTATTTAGCCGCCGTGCCAACGGGACTGGCAACGACGCTAAAAGGCACGTTGGAGCGTAGCCCAACATCGACCTGGAAGTGCATACAACCAACGGATGTGTCACGCAGCAAACGGATCACGCGCTCAATCCCGAAGGCATTTGCCCCCGGTGACAGGCTAATTTCGTTATCCACAACGATTAAGATATTTACCCGGCTACGCAGGTATTTCAGCAAATAATCAGACAATACCGGGCGGGCAATGTCTATCACATGATGTAAGTCCATTCGGAAAGCCCTCGCATTAGTGGTGAGAAAGGTGCAGGTTGACCTGCCCTTGCATTATCGGTTGCTTTAGCGAGGTAAAAAATAACGCAATCACGGGGTTTTTCAGGCGGTATATCCCTAAATTAAGGGAGGTGTTTGCGGCAGCTATTCCATAAAAAAACCGCCACACAGTTTCCTCTGTGGCGGTTAAAGTGCAGATGTTAGCCCTGTTGTGAAAGGTTGTATTCCCCAATACACGCTGTTCGTGCTGTTCACAATAGCAAGTGGTCGCGGGATAACACATCCCCCAATCCGGTGAAATGTGAGGGGTGAAAATACCCCGTTCTAGTGATGCTACTCGCCCGGTTGAATGCTTAAACTCAGCTAGACTTAGATGATTAACCATCACTCAAGCGATACCGCCATGCGCAATCCCATCAGCATCATCGTTGTGGAAGATGACCCGGTTGTTCTCAACCGCTTCATGACCCTGTTCACCACCAACCCCGCGTTTCATCTACTGGCGGCGTGTAGCAATGCCACTAGCGCCCGTAGCGTTATCAGCAGTGCCGTTGCTGATGTGTTGCTCACTGATCTGGGGTTGCCGGACGGTAATGGGCTGGAATTAATTCGCCAATGCAACGCGCTGCATCCCGATACGCACATTATGGTCATCAGCGTGTTTGGCGATGAAAAGCACGTCATTACTGCGATTGAGGCGGGTGCAACCGGTTACATCCTCAAAGATGACGACTCGATGGAAGTGGAACAATCCATTCAGCAACTGTGCGCGGGTGGTGCTCCGATTAGTCCGGCAGTTGCCAGCCACTTGCTCAAACGCTTGCGCCCAGAGGCGGCGGAGGTCAAGCTGACCAAGGCGGAAATGGAGATTCTCTTATTCATTGCCAAAGGCTATACCGCGCAGGAAACCGCCGACCTCAAGCACGTTTCTTACCACACGGTTACGTCGCACATCAAAAGCATTTACCGCAAACTGCACATCAGCACCCGTGCCGAAGCCGTTCACGAAGCGGTCAAAAGGCATTTGCTATGAATGCGCTCCGGCGGCTGCGGATTTTTTGGTGGCTGCCGGTTTACCTGCTGGTGTTGTACGGTTTGACGGTGCAATTGGATTCCCTAAGCTTTGCGCCCGATAACCGTTGGCAAGCCACCTTTAACGTAGCAACGCCCGGTGCGACTCGCACGCACGGTAGCATCCGTATCCCTGATGATATTCGCCAGATTCCTGAACCGCTGTTGCTGATCGTTAATGTTAATCAAAATATCGTGGTGCGCTACCCGAATGGCGATATTGTCGGCACAGGCGGCAGCATGGCTACCCCGATTGCCCGCAATAAACACCGCCCGCTGTTATTTCGTCTGCACCCGCAAAGCCTATCCCCCGGTGATACCCTTGCGTTTGAATTAGCCACTCCGCGCAGTGCGGCGAGGCTTGCCCACGTGTATATCGGCCCTGCGGCGGTATTGGACAATGCCTGGCAATTCAACAATCTCATGCGTCAGGGCGTGGTTAAAACGGTCGCGATTGTGTTGCTGATTACCGCATTGTTAATCGGCAGCATTTGGTTCTTTTACCCACACCGCAAGGAATACCTGTGGTATGCCCTTGGCAGCGCATTGTGGGCGGCGCATAGCACCAACCATCTGGTGCGTGACATACCCGTTAGTGATAGGTTATGGGCGGCGCTGATTCCTTTAACGATAGGTTTAAGTATCCTGTCGATTATCACCATGATTTATTATTACACGCCCTTGGGCGCAAAGGGCGAGCGTCAGCATACCCGCCCGCTGCTGTATTTATGGGCGAGTTCGCTGTTACTGGCGATACCCTTGTTTTTCTTGCCGTATGCATCTGGAGCGCAAGCCCAATACCACATTGTCTGGTACGGTCTGTTGGTTTGCTTGTTTATTTTGGTATTGGCGTATGTGGTGCAACTTTATTGGGAGCAGCAGACCACCAAGCGCTTGCTGTTTGTGCTGTGTGGTTTTGCCATGCTGGTGTTTGGTATCCACGATATTTGGGTCTTTGATAATCAGGAATTGACGCGCCCTTATTTGCTGCATTTCGCGGCATTATTTACCCTGCTCAGTCAGTATTTTCTTTTGGTGCGGCGCTTCGTGCTCAGTTTGCGTGAAACTCAGTATTACGCCCACCATCTGGAAGAGTTGGTGGTTGAACGTGAACAGCAATTGGAAGCCAATTACCAAAAAATGCGGGTTTTGGAGCAGGAAAAAGCGGTGGTTGATGAGCGCGAACGCATTATGCGCGACATCCACGACGGTTTTGGCGGGCATTTGGTTTCCACTCTCGTTATGTTGGAACGCCCCGATGTTAGCTTGCCGGTGATTAAGGAAAATATTCAGGATGCGCTTAATGATTTGCGCTTAGTGATTGATTCATTGGATTTCGATTCACAAGACGTTACCACGGCGTTAGGCATGTTTCGCAGCCGCAATAGGCGTAAAATCAAGCAAGCCGGGTTTGAATTGCGCTGGGCAGTTGAAGACATCGCCACTCCGCCGGGTTTTGGGGCGGAAAAAACCCTGCAATTGCTGCGTATTGTGCAAGAAGCCATTACCAATAGCATAAAACACAGTGGCGGCAATACGATTACCGTCAGCACTGGCACGGATAGCGGCAGCGGTAACAGTTTTGTGCAAATTGCGGATAATGGGTGTGGCATTGCCGCGACTTACCAGCCCGGTAAAGGGCTAAGCAGTATGCGCAAACGGGCAGAACACATTGGCGCACACTTAACTATCCGCCCGAACTTGACGACGGCGGGAACGGCCGTGCGCATCTGTTTGCCGACCCATGCCCAGCAGCCGAAGTAAGGCTTTAAACCGTTTGGTCGGCTTCACTGAGAAATTCGCCGTAGAGAATCAGTGAATGGTCTTTAATGCGGAAGTTATGCTGTTTTGCCAGCTCGCGTTGGCGCTGCTCAATGATTTCATCGTAGAACTCAACGACTTTGCCGGTTTTCATGCACACCATGTGGTCGTGATGCTCTTCGGTAGCGAGTTCAAACACCGCTTGCCCGCCTTCAAAATGATGGCGGTTGACCAATCCAGCGGCTTCAAATTGGGTCAAAACCCGATAAACGGTAGCAAGGCCGATTTCTTCACCATTACCGATGAGTGACTTGTAAATGTCTTCAGCACTGAGGTGATGTTCGTATGAACTGCTTAATAAATCGAGAATTTTGACTCGTGGCTGCGTGATTTTCAAACCAGCACGTTTAATATCCTTTTCTTCCACCCTGCACTCTCCGTCGTGAATAGTCTATTATGATGCCCATGTTTACTTTGGACGATACAAGACTAACATGATAAAGCCTATCATTTCACTCACCCTTTCTGCCGTTCTGTTATTGGGCGGTTGCAGTTCTTACAAAATGGAAATTCAGCAGGGTAATTACATTACCCGCGAAGAGTTGGCGTTGGTGCAACCCGGCATGAGTGCGGAACAAGTACAAGCGACCTTGGGAACGCCGCTCTTGGTGGATGATTTCCACAAAGACCGTTGGGATTACGTGTTCTATCTGAAATCACCGGATGGCACAGTGCAACGCAGCAGTGTCACGGTATTTTTCCAGAATGGGGTTGTGCGCGACATTCGCAATGAAGTCGTGCCGGTTAACGTCAAAGCCAAATAATGCGCTTATAACCACTGCCGTAAATAAAAGATATATTGCCCTTCTGATGATTTAGAAGGGCCTTGTACGATGGCAGCAAAGCGTTTGGCATCGTCATGCGCCGCATCAAGGGCTTCCTGTGGTGTGGCGTATACCGTGATGCAACTGGCCGGAAAGCGATTGCGGCTGTTTTTGAATTTGGGCATGTAAACCGTCGCGTAAGCAGCTTGGGATATGCCTTCGCCAGAAGGGTCGGGGGGAACCATGCCGTGCATTAGCTTTCCCCTTTTTTCATGACTTTGCCTTCAGCAGCGCGTTGTTTGCGCACCACTTTGGGGTCGGCAATCAGGGGTCGGTAAATTTCAATGCGATCGCGTTCCCGCACGGGCGTGTCTAATTTGGCAAGTTTGCCAAAAATACCCGCCTCCAGTGTGTCAAGATCCAGTTCAGGGTAATGCTTCAGAATGCCGGAGGCTTGAATGCCATCACGGATACTGCTGCCGTTTGGTACTTGCGCCTTCATGAGCAATTGCTCATGGGGCAGGGGGTAGACCACTTCGATCGTAAAAGTATCAGGGCTTGCCATAAACTTTTTTCGCTCTTTCGACAAACGAATCGACCAGTGTATTGGCGACTTGGTTAAATACCGGGCCAACCACGAGGCTTAAAATCTTGTTGGAAAACTCGAAATCCAAATCCAGCGACACCTTGCACGCCCCGGCTTTGAGTTCATCAAAGCGCCAGAAACCGTGCAAATGTTGAAACGGGCCGTCGATTAGGCGCATTTCAATGGTTTTGTTTTGTTGCAGGCGATTCAGGGTGGTGAAGCGTTTATTCACCGCGCCCTTGGCAATTTCGATGCTGGCTTTGACTTGATCGGTATCGCGCTGATGCTCGACCGCTGTCCTGCACCAAGGCAGGAACTGCGGGTAGAGGTTGATACCGTCGACCAGTTGGTACATTTGTGCCGGGCTGTAAGGCACTAATGCACTGCGACTAATATGTGCCATAGTCGCGGTTACTGTGCCGTTGGCGCAGTCGCTGGCGCTGCGGGTGAAGCCGGTGCGGGCGCTGCTGTCGGTGGTGGCGCATTGGCGGGTTCAAACACGCTGAAATCGGCGGGAACACTGAAATCAGCATCGACCAGCGCGTCTTTTGCCAAGCCACTCAGTTCACTGCGCGGGCCTTCTGGCAGGGCTTGAATGCGCAAGGCTAAACCGTCACGGTGCAAGCTGGCGGAACCTTCGGTCGGCGGAGTCATGCCTTGGGCTTTCGCGGATTCAACCGCAATGCCATCCATGTATTCAAACATGCTGACGAGCATTTTGTGGTCAGCCGCATCCATGCTTGCAGGGCTGGCAATGCACACGTCGCGCACGGGTTTGTCTTCCATTTTGACGGTGGAAATCGTGCATTCCATGCCTTGAATGGTTTCTTTGCGCTCGGTTTTTTCCATTTTGATGGCAGGCGGGGGCGCTTTCATGGCGGCTTCGCTTTGCTGAATGCGCGCTTCAAGGGCTTTGCGCTGGTCTTCCGGCATGGAAGCCATTTGCTTTTTCATGTCTTCTTTGAATTGATTCTGCATTTCGACCACTTTGGTCATGCGAGCGCGGATTTTATCCGGGTTGGTTTCAATGAATTGTTTGGTCTTGGTATTGACGGTGTACAGCATTTTTTTGCTGTCATCATACAACGAATACACGTCACTGCCGACTTCGCCCATGCGCACTTTGTCGCCATTGATTTGAATCACGGTTTGGCGTTCTTGCGGGGCAAAGCCCGTGTCCGTGTAGGTCAATTTGGTGTCGGCGTGAGCAAGGCCGCTGATGCTAACGGAGAGAGCAGTCATCAGGCAAAGTGACAGGGAATTAAGGTGCATTTTCGACTCCAGGTTTTTCTGAGCAATCAAGCAGCGCTTGAAGCTGCGCTAACGGTAAACTTTCATGGCAACGAACTGTTACACAAGGTTCATTATCCTGCAATGGTTTGTAGTGGGTTAATTGTTGCTGCAACACCGCAATATCGGCATCGGAAGCATCCGTGCCGAGGTGTTGGCGTTGGGTGATATTGGCTTGCAATTGTGCGGGTGTGCCGCTGAAATGCAGAATTAAAAATCCCACGTGTAATTCTTGCGCTAAACGTTGGAAGCGTTGGCGTTGCGCAATATCTAAGAACGTGGCATCGACCACCACCGCGTAACCGTGCTGTAGCGCCAGTGTTGCCAGTTCTGCAAGCCGGTCATAGGTGCGCGTATTCATGGCGGGGTTGTAAATACCTTCGGTGGGCAGGGCGGCGAGGCGTTTGCGTTCCACATCCGAACGTAATTGGATGTAACCCCATTGTTCCACCAGCGGGCGGCAACCCCACGATTTGCCCGAACCGCTCAAGCCGTGCGTAATCAGCAAAGCAGGTTGACGCGCATGGGTGTAGCGCTCTGCCAAGTGCAAATAATCGGTGCAATGTTGCAAACATTCCGTGCGGGTAGCCGCGTCTTGCACCTGACTGAGGCGTAGCGCATGGACTTTGGCACGTACCAGCGCCCGATACACTTTGTAAAAATTGAGCACAGGCAGCGCAGCATAATCACCACTCGCGCTTAGCCAAGCATTGAGCAAACGGTTAGCCCAAGCGGGTTTGCCCCGGTCTTCCAAATCCATGAGTAGGAAGGCGGTATCACTGGCAGTGTCAATCCAACGTAACGCTTCGTTGAATTCAATGCCGTCGAAAAACGTGATTTTGCCGTCAATCAGGGCTATATTCCTCAAATGTAAATCGCCATGACAGGCACGAATATGCCCCGTTTGCTGACGTTGCAGTAAGCTGGCATGGCAGCGGGAATATTCCTGTTGCGTCCAGGTTTCCAGTACACTCAGGCGCGTTGTAAGCGTTGGATCATGCAAATGCTGGCGCAATAGGACGAAATTTTGTTGCATCGGCGCGAGAATGCTGTCCGGTGTCCCCCACGGGCTGGCGCTTGGCGCACGTTCTGCTTGCTGATGAAATTGTGTCAGACGGGTGGCGATTTCATCCATGTCATCTATTGGCAGATGGTCAGCGGCTAACAGTTTGTCTAATTGTTGCGCGGGGTCGAATTGGCGCATTTTGACCGCATATTCAACCACAGTCGCGTCGGGTGTGGCGGTTGAACCCAGTTGGTAGGTGTTGCCTATTTGCACGATAGGTACGACTTCCAAGTAAATTTGTGGCGCTAGACGGCGATTGAGGCGGATTTCTTCCTCACAATAATGTTGCCGATCAGCCAGTTGCGAAAAGTCGAGGAAGCCGAAATTAACCGGCTTTTTTACCTTATAAGCGAACGCGCCTGTCAGGAAAATGGTCGATATATGGGTGTGAATTACGTGTATATTGTGCGTTATATGGGGGTAGAATGCGGGGTTGCGCATCGCCTCCCACAGAGCGTCGGATGTGTGTAAGAACATGCCATGTCTCTGTATATGACCCGAAAAGATAAGCATAGCAGGAAAACAGTTTGAGTCAGGAAGTAAAACAGGAATCGGCATTACGGCGTTTCTTCAATGGGCTATGGTTTGCCATCACGCTGTTTGGGCGGGTGTTCCGTATCCTGCTGTTGGTTGCTTTGGTGTTAGGTTTGTTGCTGGGGATTGTGTATACCTTAGAACTGGATGATAAGGTGCGTGAGCAGTTTGAAGGGCGGCGTTGGGAATTGCCCGCACGGGTGTTCGCCCGCCCTTTGGATCTTTACGAAGGCCAGCAGCTATTCGCGGATCATTTGGAACAAGAACTCAAGTTACTCAACTACCGTTCTGTCGATAAGCCGATCGAAACCGGGCAATACCATCGCAACGGCAGCAAGTTTGTGGTGAATACCCGTGGTTTCCAGTTTGCCGATGATAAAGAGCCAGCGCGGAGTATCAATGTCAATGTTGCCAGCGGTAAAGTGTCAACACTGGCGTATGCCGACGGCAAAAATCCCTTGGATTTAATGCGTTTAGAGCCAGTATTGATCGGTAATTTCTACCCGCGTCAAAATGAAGACCGGGTATTAGTGCGCCAGCAAGATGTACCACCGTTACTGATTTCCGGTTTGGTAGCGGTGGAGGACAAAAAGTTTTACGAGCACCAAGGCGTTAACCCCATGGCGATTGGGCGGGCATTGGTGGCGAACGTTAAAGCAGGGCATACCGTGCAAGGCGGCAGCACTTTAACGCAACAGTTGGTAAAAAACTTCTACCTCACCAATGAACGCAGTTGGCATCGCAAGCTTAAAGAGGCAACGATGGCCTTCTTGCTGGAAATGCGTTACACCAAACAAGACATTATGGAAGCCTACCTGAATGAAATTCATCTGGGGCAAGATGGCGACCGCGCGATTCACGGTTTTGGATTGGCGGCACAGTTTTACTTCAATCGCCCGGTGTGGGAGTTGAAACCCGATCAGATCGCGCTCTTGATTGGTTTGGCGAAAGGCGCGGGCTATTACGACCCACGCTTGCACCCTGATCGGGCATTAACCCGGCGCAATTTGGTGTTGCAGGTGATGCTCAATGAAAAAGCCATTACCCCCGCTATCTATGCCGACGCATTGGAACAGCCGTTGGGCGTGAGCGAGAAAAAACCGTCGGGCAATAGCCCATTCCCGGCTTACTTGGATTTGGTGCGCCAGCAATTGCAGCGCGATTACAAAGAAGAGGACGTGCGTAGCCAAGGCTTGATGATTTTCACGGCGATGGATCCGATTGTGCAATTGACCGCAGAAACCATTCTGCAAAACCGGGTTGGGCGTTTGGAGCGTGCCGAGCGCATTCCCAAAGGTAAATTGAATGGCGCATTGATCATCAGCAGTGTGCAAGGCGGTGAAGTCATGGCCTTGGTGGGCAGCCGTGATGTGCGCTATGCCGGTTATAACCGTGCGTTGACGGCGCAACGTCAAATCGGTTCACTGGTCAAGCCCGCGATTTATTTGGCAGCGTTGGGGAATCCCAAAAAATACAATCTTGCCACCCGCCTTAGCGATGGCCCGGTGACGGTGAAATTGGGCGCGAAAAAATTCTGGCAACCGCAAAACTATGACCGTTCCAATATGGGCGCGGTGACATTGTTGAAAGCGATTACGCTGTCCCGCAATACCCCTGCGGTGCGCGTCGGTGTCGGCGTGGGTTTGGATAATATTGTGCAAACCTTGCACGATTTGGGCATTGCGGGCGAGATTCCGGCTTACCCCTCGATTTTGCTGGGGGCGTTGGAAATGGCACCGATTGATGTCCAGCAAATGTACCAAACGTTGGCATCGGGGGGTTCGTATTCGCCGTTGAAAGCGATTCGTAGCGTCATGAATCCGCGTGGGCAAGTATTGACCCGCTACCCGCTGACGGTGAAACAAGTTGCCAGCCCCGAAGCCGCCGATTTGCTGGCGTATGCCCTGCACCGCGTGACGGTCGAGGGAACCGCTAAAGAGTTGGCATCGACACTGCCCAGTTGGAAAAAAGTAGCGGGTAAAACCGGCACGACCAACGATAAAAAAGACAGTTGGTTCGCCGGATTTTCTGGGCAACACGTGGTGACGGTATGGGTCGGGCGTGATGACAATAAACCCACCAATATGACCGGCGGCACGGGTGCACTGAAAGTGTGGTCGGATTTATTCAAAGTGTTGCCGACGAAGCCGCTTCAGGTCGCCAGTTCTTCGCGTTTGGTCTGGGTTGATGTTGACCAGTCTACCGGGCTGCGGTTTAATCCGGCCTGCGGTAAAGCCATCCGTACCCCGTTCATTAAGGGCACGCAACCGCAGCAAACCAGTTATTGTGCACCACCCAAGCCAGTCGAACCTGTTGCGCCTGCGACCGTCCCCGGTTCCGCACCCGCTGCGCCTGCCGCAGCACCGGCTAAGCAGCCATCGGATCGTTCTGGCTGGATTGATGATTTGATGCGATGAGAGTAATCATGACCCTGAATCCCCGTTATTTTGTCGGTATCCCTGTTGTCTTAGCAGGCTTATTGTCGGCCTGTTCCCCGAACCCCATGGTCTTGCAAGACCGGGTATCTGCGGTGCGCCCGGTGGTTGTGCCGCCGCGTGTGTCAACACCCGCGCCCGCCATAAAACCTGAACTTAACAGCAGCAGCGAAGTGGTCATTCCTAAAAAACCTGTGGCGTCCGTTGCACCCAAGCCAAAACCGGTCGCGCCAGTCGTGCCAACCGAAGTGATTAGTGCTGCACCGCCTGTCCCCGAACCTGTTGAAGTGTTAACGCCTAAAGCTTACCCAAGCTCTCCGGCGGTCAAAGCCTTAATGAAAACGGCGGATGCCGAAGCCACGGGTGGTAATCTTGACAGAGCGGCGGATACGCTAGAGCGTGCCTTGCGCATTGAGTCTGACAACCCCGATATATGGTTGAAGCTGGCAAAAATTAATGAGCGCCAAGGCAACCGTGAACAAGCCGCCAATATGCTCAGCAAAGCCAAAACCTATCAGGAGCAGCTCAATTAGCACGTCTGACCAGTCCCCGCTGCCGTTGGAACAGGGTGATTTGCTGGGTGAGTCTGGCCCGTTTGCACAATGGATTGACGGCTTTCAAGCCCGTCCGCAACAACAAGCCATGTTGCAGGCGGTGCAAACTGCCCTGAAAACGCAAGGCACAGCGGTGATTGAAGCGGGGACGGGGGTTGGCAAAACTTTTGCTTACCTTGCACCCGCTCTATTGTGTGATGAGCGGGTGATCATTTCCACGGGCAGTAAAACCCTGCAAGATCAGCTTTATCACAAAGATTTGCCCTTGGTGCGCAAAGCGCTGAAAAGTGCGGTTAAAACGGCTTTGCTCAAAGGGCGTGCTAATTACTTGTGTTCCCACCGCTTGAAAACCACGCTCGATGAAGGCCGTTTGCCGGATCGTAAAAGTGTGACTTGGTTGCATCGGATTCGTGATTGGTCGGAATTGACCAGTCAAGGTGATATTGCCGAGCTATCCGCCGTGCCACACGATGCGGAAATCTGGGGGCGGGTGACATCCACCACCGAAAATTGCTTAGGGGCGGAATGCGGTGATTATCAAGAGTGCTTTGTGGTGAAAGCACGGCGGGCAGCGCAGGAAGCGGACATTGTGGTGGTCAATCATCACTTGTTTTTCGCGGATATGGCGCTCAAAGAAGAAGGTTTTGGCGAATTGCTGCCACTGGCGAATGTGGTGGTGTTGGATGAAGCGCATCAATTGCCAGAAATCGCCTCGGCATTTTTCAGCGACACGTTTAGCAGCCGCCAGTTATACGATTGGAAACGCGATACGCTGGTGGAAGCGTTGGAAAATGCTTCCGATATGCCGCAAATCCGTGAATTTCTGGATCGGCTGGAAAAAGCAGTGATGGATTTGCGCTTGGCAATGGATACGCCGGGGCAACGAGCGCCGTGGATTCGGATTAGCACGCAACCCGGCATTGTCCAACAAATGGAAACGCTTGAAACCTGCATGACCGATTTGGCAGCATTGCTGGAACACGCCGCTGAACGCAGCAAAGGCTTGCAGTCGTGCTACGAACGTTTGTTGGAACAGCAAGCGCGGCTGGCACGGCTACACGCACCCGCGCCGGATACGGTGCAATGGTTTGAAACGTTCACCCGTGGCTTCGTGATTACCACCACGCCGTTGGATGTCGCCGTTCCCTTTAAAAAGTGCATGGCGGAATTGCCCTGTAGTTGGGTAATGACGTCCGCAACCTTGGCGGTCGGGCAGTCATTTGAGCATTTTAATCAGCGCATGGGGCTGGATACTGCCACCACCTTGCAATTGGATAGCCCGTTTGATTATTGGCATAACTCCTTGCTGTATTTGCCGCCTAGCTTGCCAGAACCGCAAGATGCTGATTTTGTGTCGGCCTTGGTGGAGGCGGCGATTCCGGTGATTAAAGCCTGTGGCGGGCGCACGTTTATGTTGTTTACCAGTTATCGGGCATTGAATGAGGCGGCGGAATTGCTGCAAGACCGTTTTGAGTATCCGTTGTTGATTCAAGGCGAATCACCGCAGCGCGATATGATCGAGCGTTTTCGGGAATTGGGCAATGCGGTGTTGCTGGGTACGGCGAGTTTCTGGGAAGGCGTGGATGTGCGTGGCGAAGCCTTGAGTTGCGTGATTATTGATAAGCTGCCATTTGCAGCGCCCAACGATCCGGTGACGGAAGCGCGGCTGGATAGCATCCGCAAGCGCGGCGGCAATCCGTTTGGTGAATACCAGATTCCGCAGGCGGTGATTACCTTGAAGCAAGGGGTCGGGCGGCTGATTCGGGATCAGCAGGATCGCGGGGTGCTGATGATTTGCGATATTCGCTTGCGTACCCGCAGTTATGGCAAAATTTTCCTCGATAGCTTGCCGCGTATGCCGCGCACCCAAAAATTAGACATTGTTGAACGGTTCTTTGCCGGGAATTTGCATGAAATTACTAGCCCTTGATACCTCGACTGAAGCTTGTTCTGCCGCTGTGTATGCGGATGGTGCAACTTTTTGCGAATTTGAATTGACCCCACGAGCGCACACGCACAAAATTTTGCCGATGGTGGAAAGCGTGCTGGCGGCGGCGGGCTTGCGTTTGACGGAGGTGGATGCGCTGGCGGTCGGGTGTGGCCCCGGCGCATTTACGGGGATTCGGATTGGCGTGGGTGTGGCGCAAGGCTTGGCAATGGCGGCGGATAAGCCGGTGATTGCCTTGTCTACCTTGGCGGCATTGGCGCAGCAGGCATACCTGCAACACGGCGCAACGCAGGTATTGGTGGCGTTGGATGCGCGGATGAGCGAGGTGTATTGGGGACAATATGCCTTGCAGGATGGGCTGATGCACTTGCAGGGTGTCGAGCAAGTGTGCGCTCCGGCGGATGCGCCAGTGCCGGAAACGGCAGGCTGGTTTGCGATTGGACACGGTTGGTCAGCCTACCCGGAAGCGTTGCAAGCACGGTTTGGCGACAAACTGAGCGGTGTGGATGCGGAATCGTTACCGGCTGCTGAATTCATGTTGCCGTTAGCCGTGGCTGGTTGGCAAGCGGGCAGGGCAGCCGCGCCAGAAGCAGCGCAGCCGGTTTATTTGCGGAATAAGATTGCGTTGACCACGCAAGAACGCTTGGCAGGAAAGTCTTAGCGTTTGTCCTGAAATGATTTTCTGAAGAGGGCGACCCGCCGGTCGCCCCTACCAAAAGAATCACCGTAGGGGCGACCGGCGGGTCGCCCTCTTCATCCATGGCAATTTTTTAACGGTTTGGTGCAAGCGTCTTGACCCACAACGCTGTGCTACCCGCAACGCCCACCGGCATCGCAAAGAAATTCACCACAGGAATCGCTGTCATCAACGATAGCATCCAGCCAAATCCCAACGCTTCGCCGCGATTTTTCTTCAACGCCACCAATTCATCTTTGAAAAACAGGTTGTGGTTGCCCATTGGGTAGTCGGCGTATTCAATCGCCAGCATCCATGCGCCAAACAGCGTCCATGCCACGGGTGCAATGATATTGACGCCCGGAATCACCGTGATGATCAGCAGTAAAATTAACCATTTACCCATGTACCACAGCTTGCCAAGTTCACTGCGGAAGGTGCGCACAATCAGCGCAGGTAGGCTTTTATAGCCCTCGAATTCGGGGACGGGTTGCCCGTTGAGACGCGCTTCGACCCGTTCGGCAAGTACTGAATTGAACGGTGCGGCAAGAATATTGGCGATTAGCGAGAATACGTAAAACACCACGAAGAAAATCAGCACGGCGAAAATCGGCCAGAGTAGCCATTCCAACCAAGTTAACCAGCTCGGCAACAGACGTGTCATCCAGTAATCAAGTTGCGTGGTTGCCAGCCAAATACCGCCGGAAAAGATCACAATGTTGATCAGTAGTGGCACAACCACAAACGGACGGATGCCCTGTTGCGTAATGAGTGATAGCCCGCTAAACACGTAGCCGAAGCCTTTGAACAATCCCGTTATCATTGTGTATTCCCTGTTCTCGATAGTGATGGTGTGGCTATACTGTAGCGCATTTAGCGAACCGTTTTAAGTTAAGGAGTTTTAACCATGCAACCCTTTATGCAAGCGATGAATTTCCGCCATGCCTGTAAGAAGTTCGATCCGACTCGTCAGATTTCAGCGGATGAGTTCCAGCAGATTTTGGAATGTGGGCGTTTGTCGCCGTCGTCTTTCGGCATGGAACACTGGCATTTCCTGGTAGTGCAAACGCCAGCATTGCGCGAACAGTTGCGGGAAGTTTGCTGGAATCAGCCGCAAATTACCGAGAGCAGCCATGTGGTGGTGATTTTGGCGAAAACTGCGGCGGTTGAGCCATACAGTGCGTATGTGCAGCGTTTGTTCGGGCGGCGTGGTTTGCCAGCCGAGGCGGAGCAGGCGTATTTGGAACGGTATGCGGCGCACAATGACAGCGAAATCAAACCGTATCTGAATACGTTTGCGTGGAGTTCCAAGCAGTGCTATATCGCGCTGGCGAATATGATGACGGGGGCAGCGAGTATGGGGATTGATTCTTGCCCGATTGAAGGCTTCTCGAAACCGGGGGTGGAAGCGTTGTTGGGAGTGGATACTAGCCAGTATGGGGCAGCCGTGGTGGTGGCATTCGGTTATCGTGCAGGTGAACAGCCAGCGAAGTTGCGTCAGCCGTTGGCTGATTTGGTGGAATACCGTTGAGCTTAGCGTCGTGAACTATACTCAAGACGGAGGTTTGCCATGCATGAAATGTCTCTCTGCGAAAGCGTGCTGCAAGTGCTAGAAACCGAAGCACAACGCCAGCAATTCAGCCGCGTCAAGACGGTATGGCTAGAAATTGGTGTCATGTCGGGCGTAGAAATTGAGGCTATGCGCTTTTGTTTTGACGTAATCGTGCGCAACACGCTTGCCGATGGCGCTACACTGGAGATTATTGAAGTCCCCGCTGAGGCATGGTGTTTGGAATGTGCGCAAACCGTTAGCATCCAGCAGCGTTACGATGCTTGCCCACACTGCGGCAGTTTCCAGCTACAAGTCATTCGCGGGGAAGAAATGCGCATTAAAGAACTGGAGGTAGCGTGATGTGTACAGTATGTGGTTGCGGAACAGACTCGGTGGAGCATTCCTTGATTCGTGGGCATAGTCATAGCCACGCAGCGGGCTTGAGCAGTGCGCGGATGGTGCAAATCGAGCAGGATATTCTTGGCAAAAATAATCAGTATGCGGCGCAAAACCGTCAGTGGTTGGCTGAACGTGGCATTCTGGCGCTCAATTTGGTATCCAGCCCCGGTTCGGGCAAAACCACTTTGCTGACCGAAACCCTGACCCGCTTGCAGGGCAACGTGCCAATGGCGGTGATCGAAGGCGACCAGCAAACCAGCAATGACGCTGACCGCATCCGTGCCACAGGGGTTCCCGCGCTGCAAATCAACACCGGCAAAGGCTGTCACTTGGATGCGCACATGGTTGGGCACGCGCTCGAATCGTTACCCATCGCCAACGGTGGCATTCTATTCATCGAAAATGTTGGCAATTTGGTTTGTCCCGCAGCGTTCGATTTGGGCGAGGCACACAAGGTGGTGATCCTCTCCGTTACCGAAGGCGAAGACAAGCCGATCAAATACCCCGACATGTTCCACGCGGCGGATTTGATGATTCTTAACAAAATCGACTTGCTGCCGTACCTGACTTTTGATGTCGCAAAATGTGAAGAATACGCCCGCCGGGTTAACCCCACTATCCAGATTTTGCACGTTTCTGCTACCAGCGGCGCGGGAATAGAGGGCTGGATCGACTGGTTAATTTGTGCCAAACCGCCAATTCAAGCATAATCTTTGCGCGGATTGAGGTGTGCTTTAACACTCTCCGTTTACGAAACAATCAATGTTAATAAGGAGAATAGATCATGGCAGAATGGCGTAAAGTGGCTAAAGGCTTCGTACTGGCTGACGGTCATATCAGCATTAAAGAAGTCGATATGCTGCGCGAACTGGTGCTGAAAGACGGCTCGGTGAGCAAAAGCGAGCTGGATTTCCTGAAAGAAATCAAAGCAGAAGCCAAAACAGCGGTGAAAGTTCTGGATGATTTGATCACTGAATGCGAAGCGATGGTCGGCAAATAAGCCAACCGCGCATCTCGGATGGATAAAGACGGCGGCGCAAGCGATTGTGCCGCCGTTTTTTTATGTCCGGCGCACTGACCTGCTACAATCCAAGCATTACAACTGCAATAAGGAGTTCCTATGCAAGCCTCACTGGTACTGACTGTTCTTGGCTCTGACCGCGCTGGTCTGGTCAAATCCCTTGCCGAAGCCGTTACCGCCCATCACGGCAACTGGCAGGAAAGCCGCATGGTTCACCTTGCCGGACAATTTGCCGGTCTTGCTCACGTCACCCTGCCGCAAGAACACGTTGCTGATCTGAAACAAGCTCTGCAAGCTTTGCAAAACGCTGGCTTGCAAATCTTGGTCACGCACAGCGAAGCTACCGCGCAGCGCAATATCACGCCGTTGACCTTGGAGCTGCTCGGTCACGACCGCCCCGGCATTATCCACGACATTACCCGCCAACTCGCCGCCTTGAATGTTAATATCGAAGAGTTAGAAAGTGAACAACGCGCTGCGCCCATGTCGAGCGAGCTGATGTTCTACGCCCATCTCAAACTGGGTTTGCCGGATGGCGTGACGGCGGACGATGTGCAAGGCGCGTTTGAAGCGATGCCTGATCCGCTGACAGTAGACCTCAATTTTAGTTAAGCAAGGAGAACAGCATGTGCCTCGGCATCCCCGGACAAATTACCGAACTGGTTGACCTTGAATTCCTCGTTGCCAAAGTTGACATCGGCGGGGTGAAACGCGATGTCATTATCACTTGCGTGGTCGATGACGAACACCCGGCAGAAAGCTGCATCGGCGATTGGGTATTGGTACACGCAGGTTTCGCGATGAGCCGGTTGGATGAGGAGGAAGCCGCACGCACGCTGGCTTTGCTGGCAGAATTGGGCGATATGCAGGCGGAGATGGAGATAATGCGGCAAGTCGGGGCTTCCGCATGAAATACATGGATGAATTCCGCGACCCTGCTACCGCCAAGAAATTGGTGGCGGAAATCCACAAGTTGGCTTCGACTTCGCTCAGCCAACGGGAGCCACTGCAAATCATGGAGTTCTGCGGTGGGCATACGCATACCTTGTTCAAATACGGCATTGAGTCGATGTTGCCGGACAATATTGAAATGGTGCATGGCCCCGGTTGCCCGGTGTGTGTGTTGCCGATGGCGCGGGTGGATGATTGTGTGGCAATTGCCGAACAGCCCGGCGTGATTTTCACCACCTTTGGTGATGCGATGCGTGTCCCCGGGACGCGCAAAAGCCTGCTGCAAGCCAAAGCCGATGGTTGCGATGTGCGCATGGTGTATTCGCCGATGGATGCGTTGGCAATTGCCCGCAAAAATCCTGAGCGCGAGGTGGTGTTTTTTGCGTTGGGGTTTGAAACCACCATGCCCAGTACCGCATTGACGCTATTGCAAGCGCACCGTGAAGGGCTGCAAAACTTTTCGCTGTTTTGTAATCACATCACCACGCCTGCGACAATGCGGGCGATTCTCACCGACCCCGATCTGCGGCTGGATGGTTTCCTCGCACCCGGTCACGTCAGCATGGTGATCGGCGCACACCCCTATGATTTCGTGACCCGCGATTACCACAAGCCGCTGGTGATTACCGGCTTTGAACCGCTGGATATTTTGCAAGCCTTGTGGATGCTGGTGAAACAGTTTGCCGAAGGGCGTTGTGAGGTCGAAAATCAATATGCGCGGATTGTACCTGAAGCGGGCAATGTCGCGGGCTTGAAAGCCATTGCCGAGGTTTACGAAACGCGGGAACACAGCGAGTTTCGCGGCTTGGGGAATATTGGCGATGCGGGTATCCAGATTCGGGAGGCGTATGCGGCTTACGATGCGGAGAAGAAGCTTGGTTTGCCCTTCGACTTCGCTCAGGGCGCGGTTGGGTACGATCCCGAACACCTGAAGTGTGCCGATGTGTTGCGTGGGGTGATGAAACCGTGGGAATGCCCAGCGTTTGCCAAGACGTGCAATCCGCAGAATCCGTTAGGGGCGTTGATGGTGTCGCCGGAAGGTTCGTGCGCGGCGTATTATGCGTATGGCAAATTGGCGAAACGTAAGGAAACGGTATGAATCTTAGTGGCACGATTGCGTTGGCGCATGGTAGTGGCGGGCGAGTGATGCATCAGTTGGTGGATGAGCTTATCCGTAGCACTTTCAGCAATCCGTTATTGGAAGAGGGTGAGGATCAGGCACGTATTCCGTTGGCAGAGCTGGTTGTGCAAGGCGACCGCCTAGCCTTCACCACCGACTCCTACGTTGTCACCCCGCTAGAGTTCCCCGGTGGCAATATCGGCACACTCGCCATCAACGGTACGGTCAACGATTTGGCAGTCGGGGGCGCAAAGCCGCTGTACTTGAGTTGCGGTTTCATCATTGAGGAAGGCTTACCGCTGGAAACCTTCGCTCGCATATTGCAATCCATGCGCTTGGCAGCAGACGAGGCAGGCGTGCAAATCGTCACGGGCGATACCAAAGTGGTGCAACGTGGCGGGGCGGATAAGCTGTTTATCAATACCGCTGGCGTGGGCGTGATTCCAGCAGGTTTCAACCCGTCCGCTGGCGGTGCGCAAGTGGGTGATGTGGTCATCGTTAACGGCTGGCTGGGCGATCATGGCGCAGCAATCCTGAATGCGCGGGGCGATTTGGCGTTGGAGGCGGATATTGAATCCGATTGCGCCCCGTTGAATGCCTTGGTGGAGGCGATGTTTGCGGCTTGTCCCGACATCCATTGCTTGCGTGATGCAACCCGTGGCGGGTTGGCGACGGTGCTCAATGAATTTGCAGAACGTTCCGGCGTGGATATGGTGCTGAAGGAAGATACCTTGCCTATTCGTACCCCGGTGCGTGGCATGTGCGAAATTCTGGGGCTAGACCCATTGTATTTGGCGAATGAAGGCAAACTGGTTGCTGTTGTTCCGGCAGCGGCAGCGCAAGCGGTGTTGGCGGCGATGCAACGCATTCCCGAAGGTTATCATGCTTGCATTATCGGCGAGGTGGTGGAAGGCGACGGGCATGTGATCTTGCAAACCGCTTTCGGTGGGGAACGGATTGTTGATATGCTGCCGGGAGAGCAGTTACCGCGCATTTGCTGAACCCCATCGGAGTCTGGATGAAAACCAAAAAAGCCGCCTACGGCAAACCCCAACGCCTAATATTCCCCGCCGCTGAAGCCGAAAACAAATGGCTGGGTTACGCCTTCGACGCTTATTACCGCGCGGATGTCGGTGTCGCCAAAGGCATCCAGCAAGAAGAGCGTAACGGGCGCAAACTCGCCTGTGCCAAAGGCTGTTCCAATTGTTGCAAGAGCCACACCACCATCCCGATTTTTCCGCTGGAGTTGCTGGGGCTGTATTGGTATGTTACTAAAATCATGCCTCCTGAGACACGTACCCGTTTGAAGCCGCAACTGGCTAATCATGTGGCGGGGCAGCCTTGCCCGTTTTTGCTGGAGGGGGCGTGTAGCGTGCACCCAATGCGTCCGCTGGCGTGCCGCCATTTCAATGTGTTTGGCAAAACGTGTGCGGAAGGCGAAGATGCTTTTTTCACGCGCCGTGAGGATGTGTTGACCCCGCTCAAGTTCCATCAGGATGCGGCGTATGAGGCGATGCTGCCGTTTCATGGCATGGTAACACCGGAGCAGAAACAAGCAGCGATGCAGCATGGTTACGTGCAACAACAGGCGCGAGTTTTGCAGGAAATAGACTGGGCGCATTTAGCCGCACGGCTTGAGTCATAAGGGATGAGTGCGTGCCGTATTCGTATTACTGGCTTGGTACAAGGTGTCGGTTTTCGCCCGAATGTTTGGCGCTTGGCGCAGGCGGGTGGCATCGCCGGAACAGTGCGCAATGACAGCAGCGGCGTGTTGATCGAGGCATGGGGCAGTGAATCGGCACTGGCTGATTTCCAACAGCAATTGCATACCGACGTTCCACCGTTGGCACGGCTTGATGGTATTCACATCACGGTACTGGATGCCGATTGTCCACCTCCCGATTTCCGCATTATTGCCAGTGAATCCGGCGAGATTCACACCGGCATTGTCGCGGATGCGTCGATGTGTCCCGCTTGCCGTGCGGATATTTTTGATGCCAGCAATCGCCGTTACCGTTACCGTTACCCGTTTACCAATTGCACCCATTGTGGGCCACGTTTGAGCATTGTGCGCACCATTCCGTATGACCGTGCGAATACCAGCATGGCGGGATTTGCGCAATGTCCCGACTGTTTACGCGAATACACTGATCCCGCTGACCGCCGTTTCCATGCACAACCAAATGCTTGTCCCACTTGTGGCCCTAATGTGTGGCTGGAAGACATGGCGGGGCATGGAATTGAACCAACTGCTGCGGAACGTGATTGCATCGACACTGCCAGCCGTTTGCTGCGCGAAGGCCACATTATCGCGCTAATGGGGTTGGGGGGCGTGCACCTTGTCTGCGATGCAATGAATGAAATCAGTGTTGCTGAGCTTCGCCGTCGTAAGCGCCGTTATCAGAAACCGTTGGCGTTGATGGCACGGGATATAGACGTAATTCGCCAGTATTGCTATATGAGCGAGGCAGAAGCGGCGTTATTGCACAGCAAACATGCGCCGATTGTGTTGCTAGAACGCAGGATGGGAGGAGAAATCCCTACCATCGGTTTCATGCTCCCCTACACCCCTCTCCACGCCCTGCTACTCGACACCTGGAACACGCCGCTGATCATGACCAGTGCCAATCTCAGCGAAGAACCACAATGCATCACCATCGCCGAAACCCGTCAGCGAATGCAGGGCATCGCCGATTACCTGCTATTACACAATCGCCCCATCGTAAACCGCGTCGATGATTCCGTTGCACGGATTCTTGCAGGCAAACCGCGCCTATTGCGCCGTGCGCGTGGCTATGCACCCGAACCCCTCACTTTGCCAGCAGGCTTTGCGAATGCGCCGCCGCTCCTCGCTATGGGGGGCGAACTCAAAAACACGTTTGCACTGCTACGCGATGGGCAAGCCATTCTTTCACAACACTTAGGCGACCTCGAAGATGCGCGTACTGGGCGTGAATATACCCACACCTTGCGGCTCTACCGCGACCTATTCCAGCATCAACCGCAAGCCATTGTTGTCGATAAACACCCCGGCTACCGCTCCACTCAACTGGGGCAGCAATGGGCGCGGGAACAGGGCTTACCACTGATTGAAGTGCAACACCACCACGCCCATGTTGCGGCTTGCATGGCAGAAAATGGCTGGTCGGTGGAGGGCGGCAAAGTACTAGGAATTGTGCTGGATGGGCTGGGCTATGGCGATGATGGCACACTCTGGGGCGGCGAATTTTTGCTGGCAGATTACAGCGGCTATGAGCGGGTAGGGCATTTCAAACCCGTTGCCATGCCCGGTGGTACGCAAGCCATTTTGCAACCTTGGCGCAATACTTGGGTGCATTTGCAAGCGCTTGACTGGGCAGAAGTTAGCACCTGTTTTACCGAGCTGGAACTGATTCAATACCTGCAACAACAACCGTTGGCAACGCTGGAAACCATGTTAACGCGGGGGCTGAATTCCCCGTTGAGCAGTTCTTGTGGGCGGTTGTTTGATGCGGTGGCAGCAGCATTGAATTGCAGCCGCGACGGCATTAGCTACGAAGGGCAAGCGGCGCTTGAACTTGAAGTGCTTACGCCCGCGTGTTTGCTCAATATCGTGCCTGCTTATACCTTTGGTCTGGAAAAGAATGCGGCGGGTTGTTGGGAAATCGATCCTGCACCGCTGTGGTTTGAATTGCTCAAAGACCTGCAAACTGGCTATTGCCGCGAGGCGATTGCCGCACAATTCCATCAAGGTTTGATTCACATTATTAGCGAGTTGGCACAATGTTTGTGGGTGGAATACCCGGAGATTCAAGCTGTCGCCTTGTCGGGTGGCGTGTTTCAAAATGCCATTCTGTTTAACGGCATCAGCCAACGCCTGCAAGGGCTTGGGCAACAGGTACTTACCCACCAACACGTACCCACTAATGACGGTGGCATTGCCTTGGGTCAGGCAGTGATTGGCGCAATGCGTCAGAAGCAGGCATACTATGCCCCCTGAACCCCATTGCTGCCTGAGGAATTGCATGTTTGCGCGAATCCGTGAAGACATTTACTGCATCTTTGACCGTGACCCGGCTGCCCGCAATGTATTTGAAATCGTCACCACTTACCCCGGTTTGCACGCAGTTTTCATTCACCACGTCAGCCATTGGTTATGGCAACGTGGCTTCAAATGGTTAGCGCGGGTATTGTCGAATGTAGCGCGTTTGTTTACCGGCGTGGAAATTCACCCCGGCGCAACCATTGGGCGGCGCTTTTTCATCGACCACGGCATGGGTGTGGTCATCGGCGAAACGGCGGAAATTGGCGATGATTGCACCCTTTACCACGGCGTCACTTTAGGCGGCACAAGTTGGCAAAAAGGCAAACGCCATCCCACGCTTGGCAATGATGTGGTCATCGGCGCAGGTGCAAAAATTCTTGGTCCGATCACGTTAGCCAACGGTGCGCGGGTCG
The DNA here is from genome assembly GCF_016772315.1 of Thiothrix subterranea. Taxonomy (NCBI): domain Bacteria; kingdom Pseudomonadati; phylum Pseudomonadota; class Gammaproteobacteria; order Thiotrichales; family Thiotrichaceae; genus Thiothrix; species Thiothrix subterranea. Next base: position 861,703 of record NZ_CP053482.1, on the reverse strand, counting down.
GCTCTAACGCGGTGGTGGTGAAAGACGTGCCAGCAGGTGCAACCGTAACCGGCATTCCGGGGCGTATCGTGACGCCGCGTAAGCAGCAAGAAAAACGCCGCGAGGAAATTGCGCAGAAACTCGGTTTTGATGCCTATGGTGCTACTCAAGATATGCCCGATCCGGTCGCGAATGCTGTCAATCGCGTACTCGACCACATTCATCTCATGGATGAGCGCATGGATAAGCTATGCGAAGAAGTGCATCGTCTTGGCGGGCAGTTGGAAATGGTGCCATTGCCGGTGTTAAAAACGGAAGGTTTCGGTGGTATGGAGGGTAGTAGTGAACACTCTGCCAAAAGAGATACCGAAAACCTTAATTCTTGACTAGTTTTGTCGGGTATTGGTAGGATGCACTTAGCTTGAATGGAGAGCATCAATATGAAACTGACTACCAAGGGTCGCTATGCAGTGACAGCCATGCTGGATTTGGCCTTGCACAATGGGGAACAGCCAGTATCGCTGGCGGAGATCTCTGAACGGCAGGATATATCACTTTCCTATTTGGAACAACTGTTTGCCAAATTGCGTAAAGCCGGGCTGGTGGTCAGTATGCGTGGCCCCGGTGGTGGCTACCAACTGAATGGCGCTGCCGCTGACATTGTGATTGCTGACATTATCAGCGCCGTCGATGAAAACGTTGATGCCACTCGCTGCGGCGGTTTAGGCGATTGCCAAGACAATAAGCGTTGCCTGACCCACGATTTGTGGATGGACTTGAGTAACCAAATCCGCGTCTTCCTGTCAGAGATTACCCTTGCTGACATGACCGCTAGAATGGAAGTTCAAGAAACCGCCGCGCGTCAGCATAATAAACGTATTGATTTTATCCAATCACATTCCCATTAATGCTAGTGCAGGATGAGCCCCATGAGTGAAATGAAAATGCCCATTTACTTCGATTACGCCGCAACGACTCCCGTTGACCCGCGTGTTGCCGAAAGAATGATGCAATACTTGACCCCTACCGGCATGTTCGGCAACCCTGCATCCAAAAGCCATGCGTTTGGTTGGGCAGCCGAAGAAGCGGTAGAGCAAGCACGCCATGATGTCGCCGCGCTGTTGAATGCGGATGCCAAAGAAATTGTCTGGACGAGCGGTGCAACCGAAGCCAACAATCTGGCAATCAAAGGTGCAGCACATTTCAATGAGCGGCGCGGTAAACACATTATTACTTGTAAAACTGAGCACAAAGCGGTGCTGGATACGTGCCGCCAATTGGAACGCGAAGGTTTTGAAGTCACTTATCTTGATCCAGAACCGAATGGTTTGATTGATTTGGATAAGTTCAAAGCGGCATTGCGTGAAGACACCACCGTGGTTTCCATTATGCACGTGAATAATGAAACTGGCGTGATTCAGGACATCGGTGCAATTGGTGAATTGTGCCGCGCTAATAAAACGGTATTCCACGTTGATGCGTCGCAAAGCGCTGGCAAAGTGCCGATTGATATGGAAACCCTGAAAGTGGATATGATGAGCTTTTCGGCTCACAAGATTTACGGCCCAAAAGGTATTGGTGCGTTGTATGTACGTCGCAAGCCGCGTGTGCGTATCGAAGCGCAAATGCACGGTGGCGGTCATGAGCGTGGAATGCGCTCCGGCACACTGCCTACGCACCAAATCGTGGGTATGGGTGAGGCTTTCCGTATCGCTAGGCTGGAGATGGATACTGAAAGAGACCGTATTCTGATGTTGCGCAATCGCTTGTACGATGGTCTAAAAGACATTGAAGAGGTGTACGTGAACGGTGATTTGGAACACCGAGTTGCTGGGATTCTGAACATCAGCTTTAACTATGTCGAAGGCGAAAGTTTGATGATGTCATTGAAAGATTTGGCGATGTCTTCCGGTTCAGCGTGTACCAGTGCCAGTCTCGAACCCAGTTATGTGTTGCGTGCTTTGGGGCGTAGTGATGAATTGGCACACAGTTCCTTACGTTTGTCGATGGGGCGATTCAGCACCGTCGAAGACGTGGATTACGCTATCGGACGTATTCGCACAGCGGTCGAAAAACTGCGTGAACTTTCTCCATTGTGGGAAATGTTCCAAGAAGGCATCGACATTAGTAAGGTCGAATGGGTTTCGCATTAAGATTTCTACGAGGTATAGATCATGGCATACGGTGAAAAGGTCATTGACCATTACGAAAATCCCCGCAACGTGGGCAGTTTCAACAAGGCAGATGTGAATATCGGTACGGGCATGGTCGGCGCTCCGGCGTGCGGCGACGTCATGAAGCTGCAAATCAAGGTAAACGATCAAGGCATTATTGAAGATGCGAAGTTCAAAACCTACGGTTGCGGTTCGGCGATTGCGTCTTCCAGCTTGCTGACCGAATGGGTCAAAGGCAAAACCTTGGAAGAAGCCAAGCTGATCAAGAACACGGATATTGCGGCTGAATTGGATTTACCCCCGGTGAAAATTCACTGCTCGGTATTGGCAGAAGACGCGATTCGTACCGCGATTGAAGACTACCAAAAGAAACAGCAAGAACAAGTAGGTGCATAAGATGATTACCTTGACTGAATCCGCTGCTACCCGCGTTAACAAGTTCATTGCCAACCGTGGCAAGGGCTTGGGTTTGCGCTTGGGAGTGAAAACTAACGGTTGCTCCGGCATGGCTTACGTCATGGAGTTCGTGGATGATCTGCAAGCAGAAGATACCGTGTTTGAAAGTCTGGGTGTCAAGGTAATTGTTGATCCAAAAGCCTTGGTGTACTTGGATGGTACCGAGGTCGATTATGCCCGCGAAGGCTTGAACGAAGGCTTCAAATTCACCAACCCCAACGAGAAAGCGCGTTGTGGTTGTGGTGAGAGTTTCACGGTCTAATGGCAATGTCAGCGCTGCAACAGGATTATTTCGCCCTGTTCGGTTTGCCGCCGCAATTTGAGGTCGATAGCGCGGTGTTAAGCCAGCGTTTTCGCGAATTGCAATCCCAATACCATCCTGATCGGTTTGCCAGCGGCAGCGATCAGGAGCGGCGCTTGGCAATGCAAATTACCTCGTTGTTAAATGAAGCACATGACACATTGCGGCAACCGCGTCTGCGGGCGCGTTATTTGCTGGTGCTGGCAGGCGTAGTCATTAACGATGAACGCGATACCTCTTCCGACCCTGAGTTCCTAATGGAACAGATGGAATTGCGCGAGGCGATTGAAGACGCTGAAACGGCAGAAGAGCCGTTTGAAGTGCTGGATGCGTTAGCCACGCAAGTGCGCCAAGCCATGCACGATTTGGAAGGCGATTTCACCTCAGCATGGGCGCAGCAACACTTGCCTGCCGCCAAAGATGCTATGCTCAAAATGCGCTTTTTCGAGCGCCTGCTGGAAGACATTCGCCAGCGTGAAGAACGTCTTGAAGAAAGCTTCTAGGATTAACCATGGCATTACTGCAAATTTCCGAACCCGGCATGTCCACGACCGCGCATCAGCATCGGCTGGCGGCGGGCATTGATCTTGGGACAACCAATTCATTAGTCGCCACCGTGCGCAGCGGGCAAGCGGATACGTTGGCGGATGCGCAGGGGCGGCATTTATTGCCTTCCGTGGTGCGTTATCAAGCCGATGTTGCGCCGCTGGTTGGGTACGACGCCAAAGCCGCGATTAGCCAAGACCCTTACAACACCATTGCTTCCGCTAAACGCCTGATGGGGCGCGGGGTGGAGGATGTGACACAGCTTGGCGGACATTTGCCGTACCACTTTGTGAGTGGTGAATCGACTGTGCCGCGCATTCATACCGTGGGCGGTGATGTGTCTTCGGTGGAAGTGTCGGCGGAAATTTTGCGCGTCCTCAAGCAACGGGCGGAAGTGACTTTATGTGGTGATTTGACCGGCGTGGTGATTACCGTTCCGGCGTATTTCGATGATGCGCAACGTCAAGCCACCCGTGATGCCGCGACGTTGGCAGGTTTGAATGTTTACCGCTTATTGAATGAGCCAACCGCCGCAGCCGTTGCCTATGGTTTGGATCAGGATGCGGAAGGCGTGATCGCGGTCTACGATTTGGGCGGCGGCACGTTTGACATTTCGATTTTGCGTTTGCATAAGGGCGTGTTTGAAGTGTTGGCAACGGGTGGTGATTCGGCACTCGGTGGCGATGATTTCGATCATGTGATTGCGGAATGGTTGTTGCAAGCCTCTGGTTTGCAAGGCAGTGCCGAGCAAACCGTGTTGCGCGGTGCGTTGGTGGTAGCGCGTGATGCCAAAGAAGCGTTGACGACGGCAGAAACCACAGCGGTGACGTTAGGCGAGTGGCAGGGCGAATTCACGCGCAGCCAGATGAATGACTTAATTGCGCCCTTGATTAAAAAGACCTTGATGGCGTGCCGTCGTACTTTGCGTGATGCGAATCTGAGTAAGGACGAGGTTAAAGATGTGGTCATGGTCGGTGGTTCGACCCGTGTATTGGCGGTGCGCGAACAAGTCAGCGAGTTTTTCGGTAAGCCGCCTTTGGTGAATATCGACCCTGATCGGGTGGTGGCGCTTGGGGCGGCGATTCAAGCCGATATATTGGCGGGCAATAAACCCGATTCCGATATGCTGCTGCTGGACGTGATTCCCTTGTCCTTGGGGCTGGAAACCATGGGCGGTTTGGTGGAAAAAGTGATTCCGCGCAACACCACCATTCCCGTGGCTCGTGCTCAGGAGTTCACCACGTTCAAGGATGGGCAAACGGCGATGTCCATCCATGTGCTGCAAGGCGAACGGGATACTGTCGAAGCTTGCCGCTCGCTGGCGCGTTTTTCATTGCGCGGTATTCCGCCAATGGTGGCGGGCGCGGCGCGTATCCGTGTGACTTTTCAAGTGGATGCGGACGGTTTGTTGAATGTGACCGCGCAAGAGCAAACCACCGGCATTACATCGGGTGTCGAGGTGAAGCCGTCCTACGGTTTGAGCGATACCGAAATCGAAACCATGTTGCGTGATTCCATGACGTATGCCCGTGATGATATGGAAGCGCGGCGATTGCGTGAACAACAAGTGGAAGCAGACCGCGCCATCGAAGCGCTGGATGCTGCCTTACAAGCCGATGGCGAGGTATTGCTGAGTGCTGTCGAGCGTGAGCATATTCTCGGTTTCCGGGTGAAATTAGTAGAGCTGCGCCCCAGCAGTGATTACCAAGCGATTGAAGCCGGAATCAAGGCGTTGGAAAAAGCCGCTGAAACCTATGTAGAGCGCCGTATGAATGCCAGTATTCGCGCCGCGATGACCGGCCACCGGGTTGACGAATTCAAAGGATAACACCATGCCAAAACTGATTTTTTTACCACACGAAGACATTTGCCCAGAAGGTGCGGTGTTGGATGTCGAAACAGGGACGACCATTTGTGATGCGGCGTTGGCGCATGGTATTGCCATCGAACACGCTTGTGAGAAATCGTGTGCGTGTACCACTTGCCACGTCTATATCCGTGAGGGTTTCGATTCATTGGCAGATGCGACTGATTTGGAAGAAGATTATTTGGATAAGGCGTGGGGTGTAGACCCGGATTCACGCTTGAGTTGCCAAGCGAAAGTCGCTGCTGAAGATTTGGTGATCGAAATTCCCAAATATACCATCAATATGGTGTCTGAAAATCATTAAGGGGAGTAGGAAGTGGACGAACTTAAATGGACGGATACCTTGGAAATTGCTATCCAGTTGAACGACGCGCACCCTGATGTTGATCCGCGTTATATTCGCTTTACTGATTTACATGCGTGGGTGCAGGCATTGGAAGGGTTTAACGATAACCCGGAAAAATCCAATGAAAAGATTCTAGAAGCGATTCAAATGGCGTGGATTGAAGAAGCGGAGTAAGTGAATGTGGCTTGTTGTTGCTCACAACAAGCCATCTGTTGGAATTCAACCGCCGTTTTGTGTGCGGCTTGTTTGATCGGCTGAAGCCAGTTTGCGCAAGTCTGCAAGGTCACGCACCATTGTAGTCGCCACACTTTTGAAAGTTTGCATTTCTTCCGCAGTCATAATGCCGACTTGCGGGAGTTCTACTGCCATTGGGTTTTGTTGCTCACCATTGACCCGGAACTCGTAATGCACATGATTGCCGGTGGACGTGCCCGTTGAGCCAACATACCCAATCACATCACCGCGTTTAACGCTTTGCCCTGATTTTAAGTCTTCTTTGAAAGCTGACATGTGTCCGTACAGGGTCGTGATGCCATTAATATGGCTCAATTCAATGACATTGCCGTAGCCACCTTGTCGACCAATGGATTTGACGCTGCCGTCGGCGGTGGCATAAATCGGTGTGCCACGGGGCGCAGCGAAATCTGTACCGGCATGGTTTTTACGTAAGCCAAAAACAGGGTGGCGACGCATTCCAAAACCAGAACTCAGGCGTCCGTCTGTCAGCGGCTTGCGGTCAAAGGCTGGACGTTTCAGCTCAGTATCACCATCGGGGCGGAAGTAGTCGGTTCTGCCTTCACCCAACGTGAAACGTACTCGCTGATAGGATTTTTTCGCGGTGGCGTATTCTGCTGCCAACACTTTATCGGTGTAGATACTTTCGCCTTGGTAACGGAAATCTTCAAAAATAACGCCAATTTTATCGCCCGCTTTGATGCCTTTCTTGAAATCCACATCTTTCTGGAAGACTTGACTGAGTTGACGAATGACCGACTTGCTCAAGCCTGCGGCTTTGCCATCTTTTTGTATGGAATGTTTGACCGTGAAAGCGATTTTGGCATTGCGTGTTTCCAATGCATTGCTTTCCCATTTACCGACGTAGCCGTCATCCGTCACGGAAACGATGTAAATTTCGGCGTTGTTTTTGGCATAAATGAGCTGTTGTAAGCTATCATCAACCACTTGGGTGAAGAGGCGAGCATCCGCTTTCAGATTGCCGAGTGCTTGCTTGATAGTGGTATTTTCCAGCAGTTTTTGTGATGTTTTGGTGAGTTCGAGTCTGCCTAAAATGGATTCTAAAGTGTCATCCGTTTCTACGGTATGTGCCGACCAGTTACCTTGCGTGGCATCTGGCAAGATGTCGACGGCGTATCCTGAGAAAGATTCAACCGCAACTGCCGGTAAGTTTAGATCCTTGACGATTTGCGCAGGGGATGTGCTATCCAGTAATGGCTCTGTCAGATGAATGATTTTGCCGTCTTCAGTGCTGCTGATCATTGAGTAAACAGGTACATTACCCAGCGTGGCAAGGCCACAGGCAAGTAATAATGAGCGAGTCGCAAGGTAGCGCAGCGGCTTTTTCGTAGAAAGGGGCGGTGTAGCAAGAGTACGCGGTTTGGCTGGTACTTTTGGCTTCGCGCTGTTTTTGGGTGGCGCTACCCTAATGTTGACCGGGGCAGGTTTTAGAAGGCTTTCCAACAGTTTAGATGGAGTCTTTATTGACCCAGATTTATGATCCGCAGGAATATAACATCCGGGGAAATCAAAGCCTTTCATAGTCTCGTCCCAGCTTTTTTTGGGTTGTGACTTTCGTGTAAACGATGACAAGGGTTTTCACTCCATACTTGTTATCAAATGGTGTGTTTCTGTATGTTTTTCATACAAAAACCTGCAAGTGAAGCAGAGGTTAGCGAGTATGTACTGAATCATTCCTGAACTCAATAGAGGTTGACTCACCACGCTTATCAGCCAAAAATGCCGACACTCTCTAGGCTTGCTTGATCTTGCACTTGAGAAAACTGATAAACTTACCTTTCTATGTAGATCAAAATTAAAGAATTGTCAATTCTGGAGCATGTTAAATGGATGATGTTGCTGACCTGATGCAAGAGCTGGTACGTGGCTGTGAAGAGGTGTTGGTCAAAGCCGAATTGGTGGCGAAACTTAAAAAAGGTAAGCCACTTAGGATAAAAGCGGGTTTCGATCCAACTGCGCCTGATTTGCATCTGGGGCATACCGTGCTCATTAATAAGATGAGACAGTTTCAGGATGCCGGACACCAGATTTTATTTCTGATCGGTGATTTTACGGGGATGATCGGCGATCCAACCGGAAAATCTACCACGCGCCCGCCGTTGACGGTTGAACAGGTGCAACAAAATTCCCTGACGTATCAAGAACAGATTTTCAAGATTCTTGACCCCGACAAAACCGAGATCATGTTTAACTCGGCGTGGATGAATCAGTTAGGCAGTGCGGGCTTGATTCAATTGGCTGCTAAACAAACGGTGGCGCGGATGTTGGAACGTGATGATTTCACCAAACGCTACAAATCGGGGCAGTCCATTGCGATTCATGAATTCCTCTACCCATTGGTGCAAGGCTACGATTCGGTGGCGATGAAGGCCGATGTGGAGCTGGGTGGCACGGATCAGAAGTTTAATCTGCTGATGGGACGTGATTTACAGCGTCAATACGGGCAGGAACAGCAGGTGGTGATGACCATGCCATTGCTCGAAGGCTTGGATGGCGTTAATAAAATGTCTAAGTCGTTAGGTAACTACATTGGTATTACTGACGCGCCTAACGATATGTTTGGCAAGATCATGTCGATCTCGGATGAGTTGATGTGGCGGTACTTTGAATTATTGAGCTTCCGCCCACTCACTGAGCTGAAGAGGTTTAGGCAGGATGTGGAACAAGGGGCGAATCCGCGTGACCTCAAATTCCTGTTGGCGGAAGAGTTGATTGCGCGTTTCCATAGTCAGGCGGCGGCAGTCGGGGCGCGTGAAGACTTCATTGCGCGTTTCCAGAAGGGTGCGATGCCGGATGAAATGGACGAAATTAGCCTCGTTGCTGAAGGCGCAGGAATGCCAATTGCGTCATTATTGAAAGCGGCAGGCTTAATTGGTAGTACGTCGGATGCGCTGCGGATGATTCAACAGGGTGGCGTGAAAGTCGATGGCATCAAGATTGAAGACCGTAATCTTTTGATTGAAAAGGGAATCACGGCTGTCTTCCAAGTAGGCAAGCGTAAGTTCGCCAAAATAACCTTGGCTTAAGGCAAAAAACAGGTTGACGGGCTTAACCCAGCCTGTATAATGCGCCGCTCACTCAGGGCAAAAACGCTCTGAAACAAAAGCAGAATCAGTAACTTAGGTTGTGTATTTTGCTTTTAGAGTCCGAAAGAATTTTGAAAAAGTGTTTGACACGAACCTCAAAAGCCTTTAAGATTCGCCCCTCGCTGCTTAGAGAGCAGTGCGCAGATTAACAAAAGAAGCCAGAAAACTTGTGTGGGGGCTTGTGATTGTGTCGAGAGGCATAAGAAGCAAGCAACCATTGAGTTCACGTTAATGTAATTTATACGTAATTTCGATGGATTTGCTCTTCAATTTCAAACGATAAAGATTGAACTGAAGAGTTTGATCCTGGCTCAGATTGAACGCTGGCGGTATGCTTAAGACATGCAAGTCGAACGGAATCTTAGGATTCAGTGGCGGACGGGTGAGTAACACGTGGGAATCTACTGAGTAGTGGGGGACAGCCCGGCGAAAGCCGGATTAATACCGCATACGCCCTACGGGGGAAAGGCGCAAGCCGCTATTTAATGAGCCCGCGTAAGATTAGCTAGTTGGTAAGGTAAAGGCTTACCAAGGCGACGATCTTTAGCTGGTCTGAGAGGATGGCCAGCCACATCGGGACTGAGACACGGCCCGGACTCCTACGGGAGGCAGCAGTCGGGAATATTGGACAATGGGCGCAAGCCTGATCCAGCAATACCGCGTGTGTGAAGAAGGCCTGCGGGTTGTAAAGCACTTTCAGTTGGGAAGATAATGACGTTACCAACAGAAGAAGCACCGGCTAACTCCGTGCCAGCAGCCGCGGTAATACGGAGGGTGCAAGCGTTAATCGGAATTACTGGGCGTAAAGCGTGCGTAGGCGGTTTATTAAGTCAGATGTGAAATCCCCGGGCTCAACCTGGGAACTGCATCTGATACTGGTAGACTAGAGTGTGGGAGAGGAGAGTGGAATTTCCGGTGTAGCGGTGAAATGCATAGAGATCGGAAGGAACATCAGTGGCGAAGGCGACTCTCTGGACCAACACTGACGCTGAGGCACGAAAGCGTGGGTAGCAAACAGGATTAGATACCCTGGTAGTCCACGCCGTAAACGATGTCAACTAGCCGTCAGGCTCGCTTTAGAGTTTGGTGGTGGAGCTAACGTATTAAGTTGACCGCCTGGGGAGTACGCTCGCAAGAGTAAAACTCAAAGGAATTGACGGGGGCCCGCACAAGCGGTGGAGCATGTGGTTTAATTCGATGCAACGCGAAGAACCTTACCTGGTCTTGACATGTAGTGAACTTAGCAGAAATGTTTTGGTGCCTTCGGGAACACTAACACAGGTGCTGCACGGCTGTCGTCAGCTCGTGTCGTGAGATGTTGGGTTAAGTCCCGCAACGAGCGCAACCCCTATCCCTAGTTGCCAGCACGTAATGGTGGGAACTCTAAGGAGACTGCCGGTGACAAACCGGAGGAAGGTGGGGATGACGTCAAGTCATCATGGCCCTTATGACCAGGGCTACACACGTGCTACAATGGGTGGTACAGAGGGAAGCGATACCGCGAGGTGGAGCAAATCCCAGAAAGCCATCCGTAGTCCGGATCGGAGTCTGCAACTCGACTCCGTGAAGTCGGAATCGCTAGTAATCGCGAATCAGCATGTCGCGGTGAATACGTTCCCGGGCCTTGTACACACCGCCCGTCACACCATGGGAGTTTGTTGCACCAGAAGCAGGTAGTCTAACCGCAAGGAGGGCGCTTGCCACGGTGTGGCCGATGACTGGGGTGAAGTCGTAACAAGGTAGCCGTAGGGGAACCTGCGGCTGGATCACCTCCTTTACGAGAACCGTCGCTCACACGAACACAAGTTCCCACACAAGTAGTCTGGCAGACCGCATTTATTGCAAGTGCTCTAGTACCGAACACGGGTCTATAGCTCAGTTGGTTAGAGCGCACCCCTGATAAGGGTGAGGCCGGTGGTTCGAGTCCACCTAGACCCACCACTCTTGCATCGCAAAGGTTATCGGGGCCATAGCTCAGCTGGGAGAGCGCCTGCCTTGCACGCAGGAGGTCGTCGGTTCGATCCCGTCTGGCTCCACCACTTTCTGATTCATCTTGAATCGAAAGGCATTGCAATAAATGTACACACCACGGTAACTTCAGAAGTCACCGCAAAGCAGCCCTTTGGGCTGCTTTGCACTGGCTTTTGTCAGTTCAACCTAAGTCATAGGTCGTTCTTTAACAAAATGGAAAAATATCAAGGCGAAATGTATAACTGAGAAGATTATATATCTCAAGATTGATCGTTACGAGATTATAGACACTCTGTAACCCGAGTTTACCGCACAAAAGGTAGTAGACTGTTTCGGGTTATAGGATCAAGTGACTAAGCGTACACGGTGGATGCCTTGGCAGTCAGAGGCGATGAAGGACGTTATAGCATGCGATAAGCTACGGTTAGCCTGCAAATTGGCATTGACCCGTAGATTTCCGAATGGGGAAACCCACCACTTTTGTGGTATTCCGAAAGGAAAGCGAACGCAGGGAACTGAAACATCTAAGTACCTGTAGGAAAAGAAATCAACCGAGATTCCCCCAGTAGCGGCGAGCGAACGGGGAACAGCCGAATCTTTTAGTGTTAGTGGAATGGTATGGAAAGGCCAGCGATACCGGGTGATAGCCCCGTACACGAAAATGCTTCAAGGACATATTAAGTAGGGCGGGACACGTGAAATCCTGTCTGAAGATGGGGGGACCATCCTCCAAGGCTAAATACTCCTGACTGACCGATAGTGAACCAGTACCGTGAGGGAAAGGCGAAAAGAACCCTGGTGAAGGGAGTGAAATAGAACCTGAAACCGTGTACGTACAAGCAGTGGGAGCCCTCCGGGGTGACTGCGTACCTTTTGTATAATGGGTCAGCGACTTACTTTCAGTGGCAAGCTTAACCGATAGGGGAGGCGTAGCGAAAGCGAGTCTGAACAGGGCGTTCAGTCGCTGGGAGTAGACCCGAAACCGAGCGATCTATCCATGGCCAGGTTGAAGGTGCCGTAACAGGTACTGGAGGACCGAACCCACTCCCGTTGAAAAGGTAGGGGATGAGCTGTGGATAGGAGTGAAAGGCTAATCAAGCTCGGAGATAGCTGGTTCTCCTCGAAAGCTATTTAGGTAGCGCCTCGTGTATCACTCCTAGGGGTAGAGCACTGTTATGGCTAGGGGGCCCTGACCGGCTTACCAACCCATTGCAAACTCCGAATACTAGGAAGTGCGAGCACGGGAGACAGACAGCGGGTGCTAACGTCCGTTGTCAAAAGGGAAACAACCCAGACCGCCAGCTAAGGTCCCCAAGTTGTGGCTCAGTGGGAAACGATGTGGGAAGGCACAGACAGCCAGGAGGTTGGCTTAGAAGCAGCCATCCTTTAAAGAAAGCGTAATAGCTCACTGGTCGAGTCGGCCTGCGCGGAAGATTCAACGGGGCTTAAGCCACACACCGAAGCTGCGGACTTGAAGCAATTCAAGTGGTAGAGGAGCGTTCTGTACGCCTGTGAAGGTGAACTGGAAAGTTTGCTGGAGGTATCAGAAGTGCGAATGCTGACATAAGTAACGACAAGACGGGTGAAAAACCCGTCCGCCGAAAGCCCAAGGTTTCCTGCGCAACGTTAATCGGCGCAGGGTTAGTCGGCCCCTAAGGCGAGGCAGAAATGCGTAGTCGATGGGAAACAGGTCAATATTCCTGTACCGGCACTAACTGCGATGGGAGGACGGAGAAGGCTAGGACAGCAACCTATTGGATGGTTGTTTAAGCGTTTAGGTGGGATTCTTAGGCAAATCCGGGAATCTGTTAACACTGAGGCGTGATGACGAGGTACTACGGTACTGAAGTGTTTGATGCCATGCTTCCAAGAAAAGTCCCTAAGCTTCAGGTTAGTGCTGACCGTACCCCAAACCGACACAGGTGGGCTGGATGAGAATTCCAAGGCGCTTGAGAGAACTCGGATGAAGGAACTAGGCAAAATGGTACCGTAACTTCGGGAGAAGGTACGCCCGCGCAAGCGGGCCGCAGAGACCAGGCCGCTGCGACTGTTTATCAAAAACACAGCACTCTGCAAACTCGAAAGAGGACGTATAGGGTGTGACGCCTGCCCGGTGCCGGAAGGTTAATTGATGGGGTTAGCGCAAGCGAAGCTCTTGATCGAAGCCCCGGTAAACGGCGGCCGTAACTATAACGGTCCTAAGGTAGCGAAATTCCTTGTCGGGTAAGTTCCGACCTGCACGAATGGCGTAACGATGGCGGCACTGTCTCCATCCGAGACTCAGTGAAATTGAAATCGCTGTGAAGATGCAGTGTACCCGCGGCTAGACGGAAAGACCCCGTGAACCTTTACTATAGCTTTGTATTGAACTTTGAACCTACTTGTGTAGGATAGGTGGGAGACTATGAAACTGGAACGCCAGTTCTGGTGGAGTCGTCCTTGAAATACCACCCTGGTATGTTCGGAGTTCTAACCCAGGCATCACAATGCCGGGGACAATACATGGTGGGTAGTTTGACTGGGGCGGTCTCCTCCTAAAGAGTAACGGAGGAGCGCGAAGGTGTGCTAATCACGGTCGGAAATCGTGAGGTTTGTGTAAAGGCATAAGCACGCTTGACTGCGAGACAGACAAGTCGAGCAGGTACGAAAGTAGGTCTTAGTGATCCGGTGGCTCTGCATGGAAGGGCCATCGCTCAACGGATAAAAGGTACTCCGGGGATAACAGGCTGATTCCTCCCAAGAGTCCATATCGACGGGGGAGTTTGGCACCTCGATGTCGGCTCATCACATCCTGGGGCTGAAGCAGGTCCCAAGGGTATGGCTGTTCGCCATTTAAAGTGGTACGCGAGCTGGGTTCAGAACGTCGTGAGACAGTTCGGTCCCTATCTGCCGTGGGCGTTGGAGATTTGAGGGAAGCTGACCTTAGTACGAGAGGACCGGGTTGGACGAACCTCTGGTGTTCCTGTTGTCACGCCAGTGGCATTGCAGGGTAGCTATGTTCGGACGGGATAACCGCTGAAAGCATCTAAGCGGGAAGCCCCTCCCAAGATGAGATCTCCCTGACCCCTTGAGGGTCCTAAAGGGCCGTTGGAGACTACGACGTTGATAGGCTGGGTGTGGAAGTGCAGTAATGTATGCAGCTAACCAGTACTAATTGCCCGTGAGGCTTGATCCTATAACCCAAAACGGTCTACTAGAGATATAGAATCGTGTCGATGTTACCTCGGTAACACGCTACCAGACCTCAGTTATTAAGTATCCCTGATATTTTTCCAGATTAGGTCGAGAAGGCTGCCTAGGCACTCCCTTCTCAACCTTGCCAGTTTGCTTGGTGTCCATAGAGCTGTGGAACCACCTGATCCCATCCCGAACTCAGAAGTGAAACGCAGCATCGCCGATGGTAGTGTGGGGTCTCCCCATGTGAGAGTAGGTCAACGCCAAGCATCATTCCTAAAAGCCCCGTTAACGGTTTCCGTTGCGGGGCTTTTTTTATGCCTATGAGTTGTAGAAATAACCACAACAATAACCCGATAAAAAATGCCCGCATCAGCGGGCAAAGTTTGTGAGCCATTTAGACACCCGTTTTAATGTCTGTTGAAACTGTTCATGTTGAACGGGTTTGGTCAAATATGTGGATGCACCAGCAATAACCCCCTGAACTTCATCCAGTGGCGATGTTTTGCCACTTAGCATGATGATTGGGGTTTTTTTCATGGCTTTGCTAGAGCGCATTTTGCGGCAGACTTCGTAGCCATCAATACCAGGCATAATGACATCCAAGAATACCAAGTCATATTGCTTTTGCGCTGATTTTTCTAAAGCTTCTTCACCGGTTTCAGCAAATTCTGCTGCAATATTGGCGTGGCGTAGCTCAATTTCTAATTGCTTACGAATGGCTGCACTATCATCGACAACGAGTGCGGTATAACGGGAGACCTCTGGCGGTTCAGTCGCGTTTTCTGGTATAGCCACTGTTGGAGCGGGTATTTCCTGTACGAGTATTTCTGGTTCTATTGTACTTGGTTCTGGAGTCGATTCTATGGTGATTTCTGGACTCGCCGTAATCGCTGGACGTGATCTGAGCAATTGTGCTGCATCATCAATAGCCCGCATAACACGAGTCACTAACAGTGGGCGCTGCAATAAAATGTCATACGGCAGATCCGATTCACCAATACGGATGTGTACAGCGGTATTGTTGGGTAATTCGACTTCATCCAATGTGATTACAATCTCAGAACACGTGATGTTGGGTTGCAAGTTGTAATGTTTGCCCTGCGATGCTCCAAATGTGACGACACGTTGAATAACTGCCTGATCTTTTTCGGGAAGCTCGAATAAACAAATGCCAATTGTTTCTTTTTCTGTGGTAAGCATAGGATTTCTCTCTCTATCAGGCCGCAAGTTGTGTTTGCAGCCAGCGCTGTAATTGTTTGTTGAGGGTGTCGTGATCAACTGGCTTAGTGAGGTAAGCATCGACCCCCGCTTGTTGTGCCATATTGCGGTGCTTTTGCGTGCCACGCGAGGTGATCATAACAATTGGCAAGTGACGTTTTTCAGGCCAGATGCGGATGGCTTGCGTCATTTCTAAGCCATTCATGCGCGGCATTTCCAAGTCGGTTAACACCAGTTCTATTGCATGTTCATGCAATTGTTGCAGTGCTTCGAGACCATCAACAGCGGTCATGGCTTGATGCCCCATTTGTTCCACCATGAGGCTAAGCGATTTACGGTTGCTGAGTGAATCGTCAACGATGAGGATGCGGGCGCGTTGTGCCGTTTTGTCGGTGCTGAGTGCTTGATTGCTTTTTAAGGTGAGCTGACCGTTTTCCAGATGACGCAAGATGCGCAATACGTCTAATACCGGCGCAACTGCACCATTGGCGAGGATACAAGCACCGCTGACGCCTTGCGCTAAGTTGAGCCAAGGCGCGAGACTTTTGACTACAATGTCGCGCGGCTGTTGGATTTCATCGACATATAACGCATAACTTTTCTGCTCACTGGCAATGATCAAGAGTGAATGGCCTTTGCGTAAGTCAGGTGCAGGTGCTTGCCAGCCGAGTAATTGCGATAGTTGCAGCACTTCCAGCGATTGCTCTTGGTGTTGAATAAACCAGTTTTCACCTTCAAATTGGTATTGATCGGGCGCGACATAGAGCAATTGCTGAATGGTATTGCTGGGAATGGCGACTAAATGATTGCCTGCGCGTACCAATAAGGCATTGGTGGCAATCAGCGTCAGTGGGACTTGGATGTGAATGGTGGTGCCTTGCCCCATTTCGCTGCTGATGTGTAGCAAGCCTTGCAGGTCTTCAACGGCAGTTTGCACCACATCCATGCCCACGCCGCGCCCGGAAATATCGCTGACTTGATCGCGGGTAGTGAAGCCCGGTTGTAGAATCAGGCGTAAAATATCAGATTCGCTGAGTTTGCTATCCGGTTTAATCATGCCGCGTTCGATAGCCCGCGCTCGAATTTGCTCAGGGTTTAAGCCTTGCCCATCATCGCTCAAGGTGAGGTGAATTTGGTTGCCTTTTTGTTCAAAACGCAGCTCAATTTGACCTTCTGGCGATTTGCCTGCGGCTTGGCGTGCTTCGGGTGTTTCAATACCGTGGTCAACTGCATTGCGCAACATGTGCAACAGCGGCGCGTTTAGCCCTTGCAAGATGTCGGTATCCACTTGCAAGTTTTGCCCAATGATACTGATGTTGGCTTGCTTGTCGGTGCGGCGACACGTTTCCCGCACGGTGCGTTCTAAGCGTGTGACGATGGATTGCACCGGAATGAGACGGGTGCGCAAAATGGTTTCACTGAGTTGCCGTTGCAAGCGTTGTTGCTGATAAACCTGTTCGGAAATTTGGCGAATTTGCTGTTGCAGATTGCGGGTTAACTCACGGTTATCGGCAATGGATTCAGTGAGCAAATTAGAGGTACTGTGTAAGTCGTTATAAGCTTCCAATTCCAGTTGGTCAAAACCATCTGCCTGACTCAAGGTTGCAAAAGACTGATAGGTGGATGGCGAGTTCAAATTGCTGGATTGCTGGTCGATGGTTTCACTGAGTTCTTCTAGCATCTGGCGAATGCGTTCGTCTTGCTGTTGGAGCTGTTTGCCAAACGCTAATGTGTGTTGCGCTTGTTCGGCAATTTGACTGGTGGAGGTGATTAATTCCCCCGCCAAGTTGAGCAAGCGTTGTACGGTTTCCAGCGGCACACTCAAATGGGTGGCGCTGCTACGCGGCACTTCGGCATTGAGCGTGTTGTTTGTACTGGTTTCATCGTCGATGGTTAAACCCGACTGGGTGATGAAATCGGGCAGAATCAGCGGTGTTACTGGCAATAGTTCGGAAATATCAGGCTCGGCGGCTTCTGTTGGTGTTGCTTCGGCAAGGCGTAATTCCCACGCATCCATTTCTGCAAGCAAGCTGTGGTATTCGTCCGGCAGCGGTTTGTGTTCTTGCAAATGGTCGAACAGGGTTTCGAGGCAATCAGCGCAAGCGGCTAAGGTTGCGCCTAGACCATTGGATAAATGCGGGTTAATGTCGAGTTCGAGAATATCTTCCAGTCGGTGAGTAAAGGCAGCAATCGCCTTGACACCGACGACGCCACTAGCACCTTTGACCGTATGCGCCAGACGTGCTGCATGGCGCTTTTGTTCTGGGGTGTTGTCACCTTGGGAAATCAGGTGAATCAAACGGGCGGCTTCGGCGATTTGCCCTGGTGTTTCTTGTAAATAAGCTTCCAATAATTCGGGGTGAATGTCAGCATCCCAAGTCAGTGGATTTTGTGCGACGGCATTGTTTTGTGAGGTTGAATCAATAGACTCAACCATTGCAATGATTTCTTCTTCGACAAGTGCTGGTTGCAGGGTATTAACGCGCAGGTTAACCAGCAAGTTTTCCAAAATATCCGGCGTGGGCGGTTCTGGCCAAGCTTCATTCATTAATTCGGCGGCAATTGCAGGCAAATGTGAGTGATCTTCTGGCTCGCGCAGCGCAAAAGCACCCAGTTCGATCCAGCCGAACAATTGCCCGCCTTGCAGCAATTCGAGGATGGCTTCCGGTAACATTTCCTTATAGCTAAGCAGCAGGTCGTGTATCCACTCTGCGGTTTGTGACACACCCGCCATGCCGTACTGATGGGCAGCTTCAGACAGGCGTTGGTATTCGGCGACTATCGTGGCAGCAGTCGCGGCAATTTCTTCTGGCTCTTCCGCAAGCGGGTTGAGGCTGGAGAGTTGCAGGGCAACATCTTCCAGTACTTCGGCAAAGGCGCTGACATCATCCATGGCTTACGCATCCAGTTTGAAAACGTTAACCGATTTCACCAGACGTTGCCCGTATTCCGCCATGTTCTTGGTCAATCCGGTGAGGGAGAGCAGTTCTTTACCGGTGGATTGCGTGGCTTCCACGATGCGTTCGGCACGGGTTTGCAGCGATTTACTGATGGCGACCTGTTCGGCTGAGGATTCAGCAATTTTTTCGACCGAAGCAACCAGTTGGTTAGTCGCCTCAAGCGTGGCTTGCATTTGTTGTGCGGCTTCGCTGGCGAGTGTTGAGCCGTTGACTACTTGCGCGATGGTGTTATCCATCGTGGCGATGGTGGTGTTGGCTTCTTGTTGAATATTGCGAACCAAGGTGGAAATCTGGTTGGTGGAATCCCGCGAGCTTTCCGCCAAACGTTGGATTTCTTCGGCGATCATCGAGAACCCGCGCCCCGCATCACCGGCAGCCGTGGCCTGCATACTGGCGTTGAGTGCCAGTACGGTGGTGCGTTCTGAGAGGTTGTTGATGAAGTCAATGATCTGACTGATTTCTTGGGAACGTTCACCGAGGCGTTTTAAGCGTTTGCCGGTTTCTTGTACGGTATCACGGATATTGGTGATGTTTTCCATACTGCGCGATACGGCTTGCTGCGCGTGACGGGTGGTGCTGGAGGTGGTGTCCGCAACCTGATTGGCGTGCTGCGCAAAAGCGGCAATGCTATCCAAACGTTGTAAGATATTGCCCAATTGCGCGGTGGTTTCTTCTGCTTCAGATTGTTCCAGTTGCGCCAGTTTGTTGACCGCTAGGGCGTAATGGTTAACGTCTTGTGAAGTGGTTTCAACGGAAGTGGCAACGTCGCGTACTTGTTTGAGTACGTCGGCAGTATCTTCGGCAAGCTGGTTAATCGCATCCGCCAATGGGCCGGTCGCATCTTCGGTGACTTTGGCGCGAACGGTTAGGTCACGTTCGCTCAAGTCAAATACCGCATTCAACAATGCACCCACGGATTGGTTAAGCTGTTGGTTTTCTTGGTCGATACGTGCTTGGGTGGTGATACGGTCTTCGATCATTTGGTCGAAGTTTTGTCCGAGTTCGGCTAATTCGTTTTTGCCTTCGAGTTCTACACGGGCATTCAAATCACCTTCGGAAATTTTACGCATGGTGCTAATGAGCTGTTCAATCGAATCCGCAATGGATTTGTAGATAAAGAAGCCTAACGCCGCCGCAATCAGTGTTCCTAATAAAATCAAGGCAATGCTAGTGATCAAGAAAGTACTAACATTTTTTTGTGCACCGATAAACGCCTCTTCTGCTTGCTTGATGTCGCGTTCCACTTCTTGATGAATGCTGTCACGCAACGGTTTGGTGTCAGCATCAAGGTCGTTTTGCAGGTACAACTCAAGCTTGCCCCGGTCTTCTGTTTTGAGCAGTTCGTCAGCTTTACGAATAGAGCCTAATAAGTTATCGACTTCTTTAAACGCTGTTAGGGTTTGTTCATCCGGCGTCTTTGCCGTTTTTGCGGCTTGATAACTGGGTAAAATACTGCTGCTGAGGTCAGCTTCGAGCTTTTCAAGGGTTTTACGTCCTTCGTCCCACGTGCGGCTGCCAATCTGCACTTCGTGGAGTAATGCCACGTAGTCGCGTTGCATCCGGCGGATAACTTTGTTGCCTTTGTCGATAGCGACAACCCGCAAGTTAATGTCTTCCAGCGCTAAACGGTTCTGGTTCAACGCAATAATCGCGAAAATACCCGTGATGAATAGGATGGCTAGTGGAACGAGAATGAGTGCATAAATGCGGCGAGCAACGGATAAGTTACTCAGAAAACTGGCGCGTTTCTTTGCCTGGGGAGCCATGATGATTTTCCTCGCTTAATCTTTCGTTGGTGTTTTTTGTTGTGGGTCGAGCCAGTCACGCCAAGTATTGTCTTGCATGGCCAGCCATTTATCGTTGGTATGACGTGTCATGACGACCAAATCTGAGCCTTGATTGTCATTGCTAAAGTCCATCGTTAAGCCGCCGAGGTCAAATTGTTGGCCTTTGAACGTGGCAAGTAAATTGGTACGGGTGATAGTTTTCGCCTCTGTTTCCAGTTGCTGTAAGCCGTGCAAGAGTAATTTGCCCACAATATAACCTTCTTGCGATACATAACCGTAGTCTTTGCCGAGTGCTGTGCGGGCTTCTTGCACAATAGGCAGGTCACTGTCCGGTAGTGGTACTACTTGAGTCATGATTACTCGATCAGTTATGTTAAATTTATTCAATGTCTTGCGGAAATCATCAGCGCCCGTGAAGGAGACGGCGCTGAAGACCCACGGCTCATTTTTGCTGTGCGCATACGCAATAAAGCGGGCAATGGCTTCATACGTGCCGACAGTTACCACCAGTTTGCAGGCACTGCCTTGTTGTTGTTCCCACGCTTTTAGCGAGTCGTAACCGTCACGGGCGATGAAGGTATTACGGGTGTAAACCCCTACCGGGCCTTGGTTGTTACGCTCCGGTTCCGCACCACTCGCTGCGACGATCTTATCTAACGCCGCGAGAATAGTATCAACTCCTGAACTTTTTTGCAGTGCTGAACGAATACCGGCTACACCTGCCATGCCGTAAGCGTCATTTTGTACATAGGCGCACACTTCGTTAGGCTTTACCCCTTGTTGGAGAGCAGCGTCAATAACCGCTTTGGTTTCCTGCACATAGCTGGCACGGAAGTTGATGATGTCACCTTGTCCGGGGCGCAATAACCCCGCGCCCGTGAAAAAACCGAGTGCCGGAATTTTTTGCTGTTCCAGCAGGGGTAACACGACTTGTGCAGTGGGTGTGCCGACATTGCCCGCCAACAGTAGAACTTTTTGTGCAATGAGCTTTTCAGTGGCGGCGACGGCTTTTTCGGGGGTGTAAGAGTCATTTTCTGTGACGAAACGGACTTTGCGCCCCGCTACGGTTTGGTTCGCTAATGCGGCTTCAATACCCGCTTTCATGCCTAAACCTAAGCCGCTGGAACGTCCTTCTAAATCCATGACGCCACCGATGGTGATTTCTGTGGCAGTTACGCCGTCTTCAGCGTGCACCGTGATCGGCAGACTGAGAGACAGGCTAAATAATGTTGCAGCTAATAGGGTTTTGTTGTTGTTTTTCATGCTTAACGCCTCCTTGTTGGCGATTGGGTGAGTTTAACTTCCTTGTGTGCGTTGAATATGCCTCAGTAATTTACCGTGGTCAGCGGCTAATAAACGAATACCTTGATGGTGTAGTGCGTGAGGAATCCAGCTTGGCAGGTTGTCTTCCGCTTGTGGGGTCAAATCGGCTACCGTTAATTTGAGCGAACGCGGGTAGCCATCACAGGTTAAGGCGATAGGGGGAAATTGTGGGTGTTGTATCAACAATAGTTGCGGTTTGCTTTGATAGGTTCGACCTTGAACCACTTGATGCATATTAATGATGGGGAGCAAATCCCCGCGCAGACTAATCAGCCCCGCGCACCATGCGGGCGCGAACGGCATGGGGTAATTGGTCTGGTCGGTTAATACTTCCGCCCTGATAGCACTTTCCAGCAGCAGCGTGTGTGTGCCTACTGAGTAGCAGAACCGATTTTCGACTGCATCAGATGCTGTTTTCATCTGTTTATTCCTCATTATTGTCGACTATTTTTATGGTTAGAAGCGTCGCTAATGGCAAGGCATGGTTACAGCTTGGCTATTTGGGCGAGTACGTCTGCATCCGTGTAGGGTTTGACAATGTAGTCGGTTGCGCCCAGTTTTTGTGCCCATTGCTTATCCACCGGGTTGGACTTGCTGGATACCATGATCACGGGAATGGTTTGGGTTGCAGGGTTGCGTTTGATCGCACGGCACGCCTGATAACCATCACCGTCATCCATGATAATATCCAATAAAATCAAATCAGGTTGCTGGCTTTCGGCTAAGATTTTCGCTTCATTGCCAGATTGCGCTGCCACCACTTGATAACCAGCGGATTCAAGAATATGGGTAAGATTCAGGCGTTCAGTATTGGAATCGTCAGCAATCAATATCTTGCGGATCGTCATGGGCATTTCTCTTAAGTACACTCAACAGGGATAAATAGCTGCCAGCATTGTTTATAGTCAATCGTTTCCGATTAAGCAATGAAATTTCTATGAATGGAGTGGGTTTGCTGACACTTGCGTAAATGCCTTGTTGTTAGCGGGCAATTCGGTCATAATTCCGCGTTCTTCGCAATGGTGGCCTGTATCGGTTCTCCCGCGACGATAAGTAGTGAACCTTGTCAGGCCCGGAAGGGAGCAGCAACAGCTACTGATTCGGGTGCCGGGATGTGGCTGGTGCAGGCTGCCACCATTCTAAAAATTCTACGAATACCTCATGAGTTATCAAGTACTTGCTCGAAAATGGCGGCCTCAGGACTTCCAGCAAATGGTGGGTCAGGCGCACGTATTGCGAGCCTTGATGAACGCCTTGGAAGGCGATGATGGTCAGCAACGGCTGCACCATGCCTATTTGTTCACCGGCACTCGTGGGGTAGGGAAGACGACGCTTGCCCGAATCTTTGCCAAATGCCTCAACTGCGAAACCGGTGTTACCGCCAAGCCGTGTGGGGAATGTCGCAGTTGCCGTGAAATTGCCGAGGGTCGTCACGTTGACCTGATCGAAGTCGATGCCGCATCACGCACCAAGGTCGAAGATACCCGCGATTTATTAGACAATGTGCAATACGCGCCGACTCGTGGACGTTTCAAGATTTACCTGATCGACGAAGTTCACATGCTCTCCGGGCACAGCTTCAACGCGCTGTTGAAGACGCTGGAAGAGCCACCGCCGCACGTCAAATTCCTGTTTGCCACCACTGATCCGCAGAAATTACCGGTCACGATTTTGTCGCGTTGCTTGCAATTCAATCTGAAACGAATGCCGGTGGATATGATCAGCGGGCATTTGGCGAATGTGTTGGAGCAGGAAAATATTCCCTTCAGCGAAAGCGCCTTGCGCTTATTGGCGCGGGCGGCAGATGGCAGTATGCGCGATGCGCTGAGCTTGACCGATCAGGCAATTGTTGCCGGTGGCGGGGCAGTGAGCGAAGACGAAGTGCAGGATATGCTGGGCTTGTTGCCGCACGAGCATTTACTCGCCTTGTTGCAAGCCGTCGCCGATGATGACGGTGCGCGGATGTTGGCAACGGTGGAGCAAATGGCGCAACTCACCACCGATTTTACGGCGGCGGCAGATGGTTTCATTGCATTGTTGCATAGCATAGCAGTGCAGCAAGTCGTGCCAGCCGATGAAGCGGATGCGGATATTGCGCAGATGGCGAAATTGCTGTCACCGGCAGATGTGCAATTGTACTACCAGATGGCCTTGTATGGGCGGCGGGATTTGCCCTTAGCGCCTGATCCGCGCGGCGGCTTTGAAATGCTGCTGTTGCGAATGTTGGCGTTCCGGCTGGATGATGGCAAATCTCAACCACACTCGACGCCGGTCGAGAAAAAAAAAATTGTAGTTGAAACAGTTGTCGATGATGCGCAGGGTAGAGACGCAAAATCTTGCGTATCTACGGCGGTGGTTGAGGCCGTGAAATTGCCGGTGCATGTGGATATGGGTAGAGACGCAAAATCTTGCGTCTCTACGGCGGTGGTTGAAGCGGCGTCCGTTTTGTCCAGCAATGATTGGCACACAATCTACCCCCAACTCAACCTTTCCGGCATGGCGCTGCCACTAGCGCAACATTGTTTGCTGGAAAGCGTTACCGACGATCAAATTACGTTGTTGTTAGATGAAAGTGGCGCAACGCTGCAAAGCGAATCTGCTGAGGCGCAATTAGCAGCGGCATTGGCAAAACATTACGGGCGTTCGCTCAAGTTAAAATTTCACATCAGTGCCATAAGCGAAGAAACCCCAGAAAAGCGCATCCTGCGCGAAGCTGCGGAACAGCAGCAGGCAGCCGAAGCAGCGATTAACAACGACCCCTTCGTGCAGCAATTACAGGAAGCGTTTGGCGCAGTTATCGTACCGGGCAGCATCCGCCCGCGCACAAATGCCGGTTAGTGTAGTAAACTGCTGGTTATTGAACACAATGAGGAAATACATACCATGATGGGTAAAGCTGGACTGGGCGGCCTGATGAAACAGGCGCAAAAAATGCAGGAAAACATGCAGAAAGCACAAGCTGAAATTGCTGCGCTGGAAGTCACCGGGCAATCCGGTGGCGGCTTGGTTTCCGTGGTGATTACCGGCAAGCACGAATGCAAGCGCGTCAACATTGACCCTAGCTTGTTCGCCGACGACAAAGACATGATCGAAGATTTGATCACGGCTGCCTTCAACGATGCTGTCCACAAACTCGAAGAAGTATCGAGCGAGCGCATGGCGGGTGTCACCGCTGGGATGCCGATGCCTCCCGGTTTCAAGATGCCGTTTTAAGCATGAGCGAATCGTCGCTGCTGAAAGAATTGGTGGATGCGTTGCGCTGCCTGCCCGGTATCGGTTCACGCACCGCGCAGCGTATGGCATTCCATTTGCTGGAAAATGATCGACGTAGCGGTGAACGGCTCGCGGATGTGATGGGGCGGGCAATGCGTGACATCAAGCATTGTTCGCGTTGCCGAACCCTCACCGAACACGACACCTGCCGCATTTGCGCGAATCCGGCGCGGCAACCGCAATTGTTGTGCGTGGTGGAGCACCCCTCCGACGTGGTAGCGGTGGAACAAGCGACCGGCTATCGCGGCTACTATTTCGTGTTGGGTGGGCGCTTGTCGCCGTTGGATGGCATCGGCCCTGAAGACATTGGGCTGGATGTGTTGGAAGCGCGGTTGGATGAAGGCGAAGTGCAAGAGCTGATTCTTGCCACCAACCCGACGGTCGAGGGCGAAGTCACCGCGCATTACATCAGCGAACTGGCGGCGAAACGCGGCATTCCTGCCTCACGCATTGCGCACGGTGTGCCGATGGGCAGTGAACTTGAATACGTCGATAGCGGCACGCTGTCCCACGCCTTTGAAGGACGGAGAAAATACTGATGAGCAACTGTTTATTCTGCCGCATTGTCGCGGGTGAAATTCCGGCAAAGCTGGCGTATGAAGACGATGATGTCATCGCGTTTTACGACATTAACCCGCAAGCGCCGCTGCATGTGCTGATTATTCCGCGCAAGCACATTGCGATGATCAACGACATTCAGCCCGAAGATGCGGCGTTGGTCGGCAAGTTGTATTTGGCGGCGAAAAAGATTGCGGCGGATGCGGGTTACGCGGACGAAGGCTACCGCGTGGTGATGAATTGTGGAGCGGACGCGGGGCAAAGCGTGTTCCACATTCATTTGCATTTGTTGGCAGGGCGGGCGTTGAGTTGGCCGCCGGGCTAGACATTGGAGAAGATGTCGGGCTGAAGCCCGACCTACAGAATAAGGGCTAACCATGAAAATCCATTCAGGCATTGTTTTATGCCTTTTTTCCCTATGGCTTGGGGGCTGCGGGGAAGATAAATCAAAAAGCGTGACACTTCCCGTTGTTGATAAATTCGCGGATACCAGCACCTTGGCGCAAGCCGTGCCGCGTGAGCAACTGCATTCCAGTATTCCGCCACTCGCCGATTATTGGCAGCATGTGCAAGCGGCGTTACAAGCTGATCCACCAATTTTGTTGTTAAACGACAAGGAATTGCCGGAAGCCAATGCACAATTGGCGCAAAAGCTGGCGGTTGCCCACCCCGAATTCCTCAAATTTACCCGCGATGACAAGACTAACGCGCCGTTGCGCAATGAAATTATGACGGTGCGTAAAGCCCTGCCAGCGGATTTTAATGGCAACGCGGGGCCGTGTGCGCAGGCGGAATGCTGGCGGGTGGAGATGTATGACCATTTTCACAATGCCTCCACGATTGCGTTTGCCGATGTGAGTAAGCAGCAAGTGTTGGGCGTGAGTCGCCAGAATTACGCCCAACCGGATTTGTCGCCACGTTTGGTGGAATTAGCCTCGGCAATTGCGGGGGCAGCACCGGAAGTGCAGGCAATTTTGCAGGATAGGAATCGTCAGCCGGATAAGAAGGATTTCAAGACCGCGTTGCAAGATTCGATGTGCGAACGTTCGCACCATTTGTGTGTTGCACCGACCTATGTGTTTGAAAACGATGCGCTGTGGGCGATTGTGGATTTGACCGACGGTAAATTGGTGGGGACGCGCTGGACGGATTTGGGGGCAAGTGGCCCGAAAACGGTGGTGACGGAACGCAGTTTGGAAAATGAAACCACCTTCCGCAACTTCTGTGAAAAGGTTAGCAGCCTGTCGCAATCGGGTTGGGACATGGATTATGTGATCACCGGCTCGGATGGCTTGCAGCTTTCCAATGTGAAATTCAACGGCAAGCAAGTGTTGAAAAATGCCAAGGTGTTGGATTGGCATGTGAGTTATTCGACGCGGGAAGGCTTTGGGTATAGCGATGCGATTGGTTGCCCGCTGTTCAGTGCGGCGGTGGTGATTGCGTATAACGGGCCGAAAATTGAGCCGATTGTGAAGGATGGGCAGGAGGTGGGATTTGCGGTGGTGCAGGATTTTCGTCAACCGCCTTGGCCTACGCCGTGCAATTACCGTTACGTGCAACGCTTTGAATTTTATAAGGATGGGCGTTTTCGGGTGGCGCAAGCCGACTTCGGACGCGGTTGTGGAACGGATGGGACATACCGTCCGGTGGTGCGGATTGATTTGGATGCGGGCGGCGCGGGTAGTGTCGATACCATTGCAGAATGGAATGGGGCAGATTGGACGGCGTGGGATAAGGAGCAGTGGCGTTTGCAGGATGATGCTAAGTTCACCAACGAAGGTTATCAGTATCGGGTGATGGGGCAAGATGGTGCGGGGTTCTACATTGAGCCGGGGCGCGGGCAGTTTGGCGATGGTGGGCGTGGCGATAAGGCGTTTACGTATTTCAGCGCGTATAAGCCGGAAGAAGGGGAGCAGGATACGGTGACGTTGGGGACGTGCTGCAATAAGGATTATCAGCAAGGGCCGGAGCATTTCATTGAGCCAGCCGAACCGTTGCAGGGTAAGGATACGGTGCTGTGGTATGTGCCGCAGATGAAGAATGACGGTAATCCCGGCAGTGAATATTGTTGGGCGGATACGCGGGTCAAGGACGGCGTGGCGAATGTGGAGGTGTGGCCTTGTTGGTCGGGTCCGATGTTTGTGCCGGTGAAGGAGGCTTCGTAATGCGCAAGGTGATGGCGGTGGTGGTTGTCGGGGTGTTGCTGAGTGCATGTGGCAAGCCGGATATGGGCAATTTCAAACCGGGTATGGCGAACGCTTGCCAAGCAATGCCTGCGTTCATCGGCAAAACGGGAATTGGGGCGCAAGTTGCGATTGATACCCAGCAACGCGGTTATACCGGCTTGCGTTTGTTGAATGTACAGAGTGGGCAGGCGTGGCAACATCCGAGTTGGGATGATGCGGGGCATGTGGGGGCGTTTACGCGTGATCGGGCGGGCAATATTTACGTTGCGCCGACACCGGACGTGAGTCTTGCCGAAAATCCGCCCGCGTTGCAGAACCGGATTTATAAAATCGACGCGCAAACGGGGGAAATGGCGCTGTGGCTGGAATTGCCAGCGGTTGCGCCGCCATCGCAGTCTAATCCGTTTGGGACGATGGGGCTGTTTTATGATTGCGATACCAGCAGTTTGTATGCGAGTTCCTTGGCAGGTTCAGAGCCGCGTCAGGCACATGGGCGCATTTACCGCATTGATGTGGCAAGCGGGCAAGTGAAGGCGCAGTTGGAGGCGACCGATGCGATTGGGGTCGGGGTATTCAACGGGGCGGAACACAAGCGGCTGTATTTCGGGTCAGCGCGGTCGTCGGATGTGTTTTCGGTGGCGTTGGATGCGAGCGGGGATTTTACGCAGGATGTGCGTCATGAGTTTGCATTGGCAACCTTGCCGGATGGGAATTCGACCAGTGTGCGCAAGTTCGAGTTTGCCGAGCGGCAGGGGCAGTACGTGATGCAGGCGAAGGAAACAGAGTTTGGGTTTCGTTTGCTGGCGGAAAATAATCCGCGTAAGCGGGTGTATCGGTTCACGTATCAGGCTGGGGATGATCATTGGCAATTTGTGGATGCCCAGTTGGAAGATAAGCTTTAAGTAGTGGTTGCCGTTAGTCAGTGATAGTTTGAGTTTATTGACAGACGAGCGGTATGATTGCCCTGATAAAATATCAATCTTCTATAAGTATAATAATTCGGGGCAATTCATGATTCATCATAAACCGACATGGCTGGGGGCTATTGGAGTCGTTGCGCTATTGCCGTCAGTGACGCTGGCTGATGTCAGCGGCAAGGTATTCCGCGATTTCAACGCCAATGGTGTATTTGACAGCAATGAAGTGGGCGTTGCTAATGTTACCGTCAAAGCCTTTGACCCTAGCGGCGCACAAGCGGCTACTGCTGTTTCTGCGGCTGATGGGACATATGCCCTTACTCTGGCAACAGGTACGGATTACCGGGTGGAATTTACGTGGGGTGAAGATTGGTTGCAACCCGCTGCCGCTGGTGGAACTTCGGTGCAATTCGTGAAAAATGGGGCACGTAGTATTAATTTTGCCTTACACAACCCCGCGCAAACGGTCGCACCGGGGGCAACACCCAGTGTCGTCACCGCAGTACAAAGTGGCAGTGTTCATTACGGCACAGAGTTCGTTCTCACCAAAACACCTGAATCCGCCGGTTCAACCAGCTCAACCAGCATGAATGCTTACATGACGCCCGCTCCGACGGTTTTGGCACAAGAGCAAGAGATTGGGGCAATTTGGGGGGTGGCGCATGATCGTTCACGGCAACGCTTATTGGCGGCGGCTTTTGTGAAACGTTTTGCACGCTTGGCGGGAAACCCCACTACCATTTATAGCGTGCCAGAAAACGCGGGTACACCGACCACATGGATTACGCTAGATGCCTCTCGCGCTGATCCGCACGGTGCTTCCCCTGATTGGAGTAAAGATTTCGATGTCATCCCCAGTGTCGGTAAAGAAGGTTTGGGTGACGTAGACATCGCCGAAGATGGCAAAACGGTTTACACCATTGATTTGCAAACACGCGAGTTAGTGCTTATTCCCGTGAATACCGATGGCAGTGCAGGCACACCCAGTCGTGTTGCTTTATCCACAACGTTGGCTAATTGCACCGATAGCAACGATATTCGCCCGATGGGTTTAGGCGTGCGCGATGGCAAAGTGTTTGTTGGTAGCGTGTGCAGTGGGGAATCGACGGTAAGCGGTTTGCCGATTGCCAGCACAGCGGCGCGTAAGGGCGACCCTAGCAAACTTCGTGGTTATGTTCATGTCTGGGATGGCGCGACGACCTTTGCTCCTGTTGCTGATTTCGCCCTGAATTATCAACGTGGCTGCTTAAACAGCGGTGGTATGGGCAATTGCGACACTTATGGTAATGCCGCATGGCAGGCATGGACACCTACTTACCCATTCAGTGATTGGAGTGGTTACGGCAACGGTTATCCGCAGCCACTGATTTCCGATATTGAATTCACCCCCAAGGGTGACATGGTGTTGGGGCTGGCAGATCGCTTTGGACACATGGATGGTGGCTATGCCGCAGAACCACCTTCTGGCAGTTTTAACAGTGGACAGCTCACCATTGCTGGTGACACTTTGCACGCTTGCAAAACAGGTGAAAACACTTGGGTCATGGAAAAACTCATTTCTGGTGATGCTTCATGCAGCACTGCTGGAAAAGGTTATGACGCAAACAAACAACCTACTCTTGATGAATATTACTTTGAAGACGACATGGGATTGATTATTCCCGGCAACCATGCAGATGTCGGTGATGGCGGCATAGGCATAGTATTAGAAAATAGTGCAATTATTTCTACCGTTATGGATCCGGCGCGTAACGCACCGTGGAGTAGCGATGGCAAAGATCCTTGGCAATCACACGGTTTACACTGGTATGACAGCACAACAGGCGGATTCAACAAAGGTTATGTATTAGTTGATGAAGGCCAGCCTAGCGATCAACCCATTTGGGGGAAAGGCAACGGCTTAGGTGACGTTGAGGTATTGTACCCGCCCGCCCCTGTCGAAATTGGCAATCGCGTGTGGCTCGATACCAACAGCGACGGTATTCAAGGTGCAGACGAAGCCGGTATTGATGGCGTTGAGGTTAAACTCGTGTGCGGTAGCGATCAGGCTGTCACGACAACCGCGAATGGCGGGCAATTTCTCTTTTCTAATGCGCAAGGTGGGAATGCGCCTTTCATGGAATACGGTGAAAGTTGCACA
The DNA here is from genome assembly GCF_016772315.1 of Thiothrix subterranea. Taxonomy (NCBI): domain Bacteria; kingdom Pseudomonadati; phylum Pseudomonadota; class Gammaproteobacteria; order Thiotrichales; family Thiotrichaceae; genus Thiothrix; species Thiothrix subterranea. The sequence goes on along the minus strand of NZ_CP053482.1, from coordinate 831,183 downwards.
ATTAAAGTGGATGGCACACAAACCGGCGTTAAAGATTACAGCCTGACTACCCAGAATGCTGACAGTGTGACTGATAATAATCCGCTCACCGACCTACGGGATTCCGATGCGGCGAATAATGCCGGTGTCGCAGAAATTGCAGTGACGCTCGGTAATGCCGGTGAAAATAACCATACGCTGGATATTGGTTACAAAAGCTCGCCCGTCATTACTTTCGACCCACCGCCGGGCCCGGATGCGTTCAGTTGCGCCGCCAATGTACGCTTAGCCACGTCTGTGCAAGTCAACGGCGACAGCCAAGCCGCAGGCAGCACGGGTGCGGGTGTGGATGGTTTGATTACCTTCGATTATGCGGCAACGGGCGAATTAGCCGCACCCTTTAGCAAAGCAACAGCCGGTCAAGTCGGTTCTGTGTGGGGTTTGTCTTATGACGTATCGCGTAAGAAATTGTATGCCGCCGCTTTCCTCAAACGCCATGCGAGTTTTGGCCCGAATGGAATTGGTGCGATTTACCAAATGGACGGCACATCCGCCACGCCAACCCCCAGTTTGCTGATGGATTTAGCCGCGAAGGGGTGGATGTGGGCACGAGTCCGCGTGTCGCGGCAAGCGGTGCGATGGATGACCCCAACGAATTGCCGATTGATGCCTCCAAACCGTCGTGGGATCGGGATGCGTTTGCGCAAGTGGGTAAAATTTCCCTCGGTGACATCGACATCAGTGCCGACGGCAATACTTTGTGGGCAGTCAACCTTAAGCAGCGCGAATTGGTGGAAATTGATCTGACGAATACCACGGTCAAAGCCAAACACGCGATTACCGACCCCGGCTGTAGCAATGGTGAATTCCGCCCTTGGGCAGTCAAAGTGCACGATGGCAAAGTGTGGGTAGGCACGGTGTGTTCCGCCGAAACTTCACAACAGGCAGCGGATTTGAAAGCCTATGTGCAAGCCTTTGATGGCACAATCTTCACTACTGCGACCAGCTTTGCGCTCAACTATTCCAAAGGCAGTATCGGGAATGGCCCCAGTGATGAAAAATGGCAGCCTTGGAAGGATACTTTTACAACATTGGCAAGTGGCGATTTTGCGATTTACCCACAACCGATCTTGTCCGACATTGAGTTTGACATGGATGGTAGCTTGATTCTCGGTTTTATGGATCGCCTAGGGCATCAAGTGGGTGGCGTGAATTACACACCGAATTACCCCGATGATGACACCATGATTCAAGGGCAAACCGGCGGCGATATTATCCGCGTGTGCAATAACGGCGGCAAATACGAACTGGAGAACAATGCCACCTGCACCAGCGGCAGTACCGCAGGTAAGGATAAAGGCCAAGGTCCCGGCAATGGCGAATATTACTGGGGTGAGATGTGGGATTTTAACCCCTTTAACGCCGATGGTGGTTATCACCAAGAAACCAGCTTTGGCGGTTTGGCATTCAAAGCCGGTTCGGGTGAAATTGCGGTGACGGCGATGAATCCGCTAAACCCGAATGCCAATGCGGGCGGGGTTATCTGGTTGGATAATGCCACAGGTGGGCGTGCTGCCAATGCCGGTGTGCAAGTTTACCGCCAGCAAGACGGCACTAGCCCGTACTTTGGGAAAGCCTCTGGGATGGGTGATGTGGAATTGTTCTGTGCCGAAGCCGCGTTGCAACCCGACGTGAGCTTGACCAAAGTGGTCGATAAGCCGACGGCGAAACGTGGGGAAACCGTGATTTATACCCTGACACTGAGCAATACCGGCACGGGCGCTGCTACCGGCGTGAGCGTGACCGACTCGTTACCGGCTGGAGTCGTGTATGTCAGTGATGATGGCAGCGGCGCTTACGTAGCATCGAGTGGGGTTTGGTCAGTGGGCAGTTTGGCAGCAAATACCACCAAGACGCTAAAGATTACCGTCACCGTGAAATAAGTTACTTGGCGGGATTCACTACCGCTCTTCGGGGATTGATGGAGAACCACCACGATGAGCGGTATGCTTGGCTAGATAAGATTGGGGCAGTTAACAATAACAACGAGCTGAATAATGAAAACTAGAAAAATACCCTATTATGCGCGATATGCAGGTGTTGGGCTGCTGCTATCTGCCGCTGTTGTACAAGCCGATATTTCCGGCAAAGTTTTTCGCGATTTCAATGCGAATGGCACGTTTGATACCGGTGCAAGTTTCAATGAAGTCGGCGCGGCAGGCGTCACTGTGAAAGCATTCGATATTACCGGCGCAGAGACAGCCGTTGCGACGTCGGGTGCAGATGGTGCTTATACGCTCACTGGTTTGACTGCCGGTAATGATTATCGGGTGGAGTTTTCATGGGCTGAAAGCTGGTTGAAGCCCGGTGTTGCTGGTGGTACGTCGGTACAATTTGTTAAGGATGCAGCGACGGGTATTAATGTTGCTTTGCAAGCGCCCGATGAGTACTCATCTTCTGCTGATCCGCGTATGGCCATTTCCACTTACCGCAATGGTTCGGGTGTTGGTTCCACTGATGGCGCTATCCAATCTTTTCAGCGTTCGAGTTCGGGGCTGAATTCCCAGTTTACTGCCAGTGATGGAAATCAGGGTACAGGGCCGCAACCCGATGATGAAGCTACGCTAGGCGAGGTGGGTAGTACTTGGGGAATTGCTTGGCAAGCGGACAAGAAGCGGATTTATGCTGCCAGTTTCCTGAAGCGCCACGTAGGGCTTGCGAAAGGGCTTGGTTCTGTTTATGTAGTCGATGCGAGTACTCAACCTGGAAGCCTAGTCAAGGATTTTAACTTACAAGGTATTACCCCTGCCAATGGTGGCGCAGCAATTGATCTTGGTAACGTTTGTCGGGATTCTACGTGTGCATCTGAAGCAGGCAGGACGGGAATTGCCGCAGATTATGAGTTGCCAGCCTCCAAAACTTCACCCAATGTTGATATGGATGCTTTCTATAAGGTGGGCAAAGTAGGCTTTGGCGATATTGATATGCAGCCCAATAGTGATTGGCTATGGTTGGTAAATGCTAACCAGCAGGCATTGATCTCCGTTAATGTGGGAATATCTGATGTTGCTGCATTACCGGGGGAAGTTAAACAATACCCTATTGCCAGTTTGCCGGGCGTGCCCGTCTGTGAGGGTGGTGCATTACGCCCCTGGGCTTTAGGTTTTTCTCATGGCAAAGGTTATTTGGGGGTGACATGTGATGCGTTTGATAGTCGACAAGCCACAGACTTAAAAGCAATAGTATTGTCTTTCGAGCCGAATAATATAAGCACGGGTTTTACCACACTATTGAATTTTCCATTGGCATATTCTCGTGATACTGGCAAACCTTTTCAACCTTGGCTGAATGAAACGGAAGTAACGACAGGTTATTTGAGTCAAAGCAGTACTCAGGGTCAAGTTGATATTCCTCAGCCTCTTCTGTCAGATATTGAGTTTGATGATAATGGCAATCTGTATCTCAATATTGTCGATATTTTTACACACCAGACCGGAAGTAATAATTTCAAACCTATTTCTGGTGGCAGCGCCGAGCTGATTAATGGTATCGCTAACGGTGATTTTCTGAAGGCTTGTAAAGTACCCGCAGGATTTGTATTGGAAGGTCATGCAGATTGTCCGGCGAATTTCGCTAACGGAGTAGGGCCTCATGCAAATGGTGAGTTTTTTGAGGATAGCGCAGGAGATGGTCGACAAGAAAGTGCTAGTGGTGCAATGGCGGTGTTGCATGGTACTGGGCAGATTGATGCTATTTTAATGGATCCGCATCCTACCGGGCAGGTGGGGCAAAGATGGTGGACGACTCAAGGTGTAAATAGCTATAACTTGAGTGATGGCAAAATCTCTAATTGGTATTCGATTCATCATGCAGGTGACGCAAGTTTATTTGGTAAGGGTACTGGTTTTGGCGATATTGAGTTATTGACCGACCCCGCGCCTATTGAAGTCGGCAACCGTGTGTGGAATGACACCGATGCAGACGGTATTCAGGACGCGGATGAAGCCGGGATTGACGGCGTAGACGTTATCCTAACCTGTGGTACTGATACTGCTACAGCAACAACTGCAAATGGCGGGCAATTCCTCTTTTCCAGTGCAACTAATGCAACTTTCATGGGGGGCGGTGAAAGCTGCAAAGTAACCGTTAGCAGCGCGGGGCAAACAGAACTCGATGGTTTGAGTGTCACCCAACAAAACGCCGATAATGCCAGCGATAACAATCCTGTGACCGATGTACGCGACTCCGATGCGAATACCGACGGGGAAATCAGTTTCACAGTCGGTGGGGTCGGTGAAAATAACCATGCGTTGGATATTGGTTATAAGGCGGCATCCGTAAAAACCGATATTAAGCTTACCAAAAACGTTAACCCGGTGATGGCTAAGCGCGGTGATACGGTGGTGTATACACTCACTGTAATCAATGAAAGTGATGTTGCGGCAACGGGCGTAATTGTCACAGATAAATTACCTGATGGTGTGGTGTTTGTGTCCCACAATGGGGCGACGGCTGGGGTTTATAACGCGGGAACCGGTGAGTGGGATGTTGGGGAGCTGTTGCCAGGAGTGGCAAACGCTAAAACGTTGAATATCACCGTTACCGTTAAATAAGCGAGTAAATCATGGTGGGGAGTCGTTGATTAATATAACGATTTCTCACCTAAATTTTTATTTTGTAATCAGCTATACCGTTCTTCGGTTTCTGTTTCAGAGAATCTGCTGATAAGTGGTATTATTTTTTCGATTAAAATAACAATTGGCTAATGCTGAGTTGTCCGAATAATGAAAACAATGGATCGGATCAATGTATAAAAAAATACCTTTGATGCGTTTGGGGGCGTGTGGTGCAGGTATCTTACTGCTGTCTTCACAAGCTGCTTATGCATCAGGCACACAAACTTTTACTAAAGAACTGTTGACGGCGGCGAGTGCCAAACCGGGTGAAACCGTCAAATACCGTTTCAAACTCGCGTGTTCCAGCTTAACATCTGATTGCGGTAATCTAACGCTGGAAGATACCTTGCCAACGGGGCTTGAAGCACTCAGTTGTGTAGTCCCAAGCGGCTTTACCACAGTATCCTGCGATGCCTCCAACCCGGTCATTAAAGTGACCAAGAATGACGTATTTAACGGCGGTGATAGCTTTATTATTGAAGTGAATACCCGCGTGAAACTGGGTACAGCAGCGGGTACATTGCTGGCCAATACGGCAACATCGCTGATTACCTCACCCGACACCCCCGAAAATGGTAGCCTGCCTTCGACTGCCAGCGAGGTGACGGTGAGTGCATCCGCACCTAACTGGAGTATCACCAAGGCACGAATTTCCCCTGCAACCAACTTGAAACCTGCACCGGATACCGATGTCAGCTATCAGGTTAATTTCTGCTCCAATACGGCGGTAGGAAACGTTAGTCTTGCTGGTGTCGTGTTGAAAGACGTATTCCCCGCTGGTGCGGTAGTGGTAAACGCTGGTGATGCAACAACGGTCAGCGGCAATGAAATGAGCTGGGACTTGGGCAATCAGGACTTGGCAACGCTGTATGCAGGCAAGGATTACAATTCACAAAACTGTATCGTCAAGGCGTATACGCTGCGTTACCCTGTGGCGACTTTCCCGATTAATACCAGCATTACCAATACCCTAAGCGCGACGGGAACACCTGAGGGGGGGCACAAGGGCCGATTGGTACTGATGCGGTCATCACCGAAACTATCGGTGAGCCAACTCCTGGCGTGGGATTGACTAAATGGGCAAAAGATGTACTGGCAGGGGCAATGCCACCATCGGAAGGCTTTAACTGGGGGATTCGTGCTGATACCAACAGCTCCAACGCACCCGTGCCAGACCTGACCTTGTATGACACTTTGCCACTCACGCCAACAGGTGTTGTGCCGAAAAAAGTGTATGTACGTGAGTGGAACTCTCCTGCGACCACCAATGCCCCAAGTGGCAGTAATGTGCGCTTGACCTTGGGGCATTCCGCCGACAGCGGTGATTGTAAGCTAGCCAATTACACGACGTTGTTAACGGATGCCGCCAGCGGTTCTAACCCTGATGGTTTTGACCTGCCTGCTGATACCAAATGTATCCGTTGGCAGTTCAAGGATTTGGGGCCGGATGGCCCAGCCGTACCGCGTGGTTGGTTGTTTAACCCGTATTGGTCAGGCGTGGTGACAGCCGATACTTCGGCGGTGGCAGGCGCTTATCCGGTGACAGTGAAAAACTGTGTAGCAGGTACATTCACCAAGTTTGATGCATCCACAGGTACATCGGGTGACATTTGTGATGATTCCTTCGTGGAAGAGGCCACACCATCCATCATGCTGTACAAAGACGTGACGAATGGTGGTAGCTTCCGCCCGGAAGATAGCGTGCAGTTCCAGATTCATGCCGAGCAGGATTGGACTAGTGCGACTGGCGTGGCACATGACCCGGTGTTGGTGGACTTTCTGCCGAAAGAACTGGAGTTTGTGAGCTGGGATAGTTTCTCCGTCAGTGGTGGTGCAGCCGGTTTCCCTGAGCCAAACCTTCAGGTTGTACCTGACCATAACGGTACAGGGCGTACTTTGTTGCGGTTTGTGTGGTCTGCAACACCTCCCGCCGGGTCAGTGCGCAAGGATGGTTCAGCAGGTGTGGCCAATGCTGCTGATTTCCCGGTTGGCAACTGGATGCGGGTAAACATCACCGCTAAAGTGAAGCCGGGTACAGTGGTTGGCTCTTATGCCAATGAAGCGGGATTCTTTGATAATGGGCCACGCTTCACTTGCCATAACACCACGGGTACGGATAGCAACGATCTGGATGGTGATGGCAGTAGCAGTGATGAAAGTTGTACCCGTGAAATCAATTTCAACGTGGTTTCTGCATCGGTCATTGCGGCTGAAAAATGGGTCAAAGGCGAATTTCCGACCCTGCCAAATGTGGATGATCCGCTGACCAACCCAGCCGTGACCAATGCGCAATGCCCGGATAATGGCGAAGGTTACACCCGTTTCCCGTGTGTAGCGCAGGTTTCGCATAATGGTGCGTTCAATTACAAGTTGCTGGTGACTAACAAGGGTAATGAAGCCCTTACCAACTACATCCTGTATGACGTATTGCCCGCCAAAGGTGATACTGGTGTAGGCCAGCCGGTTTCCGGCTTGCAACGTGGTAGCCAGTGGCAACCGGTGTTGACGGGGGCGATTACGGCTGCTGATGCGTATACGACTTCCGCTAACGCTGTGGTTGAGTATTCGGCAGCGGCTAACCCTTGCCGCCCGGAAGTGTCTTCTTCTGCTACGGAAACTCCTGCTGACCATTGGCAAACAGGTTGTACGAATGACTGGACTACAACTCCGGCTGACTTTGCCAAGGTGACGGCATTCCGTATCAAAGCTGCGTTTGCTGCTGCGCCGTATTGGGAGCCGCTGAAAGCGTTGACATTTAATGTGCCAATGCTTGCACCGGAAAATGCACCGCCCAGCATTGTTGGAAATACACGTTACTTTAGCCCTGCATGGAATTCACTGGCGCACCGTGTTACCCAGCAGTCCAACAGCCAGCGTTTAGACACTGCCGAGCCGCGTCAAGTGGGGATTATCGTGCCGACCATCAAATACCGTATCGGTAACTTGGTGTGGAAAGACGATAACAACAACGGTATTGCCGAAGCCAGCGAAACCGGTATTGCCGACGTTGATGTGAATTTGTTGGATAGCAGCAATGCTGTGATTGCTACCACCAAAACGGATGCCAATGGTCATTACGTGTTTGAAGGGTTAGCGGCAGGCACATACCGTGTGGCGATTCCAAGCCCAACAACGCAAACCGCGTTAAATGGTCTTAAGTCGTCTGAAAATGGTGAAGAGGCTTCCCCTGATGCTGATCTGGACAACAATGACAACGGTGTGACGCTTGACCTGGCATTAGGTTTGCTTTCCGGTAACATTACCTTAGAGGCAATCCCCGCAGAACCCGAAAATGAAAAACTGCGTACTGACAATGCGGATAATGACGATGATGCTTGGCCGGATATTGCCTCTAATAAAACAGTGGATTTCGGATTCTTTACCGCCCCTAATGCCCCTGAGGTTGATGTCAAGCTAAGTAAGATTGCGGATAAAAATGAAGCTAAACGCGGTGATACCGTTAAATACACATTAACAGCCACCAATGATGGACCGGATACGGCAACGGGCGTCACCGTCACCGATACAATGCCCGCAGGGGTCAAGTATGTCAGCGATGACAGCACGACAAACGCTTATGACCACAATACCGGGGTGTGGAATGTCGGCGATCTTGCCAAAGATGCACCGAAAACACTGACAATTACGGTAACAGTTGAATAACAAACAATAACGTAGATTAAAGAGAGCGATAAAAATGAAAAAATTTACCCATACTAAAACCTTGTTGATTTCTTTTTGTGCCATTGGCGTATTGATGGCCGCTAACCAGTCGTGGGCGGATACAACTGTTACCAACTGTGCGCAGGTATCCGCAACCATCGAAACGGATACCGATTCCACGCCCGCCAGCAAAGCCAGTCAAGCCGATTTGTTGACAGCCTTTGAAGCCGGTGAAACATTGGAAGATGACGAGGCGTGCGCTCCGTTAACGGTGCAGTCGGTCTTTGACTTTGGCGATGCACCGGATACCTATGGCACATTGTCAGCAAGTACTGGGGCGCAGCATGAAATTATTCCGGGCTTACTATTGGGCGGTACGGTTGATGACGAAACAGACGGTCAACCTACTCCAGCAGCCGATGGCGATGGTGCAGATGAAGATGGCTACAGTGTGCCGGTTCTCACTGATGGTCAACCTGTGACCTTAAAAGTCACTGCCACCAACACCACCGATAAAGCCGCTACACTGGGTTGCTGGATCGACTACGACGGCAGCGGCACGTTTGAAGGTTCCGAATACGGCTTTGCGCCAGTGGCGATAGGAACACCATCTTCCATCATTGATGTGGTTATGCCTGCGGCACCAGCAGATGCCAGCACTAACGCTGACACCAAAGATGGTACGTATGCCCGTTGCCGTTTGAGTACCGCACCCATTGATGGCACTAAAGCCACCGGTACGTTGGCTGATGGTGAAGTGGAAGATACTAAAGTCACCTTTACCGCCCAAACTGTCTTCGACTTGGCTTTACTGAAACGCTTGGCAGTCGATCAAGCTGCCAGTGTTGAGCCGGGTGACACCGTTAAGTTCACCATCGAAGTGACCAACCAAGGCAACGTTGACGCGAAAGACATTGTGATCACCGATTACATCCCAGCAGGTTTGACCTTAGCCGATGCCAATTGGACGGCTGTTGCCGGTGTTGCAACCTTGAATACCCCGATTCCAGCATTGGCAAAAGGCGATAAAACCACGGTTGACATCAGCTTTACCGTGAATAGCGATGCAACGGCGGGTAAGGTTGAAAACGCGGCTGAAATCAGTGCAGCGACCGATAGCGCTGGTGCACCAGTGACCGACATAGACTCTACGCCAGACACTGACCCAGGCAATGAAACAGGTAAGCTTGATGACGTCATTGATAACACCGACGGCGACGAAGACGACCACGACATTGCGGAAATTACTATCACTATTGACCCGAAAGTCGATATTGAACTGGTCAAAACCGTTACCGACGAAGCGGGTGTAGCGCTCACCACAGTACGCCGTGGCGATACGGTTGTTTATGTGCTGACCGCAACCAACAAAGGCCCAGACAATGCCACTGGCGTCACGGTAACGGATCAATTGCCCGGTAGCTTGACCTACGTGAGCGATGACAGTGCTGGCAATTACGTGTCGGCAACAGGGCTGTGGACAGTAGGCGATTTGGCAAAAACCAACGGCAGTAAAGTGCTGAAAATCACTGCAACCGTAAAATAAGCAGATTGTTCTGTACCAACGTGCATGGGGCATAGCCCTCATGCACTTACGCCGATGCTAACACTGATATAAAAATTAATTGATCGGGGCACTATAGATGAAAATAATAAAGCTCTCCTTGTGCATTTCCATGGTTGGCGCGTTTGCGACATTGCCACCAGCGTATGCGAACGAAGTTGTCGAAAACTGCACGCAAGTGGTGAATACCGGCGGCAGTGATAGCGATATTGCCAATAACGAATCGTGCGCTGCGGTTTCGATCCCGTTCGACTACGGTGATGCAACAGACCCTACTTTCCCAGTATTACTCACTAGCAACGGTGCACGTCACCAGCTCGGCACGCCTGTGTATTTGGGTAAGTGTGTGGATGGCGATTCCGGGCTATTGCAGGGGGGAGCCAATGCCGATGACGCCAGCGAAAGCCAGCCGGTTTACGGCGTTTGTGAAACGGATGCATTTGGCAAGCTGGATGATGAAGACGGTGTGGCGATTGCTGCATTGCATGTTGGCGATACCAAAAACACCGTGCAAGTGACCGCCAGCAGTGCGTGCAAATTAAACGCTTGGGTCGACTGGAATCAAGACGGTAGCTGGGGGGGCGCGGGTGAGCAAGTGTTCATCGACCAAGTGCTTGCCGCTGGCGTTAATGATCTGACGATGGACGTTCCCGCCTTCGCTGCCGAAGGCACGATTTATACCCGCTTCCGTTGTTCCACGGCAGGTGGTGATGGTATTGGGGGCGAAGCAGCGGATGGTGAAGTTGAAGATTATGCGCTGAATGTTCTACCAGCCATTCCGAAAACGCCCGTTTCCGTCGGCGATTTCATTTGGGAAGACACCGATAAAGACGGCAAGCAAACCGCCGGTGAAAATCCTTTGGCGGGCGCTACCGTTAGCTTATTGGATAGCAAAGGCGCTCCGGCTAAAGATTTGACGGGCACCATCGTGGCTGACGTTACCACCGATGGGACGGGTAAATACCTGTTCGGCAATCTGCCCGAAGGCGATTACAGCGTTAAAGTGACGCCACCTACCGATTATATTGTCAGCCCAAGTGCGGGTGATGTGGACGATGTTCCCGCGAATGACGATAGCAATTGCGCCGTGCAAGGCGACGGCAGCATTACCACGGCATTGTTCAGCCTGAGCGCGGGCGGCGAACTAATTGACGACGGTGATGCGGATGCGAACAGCAATTTAAGCGTTGACTGTGGTTTCTATAAACCGACCGAACCCACGCACAGCTTGGGCAATAAAGTCTGGATCGACGATGGCGCAGGCACTGCCGCCAACGCCAACAACGGCACTTTGGATGCTGGCGAAGCCGCCGTTGCTGATGGTGTTTTGGTTGAATTGCGTAATGCGGCGGGTGCACTGCTGACCAATACCACGACCAGCAAAGGTTTCTATTTGTTCAGCGGCTTGACCGCTGGCGATTACAAAGTGTGTGTTGCCGCCAGCAACTTTGCCGATACCTCCATTCTAAAAGGTTTCAACGCCAGCACTGGCGGTAATGAGGCCGATGCTAACGCGGGCGTGGATAGCAATGACAATGGCAGCGACGTGCTGGCTGACGGCTTGTGTTCCAACGTCATTACGTTGGATGCGAATGCGCCAACCGGTGAAACCGACACTGCCAGCGGCACGGCTGGTGATGATGGCATGAATACCCCAGATGCTTTGTCGGATCTGACGGTTGACTTTGCGGTGATCCCGCCACCACCGCCCACCCCGATGAGCGTCGGTGACACGGTTTGGATTGATGCCGATGAAAACGGCTTGCAAGGCAAAGACGAATTGCCACTGGTTGGCGCAGTCGTGACTTTGTTGGATAAAGACGGCAACCCGGTCAAAGATTTAGCGGGTAACACCGTCGACTACCTGCAAACCGACGCATCCGGCAAATACTTGTTTAGCCATTTGCCCGAAGGTGAATACATCGTGCGCGTGCAAGCACCGGATGGCTATGCGGTAACACAAGGCGGTGCGGCGGTAGATACTGATCCATCCAACACTGACAGCAACTGTGCAGTCACGGGCGGCAATGTGCAAACTTTGCCATTCCTGCTGAGCGCAGGCGCGGAATCCATCACCGATGGCGACACCGATGCCAACACCGATTTGAGCGTCGATTGCGGTTTCTACGTGCCGAAAGTACCAACGCACAGTTTGGGCAACCGTGTTTGGGTTGATGCCAATAACAACGGTGCGGCAGATGTGGGTGAAACCCCAGCGGTGGCTGGCGTTGCGCTAGAATTGAAAGATGCCAATGGCGCAGCTCTCGGCACCACCACCACGGATGCTGAAGGGCGTTACCTGTTCAGCAATCTGTCCGCAGGCAGCTATCAAGTGTGCGTGGTCGCGGATAACTTTGCGGCAGGCAATATTCTGGAAGGTTTCACCGCGAGTACCGGCGGTAACGTGGAGGATGCGAATACCGACATTGACGGGGACGACAACGGCACGGACGACATCGCGACCGGCTTGTGTTCTAACTTTGTCGTATTGGATGACCAAGAACCGACAGGTGAAGCCGGTATTAACGATCAGCCCGGTGTTGACGGCGTAGGCACTGACGATAACCGTTCCAACTTAAGCGTTGACTTCGGCATTGTTCCACCGGCAGTGCCACCGACAGCGGTACACAGCATCGGCAATATGGTGTGGGTCGATAATGGCGCAGGCGATGCCACCAAAGCCGATAACGGTCAATTTGATGAAGGCGAAGGTTTGCTGAACGGCATCAAATTGGAATTGCGCGATACCACGGGTGCAGTGATTGACAGCACCATGACGGCTGGCGGTTACTATTTGTTCCCCGGTTTGAATGCAGGCGAGTATCAAGTTTGCGTGGCAGCGGCTAACTTCACCGGCATGGGCAAACTGGTGGGTCATACCGCTGGTGTGAACGGCAAAGAAGCTGATGCGAACACTAACGGTGATAGCAACGATAACAGCGGTACCATGACCGCCAATGGCCTCTGCTCCAACATCATTGTGTTGGACGACCAAGAGCCAACCGGAGAATTGCCAACCGGTGTCGGCATTGCAGGCGATGATGGCATGAGCACGGACGATAACCGTTCCAACCTCACCGTTGACTTTGCGGTATTGCCACCGGCGGTTGCGCCTACTCCTGTAGCGGTGGGTGACAGAATCTGGATTGATACCGATGAAGATGGTCAGCAAGATGAGAACGAAATTGGTCTGGAAAATGCCACCGTTACGTTGCTGGATAAATCGGGCAACCCGGTCAATGACCTCGATGGCAAACCCGTTGCAGCGCTAACAACAGCGGCGGATGGCCTTTACCTGTTTGAAAATCTGCCGCAAGGTGAATACGTGGTGCGGATTGCAGCACCCGCAGGCTATATCACCACCCAAGGCGGAGCAGCGGTCAACGATGATCCATCCAACACCGACAGCAATTGCCAAGTGGTCGATGGGCAAACACAAACCGGCGCCTTCAATCTCACCACTGACAATATGACCGTGGACTGCGGTTTCTACCAACCAAAAGTGCCAACGCATAGCCTCGGCAACCGCGTGTGGATTGACACAAACAACAACGGCATGGCAGATAACGACGAACTGCCCGCCAGTGCCGGTGTCGGCTTGGAACTGAAAGATGCCAGCGGCACGGTCATCAAGGCCACGACTACCGATGCCAACGGGCGCTACCTGTTCAGCGGTTTAACGGCGGGCGATTACCAAGTGTGTGTGGTTGCGGATAACTTCGCGGCGGGCAATCTGTTAGAAGGCTACACCGCCAGCACCGGCGGCACCATCGCCGATGCAAACACCAACATTGACGGCGACGACAACGGCTCCGATGACATCAAGGCCGGTTTATGTTCCAACCTCGTGGTGCTGGATGATCAAGAACCGACAGGTGAAACCACCGCAACGGGCGCAGACGGCGTTGATGGCATGGGTACCGACGATAATCGTTCCAACCTCACGGTCGACTTCGGGATTGTGCCACCGGCAGTGCCGCCGCAAGTGGTTTCTGTGGGTGACAAAATCTGGCTGGATGCCAACGAAAACGGTCAGCAGGACGAGAATGAAAGCGGTCTGGAAAATGCCACCGTTACCTTGTTGGATAAATCGGGCAACCCGGTCAATGACCTCGATGGCAAACCCGTTGCTGCGGTAACAACAGCGGCGGATGGCCTTTACCTGTTTGAAAATCTGCCAGCGGGCGAATACCTGATCCGGGTTGTAGCGCCAGACGGCTATATCACCACCCAAGGCGGGGCAGCGGTCAACGATGATCCGTCTAACACCGACAGCAATTGCCAAGCGGTTGATGGGCAAACACAAACCGGCGTTTTCAACTTGACCACCGATAATCTGACGGTGGACTGCGGTTTCTACGTGCCAAAAGTGCCGCTGCACAGCGTGGGTAATACCGTGTGGGTCGATGCTAACAACAATGGCCTATTCGATAAAGACGAACAGCCAGTAGTCGATGGCGTGGTTATGGAATTGCTGGATAAAAACGGCGCGGTCATGGCTTACACCGAAACCAAGGACGGTTACTACTTATTTAGCGGTTTGGCAACGGGTGAATACAGCGTTTGCGTGGCTCACGGCAACTTCGACCAAGGTGTGTTGAAAGGTTACACCGCCAGCACCATGGGCGACGAAGCCGATGTGAACGCGGGAACCGATAATGCCGATAACGGTGACAATGACACCCAAGACGGCTTGTGTTCCGAGATGATTATTTTGGATGACCAAAGCCCAACGGGTGAGCTGCCAACGGCTAGTGGTAAAGCCGGTGACGATGGCATGAGTACGGACGATAACCGTTCCAACCTCACCATTGACTTCGGTGTGGTTGCTCCTGCGAAAACCGTATCGGTGGGTGATTACATCTGGGTGGATGTCAATGAAAACGGTCAGCAAGACGCAGGCGATACGCCATTAGCCGGTGCTACCGTTACCTTGCTGGACAAAGACGGCAAGTCCGTAGTGCTAGGTGGTGATATGGCGATTGCGCCAATCATTACCGGGGCAGACGGCAAATACGCATTCAGCAATCTGCCCGAAGGCCAATACAGCATTAGCGTGGCGGCACCCGCAGACAGCGACTACATGCCTACCAAAGGCGGTGCCGATGTTGACAACGATGCGTCCAATACCGACAGCAATTGTGATGCGGATACCGGCAAAACCAGCCTGTTCACCCTAACCGCAGGCGCTGAACCGGATGCAGCGGCAGACGGTGATGGCACCGACGGCAATATGACGGTGGATTGCGGCTTCTACCTGCCAGCAGCAGAAAAAGCCACGATTAGCGGTACCGTTTCTGTGGATACGACCGGCGATAGCAGCGGCGAAACGCCGTTGGCGGGTATCACCCTGTCGCTGTTGAAACCCGATGGCACGCCAGTTTTGGATACCGACGGCAAGCCTGTTACCACCTTGACAAATGCCAACGGCGAATACCTGTTTGCAAATCTCGACGCTGGCGATTATCTGGTTGTGCAAACCCAGCCTGCCGATTACAACTCGGTCACTGACGGCGACACCACCTCACCGGAAGACGATGCTGCCAATACCGATACCACCGATGACCGCATTCCAGTAACGGTGATCGCGGGTGAAACCGATGATGGCAATGACTTTGTGGAACGCGCTCCAGTCAAACCGAACACGGTTTCCGTCGGTGACTTTATCTGGATTGATGCCAACGAAAACGGTCAGCAGGACAAAGACGACATTGGTTTGGCGGGCGCGACCGTTACCTTGATGGACAAAGACGGTAATCCCGTGGTGCTGTCTGACGGCACAAGCGTTGCGCCGATCGTGACGGCGGCAGACGGCAAATACGTGTTCGGCAATTTGCCTGAAGGTGAATACAGCATCCGCGTGACTGCGCCACAAGGCAGTGCCTATTTGCCGACACAGGGCGGCGCAAAAGTGGATAACGATGCGTCCAACACCGACAGCAACTGTTCAGTGGATACCGGCAAAACCAGCCTGTTTACGCTAACCGCAGGCGCTGAACCGGATGCAGCGGCTGATGGCGACGGTATCGACGGCAATATGACGGTGGATTGCGGTTTCTACTTGCCTAAAAAGCCAATGCACAGTATCGGTAATACGGTGTGGGTCGATAACGGTGAAGGCAGTGCTGCCAACAACGGTCAATTCGATCAAGGCGAAACCTTGCCAAGCGGGGTGCACGTCGAATTGCGTGATGCCGCTGGTGCACTGATTCGCAGCACCCAAACCGACAAAGGTTTCTACCTGTTCAGCGCGTTGGAAGCAGGCGAGTACAAAGTCTGTGTGGCGGGCAGCAACTTCAACGACGGCGCGGCGTTGGATGGTTTCACCGCCAGCACTGCCGAGAAAGAAGCCGATGCGAACACCAACGGTGACAACAACGATAACGGTGACAGCACTGCGTCTGACGGCTTGTGTTCTAACCTGATTGTGTTAGATGACAAGGAACCGAACGACGAACAACCAACCGCCAGCGGCATTGCTGGCAATGATGGTATGGAGACGGACGATAACCGTTCCAACCTCACGGTTGACTTCGCTGTCGTGCCGGTACAAACGGTGACACCGGGTACGCCCGTAGCCGTGGGTAATCAAATCTGGGTGGATAGCAACGCCAATGGTGCGCGTGAAGCGACCGAGGGCTTCCTTGAAAATGCGGTTGTGACCCTAACCGATGCTTCGGGGCGTGCCGTGGCGGATCTGGATGGCAATACCGTTGCGCCGCATACCACGGGCGCGGATGGTCTTTACCTGTTCGATAACTTGCCAGAAGGTGAGTACATTGTAACGGTTGAGCCGCCAGCAGGTTTCTCTCCCACCATCGGCGGGATTGATGCGGATGACGATGCCAGTGACATAGACAGCAACTGCCGCGTTAACCCGATCAATACCACGATTGAAACGCATCCATTCACGTTGACGGCGGGCGCTGAACCCGACGCGGACGGTGATGATGCCAATGGCAATATGACGGTCGATTGTGGTTTCTATGGCTCCATGTCCTTAGGTGACAAAGTTTGGTTGGATAACAATGCCAACGGTCAGCAAGATAATGGAGAACCGGGTATCCGTGGCGTGAGCGTCAGTTTGCTGGAAGCGGATGGCATTACGCCCGCGACGGACATCGACGGCAAACCGGTTGCTGCGGTGATGACAGATGACAGCGGCAATTACCTGTTCCAGAATTTGAAACCGGGTAATTACATTGTGGTCATGAGTCCGGCTGCCAATTCTGGTTACAGTGCTACCAAAGGTGGTGTTGACCCGGATGCTGATCCATCCAACACCGATAGCAATTGCAAAGCGGTGGATGGACGCTTCCAGACCCCAACGTTTAGCTTGATGCCGAGTGTAACCTCAGACGGCAATAGCTTCAGCAATGTCAGTGTCGACTGCGGCTTGTTCCGCCCGCTGAATTTAGGCAGCCGTTTGTGGCTCGACCTGAATAATGATGGCAAACAAGACGGCGGTGAACCGGGTATTCCGGGGGCGACTGTCACCTTGCTCACTGTCGATGGCAAGCCCGTGAGCAATATTTTCGGTGATGTGCTGCAACCGCAAACCACGGACGGTGACGGTAAGTACTTCTTCGGCAATTTGCGTGAAGGCGATTACATTGTGAAAGTTATCCCGCCAGCGGGTTATGCGGCTACGATTCCCAATGCTGATCCGAATGACGATAATCCGACGGATAGCAATGGCATTCCGGCGTCGGATGGCAGTATTTCCAGTGGCGTGATCAGGCTCACACCGGGTGCAGAACCTGAGGATGGCGGTATGACCAACACCACCATCGGTTTTGGTTTGGTTGCCAACTTGTCCGTGGCCGTACCAACCTTGAGCCAATGGGGTGTCGCGATTATGAGTATGTTGCTGGCAACGGCTGCCTTCTTCCGCCGCCGTCGCGAAGACTAAGAGACCCCTCACCCCTCACCCCTCACCCCTCGCCCCTCTCCCTCAAGGGGCGAGGGGAGTAAGAGAAGAAAAAAGGCCAGCCATGTGCTGGCCTTTGTCTGTGATTTTGAGCCGTTAATCCTACTTGTACTGATTAAAATCCGACTGAAACACTAAATTGATAAATGCATGAAGTGTTTACTATCATGTATTTATTATATGGATATAGGAGATAATGTTATGACAATTGGATTGTTAAGCAGCTTGTTTGGTAGTAATAAATCAGCTCCTCAACCCACTTCTAACTGCGGGTGTTCTGAGAATTCCGGTTCTAAAAACGAGAGTTCGAGAAGCAAATCATTTGGTGGTGGTTTGTTAGGTTTAGCGGGCGGCTTGGTAGATGCTAAATTAAATTTGGTTAATAATTTAATCGGTGGCATTGGTGGTGGTCATTCTGGTTCGGCTGGTGGCAATTACGGTGATCACTATTCATACTCTTCAAAAGGCAAGCATTAACGTTTCTACTGCTTTCCCATTTGAGGCGATGTGAATACTAGTCAAAAGAGGTCAGCTTGATGCTGGCCTTTTTTTGTGGATGATGCATAGCAAAAAAGTGTAGTATGTAGCCCTTTTCCAATGGCAGTTTTGGGGATTTATGGCAGGCAAAACGCTCTACGATAAGGTCTGGGATGCGCATGTGGTGCGGCAAGAAGCCGACGGCACGGCTCTACTCTACATCGACCGTCACTTGGTTCACGAAGTCACCTCACCGCAAGCTTTTGAAGGGCTGCGGCTTGCTAACCGCCAACCGTGGCGCATTGCTTCGATGGTTGCTGTACCCGACCACAACACACCCACGATTGATTTGGACAAGGGAATCACCGACCCTGTTGCGCGTTTGCAAGTCGAAACGCTGGACGCGAATTGCCGCGCTTTCGGTATTACCGAGTTCGCGATTGGCGATATTCGGCGCGGTATTGTCCACGTCATTGGCCCTGAGCAAGGCGCAACCTTGCCCGGTATGACCGTGGTTTGCGGCGATTCGCACACCTCCACGCATGGCGCATTCGGCGCACTGGCGCACGGTATCGGCACATCGGAAGTCGAACACGTTATGGCAACGCAATGCCTCATCCAGAAAAAGATGAAAAACATGCTAATCAGCGTTGATGGCAAAGTCGGTGCAGGCGTGACCGCCAAAGACATCGTGCTGGCTATCATCGGTGAAATCGGCACAGCGGGCGGCACAGGTTACGCCATCGAATTCGGCGGCGAAGCGATTCGCGATTTGTCGATGGAAGGTCGCATGACGGTGTGCAACATGGCCATAGAAGGCGGCGCACGTGCTGGCATGATTGCGGTCGATGACACCACCATTAACTACGTCAAAGGTCGCCCGTATTCCCCGAAAGCAGAAGATTGGGAAGCAGCGGTAGCCGCATGGCAAGATCTGCATTCCGATGCGGACGCGGTATTTGATCGCGTGATTCGCTTGGATGCTGCCAGCATTCAACCGCAAGTGACGTGGGGAACGTCCCCCGAAATGGTATTGCCTGTCGATGGCAAAACGCCTGACCCCGCCAACGAAACCGATCCCGTCAAAGCCAGCGGCATCCGCGCCGCGCTCAAATACATGGGCTTGGAAGCGAACACGCCGATTACTAACGTGCAAATCGACAAAGTATTCATCGGCTCATGCACCAATTCCCGCATCGAAGATTTACGCGCTGCTGCGGAAGTCGCCAAAGGCCGCAAAGTCGCCGCAAATGTGAAGCTCGCAATGGTCGTTCCCGGTTCTGGTTTGGTCAAGCAACAAGCGGAAAGCGAAGGCTTGGACAAAATTTTCATCGAAGCCGGTTTTGAATGGCGTGCGCCGGGTTGTTCCATGTGCCTTGCGATGAATGCCGACCGCCTCGAACCGGGCGAACGTTGCGCCTCCACCTCCAACCGCAACTTTGAAGGGCGGCAAGGGCAGGGCGGACGTACCCACTTGGTCAGCCCCGCAATGGCAGCAGCGGCAGCAGTGACAGGACATTTCGCGGATGTGAGGATGCTCTAATGGAAAAATTTACTGTACACACCGGCTTGGTTATTCCACTGGATCGTTCTAACGTCGATACCGACGCGATTATTCCCAAGCAATATTTGAAATCCATCCAGCGTACCGGCTTTGGTCCCACGCTATTTGACGACTGGCGTTACCTTGAACCGGGTGAACCGGGCATGGATCACAGCAAACGCACCCCGAATCCCGATTTCGTGCTGAATGCGCCGCGTTACGCAGGTGCTTCCGTGCTGTTGGCGCGTGAAAACTTCGGCTGTGGTTCGTCGCGGGAACACGCGGTGTGGGCGTTGACCGATTACGGCATTCGGGCGGTGATTGCGCCGAGTTACGCGGATATTTTCTTCAACAACAGCTTCAAGAATGGCTTGTTGCCGTTGACCTTGCCTGCTGAAGTGATTGATCAGTTGTTCGTTGAGGCGCAAGCCACCGAAGGCTATCAACTCACTGTGAATCTGGCAGAGCAGCAAGTGGTCACGCCGAGCGGTGCAGCGTTTGCGTTCAGCATTGACGAGTTCCGCAAATATTGCCTGCTGAACGGGCTGGATGATATTGGGCTGACGTTGCAACACGCTGATGATATTCGGGCGTATGAAGCAAAGCGTAAGCAAGTCGCGCCTTGGTTATTTTAAGATTTTGATTTATTTGGGTTAGGTTGTTATGACACACAAAATTTTAGTATTGCCCGGTGACGGCATTGGCCCGGAAATCGTGGCAGAAGCGGTTAAAGTCCTCAACGTGTTCACCGCTGAAGGCAATCTGTCGGTAGAGCTGGAATACGCCAATATCGGCGGGATCGCTTACGACAAAGAAGGGCAACCGTACCCGGATTCTACCCGTGCGTTGGCACAAAAAGCCGATGCGATTTTGCTCGGTGCAGTCGGTGGTCCTCAATACGACGCACTGGATCGCCCGTTGCGCCCCGAACGCGGTTTGCTGGCAATTCGTGCCGACTTGGGTTTGTTTGCCAACCTGCGCCCCGCGATTCTGTACGAAGAACTCGCATCCGCGTCCACCCTGAAACCCGAAGTGGTGGCAGGTCTGGACATTATGATTGTGCGCGAATTGACCGGCGGCATCTACTTCGGTCAACCACGCGGCATCCGCGTGCTGGAAAACGGAGAACGCCAAGGCTTCAATTCTGCGACTTACACCGAATCCGAAATCGAGCGTATTGCCCGCGTCGGCTTTGAAACTGCCATGAAGCGCAACAAGCGTTTGTGTTCCGTTGACAAAGCCAACGTGCTGGAAGTCTGCGAACTGTGGCGCGAAATCGTCGAAAAGGTTGGCAAGGAATACCCTGAAGTTGAACTCAGCCACATGTACGTCGATAACGCGGCGATGCAATTGGTACGTGCGCCCAAGCAATTCGACGTTATCGTGACCAGCAACCTATTCGGTGATGTGCTGTCGGATGCGGCGGCGATGCTGACCGGCTCTATCGGCATGTTGCCGTCTGCCTCCCTGAATTCGTCTGCGTGCGGCTTGTACGAACCGATCCACGGTTCAGCGCCCGACATCGCAGGCAAAGGCATTGCCAACCCGTTGGCAACCATTCTGTCCGTAGCAATGTTGCTGCGTTACAGCCTCAATCGTCCAGAACTGGCTGAACGCATCGAAGCGGCAGTGAAAACAGTGCTGGCATCAGGCGTGCGCACTGGCGACATTTATACCGAGGGTTGCCAAAACATTGGCACGGCGGCAATGGGTGACGCGGTTGTTGCAGCTTTACAAGGGTAATCATGGCAAAGACTTATAATGTAGCAGTTGTTGGAACCGGCAGTCTGGTTGGCGAAGCCATACTGGACTTGCTGGCAAAGCGTAAATTTCCAATTGGCAAAATATATGCACTGGAATTTGCCACCGATGGCGAACAATACGTCGATTTCGGCAATAAAACGCTGGATATTGAATCAGTCGAAGATTTCGATTTTTCCAGCGT
Organism: Thiothrix subterranea; assembly: GCF_016772315.1. Lineage (NCBI taxonomy): Bacteria > Pseudomonadati > Pseudomonadota > Gammaproteobacteria > Thiotrichales > Thiotrichaceae > Thiothrix > Thiothrix subterranea. The sequence goes on along the minus strand of NZ_CP053482.1, from coordinate 809,406 downwards.
GCAATTGGCGTTATTTGCCAGCACTGAAACGGTAGCGGCGGATTATGTGCCAAAAGCAGTCGCCGCTGGTTGCCTTGTTATTGATGACAGCGCCTGTTTTCGCTTTGATGCGGATGTACCGTTGGTCGTACCAGAGGTGAATCCAGCCGCGATTGCGGGGTATAAGCAACGCGGGATTATTGCGAATCCCGGCAGTATGGTGAGCCAAATGCTGGTGGCCTTAAAACCCTTGCATGATGCTGCTGACATTACCCGCATTAACGTGGCGACGTATCAGGCAGTTTCCGGCACGGGGCGTGCAGGTATTAATGAGTTGGCGCATCAAACCGCGCAATTACTCAACGCCCGTCCGGTTGAACCGGAGCTGTACGCCAAACAAATTGCCTTTAATCTCTTCCCGCACATTGGCGCGTTTCAGGAAAACGGCTATACCTGGGAAGAAATGAAAATGGTGCAGGAAACCCGTAAAATCATGGGTTTGCCGGAGCTTGGGGTGAATCCAACAGCGGTGCGTGTACCCGTGTTTTTTGGTCATGCAGCGGCTATTCATATTGAAACGCAGCGCAAGCTGACGGCGGCTGAAGCAACCGCGTTGTTAAGTCAAGCGGCTGGCGTTGAAGTGTTGGATGAACGTCAAGATGGTGGTTATCCAACCCCTGTCACCGAGGCCGTTAATAGCGATGTGGTTTATGTTAGCCGTATCCGTGAAGATATTTCGTGCACGTCTGGTTTAGATTTATGGGTGGTTGCTGATAATGTCCGTAAAGGTGCTGCGTTAAATAGTGTGCAAATTGCCGAAATATTAGTACGCGATTATATATAGGTGTGGTTAAGCGGGAATTAATTCACTGTTGCCCACAATGACTAGCAGATACGGTTAGGTGTTAGCATCTACCCAAAGGCTTGTATCGGGGCAACATTGCTGAGCATAATGTACTAATATAAAGTTTCAGCGTTAAGCAACAACAACCAGAATCGCTATTCATCCAAAATAATTAAAGGCCGAAAAAAGGTTATGCAGGTGATGAATCAGGGATGCCACATTCTTATACAGATAAAGAATCAATTGAAGGGGAATTGCAGTGAATAAACAAGCCTTGAGCTTAGCTATATTCATCGCCGGAGCTTATCCTGCGGCTTCCAGCGCTTTGGGGCTTGGAGACATTGAGTCCAACTCTCACCTGAATCAGCCGTTACGCGCAAAAATTGACTTGTTGTCTGCTGCCCCGGCAGATGCCAGTCAAATTCAAGTTCGTTTAGCCCCACCCGAAGTATTTAATCGGGTGGGTGTCGCGCGTCCTGACTTTCTGGGCAGCTTGCGTTTTACGCCGACCGTGCAGGGTGGCAAACCCGTCATTCTGGTGTCATCCGATGCGCCGATTCAAGAACCCTTCGTTAACTTCCTGTTAGAAGTCAGTTGGCCACAAGGTCAATTGCTTAAAGAATACACGGTAATGCTGGATCCGCCGGTGCTGATGCAACCGGGTAACACCGTTGCAGGCGAAGCGGCAGTGCGGGCAGAACCCAAAGCAGCGGGTAATGTCCGCCGCCAAGTGCCTGCATCCGCGCCTAGACAAGCCGAAGCACCATCGCAGCAAGCGGCAGTGCCAACGCGAAACCGTACCTACCGGGTTAAATCGGGGGATACGCTATTCCGAGTCGCTTCACGCCTCCAGCGTTCCGGTGTCAGCAATGATCAGATGATGATGGCTTTGTTCCGTGCCAATCCGGGGGCGTTTGTTGATAAAAATATCAATAACCTCCGCGCCGGTGCGGTGATGAAAGCCCCCGGTAATGACACGATTAAAGCCGTTTCGCAAGCGGAAGCCCGTCGTCAGATTCGCCAGCAAAATGCCGAGTGGCGCGAATTGAGAAAATCGTTGGCAGGCAATACAGTGCCGCAACAAGCTTCAGCCAAATCCACTACTACCAAGCAGCCTGATCAAAAATCCGCAAGCCCTGAAACCGCCAATAAACCAGCTAACAACGCTGCTGACAAAGCACGTCTGGAAGTGTTGGGTGCAAAAACCGGTCAATCAGCGGCTAATAATGCGGCGGTGGCAGCGGGCGCGGCTAAATTGGCGGAAATCGAAAAGCAATTGGCCTTGGCGAACGAGTCATTATCAGCCCGTCAAAATGAAAATAACGAACTCAAATCACGGGTGACAGACCTTGAGTCCATGCTGAGCAAGAAAAATCGCTTGCTGGCATTGCGTGATACCCAACTTGCAGATTTGCAAAAACAATTGTCGGCTAATGGTGTTCAAGTAGCGCCCATCACTGATACCGCTGATGCGTCTCAAGGCCAGCCGGTTGCGTTGACACCTGACCAAGGCAAAGACATTCAGACACACATGGCGAATGTCGCGGGGCAAGACAACAACACGGTACTGAGAACCGAACCACCCGTGGCACAAACCGCGCCACCGGATGCGCCGCCTCAGAATACTAATGTCGCGCCACCTGCACCAACTCCGGTAGCGGGTACTACGAATGCTGTGCCGTTAAAACCCGCTATTGTGCCCGTTACGCCAGCGCCAGAGGCTAAACCGGCACCCAAAGCGCCGCCAGTATTTGCGGATCAAGCCGGTGACAGCAACGATTTGCTGGGTTTACTGACCTCGCCATTGGCATTGAAAATTGGGGCGGGTTCGTTGGCATTGTTGCTGTTGTTGTGGCTGTTAGGACGTCGACGTAAACCCGAAGAAACCAGCCAATCGAACAACCGTGTTGCCAATTTGGATGATGATTTCGACCCGCCTGTGGAAAACGAAGCGTTAACCCTCGGTTCGTTGGAACGTGAATTGGAACGCGCGGAGAAAAGTTCCAATACCAGCACCAACACCAAGATGGGCAGTGTCAGCACACAACATTCGCACGATCCGTTTGGGTTGGACTTGGGCGATGATGAAATGCCCGGTGCGGTGGCTTCCCCCGCGTCTGCTGAGCAAGGCGAAGACGATTGCCTGACAGAAGCGAATGTTTACATCGCTTATGGCCTGTACCAACAAGCCGAAAGTGAGCTGAAGAAATGCATTGAGCGCTTCCCTGAAAAGTTGGAATACCGCCACAAGTTGTTGGAATGCTATTTCGTGGCGAATAACCGCGATTCCTTTGACAATCACGCGCAACAGTTCGCGCTGATGCAAGGTGCTAGTCGGGATGCCTTGTGGCAATCGGTTGCCGAATGGGGCCGTAAGATCAGCCCGGATAACCGTTTGTATCAGGGTAATGGTCATGCGGTTGATATGCCTTCCGTGGCGGCAACTGTAGCAACGGCATTAGGCGGTGTTGCGGCGGCAACGGCTGGCTTGGCCTTAGCAAAATCGGATGAAACGGTTAAAGTTCCAGCGGTAGAGCCGCCACAAGCGTTGCATCATGCCGCGCCACCTGAGTTGCCGGAAGATGACTTTAGCGATTTGGATTTGGGCGAACTCGATTTCGATGACATTGATCTTGATAAGTTATTGCACGACACTGACGATGGCGATGCAGAGACGCAAGTGCAACCCGCATCCCCTCTTGAATTGCCAGACTTGGCGGATGATGTGGCACACAAAGCTCAGGATGCGCTGCCGGAACAAGACGATTTTGAGCTGGACGATTTAGATGATAACTTCGAGCTGGATTTCGACTTGGATGCAGGGGATGCGCCAGCCGTTGTTAAGCCTCAGCCAGAAAGGGTAGCTGAGCCGCAAACCGGTCTTCAGGATGATGATTTTGACGATCTGTTGGATTTTGATCTTGATGATTTTGACAGCAATACCACGCTGGCAACACCGCCAGCGGTCGCAGCGGTTGCGCCTGAAATAGCGACAGTCGCGGCGTCGAGCGCCACGCATTTGAACCTGCATCTGGACAATGAAACCGGCATCGGGCGCATTTTGCCGAAAGATACTTTCTACGCGCCCATCAGCGACGAAGACAAGGATTGGTTAGGCGATATTGATGATGCGCTGTCATTCCTTGACTTCCCCGATGAGGAAATTGACTTGCACGAAGCGCATATCAGCACCAAGCTGGATCTTGCCCGCGCTTATCTGGATATGGGCGACATCGAAGGCGCACGTAGCACCTTGGAAGAAGTCATGGTCGAAGGCAACGACGATCAACGCCGCGAAGCCGAAGTCTTGCTGCACCAGACGGGTTGAGGAATCCTCGCTTTCACGTTATAAAGGCCGGTTAACCCGGCCTTTTGTATTTTTGCCCTGAGATAAGTGTCATGAAATTTGCAGCTTGTATTGAATACGACGGAAGCCCTTTTTTCGGCTGGCAGCGCTTGAGCCACGGGCCGACGGTACAAGGCAATGTTGAAAAAGCGCTGTCTACGGTAGCGGCAGAACCGATTGCGGTGGTGTGCGCGGGGCGTACCGATTCGGGGGTTCACGGCATTGGGCAAATTATTCACTTTGAAACCAACGCGCAGCGCCCTTTGCGCGGTTGGGTGTTTGGCACGAATGCGCATTTGCCGGACGGCGTGGCGATGCGTTGGATTCAGCCGGTCGCGGATGATTTTCACGCGCGGTTTTCGGCACGTTCGCGGCGTTACCGTTACATTATCCTCAATCGGCAGGCGCGTCCTGCGCTGTTGCAGCAACGGGTGTGTTGGCAACATGGCGCGTTGAATGCTCAACTGATGCATGAAGCCGCTCAAGCGTTGTTGGGGGAACAAGATTTTTCCAGTTTTCGTGCGGCGGGTTGTCAGGCGAATCACCCCATGCGTGAAATGCTGGAAATCAGTGTGCGGCGCGACGGTGAATTTATTTACCTCGATTTGGTAGCGAATGCGTTTTTGCATCACATGGTACGCAATATCGCCGGTTCCTTGCTGATGGTGGGGGCGGAAGAGCGCCCCGTGGCGTGGATGGCGGAATTATTGGCGCAACGCAATCGTGCGTTGGCAGGGATGACCGCGCCTGCATCTGGCTTGTATTTTGTGCATGTGGATTATCCTGAACGCTTTGGCTTGGCTTCAGATTACCATTTACCCCGTTTCATCTTGTGAAAAAACTGATTAACAGATAAGCATTTTCGTCAACATTTTGCGATTCAGCCGCTATACTTAATAGCCATAGTGTTGCGAGGTGACAAGGAGTGTCATTCATGAAAATCAATCATCAGCTTACCCCACCCGCTAAAGGGTATTTTATGTCGCATGTGCGCCAACCCGGTTATCAACACTGGGGGATGCGGGTGTTGGCATTGGCGTTTGACTTGTTGTTGATCAGTATATTACTCATGTTCGTGCTGTTGTTTGCGTTTGGGCAAACTTGGCTGCTGTATCACGCTTCTTATGGAAGCAGCGCTTTGCATGGCGTATTAGTGGTTGTGCCGCTGGTGTATTTCCTCGGATTTTGGGGTTTATTGGGGGCAACCCCCGGCAAGCTCTTATTGTGGCCTTGGTTAACGGAATAACCCGCCAATTTGACCTGAATCTGTATTTCCTGCGCCTGCTTTGCTGTAGTCTTGCCATTGAATGAACCTAAAAAAGGATGAAGGCGATGCAGGTGCAATACGATGTCATCATTGCGGGTGGCGGCATGGTCGGTGCAACACTGGCCTGTTTATTAGGCAAGGCGGGCAAGCGTGTTGCTGTACTCGAAGCGCATTCTCCCAGCGTATTTTCCCCGGAAGACCCTTATGATTTGCGCGTCTCGGCACTCAGCCGTGCATCGCAGCGAGCGTTGCTGGATGCCGGTGCATGGGAGGGGATTGCTGCCCGCCGTGCATTTCCTTACGAAGTCATGCACGTATGGGATGCCACCGGTTCGGGGGAAATCCGTTTTGATGCGGCAGATTTGGGCGAACCCGACCTTGGGCATATCGTGGAAAATCGGGTGATTCAACTGGCGTTGCTGGATACGCTGCAAACCTTGGATGGCGTGGATTGGTATTGCCCCGATAAGCTCGTAACGGTGGTGGTGGATGAGCAGCGCGTGACCGCTACCTTGCACAGCGGGCAAACCTTGCAAGCGCAATTGTTGGTGGGCGCGGATGGGGCGCAATCCAAAGTTCGTGAACTGGCGGGCATTGGCATGTCCACCCAAGACTACGGGCAAAAAGGTTTGGTGTGCGTGGCGCAAACCGAGTTGCCGCATCAATTTACCGCTTGGCAACGCTTTATGCCGAGTGGCCCGGTCGCATTCCTACCCTTGGCAGAAGGTTTTTGTTCGATTGTGTGGACATTACCAGCGGATCAGGCGGATGCGATGTTACGCTTGTCAGACAGTGATTTTTGCCGTGAATTAAGCCAAGCGCTGGATTACCGTTTGGGTGAAGTGATCGCTGTGGGGGAACGCGCGGCGGTGTCGTTGCGAGGGCGTCATGCCGATTGTTACAGCCAAGAACGGGTAGTGTTGGTGGGCGATGCGGCGCACACGATTCATCCGCTGGCGGGGCAGGGGGTGAATTTGGGCATCAAAGATGCGCTGGAATTGGTGGTGCAAATTCGTCACGCTACGGGCGATTGCGGCAGCCCCAAGGTTTTGCGGGCTTACGAACGGGCGCGGCGCGGTGACAATATCCTCACTCAAAAAGCGATGGAAGGTTTCCGGCTGCTGTTTGGCAATACCTTGACCCCTTGGAAAATCCTGCGAAATTCAGGGTTGACTGTCGTGAATCGCATGGGCTTTCTAAAATACGAAATGGCAAAACGTGCCATGGGCATTTGAAAATACTGCATAACATTGGAGGATGACATGAAATTACTGACCCGCGTTACCAGTACGGTAGCCTTTTCACTGTTGGCTGCTGTGGCAACGTTGCAAGCGGATGAAGTGACCGTTAAGCAAGGCGATCTTGAATTGCGTGCTGACCTGACCTTGGCAGAAGGCAAAACCGCGAAAGACGGCGTGATTATGTTGCTGCATGGCACACTGGCGCACAATAAAATGGAAATCATGCAGTCCCTGAGCGATTTGCTGCAAGAAAAAGGTTACAACACCCTCAACGTCAACTTGAGTTATGCGCTGGATAAACGCCCCTCCGAAATGTTGGATTGCACTATCGAACATAAGCACAAGCATGAAGACGCGGTGGCGGAACTCGATACCTGGATGAACTGGCTGAAAACGCAGGGCGCAAGCAAGGTTGCGGTGTTAGGGCATTCACGCGGTGGCAATCAGGTGGCGTGGTATGCGTCTGAAAAAGATTCCGAGTTGCTGGAAAAAGTGATCGCGGTTGCGCCTGCCACGGCTGATGCGGATAAAAGCAGCAAAGAGTACGAGGAGCGCTACAAAAAGCCCTTGGCTGACATGATGACCGAAGCGACTAAACTGGCGGGCGACGGTAAGGGCGCAGACATGATGGCACTGCCCGGTTTCGTGTATTGCGAAAACGCCAAAGCAGCGGCGGATAGCGTGGTGTCTTACTACAAAGATGACGAACGCAAGAATACCCCCAGCCTGTTACCCAAAATTAAAAAGCCGATGCTGATTGTGATGGGTTCGGCGGATGAAGTGGTGGCAGATTTGCCTGCCAAGCTTGAAAGCGTTAAGCAGGATAATCTGACAGTGGAAACGGTCGACGGCGCCGACCATTTCTTTATGGATTTGTACGCCGATGAGTTGGCAGACAAGGTTGCTACGTTCGTTGATTGGAAGTAGTTATTTGTGGCTTTCCAACATCCCCAAACGGGTGAGGACTTTTTTGTAGGTGCTGAGCACTTCAGGCATCAGGGTACGCTGGATATAGTCCAGCACCCATTTACGGTCACGTGGCCCGACGGCTTCGGCGATGAAGTTGCCGAACGCTAGGCTCATCGAAAAGCCGGGTTCTTGCCCGACTTTTCCCCACGTTGTATCGGCGTAATCTTCCATGCGCTGGTTTAATTTGTTGATGAACGGGTTACGGTAGTCGCCGGGGCCGCCGAAGTCGCGGGCATTGTCTTGCACGTGATCGGCGATTTTCAGCGCGAACATCGTAATCATCGCAGCACGGTCTTCGTCATTCAGGATGTCGTGAGCAATGCGGTCGAGGACGTGGATCATGAAGGCCATGATTTCTTCCATGATCATTACGCGCTGCATTTGGGTATCGGTCTGGAAATTCTCGTTTTCGATTTCCACTAGGGTTTGCATCCCTATTTTCCAGGTATTAAACGCCAGCACACTGACGGTATCTTCCAGCGAAACTTCACGTTCCTGCTTATTCCACTTGGTTTTTAGGCGTATGCGCACGGGGTTTTCCTCTCTCAAAGCTAAAACAGTGCGGCATTATAAGGGTAGCGGATGCGGGAATGCGAATGGTGGGGTGAATCTTGCTATTATCGGGTAAAACGAACGAGGTAGGTTTATGCACACACAGCATCATGATTTGATTCAAACCATCCAACGCAACTGCCACATTGCCGACGCTCGCCACGCGGGGGATTACACCTTATGCGTTTATCTGCTGAAAATGCGCGAATTTTACCGCTGGGAAAAAGGCATTCGCCTCAGCGATGTGGTGATTAGCGATGATGTGGGCGAATGGCTCACCCAACGTGAAGCGGTATGGGATGCGTTGGATGAGCAAGATTACGCACCGTTATCGCTCAATGGCAGCGGCGAACATGACCCGTTTGCTAACGAAACGATCAATACCGCGTTGAATAGTGTGGGCTTGGTCTACAGCGCGGGCTACGGTCGGCGTTGCCGCCCGCTGTTTTTCTTGGCGGAATTGGAACAAGTGATCGAGCAAGACGATTACACGCTGTTGGTAGCGGGGCGCGAACTGGCGCGGGATGTAGAAGCGCCACCTGCAATGAATCAAGGCAAGCACGTCTTTATCCGCCGGGAATCCTTGCGCCGCATGTTGTGGGAAAAGGTCGATGAATGGCGTTGGAGCGGTTTGGATAACCCGATGGGGCGGGCGTTGGCGCACTACGATTTCGATGCGGATGTCGAAGCGGCCTTGGATGCAATGGCGGCGGCTGAAATTCAAACGGTGATTGCGCACGAAATCGGCGAAGTGAAAGCGGGGCAGGTGTTGGGTGATGCAGAATGGCAAACGATGCTGTTTGCGCTGCCGCCGTCGCACGCGGACATTATGTTGCGGGCGGTGCGTGATTTGTTGGCGGATTGTTTGCATACTTTGCCGGAATTGCTGGTGCGGGGGAATGCGGCTTCCATCCATTTCTATTTCGGCAATTTGTCGGCGATGCGCAAGAAGCTTGCACCGCAGTTGGTGGCGGCGTATCAGCATTGGCATGAGACGGGCGATGCGAAGAAGATTGCGGCGTATGCGGAGTGGGGGCGCGAGCATTGGGCAACGGTTGGGCGCAAGGCGTTGGCGTTGTTTCAGGCTAAGGGTGTGGCGGCGTTGGCGGAGATTGAAGCGATGGTATCTTGCGTGGACTCATAGCGTGGACTACACTGGGTCAAATACTTTAGGAATGCCGCTATGTACGCTACCAATGTCCGTGAACTCAAAAAAAATCCTTCACTGGCATTACGCCATGCCCGTGAAGCCCCCGTGTTGGTGTTAAAAGGGGATGAGCCTGATGCACTGTTGATACATCTGGATAAAACCCTCAGTGACACTACGACCGGTTTGCGCCCGGCACTCGCTGCCAGTTTGTTTCGTGATGGTTTGATGTCATTAGGCAAAGCAACTCGGATCAGCGGCTTAAACATGGGTGCTTTCATCAAGCATTTGGGAAGTCTGGGGATTGAGATTGCTCGACCTGATGAAACTACCGTCCACGAAACCCAAGATTTGTCTGCATGGCTGTCATAATTAGCGATACCGGCCCGTTATTGGCATTTGCGGGCATTCATCAGCTAACGATTCTGCAACAACTGTTTAAAACGGTGTGGATACCGCAGGCGGTTTGGCAGGAATCTCAAGCGCACAGCGACGACGCTGCTCAACAAATTGCTACCGCTTTGCAACAAGGATGGCTGCAAGTGATGACAGTACCCCCGCCACAGGATTTTCCGGTGAGTCTCGGTGAAGGGGAGCAAGAAGCTATGCAGTTTGCTATCACCAACCCTAGTGCCTTACTTATCATGGATGATCGGCTGGCACGACGCGAAGCTTTGCAACGCAAGTTGGCATTTGTCGGTACGGTGAAAGTGTTATGGATAGCAGAACAGCGGCATTTGATAAGTGATGCAGCCGTGCTGTTAGATGCGATGGCGGCAAATGGTTATTACCTGTCCCGCCAATTGTTGCAGCAAATCAGCGAGTGAAGTTAGTGAGACTCTTGCCAACTGCAACTAACGTAGTCGGGCAGTGTCATTGGGTATCTCTTGTGATACGACGCGGTGGTGCTTCGAATTGTGGTTCTGAACTTCCCGATAAAGCGAGGCGATGGGTACCCTCACGTTCGATCAGCGCTTTGAGACTTTCGTTCAGTAGGCTGGTTATTTCGGTGATGCTGGTCAGTTCAACGGCTTGGTGTAGTAAGTCATCATCAAGGTTGAGTGTGGTGTGCATGACAGATTCCTTGCCTCAGTATTGTGGGAATAGTCTATGTGGTGTTTGCTGCTTTTAACAAGTTGATGCAACGGATTTGCTGATTTTTTGTGTGCAATCGGGTATACATAAGCCACGATAATCATCTTCAAGGGCTGTAAGATAGCATGACACCTGCAATTTACCTTTCTAATGTGCATAAGCATTTTTCGAGTGGCGCGGCGACTGAGCATACTTACCGTGGTGATTTGCAGGCATTGCTGTCGCAATTATTACCTGGGTTACTTGTTACCAATGAACCAAAACGTCAGCAGTGTGGTGCGCCCGATTACATTATCTCGCGTGAAACCAAGGGGCGAGATGCACTTGAAGTCGGTTATATTGAAGCCAAGGATATTGGTGAGCCATTAGAAGGCAAAAAGCATAAAGAGCAATTTGATCGTTATCGTGCTGCTCTTGCTAATTTGATTATTACGGATTATCTGGACTTTCATTTTTACCGTGAAGGTGAGCGCACGGTGACGGTGAGGATTGGGGAGGTGAAAAACGGTAAGGTGATTCCTTTACCGGAATATTTCGATACATTCATTCAGTACATTAAAGATTTTGCGCTGTTTCAGGGGCAAACGGTTAAGTCACCTGAAAAACTGGCTAAGATGATGGCGGCAAAGGCTCGATTATTGGCGAATGTTATTCAAAGTGCTTTAGATAGTGATGAGTTATCTTCGGCGAACAATGCATTGTATTCACAATATGAAGGGTTTCAGAAAATTCTGATTCATGATATTGATACGAAAGGCTTTGCCGATATTTACGCGCAAACGATTGCTTATGGGATGTTCGCTGCACGTTTACATGACCCTTCTTTAGATGATTTTTCGCGGGAAGAAGCGGCGAAATTGATTCCTATGTCTAATCCGTTTCTACGTAAGTTGTTCCAATACATCGCTGGTAATGATTTGGATGACCGGATTGTGTGGATTGTGGATTCATTGGTGGAAATATTCCTTGCTACCAACGTTGCCGAATTGATGACACAACACGGAAAGCAAACACAGCGTCACGACCCAGTAATTCATTTCTATGAAACCTTCCTTGCTGAATACGATGCAAGTTTGCGTAAGGCGCGTGGGGTTTGGTATACGCCTGAGCCAGTGGTCAACTTTATCGTGCGAGCGGTGGACGACATTCTGAAAACAGAATTTGATTTGTCCGAAGGCTTGGCGGATGCCAGCAAAACCACGATTAAAGTAGATATGCCTGTGGTGAAAGGGCGGGGTAAAGAACGCGCAACGCGGATAGAAAAAGTAGAGAAAGAAGTTCATCGCGTGCAAATTCTTGACCCTGCTTGTGGCACGGGTACGTTTTTAGCAGAAGCGGTGAAGCACATTTACCAAGATTTTGAATCCATGCCCGGCATCTGGCCTCAGTATGTGAAAAATGATTTAGTGCCGCGCTTGCATGGCTTTGAAATTCTCATGGCATCTTATGCGATGGCTCATCTGAAAATGGATTTATTATTACGCGAAACAGGCTATGAGGCTAAAGATGATCAGCGTTTTAATATCTTTTTAACCAATGCTTTGGAAGAACATCACCCTGATACGGCGACTTTGTTTACGGCTTGGCTGTCTGATGAGGCGCAAGCAGCGAACTATATCAAGCGTGATACGCCCGTGATGGTAGTGATTGGAAATCCACCTTATAGTGGTCATTCTGCAAATAAAGGTAAATGGATTGAAGACTTACTGGCAGATTACAAGCAAGAACCGGGTGGTGGCAAGCTGCAAGAGAAAAATCCGAAATGGTTGAATGATGATTACGTTAAATTTATCCGCTATGGACAATTCTTTGTAGAAAAGAACCGTGAGGGTGTGCTTGCCTATATCAGCAACAATGGCTTTTTGGATAATCCTACTTTTCGTGGGATGCGTTGGCATCTACTCACCACGTTTGACAAGATTTACATCATCGACTTACACGGCAATAGCAAAAAGAAAGAAACCGCTCCAGATGGCAGCAAAGATGAAAACGTCTTCGATATTCAACAAGGCGTTTCGATCAACCTATTCATCAAGACCGGCAAAAAGAAAAAAGGACAACTAGCCGAAGTTCTACATTGCGACTTATACGGCAGCCGTGAATCAAAATATCAAGAACTTTTAAATAAGAATTTAGAAGGTTTCAAGTTAAAAAAATTGGCTCTTCGGTAATTCCCGTGGTGAGCCACAACATGTAGTTTTGACCTTATGCAAAAGATTGTCCTCGCGCAAAGCGTAGGTCAATCTGAATCTGCTGAAAAAATCGTTTAACATCCAACAAGCCATAACAGCGTCGTTTGATGACTTTAAGCTTGTTGTTCAAGCCTTCGACAAAACCCGACGTATGCCGGTCTTCAAAATAGTTGGTAATGCTGTCTTGCCAAGTTTCGAGCAAGGTCAGGAATTTATCGAAACAGCTTAGCCCTGATTCCGTCACTTTCTGTTTCCAAGCATCCAATTGTTGGTTGGCTTCGGCTTTGGTTTGGTATTTCATGAAGGTTGCCGTCAGTTCATGACGTAACAGCCATGCTTGTTTCAGTTCCGGTGCATAGCCCAAGAAATGGCTGACTTGTGCTTGTTGTTCTGCGTCCAGCGACCAGAAATGGTGACGAAACGGCCATAACATCCCCTGACAGTACTGTTGGTAGATGTCCTCTGGAAGGTTTTTCTTGAGTGTTGTCAGCGTTTCTTTGCGCAAATTATCCACCGCCTTGTTGTAGTATTGTGCCACATGGAAACGGTCAACCACGATGTGCGCATGGGGCAACGTTTCCTTGACGGCGTTGCTGTAACCTTCATGCATATCGCAGCAAACGCGCTTTACCGTGGCTTTCAGGTGCGCGGGAATGCTGTTGAGAAACGTCACCACCGTTTCTTTTAGGCGATTGGGTAGGATTGCCAGTACACAAACTTGGTCGTTCTTATCCAAGGTGGTGATGATCGCGACAAAATCCTTGTGACCTTTCTTCAGGGCTATCTCGTCAATACCCAAGGTGCGTAATTGGGTGTAATCCGCCCACTCCACCTTGGCACGGATGCAACGATTAACCGCCCCTTCCACCGCATCATGCCCGACATGGCAACGGCGGCTAACATCGCTTACCGTGGAATTACCCAACATGCTCACCAACCAAGCATCAAACGCTTTGGTGTGCGGGCTACGGGGTTCGTGCCAGCTTAGTCGTTGAGTTGTGGTCGGGTGATCATCACAGTGAGGGCAACGGTAACGTTTGGGGCGGATTTCTATCCATACATCACGCCCAAATACCGGCAGGTGGCGCAGCAGGATCGGTTGATCATAACCATGAAACTCCGTGATCTCCCGCCCACAACGGCGGCAAGTCGTCGCGTTCAGGCTGCTTTCCACCTCTAGGATGAATTCACCCTTTTCACCAGAACGGTTTGATAGTATGTGAACATCGGGAATGTCGAGCGGAATTTGGAAGGTTGCGGTCATTGTTAGCTTCTACCTGCCGATGGTTGATATAGCCTCAATACTATATGTTGTGGCTCACCACGGGAATTACCGAAGAGCCAAAAAATTAGATATTTATGCACCCCAATATGTCTTTTCTAACAAGGACACCTCATCGGAAAAATCTTACAACAAAGGGTTTTCTTTATCAGATCTTTTTCATGAGTATTACCTTGGACCAAACTCTCATCGAGATCATTTTGCTATAGCTTTTGAGAAAAGAGAAGCAGAAGAAAGGGTTGCTGATTTTATGGATAACTCTATCAGTAATGAGGAATTTTCTAGGATTTACGGTCTATCTGATAATAGAGATTGGAAAATAGATAAAGCTAGAAGTTTAGATAGTAAACCAAATCCAGTAAAATGCTTATATCGTCCTTTCGACTTCCGCTATATGCTATATGGTTCTTATGCGTTTGATTACCATAGACCATCATTGAATGATCAGTTGCAAGAAAACAATGTTGGACTAATTTTTACGCGCCAAACGAAAGAGAATTTTTCAGTTTTTATTTCTAGCATTCCTCTTGGACAACATAAAATAGCTACTCCTTATGATGGAAGCTATGCCGCCGCATTATATTTGTACTCAAAAGACAATAGTCTTTACGGTCTTGAAAGTAAAAAGATGAAGCTTAATGTAAAATCAGAGATTTCCAAAAAAATATCTAAAATATCTAAAATATTTAAATTAGAATTTAGTGATGAAAGTGTGGTAAAAAAAGATGGTTTTTTGGTCGCTATTGACATAATTGATTATGCTTATGGAGTTCTTTACTCACCTGCTTATCGAAAAAAATATGCAGAGTTTCTGAAGTCCGATTTTCCGCGTGTTCCTTATCCTAAGGATGCAGAAACTTTTTGGAAGTTGGTTAAATTGGGCGGTGAATTACGTCAGTTGCATTTGCTGGAAAGCCCTCTGCTCAAGAAATCCATTACCACGTATCCCAAAGCAGGCGATAATCTTGTTGCTCGTAAAATTGTTAGTAAAGACTGGGAGTTATACGATGCAAATAAATGTTTAGGACGTATTTGGATCAATGATGAGCAATATATCGACGCTATCCCGCTGATTGCGTGGGAATTTTACATCGGCGGATACCAACCGGCACAAAAATGGTTAAAAGATCGTGTCGGGCGCACACTTACTCTGGATGATATTCGGCATTATCAGAAAATCATTGTGGCGTTGAAAGAAACTGACCGTCTGATGCAAGAAATTGATCAGGCATGGAAACCTTAAACATGTTAGCAGTAAACTCTTTGCGGGAACGTTTGGTAGAAGAAGCTTACCAGATTAGTGATACCAAATTTGCGGAACTATTGGATGAGTTAAAACATTGCATCCGCCAACCAAACCCCGCACCTGTCGGTGATTTTTGCCTAGATGTCATGTCCCATGGGATCATATTCCCTCAAGGAGCTACCCACTATTCAAAGCACGGGCTATCCTTGAAGGCATCTTATCCACTCATGGTTACAAGGCAAAGCGTACATGAAACTGCATTCCGAAGCACGGACGACCCCGAAATTACGCAGCGAAATCAAGGCATCGTCGCTCACGCAAGCAGCGCTGGCGCAGCAATACAATGTCAGTCGCCTGACGATCCGCAAATGGCAGAACAGGGAGGAGATGACCGACAAATCGCACCGCCCCGATACGCTGCAAACCACGCTGACTGAGGCACAGGAATGGCTGGTGGTGGAGCTGCGCAAAACCCTGCTACTGTCGCTGGATGACCTGACCCACATCACCCAGGAATACATCAATGCCGCCGCCAGCCGTTCGGGTATTGACCGTTGCCTGCGCCGTCATGGGATTGCCAACCTGACGGTGATGAAGCAGGAATTGTACGGCGAAGAGCCACCGCCGAAAAAAGTATTCAAGGACTACGAACCCGGCTATATCCATATTGACATCAAATACTTGCCGAAGATGCCCGATGAGAAAGAACACCAATACCTATATGTCGCCATTGACCGCGCCAGCCGCATGGTGTGCCTTGCTATTTACCCCGGCAAAACCGCCGCCAGCACAGCAGATTTTCTGGGTAAGGTAGAGCAACGCTTCCCCATCAAGGTGCAATACGTGCTAACCGATAACGGCAAGGAATTCACCGACCGCTTTACCCGCAAAGGGGAACGTGACCCCACAGGGCAGCACAAATTCGATAAAGCCTGCAAAGCTATCAAGGCTGAACACCGCCTCACCAAGCCACGCACACCCCAAACCAATGGTATGGTGGAGCGCTTCAACGGACGGATCAGCGACTTGTTGCAAACCACCCGTTTCGCCTCATCTAATGAATTAGCTGAGGCGATCAAACATTATGAGCGGCTTTACAACCACTGCATCCCCCAGAAGGCACTGGAATACAAAACTCCTGTTCAAGCACTCAAGGAATGGCAGAAAAAGAAGCCAGATTTATTCAAAAAGAAAGTATATGATCTATCGGGACTTGACACCTAGACTTAAGGAATTACCGCTTTGATCGGGAGGAAGCCAATGCCCGCTAACCAACGCACGTTAAGTATTCCTGAACTCCGCGCTCTGCTGTCGGCTTTCAAACAACAGCACGGCACGGAATACAGCCTACGCGCTTTAGGCTATTTCGGCTCTTACGCCCACAATACCGCCACCCCAGACAGTGACGTGGACATCGTATTCGAGACCGACAACCCCAACCTGTTCCTGACCGCCATGATGAAACAAGACTTGGAAGCCGTGTTGGAAAAACCCGTGGACGTACTGCACCTGCGCGGACTCACCAACTCACGCCTGAAAGCCCGTATCGAACAGGAAGCCGTTTATGTATGACCGTGAACTGCTGATTGAAAAGCTGCAAACCTTGCTGGCAGCACTGCGCCGCATCCCTCGCCGTTTTGCTCCAATCACTGAACCTTCCGATTTCTATCTGACGGAAGACGGCGAGGATAAGCTAGATGCCATTTGCATGATTTTAATTGCAGCAGGTGAAGAGCTGAAAAATATCGACCGTAAAACCGAAGGCAAACTTTTCCCGCAATACCCAACGGTAAGATGGCGCGGCGCAATGGGAATGCGGGATGTGCTGGCACACACCTATTTTCATGTTGACGCAGAACAGTTGTTCAATATCTGTAAAAATGACATTCCCACCATGATTGCCACATTGGAAACGATGCTCAGTGATCTTCAGCAGGCTGAGCGCAATTGAAGACGGTGAAACTATAACGCCCCACAATCCTTCAACTGAATAATATTTCCCAAGTGCTTGGTCTTCTCGTAATGTCGCTTATCTGCCGTAACAAGTATGGCATCGTTACACATTGCCATTGCATGGAAGACACTATCGTAAATGGAAGGGTAGCCGCTTTGTGGATGACCCTGCTGGGTGATCTCGATGGCTTTTTTCATTTCCGCCCGTGTGAGTGTCCGCAATGGCAATAAGTGACGGGTTTGAAAATCCAGCAATTGGCTAACAAAATCAATCGGTACGTGATAATGGTTAGCCGTGCTGATCACTTCCAAATACAATAAATCCGGTGCTTGCAGATTAAACTCACGATTAGTGGCGCGAGCAAAGAGCACTAACGCCTGTTCGCTATCGGCTTCTTCCAAATACAGCTTGTTGAAAACAGAGGTGTCAATGATCAACGATTTCACGGTTGCGGCTCCGGTTGATGCCTTGCTGCCAAATATTCTCCCCGTTCTTGACGAATATGACGCAAGGTTTCAACCGAGTCGTGATCGACTTTAAAGCGGGTGAGGTTCTGTAACATGGCGAGTGCTTGTTGACGATGCCAGTTCTCCAGAGCTTGCTGGATGGCTTCGGCAACAAAGCGGGCGCGTTCTCCCTTGGGGATGGTGTTGTCTAGTTGATCTTTTAGTGTGTTGTCTATGGTAATACTAATACGCTGCATAGTGCTTACTCCTGAGTAATACTATTAGTGAGTATAGCGTGACATGACTGGCCTATCATCAACGAAATGGCGGAAATCCATCAAAAAACGGGGCAAATCCAAAGTCTGGTTCAGGTAGTCGGAAGCTTTTCAGCCATGCTTTAAGGTTTTTCACATCCTTCACCTTGAATTCCTCGTTTATCTGTTGTCATCATGTCAACATGAAAGCAAAGCTCATCCTGAAAGACAGAATCGTGTACGACGGCGGGTACATACAAGAAATGGTGATCTGGGAAGTGCCGCAACCCGTGGCAGGCAGTCAGAATCTCTATAAATATCGCTTATTTTTCGGTCTGCCAAATCAACGGATTGTCGGTTATGACAATGAACGCCCCAAAGGTGATCACAGGCATTACGGTGAGCGGGAGGAAGCTTATCCTTTCCTTACCATCCAGCAACTTGTGGGGGATTTTTTGGCGGATGTAGAAGAACAACGGAGGCAATATTATGCAGAACAACACTAAACGCACGCTCGAAATCAAAATCCAGTCTGAAAAACAGGCGATGCAAGCCTCGGCTGCACGTTTTCTAAATGCCTGGAACAAAAGCGAATACGCAGGCGAATACCTGACGTTTACCTCACCCGGCATGTTTTTTGAGGTGATTAACGCTCGCCGTTGGGATTTAGTCATCAAACTCCAAACGCTCGGCAAAACCAGCATCCGCGAATTGGCGCGACAGCTAGGGCGCGATGTCCGGCGGGTACACGATGACATTAAAATTCTGATCGACCACGGTATTGTCGAACAAGATGCAGAGGGCATTTGCGTTCCCTTCGATGAAATTCATGCCGACTTCACCTTGATGGCAGCGGCGGCGTAATAACCAATTACCTGTTATTAACCCCGCACCTGTCGGTGATTTTTGTTTAGCGGTGATGTGCTGCACCCGCGCCGCGCAGAATGCTATACTTCCTGCATGGGAAACAAAGACATCATCAGTAAATCAGTGCTAGGTCATTTGGCAGCAGACATCGCCAATCTGCTGTTAGGCTTAGGCGTGGATATGGATGCCGTGGAACTGCTCGACACCGAACAGCAACGGGTAGAGCAACGTCGCGCCGACCTAGTGGCACGGATGCGCCGCCAAGCCGACGGTGAAAACTTCATCCTGCACATCGAAATCCAAAATCAGAACGACAGCACCATGCCGTTGCGGATGTTGCGTTATTTCACCGACATCCAGCTTGCCTACCCGAAAGAAGCGGTGCATCAGCACTTAATCTACATCGGTAAAGAACGCCTGACCATGCCGGACTATTTTGCCGCCCCAGCGTTCACCTACCGCTATGCCCTGCTCGACATGCACACCGTCGATTGCAGCATCCTGCTGGCACAAGATACGCCCGACGCGCTGGTATTGGCGATTTTATGCGATTTCCGGGGTAAACCTGTGCAGGAAGTGGTCAACCACATCGTGCTGCGCCTGCGCGAACTCATGGGCGACGACGAAAGCGGCTTCCGCAACTACTTCGAGATGCTCGAAACCCTTGCTGAAAACCGCGACCTGCAACCCAACATCAAAGAGGCTGAAGAAATGTTGACACAAGTAGACGTAACCAAATTCGCCTCCTATAGCTGGGGCATGAGGGATGGTATCGAAAAGGGTATCGAGAAAGGTATCGAGAAAGGCAGATTGGAGGGGGAGTTAAAGAAAGCCCAAGAGGTTGCCCGTGGTCTGTTGCAGTTGGGGGTTATCGCTGAGGCAGATATTGCCCGCATTGCTGGTTTGTCTGTGGAAGAACTCCAGAAGCTGCGGGTTCAGCACTAGGCTTTGCTGTCGGCTTTCAAACAACAGCACGGCGCGGAATACAGCCTACGCGCTTTAGGCTATTTCGGCTCTTACGCCCACAATCACAATATTGCCACCCCAGACAGTGACGTGGACACCGTATTCGAGACCGACAACCGCATCTCTCGTCGCCTTGCCGCAATCGCTGAACCTTCCGACTTTTAACTGAGAAACGCCCCAACCTTCGCTTCCAGGAGCCGAATCAATTCCGGCTGCATATAATCGTAATCATCAGGAATATCCAAACAAATAACCCGCTTGCCATTCAGGTGAGCCTTAAACTGCTTTGACAGCTTGTTACGGTGGGCTTTTTCCATCACGAAAATCAGTGTTGCCCATTCGATTTGTTCGACGGAGAGATGCACGTCGGCATCATTGCCCAGCCCCGCAGAATCCGTTTCCACATTAGCCCAGCTAGAAAAAACCTGTTCAGCAGTCGGGCTGCGCAAGCGATTTTGGGTACAGATGAAGAGGGCACGGATCATTGCGGGTGACTCATGATTAACGAAACGGCGGAAATCCATCAAAAAACGGATCAAACTCAAATTCTGGTTCTGGCAAGCGCATGTTTTTCAACCATGCTTTAAGATTTTTCACATCTTTAAACTGCCGCAGATCTTGCTGGATACGCTTAATTTCTGACTGCATTATTTGGGTGTCATGTTTGACCATCATCACCAAGCGTTTCGGAGAAAGCGGTTCAAACGGTGGGATTTGCAGCATCATGCGGATTTGGTCTTCCTTGAGCATGACTTCTTCTTGTAATTCAGCCAGTTGGTCACTGAGGATTTTGTTGTAATGTTTGAGGCGTTCGGCGCTCAGGCTGCTGAGTTTGCTTTGGTCGATTTGCTCAACCGCGAGTTGTAATTCCAGCAGTTTCAGCAAATCTTTATTGCCGTAAGCGACGGTCACTTGCTGCATCAGTTCGGTTTTACGTTCGCGTTCTACGGGGTCTTGCTCGCGGTCGGGGTGCAAGGCGCTGGTGAGTTGGCGGTAAACGGCTTGAATGGATTTGCTGACATTGGCGGCTTCTTCCGCATCCTTGGCTTCTTTTGCCAGTTGTTTGGCAGATTTTTTGCGTTGGGGGCGGGCAGCAGCAGCGGCTTCAGCCTCGGCTTCGCGTTGTTTTACTTTTTCAAATAAGCGTTCGGCGGTGGCTTGTGGATTAGTTGGGTCAAACTCGTCAGGGTCTAGCTCAACACCAAATTCTTTTTCGATCATGGATTTCATGAACTCGTTCGCCATCGCTTGTTCTTCTTCCGCTTCGGTATCGTAGTCGCTGGCGGTGTATTTGTTATACATGGCTTTCAATTCATCGTTGTCACCGCTGCGTAGCAATTCTTCACAGAGTTCCACGATAAGGTGCGTGAGTTTTTCTTGTTGGGTTTTGGTGAATTTATTGGCGGTGAATTGCTGATCCAGCAGGTGCGCCATTGCCGTTTGCTGTTCCTTCATGCTTTGTTTTAACGGTTCTAATTTGTCGACGGCATCGGCGCGGCAACGCTCGAAGGTTTCCTGCCATTCTGCAAGCAGTTGTTTTTGCGCGTCGATTTTTTTAATCAGGGTGTTGAATTTCTTTTGCGCGGGCGACAATACGGCTTGTGCGGGCGCGGTTTTGATATGGACAACTTTTTTAGCGGGCATGGAGTCTTCCTGACAAGGTTTTGCGGTTAGTGTGGCATTAGGTGCGGCTTTGTTCCAGTATGCTGTGGAGAAATTCAGGAGATTGCGATGATTGAAGCGAATACCCGTGCTTTTCGTGCTGCGACGTTGGCGTTGTGCCTGGGTTCGGCGATGATTTTTGCCAACTTGCATGTGGTGCAGTCGTTATTGCCGACACTGGCGCAGCAATTTCAATTGACGGAATTGGAAGCAAGCTGGAGTTTGACGGTTACCATTTTGACGCTGGGTTTATCGTTGTTGGTGTATGGGCCGTTGTCGGATGCGATTGGGCGTAAACCGATCATGGTAGTGACGATGGCGGGTGCGGTGTTGACGACTTTGGCGTTGTCGCAGGTGGAAAGTTACACGAGTTTGCTGGTATTGCGTGGGTTGCAGGGTTTGTTTTTGGGCGGGCTGCCTGCGATTGCGATTGCGTACATGGGCGATGAATTTACCCGCAAAGCGGTGGTATTGGCGGTGGGGGTGTACATCAGTGCGAACAGTCTTGGCGGGGTGACAGGGCGCATGGTGGGTGGTTTCGTGGGGGAGCATTTCGGTTGGGCGGCGGCGTTTGGGGCAATGGGGGCGTTGAGTGCGGTGTTACTGGCGGTGTTTGTGTGGCTGTTGCCGAAGTCGCAGAATTTTCACCCGAAACCGTTGCACCCGCTACACATTGCGCGGGATATGAGCGGGCATTTGCGTAATCCGGTATTGCTGGTGGCGTTTTTGATTGCGGGCGGTAACTTTATGATTTTCCTGAATCAGTACAGTTACATCACGTTTGTGTTGGCGGCTGCACCGTATCATTTGTCGCCGCACGCGCTGGGTTTGCTGTTTTTGACGTATTTGAGCGGCACGCTGGCGGCTGCATTGTCGGGGCGGGTGACGCAGTATTTTTCCGCACCTGTGGGAATGGGCTTGGGGGTTGTGTTGTTGATGGCTGGCACGTTGCTGACGCTGATTCCGCACCTGTATGCGATTGTGTGGGGGTTTATGGTGAGCAGTTTGGGCTTTTTCCTGATGCATTCGCTGGCGAGTAGTTGGGTCAGTCACCATGCGTTGCAGGCGCGGGCGAGTGCGTCGTCGTTGTATTTGGTGTTTTATTACATGGGGGCGAGTGTCGGCGGGTTTGTGCTTGCGCCCTTTTGGGCATGGGAAGGCTGGTTGGGCATTGTGATGGGGTCGTTGTTGGTTTATAGCCTGACGTTGGGGTGCAGTGTGTGGTTATATCGGTGGCAGGTGCGGGCAGAGTCGCGTAAAGTTTGGGGATGATTCCCAAGTGTATGAATAGGTTGTGTTATGCGTGAATTAGCGCCGAATTCGTTTATTTTTGAACAGCGCGATGCGTTGCCGGGATTTTTGTGTGACAACATGGTGGCACGTTTCGAGCAGAATCTGGCGGATCAATACGCGGGGCGTATCGGTCAGGATATGGGCAGCAACCAAAGCGTGAAGAAAACCACCGATATTTTCGTGAGCGGCGATGATAAGCCGCATTGGAAAGATGTGGATAATAATTTGCACCGTTCGCTGGCGCTGGCGTTGCGGGAATTCCGCGAAATGTTTCCGTATTTCAAAGGCCCGTTTAAAGACATGGGCTATAACTTGCAACGTTATCAGCCGGGTGAGTATTACCATTGGCACATTGACGGTGGCAGTCATCAGTTTGCGATGCGCCAATTGGTAGCATTGTGGTATTTGAATGATGTGCCAGTTGAGGCGGGTGGTTCCACGGATTTTTTGTTTCAAAACCTCAGTGTGCAGCCAGAAAAAGGTAAGTTGGT
The DNA here is from genome assembly GCF_016772315.1 of Thiothrix subterranea. NCBI lineage: Bacteria > Pseudomonadati > Pseudomonadota > Gammaproteobacteria > Thiotrichales > Thiotrichaceae > Thiothrix > Thiothrix subterranea. Next base: position 786,313 of record NZ_CP053482.1, on the reverse strand, counting down.
ATTATTTCCCCCGTTTTGGACGCATGAACACCGCGCAGGTGTGATGCAGTCAGGGGTGAAATATATTGCTACCACGTGGATTATTTTCGCCTAAACTTAGTTTGATTTAAATCAAGTTTGTTTGGGCGCAGAGGCATAGAATAGTGCAATGAAAACTGTAAACACCTTAATTTTCCTGCTATTTGCAACGACACCCAGTTTGGCGGCGGAAGCTGAGGGTGTTCCGCCACCGCCTGAAGCGTATTGCAAATGGGAGATGGTCAATTATTCAATTCCAGCGCCGTTGTGCGGTTTAAAAGGCGAGGCGCTACGTGGCGAGAAAGTCGTTGCGAATGCGGCTCGTGGGAATTGTTTAGCCTGTCACGAATTGCCGATTAAAGGCGTGGAAGCTTACGGCACGATTGCTCCACCCTTATCCGGCATTGCCAAGCGCTTGGCAGAGCCACAATTGCGCTTGCGAGTGGTGGATTCGCGCCATTTGAATCCGAATTCGATTATGCCGGGTTTTTACCGTGACCCCAGCCTGATTAATCGCCCCGGCAAGGGGTACGAGGGCAGAACCTTCCTCGCTGCTCAGGATGTGGAAGATGTCATCGCTTACTTGGTAACACTCAAATGATTACACGCACGTTATCACGCTTGTTGGTGAGTGGTTTGTTGCTGGCAAGCGTTGGCAATGCCTTAGCAGAAGCGCCTAAGCCCGCTAAGTCGGGGTATGAGTTCGTTAAGGAAGAAACCCGTGCCATGCAAGATGATGAAGTCGAAAACACCGGCTTTATTGCGGTCGAGCAAGGGCGTGAGCTGTTTAATCAGTCACCCGCTTCAGGCAAATCGTGCGCCAGTTGTCACGGTGAAACGGGCGAAAAGCTGGATGTGAAAAACCTTGCCCGTTACCCGATTTACGATAAAGCTTTGGGCGGCATTGTGCGGTTGGATGATCGCATCAACATTTGCCGTGAAAAGCAGTCGGGCGAAATGCCATTGCCAGCATATTCCGCTGAATTGATTGCCTTGGAAACGTTTGTACGGCATCTGGCGGTGGGTGAGCCGGTGAATGTGCAAACCGATGGGGAAATGGCGGATTTGCTGAAAAAGGGCGAGGAGCTTTATCACCTGCGATTTGGTTTGATTGATATGTCATGCGCCCATTGCCATGACAGTTATCCGGGGCAATTTATTCGCGGGCAAAAGATCAGCCAAGGGCAGGGCAACGGTTTCCCTGCTTACCGTTTGGATACTGGCGAAATGGCCAACCTCGACTTGCGGATTAAGCAATGTTTGGTGTTGATGCGTGCCGAGCCGTTTGCGCCGGATGCGGAAGAAAGTAAATTGTTGGGGGCGTATATTATGGCGCGTTCCAATGGGTTGAAGATTGAAACGCCTGCCATTAGGTATTGAGACAGTTCAGACCAGTTCGTGCCCCAGCATATCGCCTTCGGTATTCATGTGGATTTCGCGTACTTGCGGCATCCGCTTGAGGATGTAGGCTGCCATTAGCGTCCCGCTTTTTTGATTGCCATTGGAAAGTGCCGTCAGAATTTTATCTGCCACAATTTGGCACCGTTGTTCTTGATCCGGCTTGTCGACCCACTTGCGGCTCATTTGGTAGCCTTTATTCATATCCTGATCCATCTGCGCGAAAAAGTCTTCGCCTTCTACCAGCATAAAATCCGGCACGTCAATATCGCGTGTGGTGTCGTTGATTTGTATCCGTAATTGCATCACTCTTTAACCTATGCTTCTGTCTGGTGGGCAGATTACCCGATTCCGGCTTTGAAAGGAAATGCCATGCTATTACTGATTAAAAATGTCCTTGATGCGCAACGTGTGAAAGAAGTGCAGGAATTGCTTGCCACGGGTGAATTCGTGGATGGGCGCTTTTCGGCAGGTATGGAGGCGGCAAAGGTGAAGTATAACCAAGAGCTTTCCCCGAATAGCCCCTTGCATCGGCGTTTGAATGCGATGGTGATGTCGCCGCTGGTGCAACACTCGGAATATCAGGCGGCGGTGATGCCGTTACGGGTGGCGACGGCGTTCTATGCACGTTATTTGCCGGGGATGACGTATGGTTTCCACGTAGACGATCCGGTCATGGGGCCAATGTCGGGGCGTTACCGTACCGATGTGTCCACAACCGTTTTTCTTAACGACGATTATGAAGGTGGCGAAATCGTCATCCGTACCGCTTATGGGGAAGAAAAAATACGCGGGGAAGCCGGTGATGCGGTGGTGTATGATTCCGGCAGTTGGCACAAAGTCGCGGAAGTGACCAAAGGTATCCGTTTAGTGGCGGTGACGTGGGCGCAAAGCTTGGTGAAAGACCCGCAGCAGCGTGAGTTGCTCTACCAGTTAGCCAAAGCCCGCGAAGGCGTGATAGCAAAGTTACCCCAGTCAGATGAGGCTGCCAGTATCAGCACCGTGCACATTAATTTGCTACGGATGTGGAGTGAAGTGTAATTACCTAACGTAAACCCACCACTAAGCTGAAAATTCCTATTCTTTATCTGGAATGCAGTTTGCATCTCACGCTATTTTAGGTAGAAAAAGGAAATAACGTAGATGCAGCTACAAGGAGTTTTGCATGGGGCAATTGGTAATCAAAAAAGTGTCGTGGTGGGAAAGTCACGCCAAACAGCTTGTGATTTGGGGGCCGATCGCCGCCGTGCAAGCGAGTACGTTGGCAGGTTTAGGTTATTTCTATCAGCGTCTTAATGTATTGGAAGCCAATGACGTGTTGCCGCCCGCTCCGTCTGTTTTAAGCAGTAGCTTACAAGACGTGAAGCCGCTGCGTGTGGTGCGTACCAGCCGTATTCCGCTGCCACCACCGCCTGCGCCCGCTCCAGTGGCGCGTGTTCCTGTGGCGTTAAATAATAATACTGCCGTCATTGACTTTGCGCGCGTGGGGCAAGATTTTTCGGCAGTAGCAGTAAAACGTCCCGCCGTGGTCACGCAAAAAACGCTGCTGACATCAAAAACGGCGGTTAAAAAAGTCAAAGCCGTTAAAGCGATTAAAGCCAATGACGATGAGCGCGTGGCACAAGCCAATCGTTCTGAAATTCTCAGAAAGCAGGAGTCGAGTGATGCGAGTTTTCAGCTTGCGCCAAGCTTTCAAGAAGATGTGGTGGCGGCTAATGCTGTGGTGATTCCCGATGACGTGCCGCGCGGTCAGCCGTTACCGGTAGGCATTATCACTTGGGTATATTTGGGGGAATTGCGTGAGCAAGGCTGGCATGGGCAGCGTTTGCATATTGCTTCACACAGCGGTTTACCCGTGATTGGTGAGCAATACCGCACGCAAAAAATTCACGGCATTTACGACCAGCCTTATGGTACTCGCACCATGGGTGGTTTCCAAAAGGGTGATCTCGTTGAGATTTTAGATGTGCGCCATGAGGCGAACTTTGGTGTTTGGGCTGAAGTGCGCAAAGTGCGTTCGGTCGGCAAGCCGGGCTGTGTAACGTGTACTCAGTAGGTTGCTTCATCCGTTATTGGCATTAAAAAAGCCGCTAATGAGCGGCTTTTGCGTATCTGAAGCTGTGATAGCTTATTTCCAGAAATTCGCTTCTTTAGAAGCCATTTCGCGGACTTCATTAGTCAGTTCCTGATAACGTTCGCGGTAAGCTTTCCACTCACCAACGTAATACTCTTCAGCACTGAAATTACCTGATTGCTCATATGCAGTAAATTTGCGCTGCATTTCAATCATTTCGCTGATCAGCTCTTGCTTAGTGCTCATGTCCGATGCCTCTCTAAAATTAACCAAATCCTAATAACAGGATAAACGGATTCACGTAAAAGGGGGAATACCCCCTTTCGGGTAGAAATCAATAGCCGCCTTTGCGGTTAGTGGCTGGCAGACCAGCGACTTTCAAGCCTTGCTTGCTGGGTGCGCGTGGAAACAGGGTGTACATGTCTTTACTGGTCAGCTTTTTGTCGCCCCACTGATCAGCCATGGCTTTCTGGATAATGCGTTCCATTGGTTGCGTGCCACCGTTGTTGATGTATTGATCACGCAAATAGTTGATCACATCCCAATGACGCTCGCTCAATTCGCCAATACCTTCTTCAGCAGCAATAACTTTAGCAACTTCTTCGTTCCAATCGTTGAGGTCTACCAGATAACCTGCTTCAGTGGTTTCGATGGTTGTACCGTTTACTTCGTAAGCCATGTTTAATTCCTCATGCAAATATGAATGTTGCCATTCGATGAAATTCTTGACCGCAAAATTATACGAAAAAGCAGTGCGCCTCCCATTCCTCAAAAGGGATAGGGGAAAGGTGCGTGACTATTCCGTTGGTTTCAGGGTTTTAATGCCTTTGTGCGGCATAAATAGCCCGCAACCCAGCTTGCGCCCTTCACCCAGCCCGTATTGCTGCAAGCGAATGGAAGGGTCACTGTCCAAATCCGCCAGCATTAAGTGGCGCGTGTGTAACACGCCTTGCGGGGTACGCAGTGCGTGACTTTTGCCGCATAGCATCTTTTTCACCTTGAAATCCGCTACCCGTTTTACTTCTGCTGCCATGCGTTGCAAGAAGCTATTTTCGTCTTCTGCAGCATCCGAGAGCACGTAACGCGCAAAAATCACCGAGGTATGCACGAACGGTTTTTCCTTCATGTCCCGCAAGCCGACTTTGTAGCCGTTTACATCCAACGTTGTGCCGGACAGTGCTTGTGTTTCGGGGATGCGTGATTTGGGAATGCGTAAAAACATCCGCGTGCGCCGCGACGGTAGCAGTAATTGGTTGCTGGCATCATCGGGGCGTTCCCAGCCGTTGCCACTTTCAGCAACGTGAATTGGGTGAACACCCGCGACGATTTCATCGGCAAACCAAGGCAGGGCTTGCTGGACGGCTTGTGCTAAATCCCACGCATGATCCAGCGGCAATTGCTTGCACGCAATGGCGAAACTCACGTCCAGCACGTCATCGGGTGCTTGATAGGGGAGGGTTTTGTCCTCGTCTTCCTGCCAAAACATGTCGCTTACCTCGCCGACGAAAAAGTGATTTCCAATTGGTCGTACCAATCATCGGGGCGGTCTTTGTAGCCGGGTGGTTCAATATCAATCTGGAAAAAGATTGAGCCGGTTTCCAAAGCGCGTTGTTGCACGATTTGCTTTAATTCCTCGAAATTGCTGATCTTATCGCCGTCTACCATCAAAATTTGGCTTAAACTGAGCATATTCTCTCCTTAGGTTCTTTAACCCGATCAAAATAACGTCCACGGTATAGCAGGCGGGTTTGTGTCGGGTCGTCGCTGTCTTTAAATGCAGTGCGGTTATGCAGCACGTTGTTGCACAACAAGCCTTCGCCTGCTTGTAATGTGTACCCTATTTTGTAAGGTGAGTCCTGTTGCCATAAATTCAATAGGAAATCGGCGGCTTCCCGTGTCATCGGGTCATCACGCCAGATCACATTGCGCTGGCGGGCGGAATAGCGCATGTGCAAATGCCCCGCAGCGGTGACGCTAAACACGGGGCCGGATTGTTCGGGGCGAATGATTTCCCCGTTCAATATGTTGGCCGGAATCGTGAAGGCATTCGGGTGCATCAAGGCGTGAATGTAATCAGGGTTGGCATCACGCAATAAAATGTAGGCAATTTCATGATCCATCAACCAGCTTTCACCGCCTTCAAGTGCTGGTTGGGCGCAATGCAACAACATGCCGTGAATTTGCTCTTCGGGCAGGTTGTAGTAACCGTCGGTATGCCAGCTCAGCGGTTTATTGGTGTAGGGAATGTAATCATGCTGCCCCGCGTGCGAGGTAACGTGTAAGGAAGTGAGGCTATCTTCATCCGCGCACAGATTGCTATCCAGCCGCAACAAGCCCACTTTCTGCCCTAAACGGTGGACGTGCCGCTTGCTGCGCACGTCGCCTTGCACAAAATGGTACAGCGCGAGATTGTGTTGGTGACAAATGCGCTGGAGTTGCGCTATTTCGGTGTTAGTGGGGTTTTCAGGGTCTGCAATTGTCGTCATCAACGCTTCGGGTCGTAACGGGTAGGCTGATAATTTTTTGTTACGCCATGTTTGATAGGTGGTTAACTCATTGAGATTAAAAGGAGAATTATGCATCTTATAGACCTCGACAAAGACCGATAATCACTGTAGCTATTTGCAATATTAAAAAATCCGAATATGCTATTGTACCGCTGCTAGTGGACTATTTTTGATTATGTTAAGCGCCTATCCCCTTAGGGATACAGCATGGATTCAGCTAACACCCCATGGGTGAGATTCTATGATGCAGGCATGACGCATACACTTAGCCCACTCGCAAATAGAGCGAAACCACGTTACGTGACCCGTTTTTGACTTGATCTTTCCCTTGGCTGTGAAGTTTGTAGAGCTGGTCAAGAGGAAACGCCATTGCAATCGTTTACTGAGGAGGCAGGTATGGCAACGAACAATTATCCAACGCCGATGCTGGATGTACTGGAAGAAGGCCCATGGCCTAGCTTCATCAGCGGTTTCAAGAAACTGCGTGATGAGCATCCAGATGAGCGCATCCGCAACACCATCAACGGCCTGATGGGTCAGTTGGAGCATTCTTACGAAACCAAAATGGGCTACTGGAAAGGTGGTACCATTTCTGTCTTCGGTTATGGCGGCGGCATTATTCCGCGCTTCTCTGAAGTCGGTCACATGTTCCCGGAATCCAAAGAATTCCACACCCTGCGTGTACAGCCACCGGCTGGCAACTACTACACCACTGACATGCTGCGCCAATTGGCAGATAGCTGGGAGAAGTGGGGTTCTGGTTTGCAGACGTTCCACGGTCAAACCGGCAATATCATGTTCATCGGTGCGAACAGCGTTAACTTCCAACACTTCTTTGATGAAATCAACGAATACGGTTGGGACTTGGGTGGTGCAGGCCCTTGCGTGCGTACTGGTATGTCTTGTGTCGGTGCAGCACGTTGCGAAATGTCTAACTGCAACGAACACGCGATCCATCGCCGTCTGATGAATAACTTCACGGATGACGTGCATCGCCCAGCGCTGCCTTACAAGTTCAAATTCAAAGTTTCTGGCTGCCCGAACGACTGCCAAAACGCGATTGAACGTGCGGACTTCGCGGTTATCGGTACTTGGCGTGATGACATGAAAGTCAACCAAGAAGCCGTTAAAGAAATGATCATGAAGAAAGCCAAGGAAATTGGCAAAGAAGGTGATCGTTCTGCGGGTCGTCAATACATGTTCGACAACGTTATCAGCCGCTGCCCAACGCAAGCGATCAAGCTGAACGATGACGACACTATCACCGTTGATAACAGCAACTGTGTACGTTGTATGCACTGCCTGAACGTTATGCCAAAAGCACTGCAAGTCGGTGATGATAAAGGCGTAACTGTTTTGATCGGTGGTAAGCGTACTCTGAAAATCGGCGACTTGATGGGTATCGTCACGATCCCGTTCATGAAGCTGGATACTGAAGAAGATTACGAGCGCATCGTTGAACTGGCTGCTTCCATCATCGACTTCTGGGCTGAAAATGGTCTGGAACACGAACGTTGCGGCGAAATGATTGAGCGTATCGGTCTGGTGAACTTCCTCGAAGGCATCGGTATCGACCCAGATCCAAACATGATCAAGCAACCACGTAACGTTTCTTACGTGCGTACTGACGGTTGGGACGAAGCTGCTGAAGCTTGGTTCAACCGCAAGCGCGAAGAGAAAATGGCTGCTGCTGCCTAAGACGGCACTTCGCAACAAGGCAGTGTTTAACCCTGCCTTGTTGCCCAGATTATTGATAAATTTGAGTTTGACGGAGGCTTCACATGGCCGCACCAGAAATGCGCGATCCTATTGAGTCTGGATGCCCGGATGGTTTCCAGTACATGCACCCAGTTATGCGCCGTAACTTCGGCCTGTGGGCATATCACGAAGACCCACGCCCAGGCGTTTTGGTTCACGTATCCAAAACAGGCGAAAAAGTTTGGACAGTTCGTGCTGGTACTCAACGTATCCTCGACGTGTTCACGCTGCGTAAGCTGATGGACATCGGCGATACTTATGGCGAAGGTTATGTTCACTTCACCATTCGTTCTAACATCGAATTCCAAATGGCTGACGGCGCGAAAGTCGAGCCACTGGTAAAAGCATTGGAAGATGCCGGTTTCCCAGTCGGTGGTACACGTAACTCCGTGACTTCACTGTCTCATACGCAAGGTTGGTTGCACTGCGACATTCCGGGTACTGACGCTTCTGGTGTCGTGAAAGCGATGATGGATGAGCTGCTGCCAGAGTTTAAGTCATGGAATATGCCTAACCGCGTACACATTACGACTTCTTGCTGCCAGATCAACTGTGGCGGTCAAGGCGACATCGCGATCAACGTTCAGCACGTTAAGCCACCCAAAATCAACCACGCGCTGGTTGGTAATGTGTGCGAACGTCCAACGGTTGTAGCACGTTGCCCAGTAGCGGCGATTCGCCCTGCAATGGTTGACGGCAAGCCTTCCTTGGAAGTTGATGAGAAGAAGTGCATTTGTTGCGGTGCTTGCTACCCGCCATGCCCTCCAATGCAAATCAACGACCACCAGTACACGCAGTTGGCTGTTTGGATCGGTGGTAATCACTCCAACGCACGTGGCAAGCCTACTTTCCAACGTTTGGTGGCAGCGGGTATCCCGAACAATCCACCACGCTGGCCTGAAGCGACTGCGATCGTTAAGAAAATTCTGGAGTGCTACAAAGCTGGCGCGAAAGATTGGGAGCGTATCAACGAGTGGGTTGAGCGTATCGGTTGGCCGCGTTTCTTTGAAGTGACTGGTTTGCCATTCACCAAGTATCACATCGACAACTGGCGTGGTGCGCGTGCGAACCTGAACTCTTCAACGCACATCCGCTTCTGATCGACAACGATACGAGGAATAGCACGGAATGAAATACACAATTATGGTTAACGAAGGTCCGTATCAGCACCAGTCTGCTGATACTGCCTTGCAGTTCACCCGTGCCGCGCTGGAGAAGGGACACGAGATTTTCCGTGTTTTCTTCTACCATGACGGCGTAAATAACGGCACACGTCTGAGCGTTCCACCGGCTGACGACCGCCTGATCCAGAAATCCTGGTCAGAGTTGGCTGAAAAGCACGGTTTGGACTTGGTTATCTGTATCGCAGCGGCACAACGTCGCGGCTTGATGGATGCCGATGAAGCGAAACGTCAAGGTTTGGATGCTAACAACATTGCCCCCGGTTTCCGTATTTCGGGCTTGGGTCAGTTGGTTGAAGGCGGTATCCAGTCTGATCGTTTAGTCGTGTTTGGCGATTAAGGAGCTGATAAAGATGTCTACAAAGAATTTTCTGTTTGTAAACCGCAAAGCTCCTTACGGCACGGTCTACGCACTGGAAGCCTTGGAAGTCGTACTGATTTCCGCTGCGTTTGAGCAAAATGTTAGTTTGGCATTCATCGACGACGGTGTTTACCAAATTACTAAAGGTCAAAACAGCAAAGCCACTGGCATGAAGAATTTCTCGCCGACGTTCCGTGCGCTGGGTGACTACGACATTACCAAGCTGTATGTTTCCAGCGAGTCTTTGGCAGAACGTGGTCTGACGGTTGATGACCTGATGGAACTCACTTACGAAGATGCTGACGACGATTACGCTGAAAAGCCTTCCATTATTCTGGTCAACCGCGAGGAAATGGCTGCAATGATGGCAGAGCAAGAAGTGATTTTGAGCTTCTAACGGAGGATTTGAACATGTCTATGTTACATATTGTCAACAAGTCCCCGTTTGAACGTGTGGCTTTTGAAAGTTGCTTGGCACACGCCAATGCAGGTGATTCGATCCTGATGATTGAAGATGCCGTGGTTGGTGCAGTCGATGGATCAAGCTTTTCTGGTAAGATAAAGGCTGCGATGTCTGATAAGGCTGTGTATGTGTTAGGTGCAGACCTAGCGGCACGCGGTTTGGAAGGCAAAGCAATGGATGGGATTGTGAGCGTTGATTACGCAGGTTTTGTAGACCTGACGGCAAATAACGACACCACCCAAAGCTGGCTGTAAGTTTTAACATTTTTTGACAGGAGGCCACACAATGGCATCAATTAACGTTGGCGGCAAAGACATCGCGCTGGACGAAGAAGGCTATCTGGAAAACCTGAACGACTGGACTCCAGAAGTTGCAGAAGTTCTGGCTAAAGGCGAAGACGTAACTCTGACTTCTGAACACTGGGAAATCCTGAATTTCCTGCGTGAATACTACGAAGAATATCAAATCGCTCCAGCGGTTCGCGTTCTGACTAAAGCAGTTGGTAAGCGTTTGGGTGCTGACAAAGGTAACTCCAAGTACCTGTACAGCCTGTTCCCATACGGCCCTGGCAAGCAAGCTTGTAAATACGGCGGTCTGCCTAAGCCAACTGGTTGCGTATAATTATACGTCACTAGTTAGGTCGTAAGACGCGAAGATTGCTCCGGTTCGCCGGAGCCTCTTCTTAAGCCCTGTTGTTGACAGGTTTTCAGAAGAGAGACTAATGACTTCAGGAGTACGCAGTGACATTCGTAAGTATCCTTTACGGACTGTTGTTTTGGGCGGCAACGTTGATTTTGATTGGCGGTGTGGCTGTAAAAGTCCGTCAATACTGGAACACCCCAGCCCCATTGAAGATTCCGACCACACCCGCACCGGTTACGCAGGGCGGTGTTGTATGGCGCATGTTCCGTGAAGTGGTGTTTTTCCAGAGCTTGTTTCGTTCAAACAAAACCTTGTGGTTGTTTGCGTTCCTGTTCCACATCTCCTTGTGGCTGGTATTGATCCGTCATAGCCGCTATTTCGTGGGCATGAATGACTTACTGGTGTTCTTGCAGCCGTTTGGTCGTTATGCAGGCTTCACGATGGTACTGGGTTTGGCTGGCTTGTGGGCGCGTCGTTTTCTCGTGGATCGCGTGCGTTACATTTCCGCCCCGTCTGACCATTTGATGTTGGCATTGCTGATTGCGATTGGTATCAGCGGCTTGATGATGAGTTTTGTGACGCACACTGATGTGACGCAAGTGAAAGCATTTTTTGGTGGTATGTTGACCTTCGGTTTCTTTGGTGAAGCCGGTCTTCCTGCCGAACCGATTGTATTGGTGCATTTGTTGTTGGTGGCATTGCTGATGATCATTTTCCCGATCAGTAAGTTGATGCACGCTCCGGGTATCTTTTTCAGCCCGACTCGTAACCAAGTGGATAACCCGCGTGAAAAACGCCATGTATCCGGCTGGGCATTGGAACTGGAACGTCAAGGTAAAAACTACCTCGACGAACTGAAGAAATAAGAGGTAAGCACCGTGGCTGATTACGAAGTTCCAAAGTTGACGGGTGAAGGGTATTGCGAAGTTCCGGCAGTACGCGACGATGTAATGAAGGGCAAAGGCCCCTACATTGCGAAACCCGACTTTCAGACAGCATTGCATTTTCCGGCAGATTTCGACGCAGCAGGGTCATTAGTCCCTAACTGGAAAGAACGCGCCCTCGACAAAATGGCGGATTTGAAAGGCCGTTATCGTTCATTGCAAGTGTTTCTGGATATTTGCGTCAAGTGCGGCGCGTGTACCGACAAGTGCCATTACTTTATTGGTACGTCTGACGCGAAAAATATGCCAGTGGCGCGTCAGGATTTGTTGCGTAAAGTTTATCGCCGTTACTTCACGTTTGCGGGTAAATATTTCCCCAAACTGGTCGGGGCAACCGACCTGACTGAAGAAGTATTGGCTGACTGGTATAACTATTATCACCAGTGTTCACAGTGCCGTCGTTGTTCCGTGTTCTGCCCCTATGGCATTGATACGGCTGAAATTTCAATGGCAGCACGTGAAATTCTTGACCACGTTGGTTACGGTCAAAAGTATTGCAACGAGATTATCGGTAAGGTCTTTAAGATCGGTAATAACCTCGGTTTGCCAGGCCCAGCACTGTTCGACACAGTGGAAGGTTTGGAAGAAGACGTTGAAGCGGATACTGGCATTAAAGTCCGCTTCCCGCTGGATGAAGACGGCGCGGAAGTGTTGTTGGTCACACCATCAGCAGACTTCTTTGCCGAACCACATATCGACGGTTTGATTGGTTACGCGAAAGTGTTCCACGAAACCGGCGTGACGTGGACAATGAGTACCATCGCGTCAGAAGCGGGTAACTTCGGCATGTTCATCGGCTCTTACGAGACCATGCGCCGGGTTTCTTTGCGGGTTCGTGAAGCAGCCATCAAGCACAAGGTTAAGCGCATTGTGTTCGGCGAATGTGGTCACGCATGGCGTGTGGCGTACAGCTTCCTGAATACCTTGGCTGGGCCGTTTGATTTCTTGGATCAGCGTTACCCGATTCCACAGCATATTCTGGAATTCACGTGGAGTCATATCCAAGCCGGTAACTTGCAAATCGACAAGACCGAGAATGACGACAAAGTATTGACCTTCCACGACTCGTGCAACGTGGCGCGTGGTAGCCGGATGGGTGATTACCCCGGTGGTCAGTTCGACATTCCACGTCACGTTATCCGTGCGGTGTGTAACAACTTTGTGGACATGCCAGCCGATACCATCCATGACGCAACCTTCTGTTGCGGTGGTGGTGGCGGTTTGCTGACCGACGACTTGATGGAAATTCGCGTGAAAGGCATTCAGCCGCGTGCGGAAGCCCTTAAGCATGTCACTACCCACAACGGTGTGACGCACATGGCAGCGATTTGCGCGATTTGCAAATCACAGTTTACGAAAGTGTTGCCGTACTACGGTTTCACGATGGATCAAATTGTTAGTGTTCACCAGTTGGTGAGTAACGCGCTTGTCCTGCAACGGCAAGTGTCCGTGCAGGCACGTCCCGACGACGAAGACGGCGACGAAGACTAATTACGACATTTATTGAGGAGATAGGCATGGCAACCGCAGCTCACGACAGCAAACTTTCAGGTCAAGGTCAAACATACCGCCGTTATAAAGACGGTGATCATGAATGGGGTAATATGCACGACAGTATTTTCGTGCAAGATACGACGCATAAATGCCCTACCTACATTCACAAAACGCCACCTTGCCAAGGTAGCTGCCCATCGGGTGAAGACATCCGTGGTTGGTTGCAAATCGTGCGCGGCATTGAGAAGCCACCCGTTGGCATGACCATGCAGGAATACGCTTTCCGCCGTTCCACCAATGCTAACCCGTTCCCGTCCATGATGGGTCGTGTTTGCCCAGCACCTTGCCAAACCGGCTGTAACCGTAACGACGTTGACGATTTCGTCGGCATTAACGCGGTTGAACAGTACATCGGTGACAGCGCGATTGAAGCGGGCTTCAAATTTGAAGCACCGGCTGAATTGAGCGGCAAGAAAGTCGCGATCGTTGGTGGTGGCCCTGCGGGTATGGCGGCTGCTTACCAATTGCGTCGCATGGGTCATGCGTCTACCGTATTTGAACAGCACCCTGAATTGGGCGGCATGATGCGCTACGGTATTCCGGGCTATCGCGTACCACGCGACAAGCTGGGTGCAGAAATGCAACGTATCATCGACATGGGTGACATTACTATCAAGTGCAACACCACTGTCGGCAAAGATGTAACCATTGAAACACTGGAAAGCGATTTCGACGCAATCCTGTGGACGGTCGGTTGCTGGAACGGTCGTGGCTTGTTCGTTGAAAAATTTGCTGAAACGCCAAACTGTGTGTCTGCGGTTGACTTCCTCGAAGCCTATAACAAAGGCACGATGAAATACACTGCACCTCGCGTGGTGTGCGTGGGTGGTGGTGATACCTCCATTGACGTGGTTTCCGTGTCACGTCGTATCGGCACACTGGCTAACTACGCTGAAAATGCGGAAGATGCTGCGACTGGCAAGTTGGTTCACGGTGAAGTCGGTGAGAAAGCAGCTCCTGCCGTTACCCTGACCACCTTGTTCCCGCTGGATCAAATGACTGCTGCGGAACACGAAGTTCAGGACGCGCTGAAAGAAGGCGTAACTATCCTGACTGAAGTAATGCCAACAGCCTTGGTATTGGATGAAAATGGTCGTGCGATTGGTCTGAAAGTCGTCGAATGCGTGATGAAGGGCAATATGCCTGTCGCAAAAGAAGGCGGCAAAGAAACCATCATTGAAGCCGACATCATTGTTTCTGCAATCGGTCAGTTCGGTAAGTTGGACGGTATCGAAGCCCTGAACAACGGTCGTAACCAGATCAATGCCGACGCGCTGTATCAAGTACCAGGTAAGCCTGGTCACTTCGCTGCGGGTGATGCGGTACGTCCGCACTTGCTGACAACGGCGATTGGTCAAGCGTCGATTGCGTCTGAAACCATCAATCAGTACTTGCGTGCTGAAGAGCTGAAAAAGCGTCCGAAAGTCGATAAGCACCACTTTGACCTGATGGAAAAACTGCACGAAGCCGGTTTAGATCCAGCAGGTTACGAAGACAGCCGTGCAGAAGACATGCGCGGTACTGACGGTGCGAAATACGCGGTTCACAACTACGACGACCGTTCTAAGAACGTGATCGTGCCTTCCAAAGATTTGTTCTTAGGGCATTTCAATACCGTAGCACGTAACCTGCGTACTGAAGACGTACCCACGGCTGAAGAAGTATTGGGTCACTTTGCAGAACGTATGAACCCACTGGCAGAAGCCGATGCGGTTAATGAAGCCAAGCGTTGCATGAGCTGCGGTATGTGCTTCGAGTGTGACAACTGCGTTATTTACTGCCCACAAACTGCCGTTTACCGCGTGCCTAAGAAACAGGCGACACTGGGTCGTTATGTTGCAACCGATTACTCCAAATGTATCGGCTGCCATATCTGCGCAGACGTTTGCCCAACTGGGTACATCGAAATGGGTCTGGGCGAATAATCGCCCTTTCCATGAGTGCAGGCTCGACAGGAATCAGCATGACTAGCAAGTTTTCAAGCGTATTTCTGGCAGCAACGTTGGCTTTTGCCACGCTGTTGGCAGGTTGTAGCAAAGCCCCTACGGAGGCCGACCTCAACCTTGCCACAGCAAAAGCAAAGGCTGATCAGTGTGTTGAACCAGAAAGTGTTATCCGTACCAAACACATGGATCTGCTCATGCATCAGCGTGACGCGACCGTGATTGAAGGTATCCGTACCCAACAGCACAGTCTGAAAGAGTGCATTAATTGCCACGTTTCCACGACTAAGCAAGACGGTACGCCTTTGCACTACGGTGACAAGGAACATTTTTGCACCACCTGCCACGCGGCAGTCGGGCAGAAAATTGACTGCTTCCAATGTCATGCTGACCGTCCGCAAACGGATGACCCTAATTATCAGCATACCGTCGGTAGTGCAGCAGGCCATCACTTTACGCAAGGTGTGACGGCAGCGGCAGCACCGACAGCGGCTGAAATTCAGATGGTGACGCAACCACAACAAGGAGCTGCGCAATGAATCAGAACCGTGTTGATGAATACCGTCGCAATTTTATGACAACCTTGGGTGGTGTTGCGGCAGTGGCTGCGGTTGCTCCCAGTTTTGTGTTGCAAACCGCACACGCCGCTGGCGAAGTCGCCGCGAAACCCGTTGATCAAGCTGTTACCAATGCTAAGCGTTGGGGCATGTTGATTGACGTGACCAAACTCACTGATGGTGGGGCTGGTATGGTGGCTGCGTGCAAAAAAGAACACGGTTGGGGCGATGAAGCCCATTCCGCTGACACTCAAAAAGCGCATTGGGCGCGTGTGGTGAAAGTCACGGATAAGCTGACCCAAAACAGTTTCAGCTTGCCGGTCATGTGCCAGCATTGCGAAAATCCGCCGTGCGTTGATGTTTGCCCAACAGGTGCATCCATGAAACGCGCGGATGGCATTGTGCAAGTCAACAAGCACATTTGTATCGGTTGCCGTTATTGCATGATGGCTTGCCCGTATAAAGCGCGTAGCTTTGTGCATGAAGCCTTGCAAGATCAAAAGCCGCATTCCCCACGGGGCATGGGTACGGTGGAATCCTGCAATATGTGCGTTCACCGCATTGACGAAGGCAAGTTGCCCGCGTGTGTGGAGGCTGCACCGGATGCTGTGATCTTCGGCGATTTGAATGACCCGAACAGCGCGGTCAGCCAAGCGATGAAAACTATCGGTGGCAAGCAAATCCGTGCCGATCTCGGTTTGAACACTGGCGTGCGTTACCACGGCATCTAACGGAAAGGACGTAAACAGCAATGGCTAGTCAAGCAATCATTTTCCGCGAAACCAAAGACGGTAAGGGTTTTTATATCCTGCTGGCGGTTTTGGGTGCATTCCTCGCGCTGGGTGCGCTGGCGTTTTTCCACGCTGAACATCACGGGCATCATGTTACTGGCATGAACAACCAAGTTGTTTGGGGGCTGCCACACGTTTTTGCGATTGGTTTAATCGTCGCAGCATCGGGCGCGTTGAACGTGGGTTCAATCGGTACAGTATTCGGTAAGAAAATCTATCAACCGATGGGGCGTTTGTCGGCATTGCTGGCAATTTCCTTACTGGTCGGGGGTTTGATCGTGCTGGTGTTGGATTTGGGTCATCCTGATCGTTTGATCATTGCCATGACCACCTACAACTTCAAGTCGATCTTTGCGTGGAACATTATTCTGTATAACGGTTTCTTAGCGTTATCAGCGGTGTATATCTGGACAATGATGGATCGTAAGGTCAAGAGCTTTTACAAGTTGGCGGGGGTTGCAGCGTTCACATGGCGTTTGATCCTGACCACTGGTACGGGTTCAATCTTCGGTTTCTTGGTGGCGCGTGATTTCTATAACTCTGCGGTCATGGCGCCGTTGTTTATCGTGATGTCCTTTGCAATGGGTTTGGCAGTTTTCATTTTGGTGCTGCACTTTGCGTATAGCTGGACAGGTCGTCCATTGGGTGATGTAGTGATGAATCGCTTGCGTTACCTGTTGGCGACATTCATCGGTGGCGTATTGTTGCTGGAAGGTGCGCGTCATTTCACCGGTTTGTACATTGCGCAGAAAGCGGGTGTGGAAAACTTCATCTTGTTTGACGGTGGTATCTACACGCAGTTGTTCTGGGTCGGTCAGATCATGTTGGGTAGTTTGCTGCCGTTGTCGCTGATTTTCTGCCGCAAGTTGGGAAATAATCGTATCGCTTTGTTATTGGCTGCGTTGTTCACTATCCTTGGCGGCTTTGCGCAACTGTATGTGATTTTGATTGGTGGGCAAGCGTATCCGTTGGTCTTATTCCCCGGTGCTGAAGTTTCCAGTGATTACTTTGACGGTGCGATTAATGCGTATGCGCCGAGTATCTGGGAGTTGATGCTGGGTCTGGGTGGTGTCGCACTTGCGTTGGTCATGGTGACGATTGGCGTGAAAGTATTGCGCTTCCTGCCGGATTCCTTGTCGGATGCGGTGGCTGATCCGCACAGCAAGTAATGGCAGCGTGCTTGAATCTTAAGAAAACCGGCCTCGTGCCGGTTTTCTTGTTATGGCTATTTTATTTAACGGCCTGTGCGCCGTCGTTAGAACAGTCGCTTGATCACCTGAAACTGCCTGCTGCGACCACGCAGCTTTTGCTGGTGACGACGACTGATTGGGAGACTTCGACCGCTACGCTACAACGCATGGAAAAGTCTGCTGATCAGTGGCACGCGGTTGGCGAGCGCATTTCGGTTAGGGTAGGGCGCAATGGGCTTGGCTGGGGTGTCGGCTTGCATCAGGATGGTGACGGTGTGCAAAAACTGGAGGGCGACGGTAAAGCGCCCGCAGGCGTGTTCCCCTTGGGGATGGCGTTTGGTTATGCGGAGCAAGCGCCGGTTGGTTTGCAAATGCCCTACCGCATTGCCAGCGAGCGCGATTATTTTATTGATGCAGTGGATTCCCCCGATTACAACCGTTGGCGCCATATTCCGTTGGAGCAAGCGAATGAACCCAAACAATATTGGCGTTCGTTTGAGCGAATGCGCCGTGATGATCACCAGTACGAACTGGGTATGATTGTCGGGCACAATTTATTCCCCACCACAGCGGGGCGTGGTAGTGCTATTTTTCTGCATGTTTGGTTGAATCCTGACACGGCGACATCGGGCTGTACGGCAATGGCAAAAGCAGATTTATTGAGCGTTTTGACTTGGTTAAAACCTGCTGCCAATCCGCTGTTGCTACAAGCGCCAGCGGATCAGGTGGCAGATTTACGCTTTCCAGAAGCTCAATAAGCTATTGGTTTGTTCCAGCAAGTAGTTTTTGCGCCAATGATCTTGCTCGACCGTTTTGAGGAGTTGTTCCAGTTGGTGTAGGCAGGCACGTTGCCGTTTGGTATCACGTTGCGCCCAATCCTTTAACAGTGAAAGTAGGGCATTGTCCATATCGAGATCGAGATAAACGGGCTTGGCGTATTCTTGCAAAATCCGTTCAAACAAGGCTTGTTGGCGCTCTGCGGGTAGAACGCTGTAACACTCCCATAATGTGGTGCAAGACGTGCGCATCAGTGAATAGATGTGTTCTTCAGGGTCTTCCATCTTACCTGCTAAGGTGGGTAAATCGCTGATGACGGCAAGGCACAAGTCAGTGGTTTCACGGGTGGGTGTGGTCGCTTTACGCGCAACTGCCAGCATTTTGCGAATGGCTTCGGTTAAGTGCAAGGCGCTGCTGGCGTGAATATAACCCTCCGCATTGGCATGGCGTTGGGTCATATCGGCCAGCATTTGCTGGTATTTGGGTTCACTTGGCGTGTCGCTGCCCAACAAATCTGCAAAACAGATCAGTAGAGTGTCGCGAAAGTCAGCATCCTGCAAGGCTTTTTCCCGAACAAACGTTTGCAGTTCTTGAGGGGAGAGCCGCTGGAGGATGTAGTCAATTTGTCCAATCCGCGTCGTCGGCTTCACTTAAAAAGCCTGTTCTTTCAGAACATCGGGGCGATCAGGGTTGCGGCGATACAGCACAGCGACATTTCCTATCCGTTGAATCAGTTGAGACTGGCTATATTGGATAATTTGTTCAATCATTTCATTGCGTAAGTCGCGATCACCGACGCTTAATTTAATTTTGACCAGTTGATGATAATCAAGTGCACCGGTGATTTCTTCCAGTACAGTAGGTTTTAGCCCGTGCTGACCGATTAAGACGACGGGGTTTAGGGTATGAGCGCGACTCCGCAGGCGCTTTTTCTGAGTTTCTGTCAATGTTCCGGTCATTTCCATGATACGCTTCTCTAAATTGATGAAGTGTAATGAGTGATAACACGGCATGGCAAGAAGCAAAAGCAGTCAAAGGTGGCTGGGCGAACATTTTAGTGATGAATACGTCAAAAAAGCACAGCAAGAAGGGTACCGTTCGCGTGCAGTATATAAATTGCAGGAAATTCAGGAGAAAGATCGCATTCTACAGCCCGGCATGAAAGTAGTGGATTTGGGTGCAGCTCCCGGCGGATGGAGCCAGTACGCCACCAAGTTTGTCGGGCAAAAAGGGCGGATTGTGGCGAGTGACATCTTGCCGCTGGATCCGTTACCTTTTGTGGAATTTGTGTTAGGGGATTTTCGTGAAGAATCTGTCCTGATGGAAATGCTGAATTTACTCGGTGGCGATAAAGCAGATCTTGTTATTTCGGATATGGCACCCAATATGAGTGGAGTCGATGCAGTTGATCAGCCACGTTCCATTCATCTGTGTGAACTTGCATTCGATATGGCGCGTCAGGTATTAAAGCCAGGTGGCACTTTTCTGGTGAAACTGTTTCAGGGCGATGGCTCAGAAGGCTTCCTTCGCGAAGTGCGCAGCAGCTTTAAAACAGTAAAAGTAAGGAAACCGGCGGCATCAAGACCACGCAGCCGGGAGGTTTATATATTAGCGCAAGGTTTTGTGTTGTAATATCACCGTAATAGGTGTTACACGTGGATAACACCAGTTGATAGTGGAGAAGTCACTTGAACGATTTAACCAAAAATTTGCTGATTTGGGCTGTTATTGCTTTCGTATTGATTGCAGTGTTCAGCAAATTCAGTGTGCCAGCCCAACCGGCTGCTGCCGTGCCGTATTCGGACTTTTTAACCAACGTTCGTAGCGGTGGGGTCAAAGACGTTGAAATCAGAGGCCAAAAGATTGTCGGTACAGACAATAATAATGCGCGATTTGTGACGTACAGTCCGCCAAATGACGCGAAGTTAGTCGATGATTTGGTCGCCAATAAAGTTAAGTTCCAAGCATCACCGCCAGAAGAACGTTCAGTGCTGTGGGATATTATCATTAGTTGGGTACCATTTTTACTGATCATCGGTTTGTGGATTTACATCATGCGCCAGATGCAAGGTGGTGGTGGCGGTCGCGGGGCTATGTCCTTCGGCAAAAGTCGCGCCCGTATGATGACTGAAGATCAGGTCAAAATTAATTTCAATGATGTCGCGGGCTGTGAAGAAGCCAAAGATGAAGTGGCTGAACTTGTCGAGTTTTTACGCGACCCCGGTAAATTCCAAAAACTGGGCGGCAAGATTCCACGCGGTGTATTGATGGTAGGTTCACCGGGTACGGGTAAAACCTTGCTGGCAAAAGCCATTGCGGGTGAAGCTAAAGTACCGTTCTTCAGCATTTCTGGTTCCGACTTCGTGGAAATGTTCGTTGGTGTAGGTGCTTCGCGTGTTCGTGACATGTTCGAGCAGGCTAAGAAACACGCGCCGTGCATTATCTTCATCGACGAAATTGATGCGGTGGGTCGTCAACGTGGTGCAGGTGTGGGCGGCGGTCACGATGAACGTGAGCAAACCCTTAACCAATTACTGGTCGAGATGGACGGTTTTGAAGGCAGTGAAGGCATTATCGTGATTGCTGCCACTAACCGCCCTGACGTATTGGATGCTGCTTTGTTGCGCCCCGGTCGTTTCGACCGCCAAGTGGTCGTGCCATTGCCTGATGTACGCGGTCGTGAGCAAATTCTCAAGGTTCACATGCGCAAAGTGCCGTTGGGCGATGATGTTAGACCATCCCTGATTGCACGCGGTACGCCGGGTTTCTCTGGTGCTGATTTGGCAAACTTGGTAAATGAAGCGGCATTGTTTGCGGCGCGTGGTAATAAGCGTACCGTCGATATGAACGAGTTTGAGAAAGCCAAAGACAAGATCATGATGGGTGCTGAGCGCAAATCCATGGTCATGAAGGAAGATGAAAAATTAGCAACGGCTTACCACGAAGCGGGTCATGCCATTGTGGGTTTGAGTGTTCCTGAACATGATCCGGTCTACAAAGTCAGCATCATTCCACGTGGTCGTGCGTTGGGTGTCACCATGTATTTGCCGGAAGAAGACCGTTACAGCGCCAGTAAGCAGCGCTTGGAAAGTCAGATTTCTAGCTTGTACGGTGGTCGTATTGCTGAAGAGCTGATCTACGGTTTAGAAGGTGTTACTACGGGTGCTTCTAACGACATCGAACGGGCGACCAGTATTGCGCGTAACATGGTCACTAAGTGGGGTTTATCCAGCCGCATGGGGCCACTAGCCTATTCAGAAGATGAAGGCGAAGTGTTCTTAGGGCGCTCGGTCACGCAGCATAAACATGTTTCCGATGAAACCGCACATGCTATTGACGGTGAAATTCGCGAAGTGATTGATCGTAACTACACCCGTGCTAAGCAAATCCTCACCGACAAAATGAGTGTGTTGCACGCCATGGCGCAAGCACTGATGAAGTATGAGACCATTGACCGTGGGCAGGTGGATGCATTGATGCGTGGCGAAACGCCACCACCACCAGCCGATTGGACTGATGATGATTCTTCTGGTGGCAAAGGCACGCCAACGAAACCACGGCCTATTGAAGGCAACAAAACGGACAGTGGCGTGATTGGCGGAGCGGCTAGTTCGCATTAAGTTTCGTTAGTATCACACTTCATTGAATCAAGGCGCGAGTATTTCACTCGCGCCTTTTGTTTGTGGAATCACGCAATGGCATGGCAAATCACGCAATCTTCTGTACAGGTAATGGGCATCCTGAATGTCACGCCGGATTCGTTTTCTGACGGTGGTCGATTTCATCCGCGTGACCGCGCCTTACAACACGTTGAGCAAATGTTGTCTGAGGGTGTGGATATTATTGATGTGGGTGGGGAATCCACGCGCCCTGGTGCGGCTTCTGTATCAGTTGAAGAGGAACTGGAGCGGGTTATTCCGGTGATTGCCGCGATTCGTGAGCGTTTTGATGTGCCGTTGTCGGTGGATACCAGTAAACCTGAGGTGATGCTGGCGGCAGTTAGCGCGGGCGCTGATTTAATCAATGATGTGTGTGCCTTACAGCAACCCGGTGCATTGATAGCCTGTGCGCCGCTTACCGTGCCAATTTGCCTGATGCACATGCAGGGGCAACCGCGCACCATGCAGCAATCACCTCACTATGATGATGTGGTGCAGGATGTTTCACAATTCTTCCAAGAGCGCATTGCAGCTTGTGAAACGGCTGGAATTGCACGACAGCGCTTAATTCTTGATCCAGGGTTTGGATTTGGGAAAACTTTGTCGCATAATGTGGACTTATTGCGCAGATTGACGGCGTTTTCTGATTTGGGCTTGCCTATACTCGTAGGGCTTTCACGTAAATCCATGATCGGCACTTTGTTGGATAATCGCCCGATAGAGGGACGTTTGCATGGCAGTGTGGCTGGCGCGGTAATCGCTGCCATGCAAGGCGCAAATATTGTACGGGTACACGACGTGGGCGCAACGGTCGATGCACTCAAAATCGTTAACGCAGTCATGAATAAATAATCAGTAAGGTAGATGGGCTAATGGCAAGAAAATATTTCGGCACGGACGGGATTCGCGGCAAGATCGGGCGCTACCCGATGACACCTGACTTTGTATTAAAATTGGGTTGGGCGGCTGGCAAGGTGCTGGCAAGTAACGGGCATCCTTTGGTGTTGATTGGCAAAGATACCCGTATTTCTGGCTATATGCTTGAATCTGCATTGCAAGCGGGTTTGGTGGCAGCAGGAGTCAATATTCGTTTGTTGGGACCGATGCCTACGCCTGCGGTGGCTTATTTAACTCGTGCGTTCCGTGCTTCTGCTGGAATTGTAATCAGTGCCTCGCACAATCCTTACGATGATAATGGCGTAAAGTTTTTCTCTGGTGACGGCACAAAATTGCCCGACGAAGTAGAAGAAGAAATTGAACGCTGGTTGGATATGGATTTTGAAACCGTGTCTTCCGACGAGCTGGGTAAAGTTGAACGTGCTAAAGACGCGGCGGGGCGTTACATCGAATTCTGCAAACGCGCGTTACCCAACAACGTTTCCTTGAAAGGCTTGCGGATGGTGGTGGATTGCGCCAACGGCGCGACTTACCACGTTGCACCCGATGTTTTCAAAGAGCTGGGCGCGGAAGTCATTGCGATTGGCAACACGCCTGATGGTATCAATATTAATGAAGCGTGCGGCGCAACTCATGTGGATGCTTTGTGCGATGCCGTCTTACGTTATCGTGCTGATCTTGGTATTGCCTTGGACGGTGATGGTGATCGTTTGATCATGGTGGATCAGCGCGGTGATACGGTTGATGGCGATGAGATTCTCGCCATTATTGCGCACCATCGTCATGCTGAAGGCAAGTTACAAGGCGGCGTGGTTGGCACGCTGATGAGCAATCTCGGCTTGGAAAAGTCGATTCAGGCGTTGGGCGTACCGTTTTACCGTGCGAAAGTCGGCGACCGCTACGTTATTGAGCAAATGACGCAACACGATTGTGATTTGGGTGGCGAATCCTCCGGGCATATCATTGTGCGCAATTTCATCACTACCGGTGACGGTATCATTGCCGCACTGCAAGTGTTACGTGCCATGCGCATGACGGGCAAATCGTTACGTGACCTGAAAAGCGTAATGATCAAATACCCGCAAACGCTGATTAATGTTCCGACCAAACACAAGATTAATTTGAATGAATCCGTCGCGATTCAGGATGCAGTGCGTCAAGTTGAGCAACAATTGGGTAGTCGTGGCAGAGTATTATTGCGTGCATCCGGCACTGAGCCATTGATTCGGGTAATGGTTGAAGGCGAAGACCCCGGCGAAACCGCTGAACTGGCAGAGCAAATCGCTAGTGCGGTGCGGGCTGCGACTTGACCTGCCCGGAATGAAGATTGATTTCCACAGATTATACAGGTAATCTTTCGCCCTTGCTTGAAAGAGAGGTGGAGTTATGCGTCAAAAATTGGTTGCAGGTAACTGGAAACTAAACGGGTCAAAGGCGAGTATCGAGTCTTTGATGGGTGGTATTCTAGCTGGACTGGAAGGCATGGATAATGTAGCGGTGGCAGTTTGCCCACCTTACGTCTACATTCCCATGACTCAAACGCTGGTGGCTGGAAGTCGTATCGGTCTGGGTTCTCAGGATATTGCTGATCAAGACGCAGGTGCTTTCACGGGCGAAGTTTCCGGGGTGATGCTCAAGGAATTTGGCTGTGACTACGCGATTGTGGGTCACTCTGAACGCCGTGCAATTTACGGTGAGCAAGACGCTGATACTGCACGTAAGTTTGCTGCCGCACGTAAGCACGGCCTCAAACCGATTCTGTGTGTGGGCGAAACGCTGGAAGAGCGCGAAGCAGGCATTACCGAAGCGGTCGTGGCGCGTCAACTGGACGCAGTGATTGCGCTGGAAGGTGTGGAAGCACTGACTGACGGTGTGATTGCTTACGAACCGGTGTGGGCGATTGGCACGGGTAAAACCGCTAGTCCGCAACAAGCGCAGGATGTTCATGCGTTTATTCGTGGCAAATTAGCGACGCTGAATGAATCAGTTGCCGCGAAAGTACAAATTTTATACGGTGGCAGCGTTAAAGGCGCGAATGCTACTGAATTGTTTGCAATGCCGGATATTGACGGTGGCTTGATCGGCGGTGCAGCATTGGATGCACAAGAATTCTTAGCCATTTGCAAAGCCGGTAACTAAGGTTCAAAAAAACTATGTTATACAATGTCTTGTTGATCATTTTGATCGTTGTTTCTGTGGCCATGATTGTGTTAATCCTAATGCAACAGGGCAAAGGTGCTGATGCAGGTGCTGCGTTTGGTAGCGGTGCGTCGGGTACGGTATTCGGTTCACAAGGTTCGGCGAATTTTCTGAGTCGCACTACCGGTATTCTGGCAACGATTTTCTTTTTGGTGGCATTGGCATTAGCTTTCCTTGCTTCAGGGCGTACTATCGAATCGAGTAGTATTATGGATGCGATTGCACCTGCGGAAAAAACTGTGGAAACAGCCGCGCCGCCAGTGTCAAGCAGTGATGTTCCGCCTGCACCTGCTGCGAAAGAAGCTGCGCCTAGCGATGTTCCGCCTGCTCCGGCAGTGCAGACTGAAGAAAAACCGGCAAATTCGGCGGCTGACGCTGAAAAACCCGTGCAAGATACAAAGTAATAGCATAGAATGTGCGCCTGCTTTGCCGACGTGGTGGAATTGGTAGACACGCTATCTTGAGGGGGTAGTGGCGCAAGCTGTACCGGTTCGAGTCCGGTCGTCGGTACCATACATAAAAAGCCTGTCATCGTAAGATGATGGGCTTTTTGCTTATATGCCTAATTCTTGCTAAAACCTGACAATACCCACTTTGGGGAATTAATCTGTGGTTCATGCACCGTTATATTCGACTGTATAACGAAATAGTGATACAAACAGTGTGTGTTTGGAATCATGCATCACAGACAACCGAGTGGTTTGGAGAGAACGCTACGGTTTGCACCAGGAGTTAGTATGCTAGGAGAATACCTTCCCATTCTCGTTTTTCTGGCAGTCGGTTTTGGCTTAGCAGTGGTATTGCTAGGTTTGGGGTTGCTCGCAGGCCCGCGCCGACCAGACGCAGAAAAAGATTCACCGTTCGAGTGCGGCTTCCCCGCGTTTGAAGACTCTCGCATCAAATTTGATGTGCGTTATTACCTCGTCGCCATCCTCTTCATCATCTTCGACCTTGAAATCGCCTTTCTGTTTCCGTGGGCCATTGTGCTCGACACCATTGGTGTGTTCGGTATCGTGGCGATGGGTATTTTCCTGACTATCCTGATTGTTGGTTTTATCTACGAGTGGAAAAAAGGGGCATTGGAATGGGAGTAGAAGGGATTCTGGAGAAAGGCTTCGTTACCACGACAGCCGATGCCCTGATCAATTGGGCGCGTACTGGCTCGTTGTGGCCGATGACCTTTGGTCTGGCGTGCTGCGCGGTCGAAATGATGCACGCAGGGGCTTCTCGTTACGATTTAGACCGTTTCGGCATTGTGTTCCGCCCCAGTCCGCGCCAATCAGATGTGATGATCGTGGCAGGAACGCTGACCAACAAAATGGCTCCGGCGTTGCGCAAGGTCTATGATCAGATGGCGGAACCGCGTTGGGTGATTTCGATGGGGTCTTGTGCCAATGGTGGCGGTTACTACCATTATTCCTACGCGGTGGTGCGCGGCTGTGACCGGATTGTGCCGGTGGATATTTACGTACCCGGTTGCCCGCCAACCGCTGAAGCCCTGCTGTATGGCATTATCCAGTTGCAGAATAAAATTCGTCGAACCAACACGATAGCGCGGTAATTCATGGCTGTATCACTCGAATTTGTTAAGGATTACGTTCAGGAAGGACTCGGCGATAAGCTGTCAGCCAGCATTCTGGCGCACGGCGAGTTAACCTTGGAAGTAGCCGCTGAACATTGGCTAGAAGTGGCGCGTTTCCTGCGGCACGATTCCATGCTGGATTTTGCCCAACTGACCGACTTGTGTGGGGTTGATTACCTCACGTATGGCGATGCGGAATGGGATGTGACCACTGCCTCGCGCAGCGGTTTTAGCCGTGCGGCACAAGCCACTGAGGCGGATCCGTTTGATTTTGATGCGCAGGAAGAGGGTGCTCAGTTCGCGGGTAAACGTTTCGCAGTGGTAATCCACTTGTTATCGGTGAGCCGCAATCTGCGTATCCGGGTACGCACACGCTGCGATGACAACGATTTTCCGGTAGTGGCATCGTTGATAGACATCTGGAGTTCAGTGAATTGGTACGAGCGTGAAGCATTTGATCTGTTTGGGATTATGTTCAGTGGACACCCGGATTTACGCCGCATCCTCACCGACTACGGTTTTGTCGGACACCCCTTCCGCAAAGATTTCCCGCTCATCGGGCAGGTTGAAATGCGTTACGACGCTGAGCAAAAGCGCGTCATTTACGAACCTGTATCCATTGAAGCGCGGGTATTGGTTCCGCGCACTATCCGCGCTGACCAGCGTTTTTCCCCAGCCGTGGAGCGTGATGACTAATGCCTGAAATCCGCAATTTTACGCTGAACTTTGGCCCAGCTCACCCCGCCGCGCACGGTGTGTTGCGTCTGGTGCTGGAAATGGACGGTGAAACCATCGTGCGTGCTGACCCGCACATTGGCTTGCTGCACCGTGGCACTGAAAAGTTGGCAGAAAGCAAACCGTATAACCAAAGCATCGGTTACATGGATCGCCTCGATTACGTGTCAATGATGTGCAATGAACACGGTTATGTGCTGGCGATTGAAAAGCTGTTGGGAATTACCCCGCCAGAACGTGCGCTCTACATTCGTACCATGTTCGACGAAATTACCCGTATTCTCAATCACTTGCTGTGGATTGGCGCACACGCGCTGGACGTGGGTGCAATGACCATGTTCCTGTACGCTTTCCGCGAACGCGAAGATTTGATGGATGCGTATGAAGCGGTGTCTGGTGCACGTTTGCACGCCACTTATTACCGTCCGGGCGGGGTTTACCGCGATTTGCCGGATTCCATGCCGCAATTTTTACCGAACCGTTTCCGCACTGAAGCCGAAGCTAAGCGTTTGAATGCCAATCGCGGTGGCTCGTTGCTGGATTTCCTGGAAGATTTCACCAACCGTTTCCCCGGTTATGTGGATGAATACGAAACCCTGCTGACCGATAACCGTATTTGGAAACAGCGTCTAGTGGGTATCGGTGTGGTGTCGCCGGAACGTGCCCTGCAACTGGGTTTCAGTGGGCCGATGCTACGCGGTTCGGGCGTTGAATGGGATTTGCGAAAGAAGCAACCTTATGCTGCTTACGACAAGATGGATTTCGATATTCCGGTCGGGGTGCAAGGCGATAGCTACGACCGCTATTTGGTGCGAGTCGAAGAAATGCGCCAATCCAACAGTATTATCAAGCAATGCATTGACTGGCTGCGTGTGAATCCCGGTGAAGTAATGCTGGAAGACAGCAAAATCGCTCCGCCGAAACGCGCTGAGATGAAGCAGGATATGGAAGCCTTGATTCAGCATTTCAAGCTGATGACCGAAGGCTATTGCTTGCCGGAAGGCGAATCCTATGCAGCAGTGGAACACCCTAAAGGTGAATTCGGCTGCTACATCGTCTCGGATGGCGCGAATAAACCGTACCGCTTAAAAGTACGTGCGCCAGGGTTTGCACATTTATCCGGCTTGGATGAAATGGTGAAAGGCCACATGCTGGCTGACGTGGTGGCGATTATCGGCACACAAGATATTGTTTTCGGGGAGGTTGACCGTTGATGACTGAACATCCCATTACGATGCTCAAGCGCAAAAGCGACTTGCTCAGCCATCACGAGCGTGAAGACATTGATAGCTGGTTGGCACGTTATCCGGCGGATAAAAAGCAATCGGCACTGCTGGCAGCATTGCGCGCGGTGATGCACGAAGACCATTATTTATCCCGTGAAAAAATGGACGCGGTGGCAGATTATTTAGGCTTGCCCGAAATTGCAGTGTATGAAGTTGCCAGTTTTTATTCCATGTATGAAATGGATGCAAAAGCAGCGGCGAAATACAGCATTTCGGTTTGCACCAATGTCTCCTGTATGTTGTGCGGTTCTGATGTGATTCTCGATCATGTTGAGAAAAAGTTGGGTATTAAGTTGGGTGAATCTACCTCAGATGGCAAGTTCTTCCTCAAAGTCGAAGAAGAGTGTCTTGCGGCGTGTAGCAGTGCGCCGATGATGCAGGTCAACCACGTATACCACACCCATCTCACCCCTGAAAAAGTGGATGAGATTTTGGACGGACTGGAGTAAGCACATGGCAAATCAAGTCTGTTTCATCACGACCCAATTTGGCGACCAAGCCAATACCTTGGAAAGCTACCTCAAAGTTGGCGGCTATCAGGCATGGCGAAAAATTCTGGCTGAAAAGACCCCACCCGAAGAAATCATTGAAGAAATCAAAGATTCCGGTTTGCGCGGGCGTGGCGGGGCGGGTTTTCCTACTGGCATGAAGTGGAGCTTTATGCCGCGCACTATGCCGGGGCAAAAATACATCGTGTGCAACTCAGACGAATCCGAACCGGGTACGTGCAAAGACCGCGACATCCTGCGTTTCAACCCGCACGCGCTGGTCGAAGGCATGGCGATTGCCGGTTACAGCATTGGCGCAACCGTTGGCTACAACTACATGCGCGGCGAGTTTATGGATGAGCCGTTCATCAATTTTGAGCAGGCAGTGAAAGAAGCTTACGAGCTCGGTTTGCTGGGTAAAAATATTCAAGGCAGTGGCGTTGATTTTGATCTGTACGGCACGCTTGGTGCGGGTGCGTATGTGTGTGGCGAAGAAACTGCCTTGCTGGAATCGCTGGAAGGCAAAAAAGGCCAGCCGCGTTTCAAGCCGCCATTCCCTGCGAGTTTCGGTTTGTACGGTCGCCCGACCACGATTAATAACACTGAAACG
This sequence comes from Thiothrix subterranea, assembly GCF_016772315.1. Classification (NCBI taxonomy): domain Bacteria; kingdom Pseudomonadati; phylum Pseudomonadota; class Gammaproteobacteria; order Thiotrichales; family Thiotrichaceae; genus Thiothrix; species Thiothrix subterranea. The sequence continues at coordinate 756,699 of NZ_CP053482.1, read as the reverse complement.
CTATCCTCCATTCCGGTGATTATGCGCAACGGCGGCAAGTGGTTCGCTGATCTGGGTGTGAAAAATTCGGGTGGCGAAAAGCTGTTTTCGATGTCAGGGCATTTGAACAATCCGGGCAATTTCGAGATTCCAATGGGAATGCCGTTCCCTGAACTGCTGGCGTTAGCTGGCGGGGTGCGCAACGGACGCAAGTTGAAAGCGGTGATTCCGGGTGGTTCGTCCGTTCCGGTGTTGCCGGGTGAGGTGATGATGGGCTTGACGATGGACTACGACACCATTGCCAAAGCGGGTTCGTACTTGGGTTCGGGCGCAGTCATTGTGATGGACGACACCACCGATATGGTCAAAGTGTTGCAACGCATTTCACGTTTCTACTTTTCCGAATCCTGCGGGCAATGCACGCCTTGCCGTGAAGGCACTGGCTGGTTGTACCGTATGTTGACCCGCATTGTGGAAGGCAAGGGTAAGATGGAAGACGTTACGCGGCTCGAAGAAATTTCCCACAATATCGAAGGCCGTTCCATTTGCGCCTTGGGTGAAGCGGCGGCGATGCCGGTGTGGAGTTTCGTTAAGCATTTCCGTGAGGAATTTGAATACTACGTCAAGCACGGTCGTAGCATGGTGGGACAGGGGTAACACATGGCAGAAGAATTCGTCACCATCGAAATTAACGACCAGCCGGTTCAGGCTCGCAAAGGTGCGATGCTGATTGAAGTGGCTGATAATAATGGCATTAGCATTCCGCGTTTTTGCTACCACAAAAAGCTTTCGATTGCCGCCAACTGCCGCATGTGCTTGGTGGAAATGGAAAAGTCGTGGAAACCGGTTCCCGCTTGCGCCACGCCCGTGAATGCAGGCATGAAATTCTGGACGCGCTCCGACAAAGCCAAGAACGCGCAGAAAGGCATTATGGAATTCCTGCTGATCAACCATCCGCTGGATTGCCCGATTTGCGATCAGGGTGGTGAATGTGAACTGCAAGATATATCAGTGGGTTACGGCAGCAATAAATCGCAATACGCTGAAATCAAGCGCGTGGTGCAAGACAAAGACATTGGCCCGTTGATCGAAACCGAAATGACCCGCTGCATTCAATGCACCCGCTGTGTGCGTTTTGGCGATGAAATTGCCGGGATGCGTGAAATGGGCGGGGTAGGGCGCGGTGATCGGCTCGAAATCGGCACGTATATTGAGAAATCGCTCAAATCGGAACTCTCCGGCAATGTGATTGACCTCTGCCCCGTGGGTGCGCTGACCGCGAAACCGTCACGCTACAAAGCACGGGCCTGGGAAATGGTGGCGCATGATGCGATTGCCCCGCACGATTCGGTGGGTTCACACCTTCAGGTGCACACCTTCCGCAAAGAAGTGGTGCGGGCAGTGCCGCGTGAAAATGACGCGATAAACGAGTGCTGGATTTCTGACCGTGACCGTTTCAGCTATCAAGGTATTGCCAGTGCTGACCGTATTACCAAGCCAATGCTCAAGCGCGACGGGCATTGGTATGAAGTCAGTTGGCAGCAAGCGTTGGATGCGACGGCGGAAATTTTGCGGGCGGCTGACCCAGCGCGTACCGGTGCATTGGCAAGTGCGACTTCCACCGTGGAAGAACTGTATTTGTTCCAGCGTTTAATGCGCGGTTTGAACATTCGCAATATTGACCACCGTGTACGCCAGACCGATTTCAGCGACCAAGGTGCTGCACCGCTTTGCCCATCATTGGGAATGCCTATTGCGCAATTGGAACAGCAAAATGCGATATTTTTGATTGGTTCTAATGTGCGCCAAGAACAGCCGTTACTGAATCACCGCATCCGTAAAGCGGCACTCAAAGGCGCGGCGGTGATGGCGTTGAATCCGCGTGCATTCGATTTCAATTACGATGTGGCGCAACAGGCGGTTGCTCCGGCAGCGATGCTGCAAGCTCTACAAGCGATGGTTAATGACCCTGATAATGCGGTGATGGCAACGCTGAAACAGGCAGAACACGTGACGGTATTGCTGGGTAATGTCGCCGTTCAGCATCCCGATTTTGCCGCATTACGCGGCTTGGCTTACACGATTGCCGAACAAACGGGCGCAACCTTTGGCTATTTGGCGGAAAGTGCCAACAGTGTGGGTGCGTGGGTAGCTGGTGTTGTGCCGCACCGTTTATCGGCGGGACGTGAACTCAAACAAGCGGGTGTGCCGGTGGGTGAATTCCTCAGTGAAAATACTCGCACGTTTGTATTGCTGAATACCGAGTTGGCAGATTTCGCGAATCCGCAACAAGCGATGAAAGCCTTGAGTGCGGCGGAAAACGTGATTGTGATTGCGCCGTTTGCGGATGATACCACGCGCAAATACGCGACGGTGTTATTGCCCGGTTCGACGTTTGCAGAAACTTCTGGCACGTTTATTAATGCAGCGGGGCAATGGCAAAACTTTAAGGGCGCGACTGTGCCACCGGGCGAGGCTCGACCTACTTGGAAAGTGCTGCGGGTGTTGGGTAATACAGTGGGTGTGCCTGAATTTGACTGGGTTGCCACCGAAGAAATCGTGGCTGAATTGCACCTTGAACTCGACGGCGTAGTGGCTTGTAACAATCATTATGCTGGCACTGTGGGTAGAGACACAAAGTCTTGTGTCTCTAAGGCGGCAGAAGGGGCGTTCCAGCGTATTGGTGACGTGGAAATGTACCGTGTTGACCCGCTAGTGCGCCGTGCGCAAGCCTTACAAGCCATGATTCCTCCGGCAGCGGTGCAGTTGAATCCGCAAGATGCAGCGAATATGGGTGTCGCGGCTGGCGATACGCTCAAAGTCTCGCAAGGTGCGGTGACGATCACGCTGCCAGCACAACTGGACGCGGGTATTCCAGCAGGTTGTGCCGGTTTGCCGTCGGGCATTGAAGTATCCAACGTGTTGGGCGCGTCTTTTGGTGCGCTCCAAATAGCAAAGGCAGGTTAGGGGAATGATGGAAGTACTCGCAAATTTCTTCGGTGCCTTCCTCCCTGAGTGGATGGTGACGCTGCTAATCATTTTGATCAAAGTCGTGGCGATTGTGCTGCCGCTGATCCTATTGGTGGCTTACGCGACTTACGCAGAACGCAAAATCATCGGTTTTATGCAGGTGCGTGTGGGGCCGAACCGGGTTGGGTTCAAAGGCTTGTTGCAGCCGTTTGCGGATATGTTCAAGCTGATTTTTAAGGAAATTGTGATTCCTGCGAAATCTAACCGTTTCTTATTTTTGATCGCACCCTTGTTGGCAATGGGGCCTGCGTTTGCGGCGTGGGCGGTGATTCCGTTCAGTGACGGCATGGTGTTGGCGGATGTGAATGCGGGGCTGTTGTTCCTGTTGGCACTGACTTCCTTGGGAATTTACGGGGTCATTATTGCGGGTTGGGCATCGAATTCTAAGTATGCGCAACTGAGTGCGATGCGTCTTGGAGCGCAAATGGTGTCGTATGAAATTGCAATGGGGTTTGCACTGGTTGGGGTGTTAATGGCATCCGGCAGCCTGAACCTCGGCGACATTGTGCGGGCGCAATCCGGTAGCATTTTTAGCTGGTTTGTGTGGCCTTTGTTTGGTTTGTTCTTGGTGTATTTTATTTCGGGTGTGGCAGAAACCAACCGTGCGCCATTCGACGTGGCGGAAGGTGAATCCGAGATCGTGGCGGGTTTCCATGTGGAATATTCCGGCATGGCGTTCTCGATTTTCTTCCTCGCGGAATACGCCAATATGTGGCTGATTGCCGCACTGACTTCGTTGATGTTCTTGGGTGGGTGGTTGTCACCGTTCCAAGGGCTGACTTTCTTGACGGATATGCCGGTATTGGGCTGGGTGTTTGGTGATGGTATCCATTGGTTACTATTGAAAGCCTCGTTCTTTATGCTGCTGTTCTTTTGGTTTCGCGCCACGTTCCCGCGTTACCGTTATGACCAAATCATGCGCTTGGGGTGGAAAATTCTGATCCCGATAACCTTGGTGTGGATTTTTGCGGAAGGGCTGGCGATCGCGCTGGGCTGGAAACCGTGGCTGTAAGGAGACTGATATGAGTTTCAACTGGAAACATTATTTCAAGACGTTCAGCCTGAAAGAATTGATGCAGGGCATGGGCGTGACGGGGAAGTATTTCTTCGAGCGTAAAATCACGATTCAGTACCCGGAAGAGAAAACGCCGATTTCCAACCGTTTTCGTGGGCATCACGCGCTGCGGCGTTACCCGAACGGCGAGGAACGTTGCATTGCCTGCAAATTGTGCGAAGCGGTTTGCCCGGCATTGGCAATCACGATTGATTTGGAAGAACGCCCGGATGGTACTCGCCGTACCACGCGCTATGACATAGATATGTTTAAGTGCATTTACTGCGGTTTCTGTGAGGAAGCCTGCCCGGTGGATGCGATTGTGGAGACCAATATTTTCGAGTATCACTTTGAAAATCGTGGTGAAAATATTCAAACCAAAGACAAATTGCTGGCAATCGGTGACAAGCACGAAGCTGAGATTGCCAAGATGAAAGCCGCTGATGCGCCGTACCGTTAAGGGGATGACATGACATTTGAGCAGATTATCTTTTACCTGTTTTCCGCTGTATTACTGGCAGCGGCAGTGGGGATGGTGACGGTACGCAGCCCGGTGTATGCGGCGTTATGCCTGATTTTGAGCTTTTTCACTAGTGCCGCATTGTGGTTGCTGTTGGAAGCGGAATTCCTCGGCTTAGTGCTGGTATTGGTGTACGTCGGGGCGGTGATGGTGCTGTTCCTGTTCGTGATTATGATGCTGGACTTGAACACAGATCCGTTGAAAGAGGGGCTGGTGAAACACGCGCCTGTCGGCTTTGGGGTGGCATTAGTCATTGCGGTGGAAATGATCATGGTGCTGCAAAGTGCGCCGTTTCAGATTGCGACACCGTTGAATCCGGCTCCGGCGAATAATACCGAAGCGTTGGGCGCGATTTTGTATACTGATTACGTGTATCCGTTTGAAATTGCGGCGGTGATTCTGGTGGTGGCGATTATTGCCGCGATTACCCTGACGCTACGTCGTCGCCCGGATTCGCGTAAACAAGATATTAGCCAACAGGTGCAGGTGAAGCGGGCAGACCGTGTACGTCTGGTGAAGATGAAGTCCGAAACCAAGGAGCAAGCATGATCCCTTTGTCGCATTTCCTGATTGTGGCGGCTTTGCTGTTTGCGATCAGCATCGCAGGCATGATCCTTAATCGTAAGAACGTGCTGATCTTGTTGATGTGCATTGAGATGATGTTGCTGGCGGTGAACCTGAATTTTATCGCGTTTTCCCATTATTTGGGGGATATGGCAGGGCAGGTGTTCGTGTTCTTTATCCTCACGGTGGCGGCGGCGGAAGCGGCGATTGGCTTGGCGATTTTGGTGGTTTTGTTCCGTAACCGGCGCACGATCAATGTTGAACAACTTGATGCGATGAAGGGGTAAGCGATGGAAGCAATTTATCTGGCTATTCCGCTTGCACCGTTGTTCGGGGCGATTGCTGCGGGGCTGTTTGGGAAAAAGATTGGACGTGCAGGTGCGCATTGGGTCACGATTTTGGGCGTGGCGGTGGCGTTTTTGCTGTCGGTTTACGTTGCCTATGATGTGATGGGCAATGGTAATAGCTATAACGGTACGGTGTATACTTGGGCTGAAATTGGCAAAATCCGCTTTGAAGTGGGGTTTATGCTGGATAATCTCAGTACCATGATGATGCTGGTGGTGACGTTCGTGTCGTTGATGGTGCATATTTACACCATCGGTTATATGCATGAAGACCCCGGTTATCAGCGTTTCTTTAGTTATATTTCGTTGTTTACCTTTTCGATGCTGATGCTGGTCATGAGTAACAACTTTATGCAGTTGTTCTTCGGCTGGGAAGCGGTCGGGCTGGTGTCGTATTTACTGATTGGTTTTTGGTTTAAGAAAGACACCGCGATTTACGCCAATATGAAGGCGTTTTTGGTGAATCGCGTGGGTGACTTTGGCTTTTTGTTGGGAATTGCAGTGGTGCTGATGTATTGCGGCACTTTGGATTATGTGGAAACCTTTGCGCGTTTGCCCGGTTTAGTTGGGGCGGATATAGAGATTATCGACGGCACTAAATGGAGTGTATTGACGTTAATCGCTATCTTATTGTTTATTGGCGCAATGGGTAAGTCAGCGCAAGTCCCGTTGCATGTGTGGTTGCCCGATTCGATGGAAGGTCCTACACCGATTTCAGCTTTGATTCACGCGGCGACAATGGTGACGGCAGGTATTTTCATGGTGGCACGCATGTCACCGATTTTTGAAATGTCGGATACTGCGCTGAACATGATTCTAATTATTGGTGCAACCACCGCATTCTTTATGGGACTGATTGGGATTGTGCAGAATGATATTAAGCGAGTAGTCGCGTATTCAACATTGTCGCAGCTTGGTTATATGACGGTGGCGTTAGGTGCTTCCGCTTATTCTGCCGGGGTATTTCACTTAATGACTCATGCTTTTTTTAAGGCATTGTTATTCTTGGCGGCGGGTTCAGTGATTATAGCGATGCACCATGAGCAGGATATTCGCAAAATGGGTGGGCTGAAAAAGTATATGCCGATTACTTATTGGACTTCTCTGATTGGCTCGTTGGCATTGATTGGTTTCCCCGGTTTCTCTGGTTTCTTTTCCAAAGATTTGATTATTGAAGCGGTACATGAATCCCATTTGTGGGCGGCTGGTTATGCTTATACGCTGGTGTTGTTAGGGGTGTTTGTTACCGCTTTTTACAGTTTCCGTATGTTCTTTTTGGTGTTTCACGGTAACGAGCGTTTTGATTCGCACGGTCATGATGATCACGGGCATCATGGACACGGTGGGAAACCGCATGAGTCACCGTGGGTTGTGACGATTCCTTTGATTGCATTGGCGATTCCGTCGGTCTTCGCTGGGTATTTGTTGGATCCGATGGTGGTTGGCGCATTTTTTAAAGATGCCATTTTTGTGAATGATGCCGCGCATAATTTTGATCCGGGTTTGAAAAGTTTGCTGTCGGCGCATTTGTCGATCGAACATATTAGTGCCGGGTATCATGGCGTGATCGGTTTTATTGTACACGGCTTGATGGCTCCGCCTTTCTGGTTAGCAATGGCAGGTTTGGCGACGGCTTGGTTTATTTATTTGAAAGATGATTCACTGGCGCGTTGGGCGTATGACAAGTTTCGCTGGCTGCATACCTTGCTGGATCGTAAGTATTATTTGGATGATTTTAATCAGAATGTGTTTGCGAAAGGCTCTATTAATTTGGGTAACGGGTTGTGGTCTTTCGGCGAGCGCATGATGATTGATGGTTTTGTGGTGAATGGCGCAGCAAAAGCAGTCGGATGGTTTTCTGGGCTGGCGCGTCATCTTCAGACCGGGTATTTGTATCATTACGCCTTTTCGATGGTGGCAGGCATCCTGTTGATGCTTACTTGGTTTTTGTTTTTCTAACCCCGTTCTGTTGGCTTTAACTGGAATTGCACATGCTTGATTTGCCAATACTGAGTTTGTTGATCTGGTTGCCGATTATCGGTGGCTTGGGTGTGTTGATTGTGGGCGATCGTTCTGGCGCTAAGCAGTTTGCACTGGGGATTGCGTTACTGACGTTTTTGATCAGTTTACCGTTGTACGCATACTTTATACCCAATACTGCCGAGATGCAGTTTGTGGAACTTATTCCTTGGGTTGAGGCGTTTAATATTAACTACCATCTGGGCGTGGATGGCATTTCCATGCCATTGATTCTACTGAACACATTTATTACGGTGATGGTGGTGATTGCGGGTTGGGAAGTGATTACGTATCGGATTTCCCAATACATGGCGGCTTTTTTGATCATGGCGGGGATTGTCAACGGGGTATTCGCGGCGTTGGATGCCATGCTGTTCTATATCCTGTTTGAGGCAATGTTGATTCCGCTGTTTTTGATCATTGGCATTTGGGGTGGCGCACGGCGGGTGTATGCCACCATCAAGTTTTTCTTGTATACCTTTTTCGGTTCAGTGTTTTTACTGATCAGTTTGATCTATATGTATCAATTGGGCGGCAGTTTCGCGGTGGCAGATTTGCATACACTGCGAATTGATAGTGTGCCGCAAACGCTGATCTTCTTGTCATTTTTGCTGGCTTTCGGGGTGAAAGTACCCATGTGGCCGGTGCATACCTGGTTGCCGGATGCGCACGTGGAAGCGCCTACGGGCGGTTCGGTGATTTTGGCGGCGATTACATTGAAAGTCGGTGGCTATGCCTTTCTGCGGTTTGCTTTGCCGATTGTGCCGGATGCTGCTGCGCAATTGGACTGGTTGGTGATTTTTATGTCGCTGACGGCGGTGGTGTATATTGGTTTTGTGGCGTTGGTGCAGCAGGATATGAAAAAGCTGGTGGCTTATTCCTCTATCGCGCACATGGGTTTTGTGACCTTGGGCTTTTTTGTGATTTACGGCATTACCGAGAGTACGCAGAATGTTGAGGGTGCGATGAGCAGTGCAGTCTTGGCGATCCAAGGCGGGATGGTGCAAATGGTGTCGCACGGCTTTATTTCTGGCGCAATGTTCTTGTGTATCGGGGTGTTGTATGACCGGATGCATACCCGTGACATTAATGCTTACGGTGGGGTTGCCAATCAAATGCCGACATTTGCGGCGTTGTATGTGCTGTTTGCGATGGCAAATACGGGCTTGCCGGGCACGTCGGGATTCGTGGGTGAATTCATGGTGATTTTGGCAAGTTTTCGTGCGAATCCGTGGATTGCGTTTGCGGCGGCAACGACATTGATTGTGGGCGCTGCGTATACGCTGTGGCTGGTGAAACGGGTGCTGTTTGGTGAAGTGAAAAATGCGGAAGTCGCTGCTTTGCAGGATATTGGGCGGCGGGAGTTTTGGATGTTGGCAGTATTGGCGGGTGCGGTATTGTTACTGGGCTTGTGGCCTCAACCTTTGACGGATGTGATGGAAGTGTCAATCGAAAATCTGTTGTCTCAGGCGTTGCAGAGCAAGTTGTGTTCTGGGCTTGCGGGGGGGTGCTAGTCATGAATATTACCATTGCACTGCCGGAAATTTTTCTACTGAGTACGATCTGTCTGATTTTGTTATTGGACGTGTTCCTACGCGAAAATTGCCGCATGGTGACATACCTATTGACCCAAGTGGCTTTGTTGGCAACCGCATTATTGGCTTATGGCGCAATGGATGGGGATAAAGTCACTGGTCTGAATGGCATGTATGTGCGCGATGATTTAGCCGGTGTTTTAAAAATCAGTATTTTATTGCTAACGTTTGCAGTGTTTGTGTATGCCCGCAAGTATTTGAAAGACCGAAACATTTGGGTAAGTGAGTTTTTCTTGCTGGCGCTGTTTGCGGTACTGGGTATGTTGGTGATGGTCTCTGCCAATCATTTGCTGGTTATCTATTTGGGTTTGGAATTGCTGGCGTTGTCGATGTACGCACTGGTGGCATTTAATCGTGACGATGGGCGTTCTTCCGAAGCGGCGATGAAGTATTTTGTGCTCGGCGCGATTGCGTCAGGTTTGTTGCTGTATGGAATTTCGATTCTGTACGGCTTGAGCGGCAAGTTGGAGTTCACTGAAGTCTTGGTTTATATCAATGCGCAAAATGTGCTGGAAAATATTCCGCTGTTGTTTGCTTTGGTCTTTATCGTGGCAGGCATTGCGTTTAAGTTTGGTGCAGTGCCTTTCCACATGTGGGTTCCCGATGTGTATCAGGGCGCTCCAACGGCGGTAACGATGTTTTTGGGAAGCGTGCCGAAATTGGCAGCGCTGGCGATGTTGTTGCGGGTATTGGCGGAATCAATGGGGGCGGCTCAACCCGGTTGGGCGCAATTGCTGCTGGTATTTGGGTTGTTGTCGGTCTTCCTTGGTAATCTGATTGCGATTGCGCAATTCAATCTGAAGCGGATGTTGGCTTATTCGACGATTGCACACATGGGTTTTATTCTGTTGGGTGCGCTGACGGGTACAACGGAAGGTTATAGCGCCGCACTGTTTTATACGATCACTTACGCGATGATGGCGGTGGGTGGTTTTGCGATTCTGATTTTGTTGGGGCGCGAAGGTTTTGAGGCGGAAACGCTGGATGACTTGAAAGGTTTGAACGAGCGTAACCCTTGGTATGCCTTTATTATGATGATTTTCTTATTTTCGATGGCAGGTATTCCACCAACCGTGGGCTTCTACGCGAAATTATCGATTATTCAATCGGTTATGCAGGCGGGTTATTTGTGGCCTGCGGTATTCATGGTGGTGATGTCGGTGATTGGGGCGTATTACTACTTGCGAGCCATCAAAATGATGTACTTTGATAAGCCGGAACAAACCGCGCCGATTCAGGCTGAACTTGATTTTAGTGTGCTGATCAGTGTAAATGGCGTGCTCATGGTGTTGTTAGGGTTGTTCCCTAGCGCTTTAATGGGTATTTGTTCAGCAGCAATGGTCGCTAGTCGTTTATGAGTTTATTGGTGTTACAGTGGGGCTTTCTTGGCCTCGCCTTGGTATTGGCTAATCTGCCTTGGTTAAGCCAACGTTGTTTTCTTATTTTGCAATGTGAACACAAATCAGCATGGCTACGTTTGCTGGAATGGTTTGTGCTGTACTTCATCGTGGGTGGCTTGGCATTGTTGCTGGAGCAGCGTGCGATGGGAATCATACACCCTCAGGACTGGGAATTTTACGCCGTTACCTTGGCCTTGTTCTTGGTATTCGCATTTCCGGGGTTTATTTACCGTCATGTGCGTTAATTTCACGTTTTGTTTCGATTAAGGCTTGCAAGGGGAAACCCTTTGCTTTATAGTTCGCTCCTCTGATGCGGGGTGGAGCAGTCTGGCAGCTCGTCGGGCTCATAACCCGAAGGTCGCAGGTTCAAATCCTGCCCCCGCTACCAATTATAAGAAGGCCCCTATCAGGGCCTTTTTTATTATGTGCTACCCAAGAAAGTACCCAAGACGTAATGCAAGAAAGATTAGACACGCTGATTCATACCACTGTCACCGGCCTCGGTTATGATTTGTGGGGTTATGAGTACCGTCCACAAACGGAAAGTGCGTTGCTACGTATCTTCATCGACGCTGAACAAGGCATTACGGTAGAGGATTGTGGACGTGTCAGTCACCAGTTAAGTGCCTCACTGGACGTGGAAGACTTGATTCCCGTTGCTTATATTCTTGAAGTATCTTCGCCCGGAATTGATCGGGTGTTATTCATCCCCGCACACTATGCTCTGTATGTCGGTCAGCAAATCAAAGTGCGCACTCGCCTGCCGGTGGAGAAACGCCGCAACTTCGTTGGGAAGTTGCAGGACGCGAACGACACCCATATTTTCATGGAAGTGGACAGCACAGTCTTTGAGATTCCTTACGAGATTATTGATCGTGGGCGAGTTGTTTTGGATATTCGACCTCAGCGCAAGGGCGGTAAACACGCATGAATAAAGAAATTCTCTACGTTGTTGATGCAGTCTCCAATGAAAAAAATGTTAGCAAGGAATTAATTTTCCAAGCAGTAGAAACGGCATTAGCAATGGCTACCCGTAAACGTTACGGCATGGGCATTGATGCGCGGGTATCGGTTAATCGCCAAACGGGTGATTATGAAACCTACCGCCGCTGGAAAGTCGTGGACGATGAAGATCCCGATTTTGAAAGTCCAGAACGCCAAATTTTAGAAAGCTACGCCAAAGATCGCGGTTTCAGCATTGCTATTGGCGATTATCTTGAAGAAGCAATTCCTTCGGTGGAATTCGGGCGTATCGCGGCACAAACCGCCAAACAAGTGATCGTTGCCAAGGTGCGTGAAGCCGAGCGCGAGAAAGTCGTTTCCGCTTACCGCGATAAAGTCGGGCATTTGGTTATGGGTGTGGTCAAGCGTGCCGATCGCAAAGGCATTGTGCTGGACATGGGCGAAAATGCAGAAGCATTTATTCCCCGTGAAGAAACCATTCCCGGTGAAATGTTACACGTTGGGGCACGGGTCAGAGGTTATCTGAAAGAAATTCATCAAGACATGCGCGGCCCGCAGATTATTGTCAGCCGCTCGGATGTGAATTTCCTGATTGAGCTAATGAAACTCGAAGTTCCCGAAGTCAGTCAGGAAATGATTGATATAATGGGAGCCGCTCGTGATGCAGGTTCACGCGCTAAAGTTGCCGTTCGTGCTAATTTGCCGAACATTGACCCGATTGGCGCTTGCGTGGGGATGCGTGGTTCACGTATTCAAACCGTTACCAACGAACTCGGTGGCAAAGAGCGCGTCGACATCGTGCTGTGGAACGAAGACATTGCGACCTATGTCATGAACGCGATGGCTCCGGCTGAAGTGCTTTCCATCGTGGTCGATGAAGAAAGCAAAAGCATGGATATTGGTGTCGATGGCGAAAAGCTGTCACAAGCCATTGGTCGTGGCGGGCAAAATGTACGCCTTGCCAGCGAGCTGACCGGCTGGACATTGAATGTCATGAGTGTGGAAGAAGCCGAAGCCAAGACTCAGGCCGAGCAACAATCCATCATTAACCTGTTCATGGAAAAACTGGACGTTGATGAGGAAGTGGCGGTGATTTTGGTGGAAGAAGGCTTCTCGACACTCGAAGAAGTCGCTTACGTGCCGCTTGAAGAGTTCTTAGCGATTGAAAGCTTTGACGAAACGATTGTTAATGAATTGCGTGACCGCGCTCAAACCGCGCTGCTGTCGCAAGCCATTTCTCAGGATAGCCACTTGCCAGCGGCAGACCTCCTGCACATGGAAGGCATGGATGATACCCTAGCCTTCAAGTTGGCAACCCAAGGCATTTGCACGATGGAAGATTTAGCAGAACAATCCGTGGATGAACTCACGGAATTGGCTGGCATTGATGAGGCTCGTGCAGCCAGTTTGATTATGAAAGCTCGTGAACCGTGGTTCGCGGACGATAAAGCAGAAGCTTAATTCTGCGGGAGGAAGAAATAAATGTCGGACATAGCAGTCAAAAAACTTGCCGAGATAATCAATGCTCCCGTTGAAGTTCTGCTCAAGCAGTTACAGGACGCAGGTATTCATGTTGATGGCCCTGACGCTTGGATTACTGATGCGCAGAAATTCAAATTGTTGGCGCACATTCGCCAAGGCGCAGCTCCTGTCAGCACGGGTGGCAACAAAATTACCATTAAACGGCGTTCAACCAGTGAAATGACCGTTGGTGCAGGCGGCGCACGCAGCAAAACCGTGAGCGTTGAAGTAAGACACAAAAAAACGTTCACGCCTGGTGTCAAACCTGCGGAGCAGTCGGTCGCTGCGGAAGCGCCGTCTAGCCCTGCACCTGTTGCCCCTGCATCTGCATCTGCACCTGTTGCAGGAGCGCGTCTCAGCCGCACGGAAGAATTAGCGCGTCAGTTATCCGCTGAGCGTCAAGCACGTGAGTCTGCGGTGCAAAAATCCGGGCAAGATCGGCGTCAACAGGAAAATAAGCGCATGGAGCGTCAAGCAGCCGCAGCAACGGCTGCTGTTGCCATGCCTCAGCCAGCGCCAGCGCCTGCGGTAACAGCAGTAGTTAATGAAGCGGTTACACCGGTAATGCCAGCAAGCGCTCCAGCACCGGTGGTGGCAGTCACTACTCCAGTGCCTGAAGTCACTGTTGCCGTCAGCAAACCTCAAGAAAGCGTCAAACCCGTCGCCGTACCCCGATTAAAGCAGCAGAACCCGCTCCCCCAATGCCTGTTACCGTTACTACCAGTACTTCCAGTGCCGAATTAACTGAAAACTTGAGCGCCAGAGAACAACGTGAAGTTGTTGTTGCGGCTGCTCGTGAAGAAGCGGCAACCGCCTTGAAACGTCGTCCTTCCAAATTGAAACCCAAGCCAGCGTTAGCGCCGGTTGAAGTGGTGGATGTTAGCGAACCTGAGCCAGAAAAGCCGGTTGTTGCGGAGGTTGTGGTTGAGAAGTATACCGAAGCCGCCGTAGCATCTGACGATAAGCGTGTTGATAAAAAATCATCCAAGGCGAAAGTGACTGGGCGTGGCGGACGTGAAGAATTGCATGTTCCCTCAACAGGCGGCGGTGGCGGCGGTGGTCGCCCCGGTAAAAAGAAAGGCGGCGGCGGACGTCGTGATGCTTTCAAGCCTGATTCGCGTCAGCAGCAGAACAATGCCAAGCACGGTTTTGAGAAGCCAACCGCACCGGTTGTTAAGGAAATCGAGATTCCTACTACGATTGTGGTGTCTGATTTGGCGCAAAAATTAGCTATTCGTGCGACTGACATTATCAAAGCGATGATGAAAATGGGCATGATGATGACCATCAACCAAGCCATCGACCAAGATACGGCGATTTTGGTGACGGAAGAATTGGGTCACAAAGCTAAGCCAATGCAGGAAATGGATGATGCCGCATTGTTGGCGGCGATGATCGGACAAGATGTTACCGATTACGAATCCAAACCGCGCCCGCCAGTCGTGACGATTATGGGACACGTTGACCACGGTAAAACATCTTTGCTCGACTATATCCGTAAAACACGGGTAGCAGCCGGTGAAGCAGGTGGTATTACCCAGCATATTGGCGCTTACCACGTCGACACGGATCACGGCACGGTCACTTTCCTTGATACCCCCGGACACCAAGCGTTTACCCAAATGCGTGAACGTGGTGCAAAAGTTACCGACATTATTATCCTGATTGTTGCAGCCGATGACGGCGTGATGCCACAAACCAAAGAAGCCATTAAGCACGCGAAAGCGGCGGGTGTGCCAATGGTGGTGGCAATCAACAAAATTGATAAGCAAGGTGCGGACATTGACCGGGTACTGAGCGAACTTTCCCAGCACGAGGTGAATACTGAAGCGTGGGGCGGTGATGTGCCAGTTGTGCAGATTTCTGCAAAAACCGGGCAAGGCATTGATGCCTTGCTGGAAACCTTGCTGTTAGTGGCAGAGGTGCAGGAGTTGACTGCACCGGTTGATGCGCCTGCTACCGGTCACGTGATCGAAGCCAGTATCGAAAAAGGTCGCGGCGCGGTTGCCACTGTTTTGGTACGTAGTGGTACTTTGCGGCGTGGTGATTTGCTGCTGTGCGGTTCTGAATACGGCAGAGTGCGGGCGATGTTCGACGAGACGGGTCGTCCCGTGAAAGAAGCAGGCCCTTCCATTCCTGTTGCCGTATTGGGTCTTTCCGCCGCACCGGAAGCGGGCGATGAAGTCGTGGTATTGAACGACGAACGCAAAGCGCGTGAAATTGCTGAATTGCGCCGTGAAAAACAACGCGACACCCGTTTTGCAGCACAATTCGTGAGCAAGTCGGAAGACTTCTTTACGCAAGTTAAAGCCAGTGAACGTGCACAAGTAAACGTATTAATCAAGGCTGACGTACAAGGCAGCGTGGAAGCTTTGCGCACTGAGTTGCTCAACCTTTCAACGGATGAAGTCGAAGTGCGGGTGGTGGCATCCGGCGTTGGCGGCATTAGCGCCAGTGACGTCGATTTAGCCATGGCATCTAAAGCCACGATGATTGCGTTCAATGTGCGTACCGACGCTACCGCGCGTAAAACCGCTGCGGATAACGGTGTCACGATTCGTTATTACAGCATCATCTACGAAGTCATTGATGACATTAAAGCGGTGATGAGCGGCTTGTTGTCGCCAGAAGTGCGCGAAGTCTTTGTCGGTTTGGCGGAAGTGCGCGATGTATTCCGTTCGTCGGCATTGGGTCAAGTGGCGGGTTGTTTGGTGGTCGATGGTGCCATGCGCCGTAGTCTGCCGATTCGCGTCTTGCGTGATAACGTGGTGATTTTCAACGGTGAGTTGGAATCCTTGCGCCGTCACCGTGATGACGTGAAAGAAGTCCACATGGGGACAGAGTGCGGTATCGCGGTCAAAGATTACAACGATGTGCGTAAAGGCGATAACATCGAATGTTACGAACGCATTGAAGTGGCGCGGAAGATTTAAACTATGCCCAGTCATCATTCACGCCCTCAAGGTTTTGCCCGTGCGGATCGGGTCGGCGAACAAATCCGCCGTGATTTGGCTATCCTGATTCGCGATCGGGTGAAAGACCCGCGCGTTGGGATGATCACATTGCTGGATGTGGAAGTGTCCAAAGACTTCGCTCATGCCAAAATCTGGTTCGACGCTTTGCAAGCCGATCAAGGTTTGGAAGCGCAGGAAGCCTTAAACCATGCAGCCGGTTTCTTGCGGCGTGAACTGGGACATTTGCTGAAATTGCGCATGACACCGGCATTGCATTTCTTTTACGACGACACCCAAACTAAGGGTAATGCGTTGTCAGCACTGATTGCTAAAGCCGTGGCTTCTGATCGGCATGAAGATGACGATGCGGATGAATCGGAAGCGGCTGATGATGTGACGGATGCTAATAACGGCACGGCTGCCCCTTGAGTAAGCGGCGTTTTCGCAAACTGAATGGCATTTTATTGCTGGATAAAGGCCTAGGCGTATCCAGCAATAAAGCGTTACAAGATGCACGTTTCCTCTTCCAAGCGGAAAAAGCCGGGCATACCGGCAGTCTCGATCCGCTGGCTTCTGGCATGTTGCCAGTCTGTTTTGGCGAAGCCACCAAGGTTTCTGCCTATCTACTCGATTCCGACAAGCGTTATCTGACCACCGCAACACTGGGGTATGTGAGTACCACGGGTGATGCGGAAGGTGAAAAGCTCAATCCGCGCCCCATTCCTGAGATTAGCGATGCGCTGCTTGAAGCGGTGTTGGCGCAATTCCGTGGCGAGATTAGCCAAATTCCCCCGATGTATTCCGCGCTGAAAAAAGACGGGCAACCGCTCTATAAGCTGGCGCGGCAAGGCGTGGAAGTGGAACGTGCCGCGCGTGCGGTGACGATTCATGCGCTGCAAGTGTTGTCACGCACCGCCGATACGCTAACGTTGGACGTGGTATGCAGCAAAGGCACGTACATTCGCACATTGGTGGAAGACATTGGCGAAAAGCTGGGTTGTGGCGCGTATGTTTCGATGCTGCGGCGTGAATCGGTTGAACCGTTTGGCGCATCCCGCATGTACACCTTGGAAGAATTACGGGCGCTGGAAAAAGATCCTGAGGCTTTGGATGCATTATTGTTGCCGCTGGATGTCGCTTTACCGCACTTACCCGCGATCACGGTGGCTGAAGCGGTGATTGTGCGCTTGCGTCAGGGGCAAAAAGTGCGTACCGACGATGCCGACGCCGAATTGCTGCGTTTATACAGCGAATTCGGCGAATTCATCGGCTTGGGTGCAGCCATTAACGGAGTAATTATCCCCCGGCGCTTATTGGCGTATTCTGTGGCGGATGAGCTCACAGCCCCATGTGCAGGTACTTGATTTCCAAGTATTCGTCTATGCCGTATTTAGAGCCTTCACGCCCTAAACCGGAGCTTTTTTGCCCACCGAAGGGTGCTACTTCGGTGGAAATAACGCCGCTGTTAATGCCAACCATGCCGTATTCCAAGGCTTCAGAAACTCGCCAGACGCGCCCAATATCACGCGCATACAAGTAAGCCGCCAGCCCGAATTCTGTATCATTTGCCATCTGAATCGCTTCTGCTTCGGTATCAAACTTAAACAATGGCGCGACCGGGCCAAAGATTTCTTCTTTCGCTACCCGCATGGACGCTGCCACATCGGTCAATACCGTAGGCACATAAAACGTACCGCCCAATTCGTGGCGTCGCCCGCCGCCAATAACCGTTGCACCACCGGCAACTGCATCGGCAATCAAGCTTTCGACTTTGCATAAAGCCGCCTCGTCAATCAATGGGCCTTGGGTGACAGTGGGGTCAGTGCCGTGTCCGACCTTGAGCGCGGTAACGGCTTGTGCCAACTTTTCGGCAAAAGCGTCATAGATGCTGGCTTGCACCAAAAAGCGGTTGGCACACACACAGGTTTGCCCGGAATTGCGGTATTTTGACGCTATCGCACCCGTGACGGCAGCATCCAGATCGGCATCGTCAAATACGATAAACGGTGCATTGCCGCCAAGTTCCAACGATAATTTTTTCAAAGTAGGGGCGCATTGCTGCATGAGTAAACGCCCCACGGCGGTTGAGCCGGTGAAACTGAGTTTGCGCACCTTGTCATTGGCGGTGAGTTCGCCACCAATTTCAACGGGATCGCCGGTAATAACGCTGAAAATACCCGCCGGTATGCCTGCTTGTTCCGCCAGCACCGCTAACGCCAAGGCGGATAAGGGCGTTTGTTCGGCAGGTTTGACCAGCATGGCACAGCCAGCGGCAAGGGCGGGCGCGGCTTTGCGGGTAATCATGGCGGCTGGAAAATTCCACGGGGTAATCGCGGCACACACGCCGACCGGTTCTTTAATGACCACAATGCGGCTATTCGGGAACGGCGAGGGGATCACATCACCGTAAGTGCGCTTGCCTTCTTCCGCAAACCATTGGATGAAAGCTGCTGCATACGCGATTTCACCGCGTGCTTCTGCTAAGGGTTTGCCTTGTTCGGCAGTCATGATCTGGGCTAAATCGTCTTGATTGTCGAGGATGAGCTGATACCAAATCTGTAAAATTTTGGCACGTTCGGCGGCGGTGCGTTTGCGCCAGTTGCGTTGCGCTAGGGTTGCGCCTTCAATCGCTGCGCGGGTTTGCGCGGCACTGCAAGCGGGTACAGTGGTGATAATATCGCCAGTGGCTGGGTTGGTGACATTCAAAGTGCGTTGGGTGTCAGCGTGCACCCATGCACCGTCGAGGTAGCATTCGGAACGTAACAAAGCGGGGTTGCGGAGTGTCAACATGCGGAATTTCCTTTGCGAATATTTACGATGGTTTTGCAGAGCGGAAAACCACTGCACCCCCAAAAGACGCCGTATTTGCCTTCACGTTTTACCAGCGATTTACCACAGGCAGGGCAAGCGGAGTTTACGGGGGTGGGTGCGGTAACAGCCGTCGTGTTCGTAACAGTAACCGGTAGTGGTTTTACGTCGGTGGCGGTTTCGGGGGGTAATGTTCCCACGCTGGCTTTGGCGCGTGCCAGCACTTTATGCAGCCAGTTTTGCTGCTTTTCCATGAACTGTTCGAGCAACATCTCACCACTGGCAACCGCTTCGAGTGCTTGTTCCCACGCCGCTGTCAGCGCGGGATCTTTCACCGCGTTGGGTAACATGCCGATCAGGGCTACGCCTTTCGGGGTGGCGCGAAGCTGTTTCTTTTTGCCTTCGCGCTCCAATAATTTGCGGAGTAAGAGCGTTTCGATAATCGCCGCACGTGTGGCTTCGGTGCCGATTCCTGCGTTTTCTTTCAGAATTGCTTTGAGTTTGGGGTTCTCAACGTGTTTGGCGATACCTTTCATGGCTTGGATCAATGTGCCCTCGGTGTACGGCGCGGGCGGTTTGGTTTGGCGTTTGAGGCATTCGGTCTCTTGAATCAATACGCTATCTCCCACGTTCAATTGCGGTAAGGCTTGCGTGTCGGCATTCGCGGGAACGCTGCTGGTGTCACCGGGTTCTTGGTAGGCAATTTTCCAGCCTGCGACGCGATCAACGCGCCCTGATGCACGGAATTTGTACTGCTGGCATTCCAGTTCGATCACGCTTTGATCGTATTCGTAAGCGGGGAAAAATTGCGCCAAATAACGTTTGCGAATCAGGTCGTAGATAAAAAACTCGGCTTCTGACAGGCGTTCAATACTGCCTTTGGCGGCGGTGGGAATAATGCCGTGGTGGGCGGTAATTTTGCTGTCATCCCAGGCTTTGCTTTTGCGACTGGGGTTGGCTTGCTCCACCAGCGCGGATAAATTGCGATCCGTTTGGGTGAGCGCTTGAAAGACTGCCGCTGCATCCGCGTGTTGCGACACGGGTAAATAGCCGCAATCGGTACGCGGGTAGGTGGTCAGTTTGTGGGTTTCGTACAAGGCTTGCGCCACATCCAACACTTGTTTAGCGCTCATGCCCCAGCGTCGCGACGCTTCTACTTGCAGACCGGAAAGCTCGTAGGGCAACGGCGCGTTCTGGTGTTTGCGTTCAGTATCGCAGCGCAGCACCTTGGCATCTTGCCCTTTGCAGCTTGCCGCGACGTGTTCGGCTAACTGGCTGTCTAGGCAACGGCCTTCCGCGTCAATGCCTTGCTGACCTTTTTGTGGAATCCAGTTGGCTTTGAAGGTTTGTTCGGCAGCATCGGGCAAACATGCGGCAGTCACATCCCAATAATCCAGCGGCACGAAATGTTTAATCTGTTCATCGCGATCCACCACCAGCCGTAGCGTGGGGGTTTGGACGCGCCCGACACTCAATGCCCCACTGTTAGCCGTCAGTTGCCCGTTGTATTGTGCGGCTAACGTATAGGCACGGCTCAAATTCATGCCCACCAGCCAATCGGCACGGCTACGCGCTAAGCCTGCCTGATACAGGGATTCGGTTGCGGCACCGGGTTTGAGTTGCGCTAAGGCTTTGCGAATGCTGGCATCATCCAAAGCGGATAACCACAGGCGTGATATTTGCCCGTGATAACGGCACATATCGAGCACTTCCCGCGCAATCATTTCGCCTTCGCGATCCGCATCCGTGGCAATGACGACGTGTTGGGCGTTTACGAGTAATGCTTTGATAACTTTGAATTGTTTTGCCCCGGATTTTTTTACATCCAGTTTCCATTGTTGCGGTAAAATCGGCAGGGAGGCAAAATTCCAGCGCTTGTATTGCTCACCATACGCATCCGGTTCAGCTTGTTCCAACAAATGCCCAAAGCACCAAGTGACGACAATTCCTTGGCCTTGTAAAAAGCCATCACCACGCCCACTTGCACCTAACACGCGGGCAATATCGCGTGCTTGGCTAGGTTTCTCACACAAGTACAGCATGGTTATTAATCGTTAAGTGAATCATCGCCAACATCATAGGCATTTCTGAGGACTGCGGCAAACGGCTTGTTAAATGAATTTTCGGTTAAGACTTCTATTTTCTCGTTATGCCTGTTACTCTCTACGCATATCCTGCTGATTCGGCTACGTCTATTAATCCGTATTGTCCTAGACGACACTTGGGTTAAGTGCATCCAATAATATCAAAAGCTGAATGCGGCTAATCGTAAGCGTGAATAAATCGCAATACAGTGTTTGTTTAATGATGTCAGTTGAGGCAATGAATGAGTAAGAAACCTGCTTCAGGAAGTTTCGATATTATCCTGGATATGGAGCATGTGGGTGGTCGAGATAATCTGTGTTTGTCGTTTGGGGCTGGGCTGTTCAGAAAATTAGGGTGGGCATCGGGCGACTGGCTGGCGTTTGATACCAGTGAAACCGGCAAGATTTCTTTTAAGCAAGTCGCTGAACCTTCTGAAACCGCGTTCAATTTGCGAAAAATAAAGCTTCAATCGGGCTTTTATAAAATCTGCTTTTATTCACCGTTATATACCTTTCCGAAAGCAGTGGAATTATCCAAAGAGAAAGCCTCATTTAATGCCAATACTTGGACGTTAACACTGCATATTCCAGATGACTATCAGGTCTCGCAAATTATTCCAGAGATTCCGCCAGTGCGTGCTTTAAGCGTGGCTGATATAGCCGCTGCTTTTAGTAAGTTATAATACGCGCAATAATGTGCATTAAATCAACGCCTCCTTAAGATAATGAGGTGCTGCATATCCAACTCGAAACACACCGTTTCGCCAAGTGCATACTCCTGATGACTCGGTGCTAGTGCGAGAATTTGGCTGTTATCGGCCAAGCCTAACACGTAAAGGTATTCTGCCCCGCGAAATACTCGCGAGACCACTTTGGCTTTGCGCGGTGCATCCGCCACCAATTTCAAATCATCGGGGCGAATCAGCACATCAACCGGGCAATCGGGTTGGCATTCGAGCGGAACTTCGCCCTTGATTGCGCCCAGTAGGGTGGAAACGGTGTCATGATTCAACACTGTCCCCGCAATCAACGCACCTTGTCCAATAAACCCCGCTACAAACTGATTCACCGGCTTGTGATACAAGTTGTAACCCGTATCCCATTGCTGCAACCGCCCGCTTTGCAACACGCCGATTTCATCCGCCATCGCAAACGCTTCGTGCTGGTCGTGCGTGACCAGAATGGCGGTCATGCCTTCGCGTTTGAGAATATCGCGCACTTCCCGCGCCAGCATTTCGCGCAATTCCACGTCTTGGCTACCAAACGGTTCATCCAGCAATAGTAAACGCGGTTGCGGTGCAAGGGCGCGAGCCAACGCAATCCGTTGCTGCTGCCCGCCAGAAAGTTCGTGCGGGTAACGCTTTGCATACCCCGGCAAATTCACCAATTCCAGCAATTCCGCCACGCGCCGCGCCTTATCTTTGCCCGACTGCTTGCGAATCCCGAAGGTAATATTGTCGGCAATGCTCAGGTGCGGAAACAGTGCGTAATCCTGAAACACCATGCCGATATTGCGTTTTTCCGGCGGCAAATGCACATCGGGCGCACTGATTACCTGATCTTTGAGCGTAATCGTGCCACGGGTGACAGGCTCGAAACCAGCAATCGCCCGCAGCAACGTGGTTTTGCCGCAGCCACTGGGCCCCAGCAAACAACCGATTTGCCCGTCTTCCACCGTCAGATTGACATCGTGTACCACTGCGTTGCTGCCGTATTCGATGTGAATGTTTTGCAGGACTAACTTGCTCATCAATGTTCCCCAGCCCGCGATTTGCTAATCGAGCGGCTCAATAAAATCACCGGAATAATCCCCGCTGCCACAATCATCAGCGATGGCAAACCCGCATCCGCCAGCCGTTCATCCGAAGCCAATTCATACGCCCGCACCGCCAGCGTATTGAAATTGAACGGGCGCAAAATCAGCGTGGCAGGCAACTCTTTCAGCACATCCACAAACACCAGCAAAATCGCGGTGAGTAACGAGCCTTTCATCAACGGCAAATGCAGCCGCTGCAATACGCCCAAAGGACTCAAGCCCAACGAACGCCCCGCATTATCCAGCGTCGGTTTGATCTTGCCCAAACCCGCTTCCACCGTTTGCAGCGACACCGCCAAAAAGCGCACATTGTAAGCAAACAGCAACGTAAACAGCGTGCCACTCAGCAACAAGCCCACATTGCTGTCGAAAAACTGCTTGCTCAGGTGGTTGAGTTGCGTATCCGCCCACGCAAACGGAATCAGCACCCCAATCGCAATCACCGTCCCCGGAATCGCGTAACCCATTGCCGCAATCCGCGCAGCAATATTGACCAACGGATCATTATTCAACCGTTTGCCATAGCCCAAAATCAACGCCAGCAACAGCGCGAACACCGCCGCCAAACTCGCCAACATCAAGCTATGCCACACCAGATTGATGAAATCACTATCCAAGCCTTTGCTGGCAGCTTTAATGCTCCAATGCAGCAATTGCCCTACCGGAATCACAAACCCCAACAACAAGGGCAGGGCGCACGCCAACACTGCCGCCACCGCCGTCCAGCCCCGCAAGCGGAATTTCGGAATGCTCGAATACTTGCTGGAAGTATGATGATACCGCGCCCGACTGCGCGACCAACGTTCCAACAGGATCAGCATGAATACAAAGCCCATCAGCAACGCCGCCAATTGCGAAGCTGCCGCGTGATCGCCCAGCCCAAACCAAGTACGGAAAATCCCCGTGGTAAAGGTCGAAACGCCGAAATATTGCACCGTGCCAAAATCCGCCAACGTTTCCATCAACGCCAGCGACAAGCCGGTAATAATCGCCGGACGCGCCAACGGCAACGCCACCCGAAAGAAACTTTGCCACTGGTTTGACCCCAGCGTGCGGCTCACTTCCAGCACACAAATCGACTGTTCCAGAAACGCCGCCCGCGCCAGCAAGTACACATACGGGAACAGCACGAGTGAAAGCATGGTGATTGCGCCGCCAAGGGAACGCACATTCGGGAAGTAATAATCGCCATACCCCCAGCCCGTCAGCTCACGCAGCAAAGTTTGCACTGGTCCCGAAAAATCCAGCATTCCCGTATAGGTGTAGGCAATAATGTAAGCAGGCATTGCCATCGGCAACAGCAATGCCCACTCAAAAAAGCGTCGCCCCGGAAACTCGCACATGCTGTTCAGCCATGCCGCCGGAAGTCCCAGCAGCAATACGCCAAACCCCACGCCCAATACCAGCCAGAGCGTATTCAGCAAATAATCGGTAAGCACCGTTTCACGCAAATGCTGCCAAACTTCCGGCGCAGGCACGAACACGTAGCCGAATACCGCGAGGATCGGCAAAGCAGTCAGCAATGCCATGCCCAATAGCACGGCACGCCAGAGTAACGGCTTTATTTCCAACCCGCTTTATCCATGATTTTGACTGCTTCAGCATTGTGTTTGCCGAGTTCGGACAGGTTCAGGCTATCGGCTTTGAATTCGCCCCAACCTTTGAGCATCGCACTGGGCGCAATACCGGCTTTCACGGGGTATTCCTGATTGGCTTCGGCGTACCATTGCTGCGATTCATCGTTGACTAGGAACTCCATCAGTTTGACTGCGTTATCCTTGTTTTTGGCGGTTTTGGTGACAGCCGCGCCGCTGATATTGATGTGTGTGCCACGATCACCTTCGGCTTGGTTAGGCCAGAAGATTGCGACTTTTTCCGCAGCGGCTTTGTCTTCCGCCTCTTCACCCGTCAGCATTTGCCCGTAGTAGTAGGTGTTGGAAATCGCAATGTCGCACTGCCCAGCCGCTGCCGCCTTGATTTGGTCACGGTCGCCACCTTCGGGTGGACGCGCAAAGTTTTTCACCAAGCCATCAGCCCATGCCTGCGCCTTTTCCGCACCGTTGACGGCAATCATCGACCCCAACATCGACTGGTTGTAGATATTGTCGGAAGAGCGCACACAGATACGTCCTTTCCATTTCGGATCAGCCAAATCTTCGTAGGTGGACAGCTCTTCCGGCTTCACTTTGTCTTTCACGTAAAAGATTGGGCGAGCGCGGGAGGTCAAACCAAACCATTGGTTGGCGGGGTCACGCAGGTTTTCAGGAATGTCTTTTTTTAGTGTGGCGGATTCGACGGGTTGCGTCAGTTCCATTTCTACCGCACGGTACAAACGCCCTGCATCGGCGGTCATTAGCAGGTCGGCGGGGGTGTTTTCACCTTCCAGCTTGAGGCGTTCCAGCAGTGCATCGTCTTTGCCAGTGACGAGGTTGACCTTGATGCCCGTCGCGGCGGTGAATTTGTCAAACAGCGGTTTGATAAGTTGTTCCTTGCGGGCGGAATAGACGTTGACTTCGCCATCTGCCAGCGCGGGGGTAGCGCTGCTGGCAACCAGTAATGACAGGGCGATTTGCTTGAACATGGGTGCTGCCTTCAGGTTGAATAAGAAAGATTCGCATTATCCACAGTGCACACGATAATGCAAGCAATTCTCATTTTATTGGGGGTTAACGCAATTCCTTAGATCCCATATTATGTCATTGTCCATGTTTCACCTCATTATTGATTAGTGGTCATTGCCTACCCGCGTGGTCCCAGCAGAAACCAGAGCAACAGACCCAATACGGGCAATACCAGAATCAGTACTACCCACAGCACTTTCGCGCCCGTGCCTGCGCCACTTTGTACGACTTTGATGATCGCCCAGACATTAATGATGAGAATGATCAGACCCAGCAGGCCGCCAACTTCGATACCCATAACGATTCCTTTTGATTGCAAACGATGTATGTCATTTCAGCACTGATGACCGCGCTAACTGGCGGGTTCGTAACCGGCATAAGCGATGCCGGTGAGCAAGGCCATATCACGGTTCCAAGTCGTCAGATCCTGTTTGGAAAAATCCTGTAAATGTGTGTGCCCGCAGGCACGCGCCATGACCTGCATCAGGTGGGTAGACGCGCGGAAAAAATTGTTCAGTTGCGCAGCGCTGTTTTCGACCAGCAAGCGGCGGCGGAAATGGATGTCCTGAGTGGCTATTCCCACCGGACATTTGTTGGTATGGCAGGCACGCATCCCCAAACAACCAATCGCCTGCAAAGCCGCATTGCCCAGCGCGATGGCATCAGCGCCCAGCGCCAGTGCTTTGATGAAATCGGGCGGGGTACGCAAGCCACCGGTCACGATCAGGCTGACGCGCTTGTCGGCATGTACGTCCAGATAACGTCTGGCACGCGCCAGCGCCGGGATGGTCGGCACCGAAATATGGTCGCGGAACAGCAGGGATGAAGCCCCCGTACCACCCCCGCGTCCATCCAGAATGATGTAATCGACACCGATTTGCAGGGCGGCTTCGATGTCTGCCTCGATATGTTGCGCCGACAACTTAACGCCAATCGGGATGCCATGAGTTGCACTGCGGACTTCATCAGCAAACCGCCGGAAATCAGCCAAGGTCTCCAGTTCAGGAATCCTTGCGGGTGAATACACGTCTTCGCCTTCCTTGACGCCACGGATTTCAGCGATCCGTGCGGTAACTTTCTTACCGGGCAACAACCCACCAACGCCGGTTTTGGTGGCTTGCCCCAACTTAAAATGAAATGCTTGGCAGCGTTTCACCTTGTCCATACTGAAACCGAAGCGACCAGACGCATATTCATAGAAATAGCGGGAATTGGCGGCCTGCTCTTCCGGCAACATACCGCCTTCGCCGGAACAAATGCCGGTTCCAGCCCGTTCCGCGCCGGTTGCCAGCGCCAGTTTGGCTTCTTGTGACAATGCGCCGAAACTCATGTCGGTGACTATCAGGGGAATATCCAGTGTCAGCGGGCTATTAGCCTGTGTGCCAATCACGGTTTGTGTGCCGACTGCTGCGGCGGACTCCAGCGGGAAACGGTATAGTTGTGCCGTCAGAAGCTGGATGTCATCCCAGCGTGGCAGGGTTTGTATCGGCACGCCCATCGCAGCAATTTCGCCGTCATCATGCTCGCTGAATTTATCCATCTGGGAAAGCTGTTGAATGGTTTTTATCTGTATTTCTTCTTCACCACCGTGAATATCCTGGTACAAACCCTGATAATCCTCGCGATTATAAGCTTGCGGATTTTGCTTTTCCCATTTGATGATTTCTCTTTCATCTACCCAGACTTTATTATCTTCAATCCAAGCTCTGAATTTGTGTAATGACTCTTCGTTATTATATTCGCTGACACCACCTTTATAACGGTAATCCCAGCCGTGTAAACTGCAAATCAGATTATCACCCTCAATGTAGCCATCCGCCAATAATGCACCACGGTGTTGGCAGCGCCCGTATAATACAGAAACTTTTTGTTCATCAGGCCAGCGAATAACCACTAAATCAACATTGGCGACCAATGCATAGGTTGGCTTGCCCGGTTTTAATGAATCCCAGTTGGCGATAGCTACTTCAGTCATGGTATTGATACCTTTAGTAAAAAAGAAGACCGCCCACAAGTTGAGTGTGTTGAGGGGCGAGCGGCCTTCAGTAGGCTCTAATAGGGCTGATTGTTAAACATTGTGTGTTAATTTTTGATAAAATGTGGCGAATCAATTAAAAGTGTTTTTGAACCATCCATTACAACTTACGCCTTAAAACTAACGATTGCAAGCTACCATTTCCTAGAAAAACAAAAGAATAAAATGCGAAAAAATAATATCGTCACTATTTTAAAATACTTTAAGATTATTAAAAATAACTGTGTGTAAATGCACTAAAACTGTTTGCAATAAACCACACTCTCCGTTTTTTGATAGAAAGCCAGAGAAATTTTTTAAGAAAAAAATTTAGTAGGTGGCGGGAAACCAAGACGTGTCTATTTCAAAATAACGATCTTGAAAATTGACCAATTCCTTGAGTTTGTCCAGTTCATGCAGGGTGACTTCACGATGCTGGCAACTGCAATAGCCCTCAAATGCCAGTTGGGTGATGGCGTTGCTGACCGAGACATTGGTCAAGCCAATCGCGTCGCCAATCACATCCTGCGTCAAGGGCATTTCAAACGTGCTCAGTTCGCCATTGGGTGCATGGATACGCAAACGGGCATGTGTTTCCAGAATGAAATGGGCAACCTTGTGCGGTGCTGAGGCTCTGCGCATGATCTTGATCCGATCCTGCAACACAATCTGCTGCAACACGCCGAGACTAAACAGCAGCGCCGTCAACCGGGGTGAGTGCATGAAAATATTATCCAATTTACGTTTGGGGAACGGGCATAACACTGTTTTGGTGACGGTCATCATTTCACCGTAGGGCGTTTTTAGCGCCAGATCCGTCAAACCCACAATGTCGCCGGGGTAATGAATGCGTGAAATGTGGCGATGGGTTTCATCCAACTGCTCGTAACGGTACAGCCAGCCGGATTTAATCACAAACAGATGGCTGGGGTTCTCGCTGAACGTCAACTGGGTACGGGGACGGTAGCAGATTTCGTCTGTTTCCAGCTCACGCAACAACTGTTCATCCTTGTCTGAAAGCGGGGTGTAGTAACGCATCCGTTCGATCAGGCAACTGTCGTTTTGCTGGGAAACCTGCGACATAAATATCTCTTAAAGGTCTGTTTCTTAAGCTATGTATCAATTATATATAGCGCATTTTTTTTGGAATGACGCGGCAGCGTCTATACTATGAGGGGTACGTTTCAATATTGCGAGGAAAAACAAAATGATTTTCAGACAGCTTTTTGAGCAAGACTCCAGCACTTACACCTACCTACTGGCTTGTGAACAGTCGGGCGAGTGCGTGCTGATTGACCCGGTGATCGACACGGTTGAGCGCGATCTGGCGGTATTGCAGGCATTGGGCTTGAAACTGACCTACACGCTGGAAACTCACATGCACGCCGATCACCTGACCGGGGCGCGTAAATTGCGGGCTTACACTGGCAGCAAAATCGTGGTTCCCGCGATGGATAAACTGGCTTGCGCAGACTTGGGGGTGGAGGAAAATCAAGTGTTTCGGGTGGGGCAAATTGAATTGCACCCGTTATTTACACCAGGGCATACGGGTCATCACCACGCTTACCTGCTGGATAATGGGATGCAAAAAGTCTTGTTTTCAGGCGATGCGCTGTTGATTGAAGCCTGCGGGCGCACGGATTTCCAATCGGGTGATCCGGTCAAATTGTACCAAAGCATTACCGAGAAATTCTTTACCCTTCCCGATGAAACCTTGGTCTACCCGGCGCATGATTATGAAGGCAGGCAACTTACCACCATCGGGCAGGAAAAAAATCGTAACCCGCGTGTGGGTAACAACACCTCGCAGGAAGCGTTTGTCGCCATCATGAATGGGCTGAATTTGCCTTACCCACGCAAGATTGATTTCGCTGTGCCGGGCAATGAGTTGTGTGGGGAATGCCCCGACAATGTGCCGGAGCAGTATCGTGGTGCTTGTGAAATTGTGCAGTTGCCACCGGAATTGAGTCGGTCGGTGAAAGCGGGCGATCAGGGGTAATGCTACGATATGATGCATTATTCATCGGATTCATCCTGAATATGTTCCGTGATGCGATGAAATATTTTGCTAGAATGGATGGACATTGATGGAAATAAGGATGTAACACCCAATGAAAATAGAAATTGGAGAGTCGTTAGTTTTATCATGGCTCAGACATACGAAAAAATGCCAACTTGTGCAAATGAATTGGAAGCCATCAGTTGAGTCTTGGGACTTGATGAATAAAAGCGTAATTGAACAAGTAATGCGTGAGTCTGATGATTATTTTAAGCATGAGCATGATTACGGAATATATAAGAAAAACACCTCGCTTAGTCAATTAATCAAGCAGGCAGAAATTGATGTTATGGGTGTTTCATATGCAGGGGGACTTCGGAGTATTTACGCTGTAGATGTTGCTTTTCATGAGTCCGGGCTTAACTATGGCTCTAAAGATGAAACTATCATGAAAATAGTAAAAAAACTGTTAAGGACAGCAATGTGTGTTCATGGTTATTTTGATTGTTCCGAAGGCGATATAATTTTTGCATCTCCTAAAATAAATTATAATATAATTGAAAATCTTGATTCTTGTTTGATTCAGGTTGAAAAAATTCTCAGAAAAAATGATCTTAATTTTAACATTAAGTTGATTGCAAATGATTATTTTAATACAGAAATACTTCAGCCTGTCCTCGAAGTTACATCCTCTGTTGCAGATACTTCAGAGTTATTTATGCGTAGCATACAAATGTATCAAATATTTTCAGAAAAAAGTAGTATTAGTCAGCTTCCAAAAAAAATTGACACTAACAGTGACGATATGCTGCAAAATCAAAGAAAAATTGGTGAGCGTGTGCGAGAAAAACTGATACAGATGTTTGAAGAAAACGAAATATCAAAAGAAGAGGTTGGGTTAATGCAATTAGCTGAATATTCTAAAAAAATATTTGGCATCCAAATGCCTTTATTAAAGAAGAAGTTATTAGCTGATGAGAAAAAACCTTCAAGATATTGGTCTAAACCTATTATTAGGGCATATGGTGCTGAATATTTTATATGTTCCGAATGGTATGAAAAAATAAACAAAAGCTGTTTTGATAAATGGGTTGGGCTGAAAAGTCAATCGACTCATTAAGCTATTGATACATGTGCTATAATCTTTCCTTTAATGCAATATATGTTTGTTATTATGATTAATACCATCCAACAACTGATCGCCCAAGGTGAAAACGCCCAGCTTGAATTCAAGTCGGCTGACGTTCGCCCCGATTCTGTGGCACGGGAAATCGTGGCGTTTGCCAATACTTTGGGCGGAACGTTACTGATCGGTGTTGAGGATGATGGGGTAATTTCAGGTATCCACGCGGACAATCTTGATACATGGATTGCCAATATCAGCCGTAACAACATCATTCCCGCCTTGTGTGTGGACGTTACGCACGTCGCTATCGAAGGGAAAGTCGTGTGTGCTGTGACCATCCCCAAAGGCAAGGATAAGCCTTACCAAACGTTGGATGGCAAGTATTGGCTGCGGGTCGGTTCAACCAATCGCACCGCTACCAAGGAAGAATTGAGCCGTTTATTTCAGCAAGCAGGATTGGTACATTTCGATACAGCACCCGTTGCCGATACAGGTATCGAAGGCATCGACTTCCGCTTAGTAGATCATTACTACCGCACCTACTACGACACCGCCTTTATTGATTTGCCAAACGACGAACAGCAAAGCCTGTTGTTGAATGCGGACATCCTGACCGAACTCGAAGGTAAACAGGTGGCAACCGTCGGTGGACTGCTGATGTTCGGTAAACAGCCCCAGCGCCGTCTGCCACACGCTTCCATTATGTTCGCCGTCTTTAAAGGCGATGACATCACCGATGACCTGCTGGACAAAAAGGAAGTGCTGGGCACATTGCCGGAACTGATCGACAAAACGGTGGCTTTGCTCCAGCTTTTCCTGCCAAACCCATCCACCATTGAAGGTACACGCCGCACTGAAACCGTGCGGATTCCGCTCAAAGTCTTGCGTGAGGCGATGGTGAATGCCGTTGCTCACCGCGATTATTCCCTCAGCCAGCGCAAAATACAGGTGCATGTCTATAGCGATCGGATCGAAATTACCTCCCCCGGCAAGTTGGCGAATACCCTGACGTTGAATAAAATCCGCTATGGCAACTCTGCCCCGCGTAATATTTTCTTGATGAAATTCCTCGATAACCTGCGCTACTTCGATGGTTTGGGCAGAGGAATTCCAATGATGCTGAAGCTAATGCAGGAACGGGTCACGTTTGATGAAATCGGTGAATTGTTCCGTGTAACCCTGCGGTTTGCCTGAATTCTCAGCTTTGTCACTACCCTTTATCAGTTGGGGATTGCATTTCATCGGTTATCTGTCAATATTGCTCACATATAAAAAATAATAATTAGTGAATAGGGCATACAATAAAATGAGATAAAAAACCGATGTTAACCCCCAAGCATCTCCATCTATGCGCCATCGTATTGGCTATTTCTACTGCTGTATCTGCTCAAACTGTATTGGCGAACGTGCCAGATGCGCCCCCTGCCAACAAAAAAACGGTTACGTTGCCTGCCCCCACTCAGTCCGATACCGATCAGTTGATTATCCGTTTCCGCGATAATGCCAGCCCTGTCGCTGTCGATAAGGCGTTGTCCCGTCTGCGTACTGAGAAAGGCGAAAAATTCACTTACGCCAAAACCACGCATGATAAAGCCGATGTTTTTCGTTTTGAAAAGCGCAAAAAGAAAGCGGATTGGGATAAATTGTCTGTTTGGTTGAAGCAGTTACCGGAAGTCGAATACGTCGAGCCGGACTTCATTATGAACCGCATGGAAGTGCCAGCACCGGTTACACCGAATGATCCTTACCTGAGTTATCAATGGCCATTGTTGGATGCGATTAGTGGTATTCGCGCCGATCAGGCATGGGGTTATACCGCTGGTCAGGGTAGCGTGGTGGCTGTCGTTGATACGGGGGTCTTGCCGCATGTGGACTTATTGCCGAATTTGTTGGCGGGTTATGACATGATTGCCGATGCTGCTGTGGGTAATGACGGCAACGGGCGTGACAGCGATGCGACGGATGCGGGCGACTACGTGCTGGCTGGTGAATGTGGCAGTAGCACCGCGATTAATAGCAGTTGGCACGGCACACACGTAGCAGGCACGATTGCTGCGGCTGGGAATAATGCCGAAGGCATTGCTGGGGTCGCTTATGCCGCCAAAGCCTTGCCGGTGCGGGTATTGGGCAAGTGCGGCGGCTATACCTCCGACATTGCGGCGGGAGTTATTTGGGCAGCAGGCGGTACGGTATCCGGTGTGCCAGCGAACCCGAATCCCGCACGTGTTATTAACCTGAGTTTGGGTGGCGCATCCGCGTGCGGTTCAACCATGCAAAATGCCATCAATACAGCGCGTGGCAAAAATGCTGTGGTCGTGGTGGCAGCAGGCAATAGCAATACCGATGCCAGCCAATTTTCACCCGCCAACTGTACAGGCGTTGTGACCGTGGCGGCGACCGGCAAAAACGGCGGACGTGCTTATTATTCCAACTACGGTACGGTCGTTGATTTAGCCGCGCCGGGCGGTTCGATGAATACGGGTATCGCCGCCGATGGCATCGTTTCCACCCTGAATACAGGAACGCAAACCGCGCTTGCCGACACCTACAAATATTACCAAGGCACGAGCATGGCAACGCCGCATGTGTCCGGCGTAGTCGCATTGATGTTAGCTGCCAAACCCACCCTGACACCGGATCAAGTCGAAAGTCTGCTGAAGTCGAGTGCGCGGGCTTTCCCGCAACCTTGCGCCAGTTGTGGCACAGGTTTGTTGGATGCCGCAGCCGCTGTGCAAGCAGCAGTCAATTTCACCGCGCCTGTTGATCCTTACGCGGTTTTACTGAGTGATTTGAAGAAAAACCGTGACCTGTGGCGTGCGCAAAACCTCTTGAATTACACCTATGTGTTGGAGCAGAAAACTGGCACGAGTGCGGCATTGCGTTTAAAGCTGACGGTGAAAGCGGGTGTCTTGACCGAAGGCGTGAATTTGGCAAGCAATAAAAAGTTGTCTGCACGTGATTTGAAAGCCAAAGGTAAAACCATTGAACAGTTGTTTATGCAAATCGAAACCGCCATCAACAGCAAATACGCCATCGTCAAAACGGCGTATGACGCTGCACTCGGCTACCCGTTGGATAGTTTCTTGGATAAAAACACCAGCATCACCAGTGATAATGTGAGCTTGAAAGCTTCTAGCCTGGTTGCATTGTAACCGTGAGTGGTAGATAGATTTCCACCCGCAAACCGCCGCTGCTGAGGTTTTTGGCGCGAATCGTGCCGCCATGACTTTCAATCGCCCGCCGCGCAATCGCCAAGCCCAGCCCGTAACCATTACGGTTGGCACTGGCGTTACTGCTACGCTGGAACGGCTCGAAAATGCTCCCCAATTCCGCTTCCGGCACGCCCGATCCTTGATCATCCACCGTCAGATGCAGGCGTGACGCGGCAGCATCGTGGTGAATCGCCAGTGTTACCGCCGTGTTTTCGGGCGTGTGATGGATGGCGTTACGCACCACGTTTTCCAAAGCGCGATACAGCAATTCACCACGCCCCTGAATGATCGGGCTATCCTCGACATCGCACTGAAATACCACTTGGCGTGACAGCGCATTCGCTTCAAACCGCGCATCATCAATCACGGCATCGGCAAGTTCCAGAATGTCGATGTATTCATCCAACGGTTGCGGCACGCCGGATTCGAGGCGCGAAAGCGTTAGCACTTCGCCCACTAAGGTATCCAAGCGTCCGGCTTCGTGTTCGATACGGGCAAGGCTGCTGGCGACTTTTTCCGGCTGTTGATGTGCCAGACCGATGCTGGCTTGCAAGCGTGCCAACGGCGAGCGCAATTCGTGCGAAACGTCATGCAGCAAGCGGCGTTGCGATGCCATCAGGATTTGCAGTTTGGTCGCCATGTCATCGAAATCACGCCCTAAATCAGCAATTTCATCACGTCGCGACCCAATCGTTGCGGTGACACGCTGGCTCAAATCGCCTTTGGCTGCGGCACGAAAGGCTTTGCGCAAAATGCCAATCGGTTGCGAGAAATACCACGCCAACAGAAAGCTGGAAATAAAGCTGGCAGTCACGCCCGTCATCAATAGCCCGAATGGGAAGCGGTGTGGGGGGCGGTGAATTTTTTCGATCACGGGGGAAGGAGCGGAATAAATGGATTGGTTCTGATGTAGCCAAACGGCAATGCCCGTGATACCACCCGTGATTAACAGCGTCAGCCAAAAGGTGAGGAGGATTTTCCAAAACAGTCTGCCCATTGTTTATTCCCCGATCAATTGGTAGCCGATGCCGCGCACGGTTTGGATGCAGGAACGCCCATCCGGCAAATTGCCGAGTTTGTGACGGATGCTACTCATGTGTACGTCGATGCTGCGGTCGTAACGGGTCAGCGGTCGTCCTAAACCGTGGGTGGAGAGGTCGGCTTTGCTGACAGGTTGTCCGGCTTGGCGAGCGAGAACTTCCAGCAGGTTGAATTCGGTGCTGGTCAGTTCTAACGGTTGCCCATGCCAGAGGGTTTGGCGTTTTTCGGGGTAAAGGGTGAGTGCGCCGGTTTGCAGCGGTTCGTGATTCGTGGTGGTGGTGTCGCTGCTGGTGCGGCGTAGGATGGCACGGATGCGGGCTACCAATTCACGCGGCATACACGGTTTTGGCACATAATCATCCGCCCCCAGTTCTAAGCCGATAATGCGGTCGATGTCGTCGCCACGGGCGGTGAGCATGAGTACCGGCATTTTGCTGTGGGTGCGGATGCGGCTGAGGGCTTCGATACCGCTCATGCCGGGCATCATCACGTCCAACACCACCAGCGCGTAATCGCCGTTGAGGGCTTCGCACACCGCTGCGTCACCGTTATGCACGGCAGTGATGTCGAAACCTTCGCGTTCCAAATATTCGGTCAGCATGGTGGTGAGTTCGATGTCGTCGTCAACCAGTAATAGCTTGCTCATGATTGTCTTCTGAGTGGTGTCATACCTTGAATCATACGGTGATTGAAATGCAAGGGCAGGGGGTTTTACATTTCTTTACACGGCTTTACACGCCCAGTGCTGATGCATAAGTTCCGGTATGCTTCTGCCCAATGTGTAGCGGCGCAATTGTCGGGGCAACCTTCGCGCTGCCACAGGTAATACGCAGTTTCGCGGATCAGGGCTTCGGTCGGTTCATTGCTGTGGAAATAGTCGCACGTTCCACTGACGGCATCGTAGGGCAGGGCAGCGAATCTGTCCCGCCCCGGCGAAGGTTGGGTATGCCGATAGCAGTCGGCGCATAGCGGGCATAAGTCGCCGTAGCAATACAACATGATTCGATTCCTGACAGGTCAATAGTGCGCAGAGTGTATACTGACGGCGCGATGAGCGTACAGGGAGAACAAGAATGACGAAGGTAAAACCGTGGTGCTGGCAACTCGCCGCGAATGGCAATGGGTCTGATTGGTTGCTGCTGGCGCACGTTACCCCCGACAGTGTTGCAGCATTGGCGGCAGCACTCGCAAACACTACCCTTGATGGCTACCGCCTGTGTGACGATAGCCCCTACACCTTGATGGATAGTGCGAATGCGGCTACCTATTTGAGCAATTTGACGGACAACAAGCCGCGCAATATTTGGGTGTACAACGTTGTCGAAATCCAAGGTGATTTGATCAAAATTGAGAGCGGTTACGGGGGGCGTGGCGATGTTAATAGTCAGGTGGAAACCGACTTTTTGCTGCATTTGTTCGCCCTGCCAAACATCACTTTGCAATCTTGGCAAGTGTTGGCAGGGGGCGAGGGTTACGATTACGTGGTCAGTGCGGCGGGGACGAATTCGGAGAGTTTTAGGGCGTATCTCTCCACCTGATTGCGCTGATACAGCATCTTTACCTATCTTTACATACGATTTACCCACCTTTACGTCAGCCTGCGCCACACTCTTGTCATGGAAATCACTCATAGGATTATGTTCATGGCATCGACTCCGCAACGCCTGCTGGTTAGCCTCGCCCTTTGCATGGCAACGGTCGCGTGTGCGCCCGCCAGCATTCGCGATACTCCCACGCCCCCCAATACCGTTCAAATTCAACCCAGCAATGCGCTGGCACGCAAACCCATCCAAGCCGCATGGTGGCAAACCTTCAACGACCCGCTCATGACTGCGCTGATCCAAGAAGCCCTGCAAGCCAGCCCCGACATCAAAACCGCCCAAGCCAGCCTGCGAGCCGCCCGTGCGCAACGTGCGATTGCCGGAGCAAGCCTGTTACCCAGCCTCTCCAGCGGCGCATCCGCCCGTCGCAGCGGTGGCAATGACAGCTACGGTGCAAACCTCGATGCCAGTTGGGAAGCCGACATCTTCGGCGGCAATCGTTTAGCCGATAAAGCCGCCGCCGCCGACCTGCAAGCCACCCAAGCCAGTTTGGAAGATGTCAAAGCCTCACTCGCTGCCGAAGTTGCCAGCAGCTACGTCAACCTACGCCTAGCCCAAGCCCGCCTCGCGGTGTCGCGCCAAAGTCTTGCCTCGCGCGATGAAACCGTGCGCTTGATTGGTCTGAAACAACAAGCAGGGCTTGCCAGCGGCTTGGAAGCTGATCAAGCCAACTTGAGTTTGGGGCAAACCCAAGCACAGATTCCCGCATTGGTAAACAGCGTGACCCAATCGCAACACGCCCTCGCCATCCTCACTGGCAAAGAACCGGGCGCACTCAATACCCGACTCGCCGCAGCCAAACCGATTCCGACCGCTGGCGGGCAATTGCTGAATAACATTCCCGCCAATGCCATCCGCCAACGCCCCGACATCCGCGCTGCCGAATACAAAGTCACCGCAGCCGGATTGCGGGTCGGCGAAGCCAAAGCCAACCTCTACCCCAGCTTCAACCTCGGCGGATCACTTAGCCTCAGCAGCCTGAGTCTGGCGGATTTGCTGGATACTGGCAGCATCGCCCGTTCCCTCGCCGCCTCCATCAGCGCACCCTTGTTTGACGGTGGCAGGCTGAAACAGCAAGTCGAAGCCAAAGATGCCGCCCGTGAACAAGCCGTTGCCAGTTACCAAAAAGCCGTGCTGGGTGCATTGCAGGACGTGGCAAACAGCTTTTCCACTCTGCAATCGCTACGCGAGCGCCAACCGTTACTGGCGCAAAACGTGGCATTGGCACGCAGTGCCGAAAACTTGGCGCAACTCAGCTATGACGCAGGCACTGCCGATTTCCAAAATGTGCTGGATACGCAACGCAGCGTCTTGAGCGCCCAAGAAAGCCAGTTGGCAGCACAAGCAGAAAATACTCAGGCAATGATCAGCCTTTACAAAGCCATCGGCGGCGCGTGGTAGGAGAACCTTATGAGCAACCCAATCAATTCAACCACCAACGATTCCGTCAAAGCGGTATTGGCAGCAGGCGGTAAAAAGAAATCTCAAGGCAGCAAGGGCAAGTGGCTCTTGGCACTGCTGGTCGCGGGGATCATCGCAGGCGGCGCAGGCTATTACTTCATGGGGTCATCCCAAACCAAGAGCCAAACCAGCTACAAAACCACCCCCGCCAAAACCGGCAACCTCAGCGTCACGGTGACGGCGACAGGCAACTTGCAACCCAAAAATCAAGTCGATATTGGCACGGAACTCTCCGGCACAGTTGATGACGTACTGGTGGATGCCAACGAAGTAGTGAAAAAAGGGCAGAAACTCGCCAGCCTCAACACCACCCAGTTGCAAGACACCATTACCAAAGGCAAAGCGTCGCTGGCATCCGCGCAAGCCAAAGTCAAACAATCCGCAGCCAGCGTCAAAGAAGCGCGTACCAAGCTCAACCGTTTACGCGAGTTGTACAGCGCCTCCGGCGGTAAATTGCCCGCCAAATCTGAGTTGGATACCGCCGAAGCGACGCTGGAACGTTCCCAAGCCGATGCCGAAGTCGCCAAAACCACCGTGATTTCTGCCACTGCCGAATTGCGTTCCTCCGAAACCAATCTCGGCAAAGCCATTATCACCTCACCGATTAACGGCGTAGTGCTAACCCGCACCGTCGAACCGGGGCAAACCGTCGCTTCGTCTTTGTCCGCGCCAACCTTGTTCACACTGGCGGAAGATTTGGCACAAATGGAAGTCGAAGTCGGCGTGGATGAAGCCGATGTCGGGCAAGTCAAAGCTGGACAAAAAGCCGAATTCAGCGTGGATGCATGGCCGGGGCGCAAATACCCCGCCGAAATTACCCGCGTCAGTCTGGGAGCGAATACCTCTGAAAATGTGGTGTCCTACCTCACCGTGCTGGCGGTGCAAAACACCGACCTGACCTTACGCCCCGGCATGACCGCCACCGCTACCATCAAAACCGAATCGCGGGAAAATGTATTGCTAGTGCCGAATACTGCTCTGCGCTTTACCCCAGTAGTGGCTGCTGCACCTGCTGCGGCGAGCGCCAATAGCAGCTTCATTTCACAATTGATGCCACGTCCGCCGGGTATGGGGACAGCCAAAAAACGCCCCAATGGTACGCCACCCGTCGCCAGCCCCGATGGGATGCAAAAAATCTGGGTACTGGACAATAACGCGCCCCTGGCGGTGGAAGTCAAAACCGGCATTAGCGATGGCAAGCAAACCGAAATCGTTAGCGGCGACTTGAAAGAAGGAATGGCGGTGATTACCGAAAGCACAGGCGGTACAACAGGTGGCACACCATGAGTGCGTTAATCGAATTACGCGGTATCACCAAAATCTACGGTCAGGGGCAGGCGAGTTTCAAAGCGTTGGATGGGGTCAATATGACCATTGAGCAAGGCGATTTTGTCGCCATCATGGGGCCGAGTGGTTCGGGCAAATCCACCGCGATGAATATTCTGGGGTGTTTGGATGTCCCCAGCGGCGGCGAATACTTGTTCCGCGATGTGCATGTGGAACAATTGTCGCGCAACGAACGCGCTTTGTTACGGCGGCATTATCTGGGCTTCGTGTTCCAAGGTTTCAACCTGTTGGCACGGACTTCCGCACAGGAAAATGTGGAATTGCCGCTGTTGTATCGGGGCGAATCCACCGAAGCGCGTCATACCGCTGCCCAAGCCGCGTTGCAACAGGTGGGTCTGGAGGGTTGGGGGCATCATACTCCGGCAGAACTGTCCGGCGGGCAACAGCAACGGGTAGCGATTGCGCGGGCGTTAGTCACCAACCCGACCATTTTGCTGGCGGATGAGCCGACCGGCAACCTCGACACCAAAACCAGTAATGAAATCATGGTCTTGCTCACCGACCTGAACGAAAACAAAGGCATTACCGTGCTAATGGTGACGCACGAACCGGATATGGCGGAATACGCCAAACGCATCATCCACTTTGTTGACGGCAATATCGACAGCGACGTGCGCAAACGGGAGATCACCTGATGTTATGGAGCAGCTTTTTACTCGCCTTGCGCGAAATCCGCCGCAATTTATTGCGTTCCTTCCTCACCATTTTGGGGATCGTGATTGGCGTATCGGCAGTCATTACAATGGTCACGCTCGGCAATGGCGCAACCCAAGCGGTGAAAAATCAGGTATCCAGCCTTGGCAGCAACTTGCTGCAAATCCGTAACGGGCAACGCACGATGGGGCCACCGGGGGCGGCGGCGGGGGCGGTTCACCCCCGTTTTCGCTGGAAGATGTCGAAGCCATCCGCAATCAGATTACGGGGCTTGCAGCCGTTGCGCCGGAGGTGAGTAAGAGTGCCACGGTCGTTTCCATGTCCAACAACTGGTC
Organism: Thiothrix subterranea; assembly: GCF_016772315.1. NCBI lineage: Bacteria > Pseudomonadati > Pseudomonadota > Gammaproteobacteria > Thiotrichales > Thiotrichaceae > Thiothrix > Thiothrix subterranea. The sequence goes on along the minus strand of NZ_CP053482.1, from coordinate 716,634 downwards.
AACCAGTGTGACGGGTTCGACCAACGATTTCTTCATTGCCGGAAGCTGGAAACTGGCATCGGGGCGCACTTTCAGCGAGGCAGAAGAAAAAGCGGGGCAAACGGTATGCTTGATCGGTGAAACCATCCGCCGCGAATTATTCGGCACGCAACAACCCGTGGGCGAGAGTTTGCGGGTGAACAACTTTTCCTGCGAAATCATCGGCATTCTGGTATCCAAAGGGCAAGCGTCAATGGGGCGTGATCAGGATGATACCGTCATTATGCCGATCAAAGCGGTGCAACGGCGTTTGACGGGTAATCAGAATGTGTCCAGCATCCAAGTGTCGGTCGCGGACGAAAACGACATTACCAGCGTCAAAGAGCAATTGACCGACCTGATGCGCGAACGCCGCCGTTTGGGAGATGACAAGGACGACAATTTCAACGTGCAAGATACCCGCCAGATTGCTGAAGCTTTGTCCGGCACGACGCAAGTGATGACTACATTGCTGGCAGCGGTGGCTTCGGTCAGCTTGCTGGTCGGTGGGATTGGCATTATGAATATTATGCTGGTGTCCGTGACCGAACGTACCCGCGAAATCGGTATCCGGCTGGCGATTGGGGCGTTGGAGCGTGAAGTGTTGCTGCAATTTTTGATCGAAGCGGTGGTGCTGGCTTCCCTTGGCGGCTTGGTCGGGATTGGGTTGGCAACGCTGGCATCCATCGGTTTGTCGCAGGTGATGAATGTGCCGTATACCTTTAACGTGGGCATTAATTTGCTGTCGTTCGTGTTTTCAGCAGGGATTGGCGTGTTGTTTGGGTATATGCCTGCGAAACGGGCGGCACGGCTAGACCCGATTGAGGCGTTGCGCCACGAGTGAGGCAACGCCTGCGGTGCTTAGAACTCGTAAGCCACTTGCAAGGTAACAAGATCTTCTTTGCTGCCATCGTAGGCTTGGTTGTTCATGTATTCAGCGGCGAAACTGGCTTTTTCGTAGACGGGCATTCGGTAAGCAATGCCCGCTGCTTTTTCGGGCAGTTCCAGCGACTCAGCCGCGTCGGTTTGCTGGTAGGCGAGTGCTACGGTGCGGTCGTTGCCCATATCGAAGCCGACTTCGAGGTTGGTAGCGCTGGGTTCGACGCTGCTGTCATCTTCCAGTGTGATGGCATCGACTTGAATGTGTTCGGCAATCACGCTGGCTTTGCCGACAGTAGCGGAGGCATGGATACCTAGCCCTGCCGCTGCTTTATCATTCACGTCAGAAATATAGCTCACGCCAGCACTGAGGTTGTCGGTGCTGTAATCGAGAGTCACGCCGTAATCATCCATTTTGTTGCCGCCGTCTTCGTCATCTTTGAACAGGTAAGCAGAGCCGGAAATATCGCCGGAACTGACACCCAGTTGCACGGCTTCTTCTTGTGTTTCCGCCATTTCCAACGTCAGTGGGTCGGACACCATACGGCTGTCGAATTTACCGAAAGGCACGTACATGCGTCCTGCTGTGACATCCAGCCCTTCACGCGGTTTGAAGGTGAGGGTGGCTTCATCCAGCGCAATATTGTCGTTGTTTTCGCCTTGTTCGTATAGAAACAAGACGTGTCCGTCGAGTTTGTCATTGATTTGATTATCAATACCGAGTTCGACGGTGGGTAGAGTGAGGTCGCTGCTATCGCCGTCAGCATTGCTGACGAAACCGGCTTCGACTTCCACTACACCGTTTAGCGTCGTTTCGGCAAAAGTAGGGCTGGTTAGGGATGCACCAATCAGGATGCTTAATACGGTCTTTTTCATGCGAGGACTCCAAATATTTTGATAAGGAGCAGTGGCTTGTCTGTGATCATGCTATCACCAGATGGTTATCCCAACGCTTGTCGGGGAACTGGTGCAACAGACTGGCTGGTGCGGGTTGAAGGGTTGAGGGAAAACGGTGAATGCCGCCGGTCGCATCCGAGACTAAAAATTGCTGCTGTTGTGGCAAAAACGCGATGCCGCTGGGTTCCGGCAGGGAATGCGCGTGTAGAAAACGGCGTTCGCGGGTACTCCAAAAACTGGTGTGATTGCCGCGTGGTGAGGATACTGCCAGAATCTGTTGCTGCGGGTCATAGGCTAAATCTGCCATGTAACCGTTGAACAGCGCCACGTCAGCGGCGCTAATGTCGAGCAATTGCAACTCACCGCCGTGTGACTGCCAAGCAACTAAAGACGCGGGTTGTTGGCGGTATAAATCGCCTTCGTATTGCAGCGCGACACCGACACTGCCATCCGCAGTGGCGATCAGGTGGCGAATGCTTAAATGGTGATCGGGCAGGCGGTATTCGTCAATTTTTTTGCCGGTTTGCGCATCAATATAAACCAGCGAGGGTTGCATGGTGTCAAGGTTGAGTTTGCGCCGCCCGAAATCGGGGTGCTGTTCAATGCCGCCGTTGGCTACGACCAAGGTTTTGCCGTCGGGCATGAGTTGTACATCGTGCGGGTCGAGTCCGTAGGTGTCGTATTCGCCGAGGTGTTGGAAAGTTTGGCTGTCGCGGATACCGAGTACGCCGCGTTTTTCATCGTAAGCGTTTTCGGTGGTGAACAATACATCACTCGCAGAGGATAAACAGCCGTGACCGTTGAAATGTCGTCCGGCTGTTGCGGGGATACCCCTCACCCCCAGCCCCGCACCCAGCCGCTGTTCGCGTCGTCCCTCAAGGGGAGAGGGGAGGAATTCCACGACGGCGCATTCAAAGGCGGGGCGGCGTCCGAACAGTAGGGCGGTGTCGTTTGCTAAGGGTAATACGGCGTGTCCGCGCATGGGGACAGCGCAGGATTGCAGTTGCCCGCTTGCCATGTCTAAGCGGGTTAGAAAGTGTCCGCCGTGTGGGTTGTCGCTGGCGGAATATAAATGGGTGAGGTTGGTATCTGCTTCAACAGGTGTTCCTGCGGCGCGTTTCATTAGGGTGTTGACCCCTAATGCCGCACCAAACGTTCCGGCAGTGGCAAGTAACAAAAACTGGCGGCGATTCATTGTTTAATCCCCATCGTTATCGTTGAAACCGAGTTGTACGCCTAGCACTTTAGCAAGCTGGCGGCGGATTCCCATTTGAATGTCGTTACCGAGGTAGTAATAACCATCGAGTTCTTTACCTTTACCCGTCTTGATTAGCTCGAAAGGGTCAGCACTGGGCAGCGGTAATTTGAGGTAATTGTCGAGGCGTTGCTGCATGGCGTCGGCGACGAACTTTTCCACTTCGCGTTCGTTGTGGTCGCGTAGCCATTGCAATATGCCGCCTTCCCGCAGAATGCGTTGCATCCCTTCCACATTGGCGCGAATGATTTGGATGGAATAGCCGCTGCGCCAAGCTTCCAATTGGTAGGCGTTGGAGGTATTCAACACTTCCTGCTTGCCTTCGGTATTGAGGTCAATGCCTTTGCCCAAGGGGTTGCCAATGCGGTTTTTGGAAAACTTTTCGGCGGACTGAAACAGCTTGCCCACCAGCAAATCCACTGCTTGGCGGGCGCTGGCGAAAGTGGCATTGCCCTTGTGCGCATCGCGGAAAGCGCTGGCGTAACCGTTGCTGTCTTGCAGCCAGCCATTCGCGATGGTTTGCACTTGGGTATGCAGCAAGGTGCTGGCAGCTTGCACATAATCACAGCGGCGTTTGCCCATATCGCCTTGGAAACTTGCCAGTTGTTCGGCATCGTTTTTGTCACGATCAAACAGCAAGAATTCCAGCGTACTTAAGCCTTGCCCGCCTACTCCGGCTTTCGCGATGATGTCGGGGGTTAGGGGGATGTCATCGGTTAGCAAGCGGCTGATGATCATTTTTTTCGGTGGCGTGAAATTGATGGTGAAGTCGATCTGATCGGCAATCGCGGGGCCAAACATGAGCGCGTCGGTGCGATGCCATGCGAGCAAGGTTTCACCCCAACCTTCGCGCAATACCTTGAAGGATTCGGCGGTGGGGGTGCTGCAAAACGCCGTGCTGCGCTGTGCCAAGGTGTTGGCAGTGACTTGCAATTCGCGATACAGCGGGATGATTGCGCCATCAACCACAGCCGCCAGCAATTTGTCGGCATCGGGAAGCGGTGTGGCGGGGGCGACGTTGGGTGTGGCTGCAAATAACAGCGAAGGCAGCAGGAGCAGGCAGCAAAAAATCTGTTTAAACATCAGCGTTCTCATTACAGTGAGTTGAGGAAACGTAACAGTGCTTCCCGTTCGGATTTGTGCATCGACAATACGTGTTGTTTGGCGGCTTCGGCTTCGCCACCGTGCCAGAGAATCGCTTCCAGCAGGTTGCGGGCGCGTCCGTCATGCAGGAAACGGGTGTGTCCGCTGAGTTTTGCGGTTAAACCGATACCCCACAATGGCGGGGTGCGCCATTCGTTGCCGGATGCCGCAAAGTCGGGGCGCTTATCTGCCAGCTCCTCGCCCATATCGTGCAGCAATAGGTCGGAATAGGGTTGGTGTGGCTGGTTTGCCAAGGCTGGAAACGTTGGGGTGTGGCAGGCGACACAACCCGCCTGATTAAACAGTTTCTGCCCTCGAATGACTTGCGGATCGTCGGTATCACGGCGTGGCGGAACGGGTTGGTGGGCAACATGAAACACGACTTTTTCCAGCAAATTAGCGGGGATTTCCGGTTTGCCGCCTTCTGGCAGGGCGTGGCAATCTGTTTGCGCGGCGGTACAGGGTTTTTCCGGGAATAGGGTGGAGGTAATGCCAATATCATTGCGGAAGGCATCCGCCGTTTGCTGGAGAATACTCGGTTGATTGGCTTTCCAGCTAAAGCGTCCTAGTGTGGTTTGCTGGGTGGCAATGTCCCAGACTTGGTTAGGCTTGCCGGAAATGCCGTCAGCATTGTGGTCATTAGGATCGGCATTGGCGAGGATTTCCGCATCGGGGATGCTTTCCAACAAACCCAAGCCAAACAGTGGTGGGGCAACCCGTGCGGAAAATTGCGTATCCGGGTGCAATGCACCGTAGTTCAGCCCATCAATGTGCAACTGCGGTTGTAACAGCGTGTAGGTTTCGCCATCTTTGAATTGCCCGTGAACTTCGGTATAGGTGAAGCGCGGCGTGCCTTCACCCGGTAAACCTTTGATGCCGAGGGTTTGCAAATGGTCGCCGTAAGTCGGTTCAGGGGCAATGCCCAGTGTTTTAGCGACCGCTAATTGTTCGGTTGTGGTGGCGGGGACGCTGAGTTTCACCAGTGTAGACAGGAACGGCTCGGTATCCGTCAGCGGCGGATGCCCGCGCCCATGCTGCACATGACAAGCAATGCAGCTATTGGCTTTGAACAGCGGCCCCAGCCCATCACGCGCAGTGGTGGATGCGGGGGAACTGACCCACGGTTGTTGGAAGAATGCGCCACCGATGGCGAAGTCTTCGTGTTGTTGCGGTGTCCCTTCGGCTACGCTCAGGGAACTACTGTTGGCTATCCCTGATGTCAGTAACACACAAAGGGTAATGGCTAGAGTTGCTTGCATAGTTATCCTTTAAGAACCCCTCACCCCCTAGCCCCCTCTCCCTCAAGGGGCGAGGGGGAACAAGAAAGATGACCTCTTAGCCCCTCTCCCCTTGAGGGAGAGGGGTTGGGGTGAGGGGTAATCTTGCATTTATCCACCAAAGGAGTCGCTGGTTTCTGGGTTCAGGCTGTCGATACCCACCGCTTTCGCTGCTGCTTCGATGTCACCGGTTTGGCTACGTAAGGCAGCAATCGTGGCTTTGATACGTTTATTGCCGTCTTTGTTGTCAGATTTGATTTGCTGATCGAAATTTTCGCCGTTTTTCGCCGCTTCCACAATGGCTTCGGCTTTTTGTTGGGTATCGGTGAGTTTGCTGACCAAGGTTTCGCTGGCTTTGGCATCGTTGCTGGCAACCAGTTGCGCAAGGCTTGCGCCCGTTACCGTTGTGCCATCGGTGCGGGTGTATGTGCCGTTGAAAATGTTTTGAATACTGCGTGCATTTTCGGCAATGTCGTGGTGGGTGTTGTCGCTGAAACAGGAGTGTTCGTCTTCCTGCGAATGTGCCAGCAATGCCACGTT